>NZ_JBEXEP010000008.1:0-373546 GCF_040606315.1 Streptomyces sp. NPDC005438
GTGAGGTACAGCGGGCGGTGGCCGGTGGCCTCGTCGAGTTCGGTCCGGGTGGGGTGGCGGCCCTCGGGCCAGTGGGTGGCGTCCCAGCCGTGGCCACCCGACCCGAGGCGGAGAGGGCGCCACCGCGCGCCCACCAAGGAACGGGCGGTCCCCACGGGGCCGCCCGTTCCGCTGGTTCCGGGCACCCTGTGCGTGGGGTGCGGAGGGGGCCGGGGCGGCCACGGTGTGGGTGGTGTGGGGGGCGTCGTACCGGTCAAGTGGCGTGCTGTGGGCGGCGGTTGGCTGGTGTGGTGCCTGCCTGCCGGGCGCGGTGTCGGGGTGGCCGCGCAGGTGTTGTGGGTGCCCATGCTCCTGTGGTGGCTGGGCTTGGTGGGCAGATGTCGGCCATGTGACCGGGCGCTGGTGTGGCTGTCGTGGCCGTCGTCGGGAACCGGGGCACCGACACCGCACCCGCGTCGGGAACCTGGCCATGGGGGCGGGTCGTACCGGGGTTCCGGGAGGGCGGAATGTCAGTGATGGGGCTTCTGTCGTGTCCGCCCGTGAATGGTGGTGTTCTCGGAGCGGTGTGGGGTGACGGTGACCTTGGCAACTGCCCCTCGCACGTGAGCGCTCACTCGTTGGTGTGAGAGGGATTCCAAGCCGTGTTCGCGGTGTCCCCGGGTCGGTACACAATCGGCGCGGTCGCCCCGTCGTCCGCCGCTCGGGGTGGCCCCGTCCCGGAACCTGCGAGGGGGCCGTCACATCGTGAGGATCGGAACGTCGGAGACGTCGCCAGGAGGGTGGCTCGTCCGACCGCGCACCGTACATCACCTTCTCCTCTCCGCCGCCGCTCCCCTGTGGATCGCCGTGGTGCTGCTGCTGGAGTGCGGTCACGCCGCCGACGGGCGGACGGTGCCGCTGCTCGTGGTCACCCCCGCGCTGGCCTGTGTGCTGACCGCCCGACGGGAGCCGGTGCTGGTGAGCGGGGTGGCCGTGCTGCTGGTGCTGCCTCCGTTGGCCGCTCTCGGTCAGCCCTGGGAGCCCGCGTTGGCGTGGTGCACCGCGCTGGCCGTCTGTGTGGTGGCCCTGACCTGCTGGCGGGCGGCCGGCCACCACCTGTGGCTGGGGCGGGAGTTGGACCAGTTGCGGGAGGTCGCCTCGGCCGCCCAGCAGGCGTTGCTGCGTCCCCTGCCGTCCCGGGTGGACGGGCTGGACGTGGCGGTGCGGCACCTGTCCGCCTCCCGTTCGGCGGCGGTGGGGGGTGACCTGTACGAGGTGGTGTCCACCCGGTACGGGGTACGGGTCGTCATCGGCGACGTACGGGGGCACGGCCTGCCCGCCCTGGGCACCGTCGCGGCGGTGCTGGGCACCTTCCGGGAGGCCGCCCACGACGAGCCCTCCCTCGACGGGGTGCTGTGGCGGCTGGAGCGGGGGCTGGCCCGTCATCTGAGCGGGCGGGCGCGGGAGTTCGAGGACTATCCGCCCCTGGTCGGGGCGGCCGGCGGGGCCCTCGGGGGTGACGTCGCGCTGCGGGCCCAGGAGTCCGACAGTGAGGAGGAGTTCGTCACCGCCCTGCTGCTGGAGGTCCGCCCCGACGGCGGGGTGGAGGCGTTGAACTGCGGCCACCCCTGGCCGTACCGGCTCGGTGGGGAAGCGGCGGAGCCGAAGGCGCCCGGGGAGCACCCGGGGGCGGAGCCGTCGAGCGGGGCCGAGCCGCTGCCTCCGCTGGGGTTGTTCCCGCTGCCCGAGAAGCTGGTCAGCGAGCGGCTCCATCTGGAGCCCGGGGAGGGGCTGTTGCTGTACACCGACGGTGCCCCGGACGCCCGGGACGTACGGGGGGAGTTCTTCCCGATGGGGCGGGAGGTGGAGCGGTCGGCGCGGTGCGCCGCCGACCTGGACCCGTCGACCGTGGTGGGTGAGCTGTGCCGGGCGCTGGACCGGCACAGTGCGGGGCGGCTGTCGGACGACGTGGCGTTGCTGGCCCTGCGGCGTGCCACCCCGAGGGTGCCCCGGCAGCCCGCCCCGACGTCGGGGCGGGCGCGGTCCCGGGATCGGGAACGGTCGGTGGGGCCTCAGCCGTAGGGGTAGAAGCCGGCGCCCGACTTACGGCCCAACCGCCCGGCGTCCACCATCCGTTGCAGCAGCGGGGGAGCGGCGTACAGCGGCTCCTTGTACTCCACGTACATCGACTCGGCGATGGAGGCCACGGTGTCCAGGCCGATCAGGTCGGCCAGCTTGAGCGGCCCCATGGGGTGGGCGCAGCCCAACTCCATGCCGTGGTCGATGTCGTCCCGGTTGGCGACACCGGACTCGAACATGCGGATCGCCGAGAGGAGGTAGGGGATCAGCAGGGCGTTCACCACGAAACCGGAGCGGTCCTGGGCCCGGATGGGGTGCTTGCCCAGCACCTCGCGTACCACCGTCTCGGCCCGGGTGACGGTCTCCTCGCTGGTGGTCAGCGCCGGGATCAGCTCCACCAGTCGCTGTACCGGGGCCGGGTTGAAGAAGTGGACGCCCACCACCCGGTCCGGGCGGGAGGTGGCCACCGCCAGCTTCACCACGGGGATGGAGGAGGTGTTGGAGGCCAGGATGGCGTCCGGGCGGGTCACCACCTGGTCCAGCACCTGGAAGATCTCCGTCTTGACCTGTTCGTTCTCCACGACGGCCTCGATGGTCAGATCGCGGTCGGCGAACTCGCCCAGGTCGGTGGTGAAGGTCAGCCGGTCCAGGGTCGCGTCCCGCTCCCCGGCGTCGAGCTTGCCCCGCTGCACGGCCTTGTCCAGGGAGTTCACCAGCCGGGTACGGCCCAGCTCCAGTGCCTCACCGGTGGTCTCGGCGACCATCACCTCCAGCCCGGAGCGCGCGCACACCTCGGCGATGCCCGAGCCCATCAGGCCGCAGCCCACCACTCCGACGCGTTCGATGTCCGTCACTACGTGCCTTTCGCCGCTGCCGGGTACGGCGGTCCTGGCCGGGGCCCGTTACCGGTCGCCCCTGGTGGCCGGCCCGCCACGCGGCTCCTGTCTTCGCCGCTTCGCCGGTCGACGTTACCTGTGCCCTTCCGGCTCCCCGGCGACGGGGTGGCGGGTCGGGGCGTTCCCCGTGTGTCGACGGTACGGGCACCACCGGCCGGTCCATGCTGTGCCGCCCGGGGACTTGTCGGGAACTCACCGGCACCGTCACCATCGGGCGCGGCGGTTCCCAACGCCGGGGACCGCGTGAAACCACAGCACAGGGGGCTATATGGGGTCCGTCAGTCGTAGAGCGTTCGCGGTGGGTACCCTCACCGCGGTGTCCGGGCTCGGCCTGACGTCCAGCGCGGTGGCGGCGACCGGCCACCGGAGCGACCCGGCGGCGACCGACCAGGGCGGCCGGCGCCACCACCGCCGTGAGCGTCGGGGGATGTGGATCGCCTCGGTGGACAACCGGGACTGGCCGACGACGGCCGGGGCCGAACCGGAGCGGCAGCGGCGGGAGTTGGTGGCCCAGCTCGACACCGCCGTACGTCGACGGCTGGACACCGTCTACTTCCAGGTCCGCCCGACCGCGGACGCACTGTGGCCCTCGCCCCACGAGCCCTGGTCGGCGTGGCTGACCGGTACGCAGGGGCGTGACCCGGGCTGGGACCCGCTGCGGTTCGCGCTGGACCAGGCGCACCGTCGAGGGCTGCGACTGGAGGCCTGGTGCAACCCGTACCGGGTGGCGATCGACCCGGACCCGGCGAAGCTGCACGCCGACCACCCCGCGCGCCGGAATCCCGGATGGGTGGTCCGCTACGGCGAGGGGCTGTACTACAACCCGGGGCTGCCGGAGGTCCGCCGGTTCGTCCAGAAGGCGATGCTGGACGCGGTGACCCGCTACCCGGTGGACGGGGTGCACTGGGACGACTACTTCTACCCCTACCCCCTGGAGGGGGAGGTCTTCGACGACTCCGAGGCCTACCGCCAGCACGGTGCCGGCTTCCCCGACCTCGCCTCCTGGCGGCGCGACAACATCGACCGGCTGGTGTGCGAGTTCGCCCACGAGGTGCGCCGGGTCAAGCCCCGACTGCCGTTCGGCATCAGCCCGTTCGGGGTGTGGCGGAACCGGGAGTCCGACCCGGACGGATCGGACACCAAGGCCGGCGTGCAGACCTACGACGATCTGTACGCGGACACCCGGCGCTGGATCCGCGAGGGGTGGGTGGACTACGTGGTGCCGCAGCTGTACTGGCACATCGGCTTCGCCGACGCCGACTACGCCAAGCTGGCTCCCTGGTGGGCGCGCACCGTACGCGGCACCGGGGTGGACCTGTACCTGGGCGAGGCGCTCTACAAGGCCGGCGACCCCGAGCAGCCCGAGGCCTGGCAGGACCCGGCCGAGCTGTCCCGCCACCTGACCCTGGCCCGGTCCCTCCCCGAGGTGCGCGGGCACGTGTTCTTCTCCGCCAAGGAGGTCGGGGAGGACAGCATCGGCGCCATGGACCGGGTGGTGCGGGACCACTACCGGCGCCCCGCCCGCCGCTGATCCTCAGCCGCTGAGGGATTCCCCGGGCTCGGCCTCGCCCTGTACGACGGAGTCGGGCCCGGGGGACATCACCGTCTCGTGGCCGTCCTCGAACCGCACCCGGTAGGGCGGCTGGCCGTCCGGGCCCAGCACCTCCACGATCTCGCCCACCCTGTCGCGGTGGCCCACTGTCCTGCCGTGGGTCAGCAGTCGGTCGCCGGCGTGTGCTCGCATCGCGGTTCCTCCCGAGTGTGCGGGTGTGCGGGATGTGCCCCAGTTTAGGGCGGTTGTGGGGGTCGTGCGCCTCGGCCCCCACCCGTACCGGCGCGTTCTCCCGGACCACGCGAGGACACGGCCCCCTTCGGGTGGGGTGACCGGGTGGGCGCCGCGCGGAGCCGGTCGGGCCCGGCCACCCGAGGACGTCGACAGCCCCCCGAGGCTGTGCCAGGGTCACGGCATGGCCGAACACCTCCCCGAGGCGGACCTCGACTACGAGATCTCCACCGACCCCGACCGGCTCGACGTCGACCGGGTCCACCACTGGCTGTCCACCGACGCCTACTGGGCCCTCGGCCGGGACCGCGAACGCCAACGCGCCGCCATGGACGCCTCGCTCAACTTCGGCCTGTACGCCACCGACTCCGGCGAACAGCTCGCCTACGCCCGCGTGGTCACCGACCTGGCCACCTTCGCCTACCTCTGCGACGTCTACGTCGACCGCGCCCACCGTGGCCGGGGACTGGGCGGCGCCCTGGTACGGGCGGTCACCGAACGGCTGGAGCCCCACGGCCTCCGCCGGATGCTGCTGGCCACCGAGGACGCCCACCAGCTGTACGCCCGGTACGGCTTCGAGCCCCTGAACGCCCCCGGCACCTGGATGCTGCGCGGCGAACAGTGAGGCGCCGCGCCCCGGGTGAGCCCGGTGAGTCCTCCGCCCGGCCGGTGCCCGACGTGGACCGACCCGTGCCCGACACCCGGCCGCCCTCGAACCGGAGGCCGCCTACGCTTACGCTCCCTCCATGCAGATGCGGCTCACACTCCTCGCCACGGCGCGAAGCTCCGACGTGCACGACACACGTTTCCAGGACGACCGGTCCCTGGACACCACCGGCTGGAAGGACGTCCAGCAGGCCAGCGGACCACTGAACCCGCTGACCGCCGCCGAACTCCGCTACTGCTCGCCCTCCCCGCGCGCCCGCGAGACCGGTGAGGCCCTCGGACTCTTCCCCCTGGCCCAACCCGCCCTGCGCGCCTGCGACATGGGCCGCTGGGCGGGCAAGACCCTCCACGAGGTGGCCGAGAGCGACTCGGCCGGAGTGGACCGCTGGCTGTCGGACCCCACCGCCGCCCCCCACGGAGGCGAGTCGCTGCTGGCCTTCATCTCCCGCATCGGAGGCTGGCTGGACACCCGGCCGGCCGACGAGGGCACCTGGATCGTGGCCGTGGTCGAACCCACCGTGGTACGCGCCGCCCTCTGCTACGCCCTCAAGGCGCACCCCAACAGCTACTGGCACATCGAGCCTCAGCCCCTGTCGGTCACCCACTTCACCGGCCGGCCCGGCGCCTGGAACCTCAGCCTGCCCGCCTGAACCGAGCCGCAACGAGAAGAGGAGGGCGGGCGTGGAACGGTCGCCCTACGCGCCGTACGCACCCCGGTCCGGTGACCGCCCCGAACGGCTTCCGATCGAGGTCGCGCCCGCCACCTCGGACCAGGTCGAGCGGCTCGCCCATCTCCAGGTCGGTGTACGGGGCGGCACCGTCCCGGAGTGGAGCGCCCGCATCAGCCGGGCGCTGGCCCACCCCGAGGGGCTGGTGGTGGCCGCGCTCCAACGGGACGCCCCGGTCGGCTACGCCAACCTGGCCCTGCTGCCGGCCCACCAGGACGGGGCGCCGGCCGGCTACTACCTCACCGGGGTCACCGTCGCCGCCCCCTGGAGACGACACGGTGTCGGCCGGGCGCTCACCCGGTACCGCGTGGAGTGGATCTGGCGCCGCCGGCCGGAGGCCTGGTGCTTCGTCTCGGCCGGCAACCGGGCCTCGGTCGACCTCCACCTGGACCTGGGCTTCACCGTCCACCGCCGGGGCCCCTCCTTCCAGGGCGTGGGGTTCACCGGCGGAGAGGGCCTGCTCCTCCGTGCCGTACCGGCGAGCGGGTTCGCCGAGGACTGAGGGCGCCGTCGACCGGCGGGACACCCCGGGGAGCAACGGGGCTGGTCCCGGGGGCGGTTGGGCGCACGGGCCTCGACGGGGACCCGGGGTTCCCCGGTGGAGAGGGCGCGTACGAGGCACCGTGGTCGGCCGACCGACCGGACAGGGTCGGGGTATGGACGAACGGTCCGGGGGTGTGGGAGGGAGCTGAGGGCCGGCTGAGACGGCGTCCTGGTGGCGACCGTGTGTGTCGTAGGCCGGGCGCTCCCTGGCCGGTCGTCGGGGCCATCCGTGGCTCCGGCCCTGGGTCCCGTGCGTGGTCCCAGTCGGATCACGGCCCTGGAGTGGGTTCACCCGAGCTGGTCGGTCACTCGGGCCACGACATGTTCCATGGGTGCGGAGTGCCAGTCGCTCACCGGGGTCGACAGGTTAAGTCCGTAGCCCCGCAGGAGGTGTTCCTCCACTGTTTCCGAGAGCCAGTCCAGCTGCGCCACCAGCCCCCGGGGGCCGGCATGGAGTGTCAGAGTGCGGCCCACCCGGACCTGGGCGTCGGACATCGTCCCCAGGGCGGTACGGACCACTGCGAATGCCCGTCGTGGGCTGTGCACGGTCACTTGGGTATCGGGTGGGATCAGCAGCGTCCACACGTTGCGGTCCCACTCCTGGGCGTGTTCCATCGCGGGTTCGCCGCGGCCTAGGGCAGCTAGCTGCCAGGACCAGGGGCCGCGTAGCCACACCGTCAACCTCTCGTCCTGCCAGTCCCGTTCGGTGCGGGTGCGGTCCAGGTAGCCGCCTAGACGGGGATCCTTGAAACGCAGTTCCACATAGGAGTCGGTCAGGTCTCGATCCCCCTGACGGACCCGGAAGGTCCCTTCCCAGCGGGGGACCGCCAGCAGGGCCCGCACCGTGCTCTCCACCGAAGTGCTCATCTCACAGTCCCAGTCGTTCGACAGCGGCGTTCGCGGTGTTCCGCGCTGGAGACAGTTCGGGTGTCCCCGCTCGGGCGAGCAGCTCCGCCGCCAGCGCCGACGGGGTGGGGCGGGCGAGAGTGAAAGTGAGATGGGTGGACCCGCCCTCGCCGGTGGTGGCCCGGTGCGGCCAACCGTGCGGCAGGTAGAGCACGTCTCCCGGAGAAAGGGTGAACTCGAAGTGTTCGCCCCGGGGTTCGGGCTCCAGACCGGCGTCCGGGTTGACTCCCGGTTCGGGGCGCACCACCGTCCACTTTTTTGTCCCCTCCAACTGCCAGGCCACCACGTGGGAGGCGTCCCGGTGGAAGCTGAGGCCCGTCGACTCGGCCGGGGTGACGAAGGCGTATGCAGTGGTGACCATGGCTAACTCGTTCTGGAACGCGGCCACACGATGCCGGACGTCGTCATCGAAGTCCTCCAGCCGCTGGAACTTCAGGGTGTGGCCCTCGTCGACCAGTTTCCGTATTCGCGCCGGGTCCAGTCGCCGTTGTCGATGAGCGGGGACCTCGGTGCTGAAGTCCTTCAGGGCCGGCTGCACACTGGCGCGCACCAGAGTCAGGTACGGCCAGTGCATTCCCGGGTGTTCCAGCAGGGACCACAGTCGTTCGGCCGTGACCGGCTGGTCTGCCGCCTGGTCACGGCCCACCCAGTGGGTCCGGTTCCAGTGCGCGTCAAGCTGGGCGAGGGTGTCGGACGACAGACCGGACATCACGGCCTCCAGGAAACGGCCGGGGCACCGGTAACGACCTTCGGGGCGCGGATCCGGCGAATGAAGTAGATCAGCAACAACACGGTGAGCGCACCGGCGGTGGCGGCGCTGGCCCGTAGTCCCCAGAGGGTGGCGACCGCTCCGCCGAGCACGGCTCCCAGCGGCATCCCGGCTACTGCCACGGTGCGGAACAGGGCGTTGGTCCGTCCCAGCACCTCGGGCGGGGCGGACCGCATCATCAGGGTGGAGGAGGGGACGTTCCACATGCCCGCCCCCAGCCCCAGCACGGCCATGCCCACCAGTAGCGCGGCGAACGAGGGCGCCAGGCAGACCAGGGCGAAGCCCGGGATTTTCACCGCGATCGCGGCGGTGGCCAGTGTGTGGTCGGCCACTCCACGTTTCAGCCCCGCGCCCGCCGTGAGATTGCCAGCCACCATGCTGGCGGCGTTGGCCCCAATCAGGAAGCCGTAACTGGCCATGCTGACACCCAGTTCGCGGGTGGCCAGCAGAGGTAACACAGCGCTGTTCAGTCCGTTGCATAGGTTGCTCACCGCGACTCCGCCGAGCAGAAGGGGCAGTGGTGGTCGCGCCCGGACCCTGCGTACCCCCTCCGCTATGTCCGCCCGCAGCCTCCGCCACCCCGCCTGGCGGGGTTCAGCGTCCGAACCGTCGGTGTGGGGACGACGGCCGGTGTCGGTGGGGAGAGAACTGACCCAGGCAGCCGAAGCGCCGAAGGTGAGGGCGTTGAGGAGGAAGGGCCAACCAGCTCCGAGGGCAGCCAGGGCACTCCCGGTCGGAGGCCCGGCCACCTGAGCGGTCGACTGTGAGGCGCTCAACCGGGCGTTGGCGGGGCCTAGCTGGTCATTGTCAACCACCGTGGGCAGCATCCCGGTGAAGCAACTGTCGGCCATCGTCTGTGCGCTGGTCAGCGCGAACGCGCACACGATCAGCCAGGGGATGGTCAGCTGACCGGCGAAGGCCAGCGTGGTGAGCACTACCAGCAACAGACAGCGGGCCCCGTCCGCCCACAGGAACGCGCGGCGTTTGTCCACCCGGTCCACCAGGGCGCCGGCCGGCAGCCCGAACAGCAGCCAGGGCGCGAAGGACATCGCCGACACCCAGGACAATACTGCCGGGCTGCTGGTTAGTTGAGCCGCGAGTACCGCGATCGCCGAGGTACGGGCGGAGTCGCCGAACCGGGACCCCACGGCTGCCAGGTAAAGGCGTTGGTAACTTCTGCCGAAAGCGCGCACCGTTCACCCGTTCCCGAGGAGAAGGTCCACCCGGTCCGGGACCGGGGAGAGCGGACGTGTCGTGGGCTGGGGTGCCTGGCCCAGCGCCAGCCCGGCGAGGGACTCCTCGGCGTCCTGCCGCTTGACGTCCCAACGCCAGCGTTCCGCCGGCCGAGTCAGCCGGTCCAGCACCTGATGGTGATCGGGCAGGTACTGCTCTCCCAGGCGACGCAGCGCGGTGAAGGTACGGTCCCCGAAGTACAGGGAGCTGGCAGCCCGCTGGAAAGCGCCCGCCGGCCCTGGCTGGGCGCCCTCGTCTTCGAGCAGGGTGCACAGCGCGTCAAGGTTGACCGTGGGGACGGTCAGTGGCTGATAGTCCTCGTCATGCAGCAACGCCACGTTCTCGTCCTGCGTACGTATGCTGTCCCGGTACGCGGCGAACACCTTCCCCAGACCCGTCATGCCCCAGGGGGCTGCCTCGACAGCCCGCAAGGCGCCCATGCTGGAGCAGCCGTAGAGGTGTACTCCGGCGCGGAGTGTGTCGCGGATCTCGGTGAGGTTGACCGCCTGCCCCGCACCGAAATACCCGTCGACCACCAGCACTCTTGCTGGAGGGGTGGGGCTGTTGATCAGGGCGGTGAGGTCGCCGTCCCGGATGGGTGGGACCGTCAGTCGCGCGCAGGGTGTGGCCAGCGGGGAACCCACCAGTGAGGGGCCGACGAAGACCGTCAACTCCTCCGGGGTGAGCCGTTCCAGGGCGGCGACCACCGACGGATCAGGCTCCGGGATCATCCTTTCCTCACCTCGCGGGCGGTCCGGTAGAAGCGACTGCCGATCCGGGACGGCTCGTTCACGACGAACTCCAGGCCGGGAACGATTACCTTGACCACCCGGGGACCGGCCGGGTTCATAGTCAGGTCGGTGACCAGCAACCGGGTGAGGCCGGCCGCACGTAGCCGCTCGCCGACGATGGACAGATCACGTTCCAGGTTGCCCGACGAACCGTCGGGCACCTGGTCGAAGGTCACCGCGGGCCAGCCCTCACTCCAGCGCGTCGCGCGCTCGTGGGCTCGTTGATAGGTCTCCGTACGACGGTCGCGGAAACGGGTACTGAAGTCCTCGCGTGACCCGGAGATCACACTCAACCGGGACTGTGCCAGCTCGGTTAGAGCCCGCGCCGCACCCACCGCAGGATTCAGATGGCAGCCAGCACCCGCGTTGACCAGCATCGCGTTCTCGGCCAACCGGTCGTCACCGAGTGCGAAGAAGCTGGTGATTTCCAGCGAGGAGCGGAAGGCGAACAGGGAGACCTCGATTCCCGCCTCGGTCAGTTGACGGGCTACGCCGGCCAGGGACTTCGGTAGCGAGTGCAGGTCCACCCGCTGGCCGAGTCGCAGCACCTCGCCGAACGAGCGACTGTCCCGCTCGACCAGTTCGTACAGGGCGTGCAGGGTGGCTTCGGTGAGGCAGTTGCCTGAGGCCAGCCCGTCTGAGTGACCAGCGAACAGCCGTGAACGGCCGGCCCGGTACGGGGTGTACACCGCGTCGGCAGGTACCCACACCACCTCGTCAGCGAACAGATCGCGGCTGGGCGCCCACTCCAGCGGGGCCGACTCCTCCCAGTCGGTACGAGTGTCCAGTACCAGGTCTCTGGGGTGCAGCACCCGCTCGAAACACTCCCGGGCCTGGTCCACCGTCAACGTCGGGCCCCGCCGGCCCTGTTGCTCCCCGCAGTACCGTTCGTATGCCTCCATCAGGGCGGAGGCCAGGGCGGCCGGCCGGTGCAGTCCCTTTCCACAGGTGACCGTGAGGTTCCCGGTGTCGGCGGTGGTGCGGAAGGTGTTGAAGACTGGCAGTCCCACCCGGTCTAGACCAGTGATGTCGGCGACCCGGGACACCCCCGCCTCAGCCCGCAGGTGCCAGGCGAGGTTGATGGTCTCCTCCAGAGTGCGGTGCCGACCCCAGTCCGCGTACAACCCCTTGTCGCAGTGTGGGTCACGGTCCTCCACCACCGCCTCGGTGGGAGGTACCAGCCAGTCCAGACTCCCGCGATCGACCTGACGCTCGGTCGCCGTCACACGAACTCCCGCAGGTCCGTGGCCTGGTAGGCGGACTCCTGGGGTTCGGGCACGGTGAGTCGTCCGGTGGCTAGTCGACGCAGCGACTCCGGGTTGGAGCGGGCGATCCGGGAGAAGGCATCCAGGGCAAAGCCGATCAAGGTCTTACGCTCCTTGCAGGCGGCCGGAAGCGTTCCGAACTCTCCCGCGCCTGCCGACAGGGAACGGTGGTAGCACTCGCCACCACAGATGTTCTTGGCCCAGCAACTGCCGCACGGTTCCCGCTCGTCGACCCGCTTGAAGTGCTTCTGACGCACCTCCACCAGGGGCAGTCCGCGTGAGATGTGCCCCAGCTCGAAATCGGTCTCCTCGATGGCGTGATGGCAGGAGTAGACGCGCCCGTCGGGTCCGACGGTGATCGCGTTGCGGGCCGCCTGGCACGGGTACCAGGAACTGACGGCCTTGCCCTGCATCAGGATCTTCTGGAAGAAGGCGGAGAACGGCATGATGTCGATCACCACGCCTTCTTCCAGTTGCTCGGTCCACCAGTCCAGGAGCTGGAGCATCTCCTCCTGGCCGACGGCGGTGATCCCCTGGGTGTCGTACATCGGCTGTACGTGGACCTCGTTGAAGCCCAGTGCCACCAGATAGCGGTGGAGTGCCACCAAGGGCGTGCCGACCTGGCTCACCGAGCGGACTCGGCGCATCGTGGCGCTCTGCGTATCCATCATGCGGCGCATATTGCGCAGCACGATCTTGCTGGTCGGTCGACCAGAGAGAAATACTCGTTCACTGTTGAGTAGCGGTGGTCCGTCCAGGCTGATGATGAGGGAAATGCGGTGCTCCTCGCACCACTCCAGGGTGCGCGGAGTGAGGAGGGTGCCGTTGGTGTAGACGTTGAACTGGACGCGAATTCCCGTCTCCCGTGAGCGGGTTGCCGCGTATTCCACACCCTGTTCCAGTATCTTCCGTTCCAGGAGGGGTTCGCCGCCGATGAAGAATATCCGTACAGTCTTCTTCGGGTCCGCCTGGGAAAGCACCTCGTCGATGCTCCTCCTGGCGGTTTCCCACTCCATTCCCTGGGGTACCTCAGACCCCTTCTTCTCCTTGGTGTCCAGTTCGTTGTAGCAGTAGGTGCACCCCATGTTGCAGTGGTAGGTGTTGCCGATGACGAGTTGGTTGATCCGGGTGCTGTCGTTGTCTGCGGGGACAGGCAGGGCGCCCGTCGCCAGTAACTGGTTAAGGTCGTCCCATTCCCGCTGTTCCTGCGGGGTGAGCTCGACCTCCGAGTGGCTGGCCGCGGCGAAGCGCCGGGCACGTTCGGCCACCTGGGGCGGAAGGCTGGCGAAGGTCATGCGGTCAGGGTCGTACAGGGTTGCCCGGGCTCCGTCGCCACCGGGCAGTACGACGTTCTTGCGGGAGGACACAGCGCCCCACCTTTCGAGTCGATCCTCAGGGTCCGCGCTCGTGGAATGTGGACCCTGAGGATCCACCTACGCGCTTCAGGTGGCGATTTCGCAGGCGACACCCGGCCTTTCCACCTGCTCGTCGAACAGGTCGTCTGCCAGGCTGGCGAGGTCGGTCAGCTCGACATCCTGCTCCACGACCTCCACGGGCTCCACAGCGGTGCTCATTCACATCACCTCCCCTCCCTGACGGGGCAACCAGAATTCCCCGATGCTCTCCACCGATAAGACACTTCCGTCCAGAGTGCCGGAATTACCAGAAATTCCGGGAAGTCGGTGGCGACGCCTTGGGGAGGTTGCCACGAAGAGGGTTTGCCAATTTTGGTTACGGGTCAAGGCTGTTCTTTCAGATGGCGAAAAGGGGGTGCTGCGGCTCGCGTACGGGAGGAGGCGTGCGACACGTCGCACGGCCTCCGTATACGGCTGATCGCCCCCTGTCGTCGCCTCAAAGATCAGGATCGGAGCATTCCGCGTACGAGTGCGGAGGAGCCGCCACCACCGTTCCCACCCGTGCTCCGTGACCCCGGTTTGCCGCGTTTCGCCCCTCCAGGTCGGGCACCGTCAAGATCCTCACGCGTCGGATCACGTCTCGTGGACCCCGCCAGGGTGGCTTGTCGCTGACCAGTGCTGCCCCCGACGAGCGGAACGCCCGTGGGATGCTGGGGGCGTGAACCTGGACGACCTGGTACGGCTGCGGCGCGCACGGGACACGATCGACCGTGACTACGCGAGTCCGCTGGACGTTCCCGCGCTGGCGAACGTCGCCCTGATGTCGCCGGGGCACTTCTCCCGCAGCTTCCGCGCCGCCTTCGGGGAGACCCCCTACAGCTACCTGATGACCCGCCGCGTGGAACGGGCCAAGGCACTGCTGCGCCGGGGCGACCTGAGCGTCACCGAGGTCTGCTTCGCGGTCGGGTGCACCTCGCTGGGATCGTTCAGTTCCCGCTTCACCGAGCTGGTCGGCGAGCCGCCCAGCGCCTACCGGGCCCGCCGTCACGAGGCCGGTGCCGCCATCCCGGCCTGCGTCGCCAAGATCTACACCCGACCGGTCAGGATCTGAGAAGCGGAAAGCCCCCTCGCCTCGTAGCGTCGGGGCCATGGACATCACACTCTCCCAGTGCTTCATCGCCGTCGACGACCACGAGAAGGCCCTGGCCTTCTACCGCGACACCCTCGGCCTGGAGGTACGCAACGACGTCTCCTTCGAGGGGATGCGGTGGGTCACCGTCGGCTCACCCGCCCAGCCCGGGGTGGAGATCGTTCTCGAACCTCCGCTCGCCAACCCCAACGCCTCGCCCGACGACAAGCAGGTGATGGCGGAGCTGCTGGCCAAGGGGATGCTGCGCGGCGTGATCTTCTCCACCAAGGACTGCGACGCCACCTTCGAGCACGTCCGGGCCGCCGGCGGCGAGGTGGTGCAGGAGCCCATCGACCAGCCGTACGGGGTACGGGACTGCGCCTTCCGGGACCCCGCCGGCAACATGCTCCGCTTCACCCAGCCTCGCGGGCGGTGACCGGTCCGCCCCGGTCGGGCCGGTGAACCCGCCCGCTCCGTACGGCGGTTGGGACCCCGCCCCTTCCCGGGGCGCCGGGCCGGCGGGAGTACCCCGGGTCTGACAGCCACCGCCCGGGGACGGCGACGGGTGTCAGACCCGGGACGTACCGTGCGAGACGTCTGGCGACGTTGACGAGACCGCCCCGCGCGGCTCCACCGAATCGAGGAGACACGATGAGCAAGGCCACCCGCGCGGACCGCCGACCGCCCGCCGCGCACGTCGCCGACACCCACGACCTGATCCGGGTCCACGGAGCGCGGGAGAACAACCTCAGGGACCTCAGCGTCGAGATCCCCAAACGCCGGCTGACGGTCTTCACCGGTGTCTCGGGCTCCGGCAAGAGCTCCCTGGTGTTCAACACCATCGCCGCCGAGTCCCAGCGGATGATCAACGAGACCTACAGCGCCTTCGTCCAGGGCTTCATGCCGACCCTGGCCCGCCCCGAGGTCGACGTACTGGAGGGGCTGACCACCGCGATCATCGTCGACCAGCAGCGGATGGGCGCGGACACCCGCTCCACGGTCGGCACGGCCACCGACGCCAACGCGCTGCTGCGCATCCTCTTCAGCCGTCTCGGACGCCCGCACATCGGCTCGCCCAACGCCTTCTCCTTCAACGTGCCCACCGTCCGGGCAAGCGGCGCGATCACGGTCGAGAGGGGAGCCAGCAAGACCGTACGTCAGACCTTCACCCGGGCCGGGGGCATGTGCCCGCACTGTGAGGGCCGGGGCACCGTCTCCGACATCGACCTCAGCCAGCTGTACGACGACTCCAAGTCCCTCTCCGAGGGCGCGTTCACCATCCCCGGCTGGAAGTCGGACAGTTGGTGGACGGTACGGGTCTACGCCGAGTCGGGGTTCCTCGACCCCGACAAGCCGATCCGCGAGTTCAGCAAGCGGGAGATGGAGGACTTCCTCCACCACGAGCCGACCAAGGTCAAGGTCGAGGGCGTCAACCTCACCTACGAGGGGCTGATCCCCAAGATCCGCAAGTCGTTCCTGTCCAAGGACAAGGAGGCGATGCAGCCCCACATCCGCGCCTTCGTGGAACGCGCGGTCACCTTCACCGACTGCCCCGAGTGCGAGGGCACCCGACTGAGCGAGGCCGCCCGGTCCTCCCGGATCGCCGGGATCAACATCGCCGACGCCTGCGCCCTGCAGATCAGCGACCTGGCCGAGTGGGTGCGCGGCCTCGACGAACCCTCGGTGGCCCCCCTGTTGGGCACCCTCGGACACACCCTGGACTCCTTCGTGGAGATCGGCCTCGGCTACCTCTCCCTGGACCGCCCCTCGGGCACGCTGTCCGGTGGCGAGGCCCAGCGGGTGAAGATGATCCGTCACCTCGGCTCCTCCCTCACCGACGTGACCTACGTGTTCGACGAGCCCACCATCGGCCTGCACCCGCACGACATCCAGCGGATGAACGACCTGCTGCTGAGGCTGCGGGACAAGGGCAACACGGTGCTGGTGGTGGAGCACAAGCCGGAGGCGATCGCGATCGCCGACCATGTGGTGGACCTCGGCCCCGGTGCCGGCACCGAAGGGGGAACCGTCTGCTTCGAGGGCACCGTCGACGGGCTGCGGTCCGCCGACACCCCCACCGGCCGGCACCTGGACGACCGGGCCTCCCTGAAGGAGACGGTACGCACCTCCTCCGGCGCGCTGGAGATCCGTGGGGCGACCACGCACAACCTGCGCGAGGTGGACGTCGACATCCCGCTCGGGGTGCTGGCGGTCATCACCGGGGTCGCCGGTTCCGGCAAGAGTTCCCTGGTGCACGGTTCGATCCCCCGGGGCGCCGGGGTGGTGTTCGTCGACCAGGGCGCCATCCGTGGTTCGCGTCGCAGCAACCCGGCCACGTACACCGGGCTGCTCGACCCGGTGCGCAAGGCGTTCGCCAAGGCCAACGGGGTCAAGCCGGCCCTGTTCAGCGCCAACTCCGAGGGGGCCTGCCCCAACTGCAAGGGCGCCGGCGTGGTCTACACCGACCTGGGGATGATGGCCGGCGTCGCCACCACCTGCGAGGAGTGCGAGGGGAAGCGGTTCGAGCCCTCGGTGCTGGAGCACCACCTCGGCGGACGCGACATCAGCGAGGTGCTGGCGATGTCGGTGGCCGAGGCGCGGGACTTCTTCGGCACCGGCGAGGCACGCACCCCCGCCGCGCACACCATCCTCAACCGCCTCGACGACGTGGGCCTGGGGTACCTCCGCCTGGGCCAGCCGCTCACCACCCTGTCCGGCGGGGAACGGCAGCGGCTGAAGCTCGCCACCCACATGGGAGAGAAGGGCCAGTCGGTCTACGTGCTCGACGAGCCCACCACCGGCCTCCACCTCGCCGACGTCGAGCAACTCCTCGGTCTGCTCGACCGGTTGGTGGACTCCGGCAAGTCGGTGATCGTCATCGAGCACCACCAGGCGGTCATGGCCCACGCCGACTGGATCATCGACCTCGGCCCCGGCGCCGGCCACGACGGCGGTCGCGTGGTCTACGAGGGCACCCCGGCCGACCTGGTCGCCGCCCGCTCCACCCTCACCGGCCAGCACCTGGCGGACTACGTCGGCGCCTGAGCGGACGCCCCGGGGTGGTCAGTCGCCCCGGGGCGCGTACATCAGGACGGCCATCCCGGCCAGGCAGATCAGCGCGCCGACGATGTCGTAGCGGTCGGGGCGGTAGCCGTCGGCGATCACGCCCCAGGCGAGGGAACCGGCGACGAAGATCCCCCCGTACGCGGCGAGGATGCGGCCGAAGTTCTCGTCGGTCTGGAAGGTGGCCACCACGCCGTAGAGGCCCAGCGCCACGACTCCGGCGCCGACCCACACCCATCCCCGGTGTTCGCGCAGCCCCTGCCAGACCAGCCACGCACCCCCGATCTCGAACAGCGCGGCGACGGCGAACAGGGCCAGGGAGCGGGTCACGAGCACGGCGAGGTCTTTCCGGTGGGAGGGGTCGGGTGGGGCGGGGCGTCAGGCGGGGGTTCCGTACGGTTCGCCGAACAGTTCGGCGAGCGGGGCCGCCCCCTCGGCGGGAGCGCGTACCTCCAGGTGCAGCGCCGGGCCGTCCAGGTGGAGGTGGAAGTCGAAGAAGGGGCAGCAGGCCTGTTCGTCGGCGGCGAGCGCGGCCACCGACGCCGCGCGCTCCACCGGCAGGGTCAGCCGGAGCCCGTCGTCGACCGGGCTGCGTTCGGCGCCGTCCAGGACCTCCCGCCACCGATCGACGCGTTGGCGCAGTCCGTCACCGGACAGGGAGCAGGCCACCGGGGCGGTACGCCACCGCTCGGTGTCCGACGCGGTGCCGGTGGTGGCCGACCGGTGGGGGACCACGGCCACGTCGACCGGCCGCGAGGGGGAGGCGCGGAGGAAACCGCACTCGGGGTCACAGCGGTCCGTACGGTCCGGGAGGGCGTCCAGATGCTCCAGGGCGGCACGCAACGAGTCGGTGAAGGCGGCCAGTTCGGCGCTCCGGGCCCGGGCGTCCTCCAGTCGGGCCGCCAGCCGGGGGCGCAGGTCGGCCCTGACCTCCCGGCAACTCCCCGACTCCCACACGGTCAGCAGCGCGCCGATCTCCTCCAGGGGCAGCCCCAGGTGCTTGGCGGCGCTGATGAAGGCCAGGCGGTCCACCGCCTCCTCGCCGTACATCCGGTAACCGGCGGGGGTCCGCTCGGCGGGCAGCAGCCCGGCGCCCTCGTAGAAGCGCAGCGTGGTGGCCGGTAGGCCGCAGCGTGCGGCCAGTTGGGATATGCGCATCCTGCCCATGCCCCGACGGTAGACCTTCGACCCGGCTGGAAGGTCAAACCCTCCGTCCGGTACGCGCCGGGTGGGGCGTGCCCGGGTGCCTAGGGTGCGTCGTTTGGATCACTGCGAGGCTCGCGTGCGGTGTCACCGAGCGTGCCGCACCTCGCCGCGTTGTCGCTGTGGGTCGCTGCCGCCGATGCGCTGCATCGACTCCCCCTCCGCCTTGCCGCGTCCACGGCCCACGACACCAGAGCACGCTCCCTGATCTCCCAAGATCCAAACGACACACCCTAGCGGGAGGCGCACAGGAGGCAGCCTCCCTGGTGGGGGAGCGCGCTGAGGACGCGGTGGCGTACGCACGAGGTCGCCGCGCGCTCCTCCGGCGACGGGAAGCCGTCACCGGGCCCGTCGGCGGGCGTCGGCGTGAAGGAGGCGACCATCGACCGGAACCGCCGCAGGTGGTCCCGGACGAAGGGCGGGTCGTAGCCCAGCTCGTCCCAGCGGTGACCGGTCAGCGCGAGGTCGACGGAGCGCAGGACGAAGTCCTTCGCCCGCGTGCACTCCGCCGGGGTGGAGCCCCACGCGATGTCCCGCAGGTCGAAGCCGACGGCCCCGCGCCCCCTCACGTTCTGGTCCTGCCAGGTCAGCAGGGCGGCGAAGCGGTGGTCCCACTCGTCCTCGGCGAGGTCGGACACGGCCAGCACCAGCACCTCGACGAACACCTCGGTGCCGCCGTTGGACAGCTCCAGGCTCACCCCGTCGCCCTCGAACACGTTCCCCATCGGGTCACGGTATGCCAGCCCCGTCGCCCCGCACCGTGGCGTGACGAGGGGGGACGCCGTGCTCCGGCCCCCCGGGGGGCGTCAGCGCCGGCCGGCCCGCCGAGGTGGCCGTGACCGAGGGTGGGTGCCGGCGTGGGCACCGGAGGCGCTCCGTGCAGTGGTCCGGCTACACCGTTTCCGGTCCGTGGGTGTTCCGGTGGCGGAGGAGCGCGGGCAGCCTGGGCGTGGTGATGAACCCCTCGGCCCGGGCACTGGCGATGCCGATCCTCGGGATCTCGCCGCTCTTCTCGAACAGCAGGTAGCGGGGTTCCCAGATGGGCCGGTACTTGGCGTTCGCGTGGTAGAGCGACTCGATCTGCCACCAGCGGGAGAAGAAGGTCAGCACTCCACGCCACAGGCGCAGCACCGGCCCGGCGCCCAGCCGGGCGCCTCGTTCGAAGACGGCCCGGAACATCACGAAGTTCAGCGACAGCCGCTCCACACCGATGTCCTGGCCTCGCTGGAGCAACTCGACCACGGCGAACTCGATGAGCCCGTTCTCCGAGTCGCGGTCACGGCGCATCAGGTCCAGTGACAGGCCGTTCGCCCCCCAGGGCACAAAGCTGAGCAGGGCCCGCAGTTGGCCGTCGGCGTCGTGGCACTCGACCATCACGCAGCGGCCGTCGGCCGGGTCGGCGAGCCGACCGAGCGCCATGGAGAAGCCGCGTTCGGTGTCGCTGTCCCGCCAGTGGTCCGCCTTGTCGACGAGGACGGCCATCTCGTCGTCCGTGATGTCCTGGTGGCGGCGGACACGTACGGTGTAGCCGGCGCGACGGGCCCGGTTGCAGGCTTGCCTCACCCCCCGCATGGGCCGCCCCTCCAGGGTGAAGTGGGCGCGTTCGACGATCGCCTCGTCGCCGAGTTCCAGCGCGTTCATGCCGTGGCGGGCGTACACGGTGCCGGCCTCCTCACCGGCGCCGATCACGGCGGGTGTCCAGGCGTGCCGGCGTGCCTCGCTCAGCCACTGCTCGATGGCGCCCGGCCAGGCCTCGGGGTCGCCGATGGGGTCGCCGGAGGCCAGGGTGACGCCTCCCACCACCCGGTAGGTGATCGCCGCCTTGCCGCTCGGTGACCAGATGACGGCCTTGTCGCGGCGGAGAGCGAAGTACCCCAGCGAGTCACGGTCGCCGTGTTCCCCCAACAGTTCGCGCAGCCGCTTCTCGTTCTCCCCCCGGAGCAGTCCGTGGCCCCGGGGCGCGCGGAAGCACGCGTACAGGACGAGGAGGAACGTCAACGCGACCAGGACGTTGATCAGTACGTCCACCCAGGCCGGAGCGTCGACCCTGTCGAACCTCTCGGCGAACGGACCGGTGCTGACCCCGCGCAGGAGGGTGTAGCCGATCCGGTCGATCAGCGGGGCTCCGGCGTGGTGGTTGGTGGCGCTCACCAGCAGGGTGCCGACGGTGCCGCTCACCAACAGGCCGCCGGCCAGTACGGCCACCGCCAGGCGCGGGTTGGAGGGGTCACCGACGGCGCGGAACTCCCTGCGGGCCAGCAGCAGGGCCAGCACGAACAGGCCGGTCAGCAGGGTCGAGAACCAGTTGAACGGGTGGGTGCGGTACTCGGCTTGCGTCAGCGCCAGCACGTAGAGGACGAACAGCGTTCCGGCCAGCAGCATGTTGAAGTTCCACGCGGCCCGCTTGCGGCGCCGCATCACCACCGCGAGGAACAGCGCCAACGCGGCGGAGATCAGCCCCGCCGTGACCAGGTAGGGCGTGAAGTACCCGCCCACGTTGTGCTCGCGCACCCTCTCCCGGAAGGGCACCGAGACGACCGCCACCACGTTCAACAGCGCGATCAGGCGCAGGTACCAGATGGTGGCTTCGGCCGCCCACGTCCGCCGCCGGGAGTGACCGGACGCCGGGGTGCCGTCCTCTGGGCCGCCGCCCGGCTGGAGCGGGTGACGCCGTGTGGACTGTGCAGACTGCTGTGCGAACAAGCGAAGCTTCACCTCGTGTGTGAGGGGCCGGTGTCACCGGCAGGGCGGAGACCGGAACAACCGAGGGCCGCGCTGTGGAGCAACCGCCGGATGGGGGCGGCCAGCACACTAGCTGACGTACTCCACGATCAAGGGGCTCGCGACCAGACAGTCTCCCTCTGTGGCGGTCGCGGGCAGCAGCGCACTCACCCGGGCGTAGCCGATCATGAGTGCGGCGGTGTTGACCTCGGCGTTCTTGGCGTCGAGGACGGTCAGGAGGTCGCGGATGCCGGCCCGGGGCAGGGAGGTGGCCGATCCGTTCGGAGTGTCGCCGTCCTGTCGGTCGGAGCCGAGCGGATCCTGAGTGCGGGCCAGTTCGGCGAGAACACGGCCGGCCTCCGTGACAAAGGACGTGCCAACGCTGTCAATTCTGCCCCCTTCTCCCGTCAGCGCGGGTCCGTCAACCTGGGTCGGGGGACGGCCGCTCAGATGACGGGCTGATCCATGGAGGAGCAGGCGACGACGGGTGGCGCCAGTCTCGGGAGGGCTAGGCGCAGGGTCCACGAACAAGACGAGGTCCTGGTACCTGCCACGGAGCGTGATCCAACTCAGCGGGGCCTCGAACTGCACCCAGCGGCCGGGAGTGAGATCCGTCTCCAGGTGCGAGGGTGCGCGCCGCTCCAGGTCCTTCTCCACCTGTTTGAGGCGTCGCGACAGTTCTCGGCCGGGGTCCGTCGCCGGGGTCTCCACGTTGA
The DNA here is from genome assembly GCF_040606315.1 of Streptomyces sp. NPDC005438. NCBI lineage: Bacteria > Bacillati > Actinomycetota > Actinomycetes > Kitasatosporales > Streptomycetaceae > Streptomyces > Streptomyces sp. NPDC005438. The sequence continues at coordinate 21,826 of NZ_JBEXEP010000008.1, forward strand.
TCCCGGCCATCGATCCACCGGCGTGCAGTTTGATGGTGGGAAGGGACCGTCTGGGCTCCGGCAGGAACCCACTCAGCTTGCCCTCGGATAAGTAGACGACCTCACGCACTGGCGTTGCCCCCGGCTGTTCCGCTTCTCCGTCTGTCAGTCACGCAACGGCTCATCCTGCCATCCCGCATCGACGGCGGCCTCATCGTGGGGACGACGTGGGGCTCACTCGGCACCGAAGGGCCAACCCAGCCGCCCGGTCACGACCGCTGGGCGGGGTGACCCGGATCGCCATTGAATAAACGTACTGCTCTACGTATAGTCATGCTGTCGAAAGGGAGAGGAGCCCATGGTGGTGACAGCGGCGGTGGCCGGAGCCAGCGGCTACGCGGGAGGCGAGATCCTGCGCCTGCTGAACGGACATCCCCGGGTCGAGGTCGGCGCGCTGACCGGCAACTCCAGCGCCGGACAACGGCTGGGCACGGTACAGCCGCACCTGGTACCACTGGCCGACCGGGTGCTGGAGCCGACCACCACCGAGGTGTTGGCCGGACACGACGTGGTCTTCCTCGCCCTGCCGCACGGGCGGTCGGCCGCCGTGGCGGAGGCCCTGGGCGAGGGCACCGTGGTGATCGACTGCGGTGCGGACTTCCGGCTCACCGACGCCGAGGACTGGGCCCGCTTCTACGGCACCCCCCACGCCGGTACCTGGCCCTACGGGCTGCCCGAACTGCCCGGCGCCCGGGAGGCGTTGCGCGGTGCCCGACGGATCGCGGTACCCGGCTGCTACCCCACAGCGGTCTCCCTCGCCCTGTTCCCCGCGTACGCGGCCGGGCTGGTGGAACCGGACGTGGTGGTGGTCGCCGCCACCGGGACCTCGGGGGCCGGCCGGGCCGCCAAGCCCCACCTGCTGGGCAGCGAGGTGATGGGTTCGATGAGCCCGTACGGGGTGGGCGGGGTGCACCGGCACACCCCGGAGATGGTGCAGAACCTCTCCCGGATCGCGGGCGAGCCGGTCACCGTCTCCTTCACCCCGACCCTCGCCCCGATGTCCCGGGGCATCCTCGCCACCTGCACCGCCCGGGTGCGCCCCGGGGTGGACGGCGACGCGATCCGCGCGGCCTACGACAAGGCGCTGCGCGACGAGCCGTTCGTCCACTGGCTGCCCGAGGGCGCCTGGCCGGCCACCGCCTCGGTGTACGGGGCCAACTGCGCGCAGGTGCAGGCCACGCACGACCCGGCGGCCGGCCGCCTGGTCGCGGTCGCCGCCATCGACAACCTCACCAAGGGCACCGCCGGGGGCGCGGTGCAGAGCATGAACCTGGCCCTGGACCTCCCCGAGACCCTGGGCCTGCCCACCACCGGCGTCGCGCCGTGACCCGAGGCGACGACGCCCGGAGCACCCGCCCGCCGTACGGCGAGAGGATCGGAGACAGACAGTGAGCGTGACCGCCCCCCAGGGGTTCACCGCGTCCGGCGTGGCCGCCGGGCTGAAGAGCGGCAACCAACTCGACGTGGCGCTGGTCCACAACCAGGGCCCGCGCCGAGCCGCAGCCGGGGTGTTCACCTCCAACCGCGTCAAGGCCGCCCCGGTGCTGTGGAGCCAGCAGGTCGTCTCCGGCGGTCAGGTGGCCGCCGTACTGCTCAACTCCGGTGGCGCCAACGCCTGCACCGGACCGGCCGGCTTCCAGGACACCCACAGCAGCGCCGAACGGGCCGCCGAGGCGCTGGGGGAGTCCGCCGCCGAGGTGGTCGTGGCCTCCACCGGACTGATCGGCACCCGGCTGCCGATGGACCGGCTGCTGCCCGGAGTGGACCAGGCCGCCGCCGCGCTCTCCCCGTACGGCGGTGACCGGGCGGCACTGGCCATCAAGACCACCGACAGCGTGCACAAGACGGCCGTCCACCAGGGGAACGGCTACGTGGTCGGCGGCATGGCCAAGGGCGCCGGCATGTTGGCGCCCGGACTGGCCACCATGCTGGTGGTGCTGACCACCGACGCCGTGGTGGAGCCGGCCGACCTGGACACCGCGCTGCGCGGGGCCACCCGTACGACCTTCGACCGGATCGACTCCGACGGCTGCATGTCCACCAACGACATGGTGCTCCTGATGTCCTCCGGCGCCTCCCAGGTGGTGCCCGACCCGGCCGAGTTCGCCGAGGCGGTACGGGTGGTCAGCGAGGACCTGGCCCGGCAGCTGATCGCCGACGCCGAGGGCGCCACCAAGGACATCCGCGTCGAGGTGGTCGGGGCCGCCAGCGAACGGGACGCGGTCACCGTGGGGCGCGTCATCGCCCGCAACAACCTGCTCAAGTGCGCCCTGCACGGAGAGGACCCCAACTGGGGGCGGGTGCTGTCGGCCGTCGGCACCACCGACGCGGTGTTCGAGCCGGACCAGCTGAACGTGGCCATCAACGACGTGTGGGTCTGCCGTGCGGGCGCCATCGGGGAGGACCGCGACAAGGTCGACATGCGGTACCGCGAGGTACGCGTCACCGCCGACCTGTCCGCCGGCAGCCACTCCGCGGTGATCTGGACCAACGACCTGACCGCCGACTACGTCCACGAGAACAGCGCCTACTCCTCATGACACTGACCGGCCCGCAGCCCACATCCCAGACCCCCGACGGCCAGCCCGGCACCCCCCGACAGCACACCGCCCTGCCCAAGGCCCACATCCTGGTGGAGGCGCTGCCCTGGATCACCCGCTTCCACGGGGCGACCGTCGTCATCAAGTTCGGCGGCAACGCCATGGTGGACGAGGACCTCAAGGCCGCCTTCGCCCAGGACGTGGTCTTCCTGCGCCACGTCGGGCTGCGCCCCGTCGTCGTCCACGGGGGCGGACCCCAGATCAACGCCCAACTCGACCGGCTGGGGCTGGAGTCGGAGTTCCGGGGCGGACTGCGGGTGACCTCCCCGGAGGCCATGGAGGTGGTCCGCATGGTGCTGGCCGGACAGGTGCAGCGGGAGCTGGTCGGCCTCCTCAACCGGCACGGGCCCCTGGCCGTCGGGATGACCGGGGAGGACGCCCACACCCTGACCGCCACCCAGCGGTACGCCTACCAGGACGGGCAGCCGGTCGACATCGGCCGGGTCGGGGCGATCACCGGGGTCGAGGTGGGCGCGGTACAGGCCCTGTTGGACGACGGGCGCATCCCGGTGGTCTCCTCCATCGCCCGGGGCGAGAGCGAGGAACCGGGTGCCGACGGCGGCGTCTACAACGTCAACGCCGACACCGCCGCCGCCGCCCTGGCCGCCGCCCTCGGCGCCGAGGCCCTGATGGTCCTCACCGACGTGGAGGGGCTCTACGCGGACTGGCCGCACAGCGAGGACGTGATCAGCGAGCTGACCGCCACCGAACTGGAGCGCCTGCTGCCGGAGTTGTCCAGCGGCATGGTGCCGAAGATGGAGGGCTGTCTGCACGCCGTACGCGGAGGGGTGCGCACCGCCCGGATCCTGGACGGCCGGGTGCCGCACTCGATCCTGCTGGAGATCTTCACCGACGAGGGCATCGGCACCATGGTGCTGCCCGATCCCGTCCCCGTTTCCGACTCCGATGCCGTCACCGACCAGCCCGCCGACCAGCCCGAAGGAGCGTGACCATGAGCGGCGAGTCCGCGGCCCAACGCTGGAACCGGTCCCTGATGGACAACTACGGCACCCCCCAACTGACCCTGGTCCAGGGCGAGGGCGCCCGGCTGTGGGACGCCGACGGCCGGGAGTACCTGGACTTCCTCGGCGGCATCGCCGTCAACTCCCTGGGCAGCGCCCACCCGGCGGTGGTGCGCGCGGTGTCCGACCAGGTCGCCACCCTCGGGCACACCTCCAACCTCTACGCCACCGAACCCCCCGTCCGCCTGGCCGAACGGCTGCTGGAACTGGCCGGACGGCCCGGACGGGTGTTCTTCTCCAACTCCGGGGCCGAGGCCCTGGAATGCGCCTTCAAGATCAGCCGGCTGACCGGCCGCCCCCGGATCGTGGCCGCCGAGGGCGGGTTCCACGGCCGCACCATGGGCGCCCTCGCGCTGACCGGCCAGCCCGCCAAGCAGGCCCCTTTCCGGCCGTTGCCGGGCGGAGTGGACCACGTGCCGTACGGGGACGTGGACGCGCTGCGGGAAGCCGTGACCGAGGACACCGCCGCGGTGGTGCTGGAGCCCGTCCAGGGGGAGGCCGGAGTGGTGGTGCCACCCCCCGGATACCTGGCCGCCGCCCGGGAGATCACCGAGGAGACCGGCACCCTGCTGGTGCTGGACGAGGTGCAGACCGGGATCGGCCGCACCGGCCACTGGTTCGAGTGCCAGGCCCAGGGGGTGCGCCCGGACGTGCTCGCCCTGGCCAAGGGGCTGGGCGGAGGCCTGCCCCTGGGGGCGACGCTGGCCTTCGGCGAGGCGGCCGGACTGCTGCGCCCCGGCCAGCACGGCTCCACCTTCGGAGGGAACCCGGTCTCCTGCGCCGCCGGCCTGGCCGTACTGGACACCCTGGCCGAACAGCACCTGCTGTCCCGGGTCAAGCGGGTGGGCGCCCGACTGGCCGGGGGCATCGAGGAGTTGGGGCACCCGTTGGTGAGCGGAGTACGTGGCGCGGGGCTGCTGCTGGGGGTGGTGCTGACCGCTCCGGTGGCCGCCCAGGTGCAGCGGGCGGCCCAGGAAGCCGGGTTCCTGGTGAACGCCGTCGCCCCCGAAGTGATCCGACTCGCTCCACCGCTGATCCTGGGCGAAACGGAAGCGGACTCGCTAGTTCGGGCTCTGCCGGCCATTCTTGACGCTGCACAGTCCGAGGCGCGGCCGGCGTGAGCCGGACCCGACCGCCACAACGAGGAGCCGGAGTGAGGATGACCGAGGAGCGAGGAAGCCAGGCCGTACCCCAGACGCGTACGGCCCGGCACCGTCGGATCGTGGACATCCTGAACCGGCAACCGGTGCGCTCCCAGAGCCAGTTGGCCAAACTGCTGGCCGACGACGGCCTCCAGGTCACCCAGGCCACCCTCTCCCGCGACCTGGACGAGCTGGGGGCGGTGAAGATCCGCAACACCGGGGGCGAGCTGATCTACGCGGTACCCGGCGAGGGCGGGGACCGCACCCCCCGGGCACCGCTGGGGGAGTCGGCCAGCGAGGCGAGGATGGCCCGGCTGGCAGGCGAACTGCTGATCTCCGCCGAGGCCTCGGCCAACCTGGTGGTGCTGCGCACCCCGCCCGGCGCCGCCCAGTTCCTCGCCTCGGCCATCGACCAGGCCGAGGTCCACGAGATCATCGGCACCATCGCGGGGGACGACACCCTGCTGCTGATCAGCCGGCACCCCACCGGGGGGCAGGCCCTGGCCGACCATCTGCTGCGGCTGGCCCAGAAGACCAGCTGATCCGCCTCCCTCCCGCGAACCGGCCGCTCACGCCAGGGAGTTGACCTCCGCCGGAGCGACGGCGGCCGGGTCCGGGCCCTGGGGAACGGTCATGGCCCGGACCAGTTCTCCGTACAGCGTGTCGGTGGCCAGCAGCTCCCGGTGGGTGCCCTGGGCGCGTATCCGGCCGTCCTCCATCAGCACGATGGTGTCCGCGTCCACCACCGTGGACAGCCGGTGGGCGATGGTGACCACCGCGTGCTCGGCCGCGTGGGCGCGGATGCCGTCCTGGATGGCCGCCTCGGTGAGCCCGTCCAGCTGGGCGGTGGCCTCGTCCAGCAGCAGGATGTCCGCCTCGCTCAGCAGGGCCCGGGCGATCGCCACCCGCTGACGTTCACCACCGGAGAGCGAGGTGGCCGACAGCGGGGTGTCCAGCCCCTGTTCCAGGCCGGCCACCCGGTCGGTCAACCGCACCTGGCGCAGCACCCGTTCGACCTCCTCCGGGGAGGCGTCCGGGCGGGCCAGCCGCAGGTTGTCCCCGAGGGTGCCGGCCACCAGGGGGGTGTCCTGCTCGACGTAGGCCAGCCGGGACCGGATCTGGGCGTGACCCAGGGTCTCGTACGGTGCGCCGTCCAGCAGCAGTTGGCCCCGCTGGGGGTGGAGGAAGCGCAGGACCAGGGAGAACAGGCTGGTCTTGCCCGCGCCCGAGGGGCCGACGATCGCCAGGTGGCCCTTGCGGGGGACGTGCAGGGACACCTCCCGTACGGCGGGCGGCAGTTGGGGCCCGTAGGAGGCGGTCACCCCGGTGAGGGTGAGGACCGGACCCTCGTCACGCGGGCCGGGGGTGCCCAGGCCGGCCGGCGGGTCGGTCTCCACGTCCAGCCACTGCAACTCCTGTACGCGTCCGGCCGCCGCCACCCCGGACTGGAGGGCGGTGACGTTCTGGCTCAGCTGGGCGATCGGCTCCATCAGGCCGAAGGCGTACAGCAGGAAGGCGATCAGGCTGGAGACGGCCAACTGCCCCTCGGCCACCCGCCAGGCGCCCAGCCCCAGGATCACGATGATCGCCACCTGCACCCCGGCCCACGCCAGGCTCCAGGCGTACGCCTGCTTGCGCACCGCCCGTACCGCCTGCTCGGTGGAGGCGGTGGCCTCCCCGCGCAGCCGCTCGACCTGCTGGTCCTCGGCCATGCTGACCTTGATGGTGCGGATGGCCCGCAGCGAGGTCTCCAGGGCGCCGCCGAGTCGTCCGATGTGCTCCTGCGCCCGTTCCTGGGCCTTGGCGATGGCCGGCATCAGCGACATGAACAGCACGGCCACCAGCAGCACCAGTACCACGGTGGTGCCCAGCAGCAGCGGGTCCAGCACCCCCATCAGCACCAGGGTGCCGACCAGCATCACCGCTCCGTTGATGATGCCCAGGACGCTGGAGGTGGCGGCCTCGCGCAGCAGCACGGTGTCGGAGGTCACGCGGGTGACCATCTCGCCGGTGGGCTTGGTGGCCAGTCCGGGCACCGTGGTGCGGAACAGCCTGCGCAGCAGGGACTCGCGGGCCTCCAGCACCACCCGCTCCCCGAGGGTGCCCAGCAGGATCCACTGGGTGGCGAGGGCGGCGAGCCCGAGCAGCATCAGCGCGATCAGGGTGACCACGGGGGCGGTCAGGCTGCCGGAGGCGTCCAGGGAGTCGATGACCCACTTGGTGACCATCGGGGTGGCCAGCCCGGTGCCCGACCCGATCAGTCCGAGCACCAGTCCGAGGGTCAGCTTGCCGGTGTGGGGGCGGGCGTAGGCCCACAGCACCCTCAACCGGGGCGCGGACTCCGGGAGTTGACGGCTGCCGTCGGGGTCGGGCGACTCGGACGGCCCGCCGGGTCTGAGGGGCTCGGAGGAGGGGGGCGCGGACTTTTGAGGATCGGCCATGTTCGACAGTGGAACACTGATGTTCCACAACGGTCAACCGATTCTCCATAAAGAGGCTCGGCGGTATCGTTCTCCTTTATGGAACAGCCCATTCAGGCCTCGGAGGAGAGCGGCAGCAGGGCCCGCACCCGGTACGCGATCCTCGACTCGGCGGTCACCGTGCTCGCCCGCAACCCCCGGGCGTCGCTCGCCGACGTCGCCGCCGAGGCCCGGGTGGGCCGTACCACCGTGCACCGCTACTTCCCCGAACGCGCCGACCTGGTCGCCGCCCTGACCCGGCACGTACTGGAGGGCATCGCGGCGGCCACCCGCCGGGCCCGACTGGACCAGGGCCCGGCCCTGGGGGCGCTGGAGCGGTTGTGCCAGGAGTACTTCGCCCTCGGGGAGAGCCTCAGCCTGCTGTTCAAGGACCCCCAGATGTGGGAGGGCGTCGAGGGGTGGGACGCCGGCTCCGAGGGCGAGGGGGAGCTGGTCCGACTCGTGGAGCGGGGGCACCGGGACGGCAGCATCGACTCCGAGCTGGACGCCCGGTGGGTCCAGCAGATCCTGTGGAGCCTGCTGTACGCGGCCTGGCAGTACGCCGAGGAGCAGGGCGGTCCCCGCTACCAGGTGCTCCGGCAGTGCCTGCGCACCCTCACCAAGGCCGTCGGCGCCTGAACCGGCTCAGGCCGGGGGCTGGTGCAGCCCGAACGTCGACCCCTGGTCGTCGCGGCACAGCCGAAACCGGCCGTACGCCGCCGCCACGTCCGGGTCCTCCTGGGTGGACAGGTCGTACTCGTGGAGCCGGCCGCCCAGTTGACGTACCCGCTCGATCGCGGCGTCCATGTCGTCCACCCGGAAGAACAGGTAGGTCCCGCCCTCGGCGTCCCCGCCGTGGATGCCGCCCTGGGTGCGGCCGGCCCGCAGCAGCGGACCGTTCCCGGTGGGGCCGGGTTCGGTGTCCCAGCCGAACAGTTCCTGGTAGAAGGCCCGCCCCTGTTCGGCGTCCTGGACCCCGATCTCGAAGAAGGAGATCTCTCCAGCCATCGTGACCTCCGCCGGCGTCAGAGGGTGACGGGGCGGCGAGGTCCGCCCCCTCGCCACGGTACCGGCGCCCCCCGGGGCTGTCCTGGCGGCGCCGGGAGCCCGGGGCGGAGGACTCGCGCCGTCGGGGCGCGCGGTCCACGCTGGAGGCATGGTCACGAGAGTGGGAGTACGGCGGGTGTACGAGGAGCCCGGCCCCTCGGACGGTGTGCGGGTGCTGGTGGACCGGCTCTGGCCGCGCGGGATGTCCCACGAGCGCGCGGACTGGGACGGCTGGGTCAAGGGGGTGGCCCCCTCGGCCGAGCTGCGCCGCTGGTACGGGCACGACCCGGAGCGGTACCGGGAGTTCGTCCGCAGGTACGAGGCGGAACTGGACGACGAGGGGCACCGGCGGGCGCTGGAGGAGCTGAGGCGGCTCGCCGACGACGGGCCGGTGACCCTGCTGACCGCGACCCGGGACCTGGAGCACGCGCACACCAAGGTGCTGGCCCGGCTGCTGCGGGAGGGCTGGGAGAGCTGAGCCCCGGGGGTGGCGGCGGCCCGTGAGGGGTCCCGAGGGTGCCGCCCCGTCCACGCGACCGCGCGGCCCGCTTCGGGTGGGTGGCTCGCCCCGTGGCTGGCTGGGGCGGCTTCGCGCGGTCACGTCGGGGCGTTCCCCGGCGAGGGCGTCCGTGCGGGACCGCCTCCGGGGTTCCCGTCGATGCGCGGGTCCGCTCGGGGTGGCTGGCCGGTGTCCAGGGTGGGTTCGGTGGATGCCCCGTTCGGTCCGTCGGGGGTGGCTGGCTGGTGGATGCGCGGCTGTGAACAGGCACGTTGACGAATCATGCGGTGGACTGCATACTTATTCCAGTCAGTGCATGGATCGTAAGGAGCACCCCGTGACCGAGCGCGTCGTACTCGCCTATTCGGGCGGCCTGGACACCTCCGTCTGCATCGGTTGGATCGCCGAGGCGACCGGGGCCGAGGTCGTCGCCGTCGCCGTGGACGTGGGCCAGGGCGGAGAGGACCTCGACGTCATCCGCAAGCGCGCGCTGGCCTGCGGCGCGGTGGAAGCCGAGGTCGCGGACGCCAAGGACGAGTTCGCGCAGGAGTACTGCCTCCCCGCGATCCAGGCCAACGCCCTCTACATGGACCGGTACCCGCTGGTCTCCGCGCTGTCCCGGCCGGCCATCGTCAAGCACCTGGTGGCCGCCGCCCGGAAGCACGGCGCCTCCACGGTCGCCCACGGCTGCACCGGCAAGGGCAACGACCAGGTGCGGTTCGAGGCCGGCATCTCCTCGCTCGCCCCCGACCTGAAGTGCATCGCCCCGGTCCGGGACTACGCCATGACCCGGGACAAGGCCATCGCCTTCTGCGAGGAGAAGGGCCTGCCGATCGCCACCACCAAGAAGTCGCCGTACTCCATCGACGCCAACGTCTTCGGGCGGGCCGTGGAGACCGGCTTCCTGGAGGACATCTGGAACGGTCCCATCGAGGACCTCTACGAGTACACCGAGAACCCGGCCACCCCCCGGGAGGCCGACGAGGTGGTCATCACCTTCGAGGCCGGCACCCCGGTGGCCCTCGACGGCCAGCCGGTCACCCCCCTCCAGGCCATCCAGCAGCTCAACCAGCGGGCCGGCGCCCAGGGCGTCGGGCGGATCGACATGGTCGAGGACCGGCTGGTGGGCATCAAGTCCCGGGAGGTCTACGAGTCCCCCGGCGGCATCGCCCTGATCACCGCCCACCAGGAGCTGGAGAGCGTGACCGTGGAGCGGGAACTCGCCCGCTACAAGCGGCAGGTGGAGCAGCGGTGGGGCGAACTGGTCTACGACGGCCTGTGGTTCTCCCCGCTCAAGCGGGCCCTGGACGGCTTCATCCAGGAGGCCAACCAGACCGTCAGCGGCGACATCCGCATGACCCTGCACGGCGGCCGGGCCACCGTGACCGGCCGGCGGTCCGAGCAGTCGCTGTACGACTTCAACCTGGCCACCTACGACACCGGCGACACCTTCGACCAGTCGCTGTCCAAGGGCTTCATCGAGCTGTTCGGGATGTCGAGCAAGATCGCGGCCAAGCGCGACCTGGCACAGTAGTCGCCAGCCGACCCCGTCGTCCGCGTCCGCCTCCCCACCCGCGCCGGTGGGGAGGCGGACGCGACTTCTGCACACCCTCGCGCAGCCCTAAGGAGCACTCATGACCCAGCCTCCCCCCTCGTCCGGTGAGAGCGACCAGGACGTACGCCTGTGGGGTGGCCGTTTCGCCAGCGGGCCGGCCGAGGCGCTGGCCCAACTGTCCGCCTCGGTCCACTTCGACTGGCGGCTGGCCCCCTACGACATCGCCGGTTCCCGGGCGCACGCCCGGGTGCTGCACCGGGCGGGTCTGCTGAGCGAGGACGAACTGGCCCGGATGATCGAGGGGTTGGACCGGCTGGAGGCCGACGTGGCCGACGGTTCGTTCACCGGCACCGTCGCCGACGAGGACGTCCACACCGCCCTGGAGCGGGGGCTGTTGGAGCGGCTGGGCCCGGAGCTGGGCGGCAAGCTGCGCGCCGGCCGTTCCCGTAACGACCAGGTGGCCACCCTGTTCCGCATGTACCTCAGGGACCACGCCCGGATCCTGGGCGGGCTGCTGGCCGAACTCCAGGAGGCCCTGGTCGGGTTGGCCGAGGCCCACCCGGACGTGGCGATGCCCGGGCGCACCCATCTCCAGCACGCCCAGCCGGTGTTGTTCGCGCACCATGTGCTGGCCCACGTGCACGCGCTGGCCCGGGACGGGGAGCGGCTGCGGCAGTGGGACGAGCGGACCGCCGTCTCCCCGTACGGCTCGGGGGCCCTGGCCGGTTCCTCGCTGGGGTTGGACCCCGAGGCGGTGGCGCGGGAACTGGGCTTCGAGGGCGGGTCCAGCGGCAACTCCCTGGACGGTACGGCGGCCCGGGACTTCGTGGCCGAGTTCGCGTTCGTCACCGCGATGATCGGGGTGGACCTGTCCCGGATCGCGGAGGAGATCATCCTGTGGAACACCAAGGAGTTCTCCTTCGTGACCCTGGACGACGCCTTCTCCACCGGCTCGTCGATCATGCCGCAGAAGAAGAACCCGGACATCGCGGAGCTGGCGCGGGGCAAGTCCGGCCGGCTGATCGGCAACCTCACCGGCCTGCTGGCCACCCTCAAGGCGCTGCCGCTGGCGTACAACCGTGACCTCCAGGAGGACAAGGAGCCGGTCTTCGACTCCTGTGACCAACTGGAGGTGCTGCTACCGGCGTTCACCGGCATGGTGGCCACCCTCACCGTGCACCGGGAGCGGATGGAGGAGCTGGCGCCGGCCGGGTTCTCCCTGGCCACCGATGTCGCCGAGTGGCTGGTCAAGCAGGGGGTGCCGTTCCGGGTCGCCCACGAGGTGGCCGGCGAGTGCGTCAAGGTCTGCGAGGCCGAGGGCATCGAGCTGGACCAGTTGACCGACGAGCAGTTCGCCCGGATCTCCGAGCACCTGACCCCCGGCGTACGGCAGGTGCTCAACGTCCCCGGTGCACTGGCCTCCCGGGACGGCCGAGGGGGCACCGCCCCCAGCGCGGTCGCGGTCCAACTGGTCGAGGTGCGCGAGGAGTTGGAGCGGCAGCGGCGGTGGGCCACGGCACGGAGGCGGTGACGCCCGTGGCCCGAGGGGCCCGACCGGTGTGACCGTCCGCCCCCGGACGCCCATCCCCGGCGCCGTACGGGGATGGGCGCGGACGGCGTGGGTACGGTGGGTGACGGACCGCCTCGTTCCGGGGCGCCGACTCCCGAACCTGCCGCCCGACCCCCTGGAGTTGCCATGTCCCTTCCCCCTCCCGGCACGGCCCGTGGCGTCCACCGGATGGGGCTGGGCCTGGCCGCCGTCGGCCGGCCCGGCTACCTCAACCTCGGCCGGGTCGGCGACCTGCCCGTGGACCGCACCGTGGAGGCCATGCGGCGCCGTACCCACGCGCTGTTGGACCTCGCCTACGCCCGGGGGGTGCGCTACGTGGACACCGCCCGCTCCTACGGCCGGGCGGAGGAGTTCCTCGCCGAGTGGCTGGCCGAGCACCCCGAGGCCGGCGACCTGCGGGTGGGCAGCAAGTGGGGGTACACCTACACCGCCGGCTGGCGGGTGGACGCCGAGGTGCACGAGATCAAGGACCACAGCCTGGCCGCCTTCGAACACCAACACCGCGAGAGCGGTGAGCTGTTGGGCGAGCGGCTGGACCTCTACCAGATCCACTCGGTCACCCCCGAGAGCCCCGCGCTGAGCGACTCCGCCCTGCTGGAACGGCTGGGGCGGCTGTCCGAGGAGGGGGTGACCGTGGGGCTGAGCACCAGTGGTCCGCGTCAGGCCGAGGTGATCCGCCGGGCGCTGCGGATCACCCCCGGCGGCCGGTCGCTGTTCCGGGCGGTGCAGTGCACCTACAACGTGCTGGAGCCCTCGGCCGGGGAGGCGTTGGAGGAGGCGCGGGCGGCCGGGTGGACGGTGATCGTCAAGGAGGCGCTGGCCAACGGCCGGCTGGCCGGCGCCCAGGCCCCGGAAGCGCTGCGCCGTACCGCCCGGGAGTGCGGGGTGGACGCGGACGTGGTGGCCCTGGCGGCCGTACTGCGCAGGCCCTGGGTGGAGGTGGTGCTCTCCGGCGCGGCCACCACCCGTCAGCTGGAGTCCAACCTCGCGGCGGTGGACCAGGCGCTCACCGAGGAGCAGGTGGCGCGGCTGGGCGAACTGGCGGAGGAGCCGGGGGAGTACTGGCGCGAGCGCGGCCAGCTGGCCTGGAGTTGAACGCCCGGTCGCGGTCGGGGAGTTGCCCCGGTCTCCCGGAACTCGCGGAACTCCCGGCCCGGCTGGCCCTCCCGAGAAGGGCGGCTCGGTGAGGCGCCGGGTGGGGACATCCACGCGGCCGGTCACCCGGCCCCGGTGAGGCCGCCCCCGGAGTGTGAGGCGATGGCATCCCATATGAGACATATACGTTTCATCGGGGGTACGGTTGTCTCATGGCGAGGGACGAGGACCAGCTACTGACCACCATCGCGGAACACCTGGCCCGACGGCCGACGGCCTCCATGGACCAGGTCGCCCGGTCGGCCGGCATCAGCCGCGCCACCCTGCACCGCCAGTTCGCCAACCGGGACGTCCTGGTGCGCCGGCTGGAGCAGCTCGCCCTGCGACGGCTGGGCTCGGTGCTGGAGACGGCACGGATCGATGAGGGGCCCGCCGACCAGGCCGTACGACGTGTGGTGGACCAGGTCCAGCCGCACGCCAGCCTGCTGGCCTTCCTGTTCACCGAGAACCAGCTGTTCGAGCCGGAGGCGGTGCACCAGGGGTGGCAGGCCCTCGACGACCGGTTCGTGGAACTGTTCCGACGCGGCCAGCACGAGGGCGTCTTCCGGGTCGACCTCACCGCCGTCTGGCTCACCGAGGCCCTGTACGCCCTGGTCACCGGCTGCGCCTGGGCCGTACTGGAGGGCCGGGTGGCCGGCCGCGACGCCCAGTGGATGGTCACCACGCTGCTGTTGGACGGGGCACGGAGGGAACCGGCCCGGGAGGTACGGCGATGACCGCCCCCACCCTCGACGGCCCGGACCCGCTGACCGCCCGGGGACGCTGGCTCGCCCTGGCGGTACTGGCCCTGGCCGTACTGCTGGTCGGAGTGGACGCCACCGTGCTGGGGCTGGCCACCCCCTTCCTCAGCGAGGACCTGAGGCCCTCCAGCACCCAGCTGCTGTGGATCGGCGACGTCTACTCCTTCGTGATCGCCGGCCTCCTGGTGTCCATGGGCGCCCTCGGCGACCGCATCGGCCGCAAACGGCTGCTGCTGTGGGGGTCCGCCGCCTTCGGCGCGATCTCCCTGCTGACCGCCTACGCCCACAGCTCCGAGGCCATGATCCTCTGGCGGGCCCTGCTGGGGGTGGCCGGCGCCACCCTGATGCCCTCCACCCTCGCCCTGATCCGCAACATCTTCTCCGACCCCCGCGAACGCACCCTGGCCGTGGGCGTCTGGGGCGCGGCGGCCTCCGCCGGCGCGGCGGTCGGCCCGGTGGTGGGCGGCTTCCTGCTGGAGCACTTCTGGTGGGGCAGCGTCTTCCTGATCAACCTTCCGGTGATGCTGGTGCTGGTGGTGGTCGGGGCCAGGCTGCTCCCCGAGTCCCGCAACCCGCGCCCCGGCCCCTGGGACCCACCGAGCGTGCTGCTGTCCATGGTCGGCATGGTCGGTGTGGTCTACGCCCTCAAGGAGACCGCCGCCTACGGCCCCGAACCGGGGGCGCTGGCCGCCGGGGCGGCCGGGGGGGCCGTACTGGTGCTGTTCGCCCGGCGCCAACTGCGCCTGGCCTCACCGCTGTTGGACGTACGCCTCTTCCAGCACCGGGGCTTCCTGGGGGCGGTGATCTCCGACCTGATGACCATCCTCGGGTTGGCCGGGCTGGTGTTCTTCCTGTCCCAGTTCCTCCAGATGGTGCAGATGCGCGGCCCGCTGGAGGCCGGCCTGGCCGAACTGCCGGCCGCCCTGGGAGCGGTGCTCGCCGGGCTCTGCGCCGGGGCGGTCGCCCGCCGGCTGTCGGTACGCGGCGCGGTGAGCGGGGGGCTGCTGGCGGTGGGGGTGGGCTTCGCCCTGTGCACCACCCTCGGACAGAGCACCGACTACTGGGTGCTCGGCTCGGTGCTGTCCCTGGTGGGGCTGGGTGTCGGACTGTCGTTCACGGTGACCGCCGACGTGATCCTCTCCACGGTCCCGCCCCAGGAGGCCGGGGCCGCCTCGGCCGTGTCGGAGACGGCGTACGAACTGGGCTCGGCCCTGGGGATCGCCGTACTGGGCTCGGTGGTCGCCGGGTTCTACCGGGGCTTCCCCGTTCCGGCCGGCGTCTCCGAGGAGCGGGCGAGCGCGGCCCACGACTCCCTGGGCGGAGCCACCGAGGTCGCCGACCAGCTGCCCCCTTCAGTGGGGGAGGCCCTGCGGGCCGAGGCCCAGTCGGCGTTCACCGAGGGGTTGCGGTTCGCCGCCGGAGTGGCGGCGGTGCTGTTGCTGGCCGCCTCCGCCCTGGCCTGGCGGCTGCTGCGGGGGCAGCGCGCGGACGTGCCCGCCAGCGGCTGAGTCGTACCGGGGCCAGGGTGTGTCGGTTGGATCACCGCGAGCTCGCGTGGGGTGTCACCGGGCGTGCCGCGCCTCGCCGTGTTGTTCGCCGTGGCGGTCGGGGTCGCCGATGCGCCGCGTCGACTCCTCCGCCGCCTTGCTCCGTCCCGTAGCGCACGACACCAGAACGCGCTCCCTGATCTCCCCAGATCCAAACGACACACCCTGGCGGGCTCCGCGACCGGGAGCGGTGTCAACGGCCGCCCCCGGGGCGGAAGTCGGGTCAGGCGGCGCGGGCCTTGGTGGCGTAGATGTCCACGTACTCCTGACCGGACAGCTGCATGACCTCGCTCATCACCTCGTCGGTGACGGCCCGGAGCACGTAGCGGTCCCGGTCCATGCCCTCGTAGCGGCTGAAGTCCAGGGGCTCGCCGAAGCGGACCACGATTCGTCGGTCCCGCCCCACCTTGGGGATACCGGCGCCACCGGGCTGCACCCGGTCGGTGCCGATCATGGCGAAGGGCACCACCGGGGCGCCGGTCATCAGCGCCAGCCGGGCGATGCCGGTACGGCCACGGTAGAGCCGCCCGTCCGGGGAGCGGGTGCCCTCGGGGTAGATGCCGAACACCTTCCCCTGCTCCAGGATCCGGCGGCCGGTCATCAGGGCGGCGACCCCGCCCCGGCCACCGTCACGGTCGACCGGGATCATGCCGACGCCGGTGAAGAACCAGGCCATCAGCCGGCCCTTGACGCCCTTGCCGTTGACGTAGGAGTCCTTGCCGATGAAGAACACCTGCCGGTCGCAGCACAGGGGCAGGAACACCGAGTCGATGAAGGTGAGATGGTTGCCCGCCAGGATCACCGGTCCGCTGCCGGGGATCCGGTCGGCGCCCTCCACCCTGGGGCGGTACAGAACGCGCAGGATGGGGCCCAGAACGATCTTCAGTAGTCGGAAACGGGACACGGAGCCCTCCGGTCGACAGTAGAGGCGCGCAAAAGGGCGCAGGTGAGGACGATACTCGTGGGCGCGGGGCGAGCGCACACCGGACCGGTCGGCTGGTACGGCTGTTCACTCATGTGGCGCGTCCTGCTCTACGGGTTCTGAGTGGACCCGGTGGATCCACGGCGCTGTCCGGGCCCGGGGCCCGCACGTTCCTCGGGGACCGCCTCTTCCGCCGCCCAGTGTCCCCGGCCCTCGTGGCGGCGGAGTTTCCATCACGTTCCAGCGTATGTCTGCCGCGCGAAAGCTGCTCCGCCCTAGGATCGGGCGGTCCTCAACTCGGCGCCGTCAGGCGCCGATGGGGGTTTTCCGGCACACAGACGTGAGGAGAGTCCATGGAGCAGGAGCAGCGGCCCGGGAGAAGAGCACTGCTGGGGGCGGCCGTGGTGGGCGCCGGGGCGGTGGCCCTGGGGCCGGCCGCGACGGCACGCGCCGAGGGTGCCGGCCGTGGGGGAGGAGCGGGCCGACTGCCGAACCCGCTGATCGTCGCTCACCGGGGTGCCAGCGGGTACCGCCCGGAGCACACCTTCGGTTCCTACCAACTCGCCCTGGACATGGGGGCGGACGTCATCGAGCAGGACCTGGTCCCCACCAAGGACGGGCACCTGGTCTGCCGTCACGAGAACGACATCACCCAGACCACCGACGTCGCCGACCACGCCGAGTTCGCCGACCGCAAGGCGACCAAGACGGTGGACGGTGTCGAGCTGAACGGCTGGTTCACCGAGGACTTCACCCTGGCCGAACTGCGCACCCTGCGGGCCAAGGAGCGCATCCCCAAGGAGCGTCAGCGCAACACCCTCTACGACGGCCGCTGGGAGGTGCCCCTCTTCGCCGACGTCCTGCGCTGGGCCGACAAGGAAGGGCGCCGCCGGGGCCGCCCGGTGTGGCTGCACATCGAGACCAAGCACCCCACCTACTTCCGCGAGCTGGGGCTGGAACTGGAGAAGCCGCTGGCGAAGCTGCTGCGCAAGCACGGCCGGCACCGCAAGGACGCCCCCAACTTCCTCCAGTCCTTCGAGCCCAGCAGCATCCAGCGGCTGAAGAAGCTGGTGGACGCCCCGGGCGTGGTGCTGCTGGACGCCCTGGACTCCCAGCCCTGGGACTTCGTGGAGGCCGGGGACCCCCGTACGGTCAAGGACCTGGTCACCCCCAAGGGGCTGAAGTGGATCGCCGGCTTCGCCCAGGGCATCGGCCCGGTCGTCGACCTGGTGATCCCCAAGAAGGAGGACGGCAGCCTGGGCGAGCCGACCACCCTGGTCCGGGACGCGCACCGGGAGGGGCTGGTGCTCCACCCGTACACCATGCGCAACGAGAACACCTTCCTGCCGACCGAGTTCCGTCGGGGCGACGACCCCAACGCCTACGGGGACGCCTTCGGCGCCTTCCGGGCGTACTTCAAGACCGGTATCGACGGGATCTTCACCGACAACTGCGACACCGGCCTGCTGGCCGCGGAGGAGTTCCGCAGCTGAGCTGACAGCCGTGCCGAGGGTGGCCGCCGGAGGGAACCGGTGGCCACCCTCGGTGGTGTCCGGGACGGTCCGGGTCGAGGGCGCCAAACCTGCGAATACGCCGGTCAGTTGGGAATCTCACAGCGAAGTCCTTGGTGATGACGTTCCGATCGCCTGGGAAGTTCGCGGAGAATGCGGGCGACGGAGGTTGGGCGCTGTCCACCGTGGGCACAGCTGCCTCAGCGACCACCGTCACAGGGCAGCGAGTCCGGGCGTCCACACCCTCAACCGCGGAACGGCCGGACCCAAGGGACAGGGAGACAACGCCCATGGGCATGAGCGTGGCCATCTCTACGGCGACCGAGGAAGACGTCGAGCAGATCCTGAAGTTGCAGTACCTCTGCTACCAGTCCGAGGCGAAGCTCTACAGCGACTACACCCTGGAGCCCCTCACCCAGACCCTGACGGAGCTGCGCGCCGAACTGGAGGCCCACTGCGTGCTGGTGGCCCGACTGGGCGGCGAGGTCGTCGGCTCGGTGCGCGGCACCGTGGACGAACAGGGCGTGGCCCGTATCGACCGGCTCATCGTGCACCCCCGGATGCAGGGGCACGGGCTGGGCGGCCGACTGCTGGCCGGCATCGAGGCCCGGCTCGCCGCCGAGCGCGCCGCCACCCGGTACCGCCTGCTGAGCGGCCACCGCAGCGAGACCTCGCTGAGCCTGTACCGCAAGTGCGGTTACGCGGCGGTGGGCACCGAGCGGGTCACCCAGGCGATGAGCCTGATCACCCTGGAGAAGGAGGCCGTACCCGAGCGGTACGCCACCAGCGCCTGAGCGCCCGGCCCGACCGGGTCCCCGGCGCGAGGTCCGAACTCCCCACGCCCGGTGGGCGGTTCAGCCCTCGCGCCGGGAACGCGACAGCCACAGCAGCCCCACCACGGGCAGGACCACCGGCAGGAAGAGGTAGCCCATGCCGTAGTCCGACCACACCGTGGCGTCCGGGAAGGCCGAGGGTTCCACCAGGGTCCAGGTGCCGACCGTCAGCACCCCCAGCAACTCGCCCGAGCAGCACACCAGCGCCGCCTTGCGGGCCCCCTCGCCGCCACGGACCAGGGCCACGGTGATGAAGGCGTACACCAGGGCGGCCAGCGCCGACAGCAGGTAGGCGAGCGGCGCCTCGTGGAACCGGGTGCTCAGCTGCACCGCGGACCGGGAGGCGGCGCCCACGGTGAAGATGCCGTACAGGGTGACCAGCAGCCGCCCCGGGCCGCGACCGATCCCGCCCTCCGGGGGAGTGCCCCGCTCCTCAGCCACCGGTCCCGCCTCCCCAGATGTCGTACAGCCGCACCTGGAGCACCGCCAGCACCACGGCGCCCGCCGTGACGGTCAGCGATCCCCAGCGGGTGCGTTCGGTCAGTGAGACCAGCCCCACCACCGGTACGCAGCACACCACCCCGACCAGGTACGACACGAAGATCAGTGAGCCGTCGGCCGGCTGGTCCCCGGCGGCCAACCGCACCACGCCCCAGACCAGTTGGACCAGCGCGAGCAGGGAGACCACGCCCATGCCGATGAAGTGCCAGTCCTTGGTGGGCTGGTCCCGGTAGGCGGCGTGTCCGCACCAGGCGGCCAGCGCCAGCGCGGCCACCGCCAGCGCGACGGTCAGCGGGGTGAGCATGGACGGCAGTCTATGAGCCGGTCCACCGGCTGGACGCGCTGCCCCACCCCAACCCGTAGGCCCTTCCCTGTGTCCAGCAGATGAGCGGACCGTCTCGGCATTCGGAGAATCGAACCCCCGTCTGTTTTACTGGGGCCCATGAACGGCATCAGCGCACTCACCACCTCACACCCGGCGGTCCACACGCCCGGTGCGCGCTGTCGTTGCCGTATGTGTGCCTGCTGAGGGCCCCTGAACAGCCCGGAACGGGCTTCCTCCTCGCGCCCCGAAGCGAGTCGGCGCGACGCCGCCACCCCTGAGTGAGCGGCCTCCGCCTCCCCCTCAGCACCACCGAACCCCCTCCGGTTCCCGGTCCGTTGGGACCGACCCGCCCCGCGCCCCGCGCGGGGACCTCCTCGCGCGCCCCGGCGCGCTCCCCAACCGGCCCACGCCCTCGACGCGGGGGCGACGACCCGCGCCCACGGCGCACGACCATGACGGACAAAGTGTGATTACGACCACTGACCTGACCAAGGTCTACCGAACCAAGGGCCGCGAGGTCACCGCACTGGAAGCGGTGAACCTCCAGGTGCGCGAGGGCGAGGTCCACGGCGTCGTCGGACGCAGCGGCGCCGGCAAGTCCTCCCTGCTGCGCTGCGTCAACCTGCTGGAACGGCCCAGCTCCGGCACCGTCACGGTGGACGGCCAGGACCTCACCGCACTCGCCGGGCCCGGCCCCCGGGCCACCGCCGCGCTGCGGCGGGCCCGTACCCGCATCGGCATGGTGCACCAGCACTTCAACCTGCTCTCCTCCCGCACCGTCACCGGAAACGTCGAGCTGCCGCTGGAGATCCTCCACCTGACCCGACGCGAACGAGCCGCCAAGGCACGGGAGTTGCTGGACCTGGTGGGGCTGGCCGACCTCGGGGACCGGCACCCGGCGCAGCTGTCCGGGGGCCAGAAGCAGCGGGTGGGCATCGCCCGTGCCCTGGCCGGCGACCCCAGGGTGCTGCTGTCGGACGAGGCCACCTCGGCCCTGGACCCGGACACCACCCGCTCGGTGCTGCGGCTGCTGCGGCGGCTGAGCGAACGGCTGGGCCTGACCGTGCTGTTGATCACCCACGAGATGGAGGTGGTGAAGTCCGTCTGCGACTCCGCCTCCCTGATGGAAGGAGGACGGCTGGTGGAGTCCGGCCCCCTGACCGAACTGCTCGCCCGGCCCGGCTCCCGGCTGGCCCGCGAACTGTTCCCCCTGGACGCGCCCACCGGGGAGGCCGGCCGCACCGTGGTGGACGTCACCTTCCACGGCGAGGCCGGTACCGCACCGGTGCTGTCCCAACTGGCCCGCACCTACCAGCTGGACGTCTCCCTGCTGGGCGCCGCCGTGGACACCGTCGACGGACGGCAGGTGGGCCGGATGCGCGTCGAACTGCCCGGAAGCTACGAGGACAACGTCGTCCCCCTCGGCCACCTCCGCGAACGCGGGCTGACCGTGGAGCCGGTCGCCCCCGAACCGGAGACCACCTCCCACCCCGACACCGGGGGACCGGAAGTGGTCACCACGCCCACCGCCGGCACCTCGCTGGACAAGGAGGGGCGATGACCTGGTCCGAGATGGAGCCCCTGCTGACCCAGGCGTGTGTGGACACCCTCTACATGGTCGGCTGGTCCACCCTGGTCGCCGTACTCGGCGGGCTGCCGCTGGGAGTGCTGCTGGTCCTCACCGACCGGGGCGGACTGCTGGGCAACCGCCCGGTCAACAAGGTGCTCGGGGTGGTCGTCAACATCGGCCGGTCGCTCCCGTTCATCATCCTGATGGTGGCCCTGATCCCCTTCACCCGCTGGGTGGTGGGCACCTCCATCGGTCCGACCGCCGCCATCGTTCCCCTGGCCATCGGGGCCGTCCCCTTCTTCGCCCGCCTAGTGGAGACCGCGCTGCGCGAGGTGGACCCCGGCCTGGTGGAGGCCGTACAGGCGATGGGCGGAGGGGTGCCCACGCTGGTGTTCAAGGCCCTGCTGCCCCAGGCGCTGCCGTCCCTGGTGGCCGGCCTCACCACCACCGTCATCACCCTGACCGGCTACTCCGCCATGGCCGGCGCGGTGGGCGGGGGCGGCCTCGGCACGGTGGCCATCACCTACGGCTACCAGCGCTTCGAGACCCCTTTCATGCTGCTCACCGTCCTCGTGCTGATCGTGCTGGTCACCGTGGTCCAACTGCTGGGTGACGGCGCCGTACGCCTCACCCTCCGCCGACAGCACGGCAAGTGATCCCCGCCCTCCCCGTTCGCGGGGGCCGGCCCGAACTCCTCGTCGGGCCCCTTCACCCACACCGGAAGGAAGACCGGAACATGGCACTCCTCGTGCGCTCCGCCAAGAAGTTCACCCTGCTCACCGCCGCCGCTGTCCTCACCGCCGGCCTGACCGCCTGCGGCACCGACTCCGACCCCCAGAAGGCCGGTTCGGGCGACCAGGACGAACCCCTGGTGGTGGCCGCCAGCCCCACCCCGCACGCCAAAATCCTGGAGTTCGTGCGGAAGAACCTGGCCGACGACGCCGGGCTCAAGCTCAAGATCCAGGAGTTCACCGACTACGTACAGCCCAACACCGCCACCGAGGACGGCAGGGTCGGCGCCAACTTCTTCCAGCACAAGCCCTACCTGGACGACTTCAACAAGAAGAAGGGCACCCACATCGTGCCGGTGGTCAACGTCGAACTGGAGCCCCTGGGCCTGTACTCGAACAAGGTCGAGTCCACCAAGGACCTCACCTCCGGGAAGACCATCGCCCTACCCAACGACACCACCAACGAGGGCCGGGCCCTGCTGTTGCTGGAACGCGCGGGCCTGATCAGGCTCAAGCCCGGTACCGGGGCCTCCGGTTCGCTCTCCGACGTCCAGGACCGCAAGGGGCTGAAGTTCAAGGAACTGGAGGCCGCCGCCCTACCGCGTTCCCTGGACGACGTCGACGCCTCGGTGATCAACGGCAACTACGCCCTGGAGGCCAAGCTGAACCCGTCCAAGGACGCCCTGGCCGTGGAGAAGGCCGAGAAGAACCCGTACGCCAACTTCCTGGCGGTCAAGCGTGGCCAGGAGAAGGACCCCCGGGTGGTGAAGCTGGCCAGGCTGCTGAACTCCCCGGAGGTGAGGAAGTACATCAACGACACCTTCAAGGGCGGCATCGTGCCGGTCTTCGGCAAGGTGAGCTGACCGGCGTACTCGGAAGTACGGGGAAGTACCCGGAAGTACGGCGAAACAGCCCGACCCGGCCCGGGGGAAATCCACCCGGGCCGGGGCCCGGCGGTGCCCCCACCACGGCACATGCTGCATCCTGGGGTGGACCCAACTGGCATGGAGCGGCGATGACTTGCACCTTCCCGGACATCTCGATCAGTACGGACCGGCTTGTGCTGCGCCCGCTTGAGGAAGAGGACCTGGCCTCGTTCACCGAGATGATGAACGACGAGCAGGTCGCCGTGTGGACCGCCATCCCCACCCCGTACGACGAGGACCACGCCCGGGAGTGGATCACCAAGATCGCCCCCGCCGAACGGGCCGAGGGGCGCGGAGTGGTGTTCGCCGTCACCGAGTTCCTCACCGGCCGGCTGGTGGGCAGCGTCCACCTCAAGCACACCGACTGGCACCTGCGCAGCACCGAGGCCGACTACGTGGTGGCCCCCTGGGCCAGGGGCGAGGGGTACGCCTCGGAGTCGGTGCTGGCCGTCGCCCAGTGGCTGTTCCAGAGCCAGGGGTTCGAGCGGCTGGAGTTCCGTACCGCCGCCGACAACTTCGCCGCCCAGCAGGTGGCCCAGCGCATCGGCGGCATCAGCGAGGGCGTGCTGAGGAACGCCTGGATCGCCAGGATGCGTACCGAGCAAGGGCGTTGGACCGAGATGCGCACCGACCTCATCGTGTGGAGCCTGCTGCCCGAGGACCTGGAGGGGGTGCCCGAGCGCATGACCGAGGCGGGCGGCCACGCCCCCTACGCCGACTGGAACTGACCGCTCCCGGCCGACTACCGGGCCGGTGCGGGGAGTAGTCTCGAAGCGCCCCCACCGAGACAAGCCTCTGGAGTCCCCCGCGATGGCCGACCGCGTCACCGTGATCGGATGGGACGGCTCGCCACTGACCCAGGCCGCCCGCGCCGCACTGAGCGCCGCCACCCTGGTCGCCGGCGCCGCCCACCACCTCGCGTTGCCCGAGGTGCCCGAGCGGGCCGAACGCATCCGCCTGGGCAGTGTGGCCCTGGCCGCCCGGAGGATCGCCGCCCACCGGGGCACGGCCGTGGTGCTGGGCGACGGCGACCCGGGCTTCTTCGGCGTCGTACGGGCCCTGCGCGACCCGGAGTTCGGCCTGGAGGTCGAGGTGGTGCCCGCCGTGTCCTCGGTGGCCTCCGCCTTCGCCCGGGCCGGTATGCCCTGGGACGACGCCCAGGTGGTGGTGGCCCACGAGCGGGACCTGCGCCGGGCGGTGAACGTCTGCCGCGCCCACTCCAAGGTCGCGGTGCTCACCTCGCCGGGGGCCGGACCGGTCGAGTTGGCCCTGCTGCTGGACGAGGTGCACCGGACCTTCGTGATCTGCGAGGAGTTGGGCACCGAACGGGAACAGGTCTCCGTCCTCACCTCGGACAAGGTCGTCGACCACGTCTGGCGGGACCCCAACGTGGTGATCGTGGTCGGCGGCGCCACCGGCGAGGGCCCCCAGGGCGGGGGCTGGCTGGGCGGACGGGAGGCCGGCCCCTCGGACGCCACCCGGGGCTGGGCGCTGCCCCTGTCCACCTACCGGGGGTCGCTGGAGCCGCCGCGCGCCGAGCTGTCCGGGCAGTTCCGGGCCGCCCAACTGGCCCGGCTCGGGCCCCGGGTGGGCGACCTGCTGTGGGACATCGGCTGTGGCCAGGGGGCGTTC
Source organism: Streptomyces sp. NPDC005438 (assembly GCF_040606315.1). NCBI lineage: Bacteria > Bacillati > Actinomycetota > Actinomycetes > Kitasatosporales > Streptomycetaceae > Streptomyces > Streptomyces sp. NPDC005438. Next base: position 46,152 of record NZ_JBEXEP010000008.1, read on the forward strand.
GCGGTGGAGGCCGCCCGGTTCGGGGCGGCGGTGATCGCGGTGGACCAGCGGGCGAACAACTGTGCCCGCACCGAGGAGAGCGCCCGACGGTTCGGGGTGCTGCTCCAGACGGTCACCGGCGAGGCGCCGCAGGTCCTGGAGCGCCTGTCGGAGCCGGACGTGGTGCGGGTGGGGGGCGGAGGCGTCCCGGCGGTCGCGGCGGTGGCGGCTCGCAGGCCCGAACGGATCGTCACCCACGCGGTGACCCGCGACCAGGCGGAGCGGATCGGGCAGACCCTGGTGGACGCGGGGTACGCGGTGGAGTGCGAGCTGCTCCAGTCGGTGGCTCTGGACACCTCGCGGCCGGCCGGGGCGTGGACCGAACGGGAGCGTGCGGTGGCCTTCCTGGTGAGTGGGGAACGTACGCGGACCCGTGCCGATCTTGTGTGATCTGGCGCGTGAGGAAACGCGACGAACTCTGACGTATCACCCCGCTGTGGTCGGGGTGTTCTCCGTGGCCCGGTAGGCTGCGGCATCGTTGCGCACCCCCGCGCGGGTGGGGTTTTGTCCCCCGGTGTCCTGTTGTGGTGGTGCGCAACGTGCCGCTGGGCGGCCACGCTCGTTCTTCCTTTGCGGAGAGTGCGGCGGTCGCCGCGGCGAGGAGAGACACCAGCGATGGGCGAGGGGCACACATGACTGACACCGGCCAGGTCCCGGCCGAGGGGCAGCCGGAGTACGTGGGCGCGGAGCCACTGGAGGGCCAGCGGATGCCGGCCCCGGACACGTACACCTTCATGGACTCCAGCGAGGACGAGGAACTGCTGATGCCCGGCAACCAGGGCGCCTGGCAGGAGCCCGTCGAGTCGGGCCAGGCGCCGCGACCCAACGGCCCCCGCCACGGGGCGGGCACTCCACCGAACGGAACCCCCGCGCCACCGCGCCGTCCCCTGCACATGGGCCCCCCGGTGCCCGAACAGTCCGGCACCGTACGGTCGTTGGCCGATCGGGGGCCGGCCGAACCCCAGCCGGCGGGAGTACCGACCGCCACCGTCCCCACGGCCAGCGACCTGCTGGAGGCCGAGCCCGGCCCGCTGGACCCGACCGGGGTGGGCCACCAGCGGCCCCAGCCGGTCACCGGGGGCGAGACGGTGCCCGAGTACCTGGACCAGCCGGCCGAACTGGCCGGACCCCAGCTGGGGATGCTGCCGGGCGCCGGACAGCAGTGGGGTGCCGCACCGGAGCACCCGGTGGCCTCACCCCAGCCCGGTTCCCCCTGGCCGGTGGCCGATGGTTCCGTGCCCGAGCCGCCGGCCGCGCCCGCAGAACCGGTTCCCCAACCGCCGTACGGGGCAGGGGAGTTCGCCTCCCAGCCCCCGGCCCACGCGAACGGACAGCCCTGGGCGGCCGCCCAGCCGGAGGCCCAGCCCGCTCCGATGACCGTCGACGCCGTCACCCCGGCGCAGGGCGCACCGACCCCCGACCTCACCGTGCCGGGGGCCCCCGGGCACGCCCCGGTGGACCAGGTGCCGGCCCCCGAGCCCCAGCAGGCCACCCCGGCCCAGGGCACGGCCCACACGGCGCCGGCCCAGCAGGGCCCCCAGGTCGGACCGGTCGGCCCGGAGGGGGAACACGCCTACGCCGAGGCGCTGGTCGCCCCACAGGTGGAGCAGCCCCTGCCGGCCGGACCTCCGCAGCAGGTCGCGCCGGCCCCGGCCGACCCCTCTCTCCCGCACCCTTCCCCGGACCCCCAGGCGCAGGCGCCGGTGCGGCCCGAGCCTCAGCCCCTGCCCGTACCCGGCCCGGAGCGGCGACCCGCGCAGGAGGGGCAGGAGCCCCAGGGAGTACAGGGAGTACAGCCCACCCCGGTCGAGGGGGAGACGGCGGCCGTCCCGGTACCCGGACCACGACAGGGCGAGGTCGTGGCCGAGGAGCCGACCGCGCCCCAGGCCGACGAGGGGGGCGCCACCACCGGGGACACCCCGGTCGCACCCGAGGTCGCTGAGGGCCAGACCACCGAGCCCCAGGCCGCTGAGGTCGCCGAACCCCAGACCGCTCAGGCCGTTGACCCCCAGGTCACGGAACCCCAGGTCACCGGACCGCAGCCCTCCGGGCCGAAGCACGCGGGGCCCGCCGAGCCGGCGCCCCCCGTGGAGGCGGAGGCCGTGGCGGTGGCCGAGGAGGCCCCGCAGGTCGCGCCGACTCCCGAGGAGCAGCCGACCCCAGAGGCGCCCCAGGTCCCGGCAGCCGCCGTTGAGGCAGCCCAGGTTGAGGGAGCCCCGGCCGAGGAGCCCCCGGCGAGCCCTGAGGGCGCACAGCCCCCGGTCGAGGAGACCACCGAGGGCAGCGTCGTGCTGCCCGCCGGAGAGAACACCGGGGAGAACCCCGAGCAACCTGCCGAGCGGCACCAGGTCGCCGAGGTCGCTGGGAGTCCCGAGGCCGCACCGACCGCACCTACCGAACCGGTGGCCACCGAAGCGGGCGGGAACGACCAGCCGGAGACCCCGGAGGCCGCGCGGCCCGCCCCCGAGGGGCAGGCCGAGGTGACCGAGGAGACCCCGCAGGTCGAACCGGCCCCGGTCGAGCCAGGGATGGCCCCCGCCGAGGAAACCGCCGCGCAGGCGGAGGCGCCCACCGAGGTCGAGGAGGGCGTCCGGGTCGCCGAGGGCGCTCCGGCCGCCGGGTACGCGGATGCCGAACGGGAGGCCGTACACCGGCTGATGAGGGAGCGCCGGGACATCCGCAACGGCTTCCGGCCCGACCCGATCCCGCACGAGGTACTGCTCCGGGTCCTGGAAGCGGCGCACACCGCGCCCAGCGTCGGGCACTCCCAGCCCTGGGACTTCGTGGTCATCCGTTCCGAGGAGACCCGGCGCACCATGCACGAGATGGCGCAGCGTCAACGGGACGCCTACGCCGCCTCGTTGCCCAAGGGACGGGCCAAGCAGTTCAAGGAACTCAAGATCGAGGCCATCCGGGAGACCCCGGTCAACATCGTGGTGACCGCCGACCCCACCCGGGGTGGCGCCCACACCCTCGGCCGTCACGCCCAGCCCCAGACGGCCCCCTACTCCTCCGCCCTCGCGGTGGAGAACCTCTGGCTGGCCGCCCGCGCCGAGGGCCTCGGAGTCGGCTGGGTCAGCTTCTTCGACGAGCGGGAGATGGTGCGGGCCCTGGAACTGCCCGAGCACCTGGAGGTCGTGGCCTACCTGTGCGTCGGGTACGTGGACGAGTTCCCGCCCGAACCCGAGCTGTCGCAGGCCGGCTGGTCCAAGCGTCGGCCGTTGTCCTGGGTGGTCCACGAGGAGTCGTACGGGCGCCGGGTGCTCCCCGGCAGCGAACCGCACGACCTGCTGACCGAGACCCTCCAGCGCATCCGGCCGCTCGACGCCAAGGCGCTGGGCGAGGCGTGGGAACGGCAGAAGCGGATGACCAAACCGGCCGGGGCACTGGGCATGTTGGAGATCCTCTCCGCCCAGCTGTGCGGGCTGTCCCGCAAGTGCCCGCCCCCGGTGCCCGAACCGGCCACGGTCGCGGTCTTCGCCGGCGACCACGGGGTGCACGCCCAGGGAGTGACCTCCTGGCCGCAGGAGGTCACCGCCCAGATGGTCGCCAACTTCCTCCAGGGCGGAGCGGTCTGCAACGCCTTCGCCCACCAGGTGGGTGCCGAGGTCTGTGTGGTGGACGTCGGGGTGGCCACCGAACTGCCGGCCGCCGAGGGGCTGTTGCCCCGCAAGGTGCGTGCCGGTACCGGGGACATCACCGCCGGCCCGGCGATGACCCGGGAGGAGGCGTCCCGGGCCCTGGAGGTCGGTATCGAGACCGCCCGCGACCTGGTGGCCGCCGGTAACCGGGCGCTGCTCACCGGGGAGATGGGCATCGCCAACACCACCGCCTCGGCCGCCCTGATCGCCGTCTACACCGGGGCCGACCCGGCGGAGGTCACCGGTCGCGGCACCGGGGTCAACGACGAGACCCACGCCCGCAAGGTCGAGGTGGTACGGCGCGCCCTGGAACTCCACCAGCCCGACGTGGCCGACCCCCTCGGGGTGCTGGCCGCCGTCGGGGGACTGGAGCACGCCGCCCTGGTCGGAATGATCCTGGGCGCCGCCTCCCTGCGTACCCCGGTGATCCTGGACGGGGTCACCGCCGGTGCCGCCGCCCTGGTCGCACGGGCCATCGCCCCCGAGGCGATGGCCGCCTGCGTGGCCGGACACCGCAGCGCCGAGCCCGGCCACGTGGCTGCGCTCACCAAGCTGGGCCTGCGTCCGCTGGTCGACCTGGACCTGAGGCTGGGCGAGGGCACCGGCGCCCTGCTGGCCCTGCCCGTGGTGCAGAGCGCGGCCCGCGCGATGCACCAGGTCGCCACCTTCGACTCGGCGGGCGTCACCGAGAAGAGCTGACCCGCGTCTGGTGGCCCGGGCGGATCCGCCCGGGCCACCAGTCCGTGGGGCGTCGGTCGGCGGCTCGGTAGGGTGGCGGCCGGCCCCCTGGGCCCCGCACCCCGGGTCACCGCCGGCCCCACGGTGACCTCCGTACCACGAGGAGCCCCCGCACCATGCCCGATACGCCCGCCTACCCCGTCGGACTGCGGCTGACCGGGCGCCGTGTCGTGGTGCTGGGCGGCGGCACGGTGGCCGCCCGCCGACTGCCGGCCCTGCTGACCGCCGGGGCCCGGATCACCGTAATCTCCCCCGAGGTCACCCCCTCGGTGGAGGCGATGGCCCGGGCCGGCGAGCTGGAGTGGCTGCCCCGGGGGTATCGCGAGGGGGACCTGGCCGAGGCCTGGTACGCCCTGGTGGCCACCGACGACCCGGAGGCCAACGCGGCGGCCTCGGCCGAGGCCGAACGTTCCCGGGTGTGGTGCGTACGCAGCGACGACGCCGACGCCGCCTCCGCCTGGACCCCGGCCACCGGCCACGGCGACGGGGTGACCGTCGCGGTGCTCACCGGCCGTGACCCCCGCCGTTCCGCGGCGGTACGGGACGCGGTGGTCGAGGGGCTGCGGGAGGGAAGCCTGAACGCGCCCCGGTTCCGGGGACGGGGAGAACCAGCCACCCCCCGGATGGGGCGGGTGGCCCTGGTGGGCGGAGGCCCCGGCGACCCGGACCTGATCACGGTGCGCGGACGGCGGCTGCTGTCCCGCGCCGACGTGGTGGTGGCCGATCGCCTCGGTCCCCGGGACCTGCTGGACGAGCTGCCTCCGCACGTGGAGGTCATCGACGCCGCCAAGATCCCCTACGGTCGGGCCATGCCCCAGCGGGCGATCAACGAGGTCCTGGCTTCCCACGCCCGGGCCGGCCGCACCGTGGTACGGCTCAAGGGCGGCGACCCCTACGTCTTCGGCCGGGGCATGGAGGAGGCCGAGGAACTGGCCGCCCTCGGGGTACCGGTCACCGTCGTACCGGGCATCACCAGCGCCCTGAGCGTCCCGGCCGCCGCCGGGGTACCGGTCACCCACCGTGGCGTCACCCACGAGTTCACCGTGGTCAGCGGACACGTGGCCCCGGACGACGAGAGGTCCCTGGTCGACTGGCCGGCCCTGGCCCGACTGCGCGGCACCCTGGTGCTGCTGATGGCCGTGGAGCACCTCGAAGCCATCGCCCGGACCCTGCTGCGCCACGGTCGGGCCGCCGACACCCCGGTGGCCGTGATCCAGGAGGGCACCATGGCCACCGAACGCCGGGTACGCACCACCCTGGACGCGGTCGCCCGCACCGTGGCCGAACAGGGCCTGCGCGCCCCGGCGGTGGTCGTGGTGGGCGAGGTGGCCGCCCGCCTGCGCGAACTGGACCCACCACCGACGGCGACCGGAGACCAGGACCACAGGTGACCACCCCACTCACCCTCACCGACCCCCGGGACCCGCGACTGCGGGACTACACCCAGCTGACCGACGTGGCGCTGCGACGGATACGCGAACCCGCCGAGGGGCTGTTCGTCGCGGAGGGGGAGAAGGTCATCCGGCGTGCCCTCGCGGCCGGTTACCGTATGCGCTCCCTGCTGCTGACCGAGAAGTGGCTGCCGGTCATGGCGGACACCGTCGAGGAGAGCGGCGCCCCGGTCTACCTGGTCAGCCCGGAACTGGCCGAGACCGTCACCGGCTACCACGTACACCGTGGCGCCCTGGCCGCCATGTGCCGCGAACCGCTGCCCGAGGTGTCCCAACTGGTCGAGGGCGCCCACCGGGTGGCCGTCTTCGAGGACATCGTCGACCACACCAACCTCGGCGCCGCCTTCCGCTCGGCGGCGGCCCTCGGGGTGGACGCGGTGCTGGTCACCCCCCGGTGCGCCGACCCGCTGTACCGGCGTGCGGTGAAGGTCTCCATGGGCACCGTCTTCCAGGTGCCGTGGACCCGGATCACGCCCTGGCCCGAGGGGCTGACCGCCCTGCGCCAGCAGGGCTTCCTCACCGCCGCGCTCTGCCTCCGCCCCGAGGCGATCACCCTGGACGAACTGGCCGCCCGCCGGCCTGAGCGGCTCGCCCTGCTGTTCGGTACCGAGGGGGACGGGCTCACCCACCGGGCCCTGGACGCGGCCGACACCTGGGTGCGTATCCCGATGGGCGGGGGAGTGGACTCCCTCAACATCGCGTCCGCCTCCGCCGTGGCCTTCTACGCCACCCGGCGGTGACCGGGCGGGGTCCGGCGACCTCCCCGGTGACTGGCCCGGTACCTGGCCAGGCGGTTGCTCAGCGGCTGTGGAACCCCGGGGCGCCCAGGCCCAGGTCGGGGCCCTGACAGCCCTGTACCAGCGCGATGCCCAGGGCCACCAGCAGGGTCACCGTCACGAAGACCACCAACCGCTGGCGCAGCAGCCGGCGGTTCACCCGCAGCCGGGGCCTGCTCCCCGGGCCCTGGCCGCCCGAGGTGGGGCGCGACGGCCTCGACGTCGAAGGGCGGGTACCGGGCCGGCGCCCGCCGGAGGGGCGGGAGTGCGGCACCGACGGCCGTGGCCGGGATCCCGAGCCACCGGTCCGAGGGCGTACGTGCTCCTGGGTGCGCTCCAGGGAGGCCGGCCGCTCCGAGAGGCCGGGCCGGGCCCGTACCAGTCGTGCGGCGTCCACGTCCCGGGCGCCCCGGGCCTCGCGGGTGGCGATCTCCTTGAGGCGCAGCGCCAACTGCATGGTGCTGGGCCGCTCCTCGGGGTTCTTCGCCAGACAGGCCCGCAGCAGGGGCGCCAGGGCGGCGTGCACCTGGTGCAGCTGGGGCTCCTCGTGCACCACCCGGTAGAGCATCACCTCCGAACTGCCCTGTCCGAAGGGCGAGTCGGCGGTGCAGGCGAAGGCCAGGGTGGCCCCCAGGGCGAACACGTCGGTGGCCTGGGTGACGCCCACCCCCCGTACCTGTTCCGGTGCGAGGAAACCGGGGGAGCCCACGGCCGTGCCCACGTGGGTCAGCGTGCTGGCGCCGGTGGCCCAGGCGATGCCGAAGTCGATGATGCGCGGGCCCTTGGGGGACAGCAGGATGTTGGAGGGCTTGAGGTCACGGTGCACCACCCCCGCCTCGTGCACGGCCACCAGGCCCTCGGCCAGGGCGGCACCGATGGCGGCGGTCTGCGAGGGGGGCAGCGGGCCGTCGGTGACCACCTTGTCCTGGAGCGAGGGGCCGGGGACGTACTGGGTGGCGAACCAGGGGCGTTCGGCCTCCAGGTCGGCGGCCACGAAACGGGCCGTGCAGCCGCCCCGGATGCGTCGCGCGGCCGAGACCTCGCGGGCGAAACGGGAGCGGAACTCCCGGTCCTCCGCCAGGTCGGGTCTGATCACCTTGAGCGCGACCCGCTGTCCGCGCCGGTCGGCGCCCAGGTACACCACGCCCATGCCGCCGGCACCCAGTCGTCGGTGCAGCCGAAAGTTTCCGACGACTCGCGGGTCCTCGCGCCGGAGCCGCATCATCGCCATGTCCGTCCGTCCCCTACGTCCGGTGGGTCCGCCCCCACTCCTCCCGAACGATCCCACGTCATCGCCCGGTCCGCTTACCGGGCCCAGCTTACGGACTGCCCCGGCGGCCCGACGATAGGCCGCGCACAGTCGTCAGACGGATTGTCAGTGGCGGCTGGGACCCTGGATACCGGCACACAACGGGGGAGGCCGCCGCCGGTGGACGCTCGGTGGACGCCTGTCGGTGGACCTCCCAACGGAGCGCTGAGCGAGGGGGTTTGAGCGGATGAAGGGTGACCGCGTGGAGATCGTGGTGGACGCCGGAGACACCACCCGCACCTACGAGATGAGGGCCAGTCGGGCCGGCCGCCGGGTGGAGACCCAGGTGCGGCGGGGAGTGGTCGAGGTCAGTGAGGTCACGCGCAACGGATCGGTGGTGCGCACCGCCCGGTTCATGGCCAACCGGGTGCTGGCCCTGGTCGAACACCCCCTGCCCCGGGTCGAGGAGGGGGAGGAGCGCCCGGCGGCCTGACCGTTACCGGCCCGACCTCGGGGGAACCCTGACCCGGGGTCGGGCCGTGCGTACACCCTCGGACGTAGGAGACCCGTGGTGGAGTCATCCTGCGGTATGCCCGTGGTCGGTACGCGGGCATGACGTACGGGGCGATCACCGCGCACTACGCTGCCTTCAGGCGGCGGACGAAGCACTCGTCCCCCGAGGTCAGACGTTCGCCGCCGTGGACAGAGGACGGGAGCGGACCGTGACGCAGATGGCGGCGAGGCTGGTGGCGCAGGTCGGGCGCGGCAGGACCACCGCCGCGACGACGCGGCCGTCAGACCGCCGCCACCCGCTGGTGGCGCTCGCCATGGTGCTCCCGTTGGCCGCCCTGCTCGCCGTGGTGTTCGGCGGAGTGGAGGCGGTGCTCACCCAGGCGTCGTCCGTGGCCGGAATTCTGGGACGCTGAGGCGTCCCGGCTCGGGAGAGCGGCCCGAGTTGGGGACCCGGCCAGACAGCCCCGTGGGGACGGGGGTGCTTCGGACGGCTTGAGGGCCCGGGCACCTGAGAAGGTGCCCGGGCCCCGCGTACGCCGGTAGGCTCCGCGCCGGAAGGGGGCCGAGGTGACCCAGCGGACGGTACGGGCGTTGCTCGACCTGCTGACCTCGTACTCCCCGCCAGCGGCCCCCGAACCGGACGAGGGTGCCCGGGAGCCCGGGGTGCTGGCCGACCGGCCCGACGGCACGGTGGTACGCCTGGGCGACACCGTGGCCAAGGCCCACCCCCCGGACAGTGACCCCGACCCACTGGCGTTCCGGCTCCGGTTGGCCGCCGACCAACCCCGGCTGCTGCTCGCCCCGTTGAGGCCCGGAGCCGGCCCGGGGCTGACCGTGCCCCTCGCCGACCGCCCGGCCAGCCTCTGGCCCTACGGGGTACCGGTCGACCCCGAGCATCCCGAACACGCCCCGTGGGAGCGGGCCGGCCAACTGCTGGCCCGCCTGCACCGGTTGGACCCCTCCTCGGTGACCGCCCGGCTGGGCCCGGCACCGTACAGCCGGGGTCCGGCCAAGGTGGCGCGGGCGGTACGGCGGATGAGGCGGTGGGCCGCACGGTTCCCCGAGGAGGCCCGGACGGTGGAGCGGGCCTACGACGGGCTGCCGCCCTGGTGCCGCGACGAGGCCGCGCCCCCGGGCGAGTTGGCGCTCTGCCACGGGGACTTCCACCTGGGCCAGCTGGTCAGGCCTCCCCACCGGGGCGGGGACTGGTTGTTGATCGACGTGGACGACCTGGGTCTGGCGCCCGCCTGCTGGGACCTGGCCCGGCCGGCGGCCTTCTTCGCCTGCGGCCTGCTACCGCCCGAGGTGTGGCAGCGCTTCCTGCACGCCTACCAGACCGAACGCGGGCCCGACCTCGGCCCACACCCCTGGCCCTGGGCCGAGTTGGACGCCCCGGCCCGCGCCCTGACCGTACAGAGCGGGGCCTCGGCCCTGGCGCGGGCCGGCGAGGAGGACCGGAGCGTGGACGTGGACGAGCGGGCGCTGCTGGCCGCCTGTGCGCGGATGTCCCAACTCCCCGCGCCCGCCCGGGAATAGGCTGGGGGCAGGCTCACGAGCGTGAGCGAACGAGGATGAAGGGGAACGTCCTGTGCAGTGTCCCAAGTGTCGTGGTCCGATGCAGACCTTCAACCGCAGTGGAGTGCAGATCGAACAGTGCGGATCCTGTCGGGGGATCTTCCTCGACTACGGTGAGTTGGAGGCGCTGACCAGGATGGAGGCCCAGTGGGCCCAGGCCGCGCCGCCTCCGCCCCCGCCCAACCCGCACTCCGCGCCGCCTCCGCCCCCGCCGGCCTGGGGCGCGCCCCAGCCGCCCGGGTACCACCACGGCCACCACGGTCACTACGGCAAGGGACACCGGGGCTTCGGCCGGATGCTGTTCTCCTCGTAGGGCGCCGTGTTCTGCTCCCCTCCCCGGTACCGACGGGGGAGGGGAGCAGACACACACGAGAGGGCCCCACCAATCAGTGCCGGTGGGGCCCTCTGCTGGTGCGCGATACTGGGATTGAACCAGTGACCTCTTCCGTGTCAGGGAAGCGCTCTCCCGCTGAGCTAATCGCGCGGGCGAACCCGGAGGTTCGTGGTGGACGATACTGGGATTGAACCAGTGACCTCTTCCGTGTCAGGGAAGCGCTCTCCCGCTGAGCTAATCGTCCGAGGTGGAGACGGGATTTGAACCCGTGTACACGGCTTTGCAGGCCGTTGCCTCGCCTCTCGGCCACTCCACCAGCCGGAGTTCCGAGGAACTCCGAGAGCGGACGACGAGATTCGAACTCGCGACCCTCACCTTGGCAAGGTGATGCTCTACCAACTGAGCCACGTCCGCTTGCGTCGGGCGCCTGAGCGCCTCGGCGACGTGTCGAACTCTAGCGGATTCCCAGGCCAGCTCAAATTCTGTTCGCGCTGGGTGCCCGGGAGGACGCGACAGGTAGGGGGCGGATTGTCGGTGGCCGACCGCTTGTTCCCCTCTGTCGCGTGTCCCCGAGGGAGCCGCGAGGTGACCGAGTACGTCGGTCGCGCGCCCCTCGGAGACGGCGGCCGGCTCTCCGGGGATGACCGGGTGCCGAGGGTCTCGCGTACCCGCTCGCGATGACGTGACCAGGGGCGAACAGGTAGCGTCGCCGGTGGATCGCCTCCCGGGTGCGGGGCGAGTGACTTCGACGAGGGGAGTGCGTGGTGAGGATCTGGCTGGACGGTGGTCTCCAGGACGCCCGTACCGCACGGGTGTCCGTCTTCGACCACGGACTGACCACCGGCGACGGGGTGTTCGAGACCATGAAGGCGCGGGGCACCACCGCCTTCGCGCTCAGTCGCCACCTGGACCGGCTGGCGACCTCGGCCCGTGGACTGGGCCTGCCCGACCCCGACCTGGCGGAGGCCCGGGAGGCCTGCGCGGCGGTACTGGAAGCCAACCAGGTCACCCACGGCCGGCTGCGGATCACCTACACCGCCGGCTACTCCCCGCTCAGCTCCGACCGGGGCGACCAGCGGCCCACCCTGGTGGTGGCCCTCGCCGAGAGCCCGCCCACCCCCGAGGTGACCTCGGTGATCACGGTGCCCTGGACCCGCAACGAGCGGGGCGCCCTCGCGGGGCTCAAGAGCACCTCGTACGCGGAGAACGTGCTCGCCCTCGCCCGGGCCCGCCAACAGGGCGGCAGCGAGGCGGTGTTGGCCAACACCCAGGGGCAGCTGTGCGAGGGCACCGGCTCCAACGTCTTCGTGGTCGTCGGGGGGCGTCTGCTCACCCCGCCGCTGGAGTCCGGCTGTCTGGCCGGCATCACCCGCGCCCTGGTCCTGGAGTGGACCGAGGCCGAGGAGGCGGAGCTGCCGATGTCCGTACTGGACGAGGCCGAGGAGATGTTCGTGACCTCCTCCCTGCGGGACGTGCAGGCGGTACGGCGGGTGGACGACCGCGAGCTCCCCGAGGCCCCCGGGCCGGTCACCGCCAAGGCCATGCGGATCTTCCAGGAGCGTTCGGCCGCCGACATCGACCCCTGAGGTCCCACCCGGAGGTCGCCGTACGGTCTTCAGGCCCCGCGAAAGCGGGGAGAGTGGGGTTGCCGAGGGGCGCCGCACCGCCCCGGTCAGCCCACGAGCGACGGAGAGCCGAGGATGACCACCACCCTGCGCCCCAGTGGCCCCGAACGCCGGCAGGACGGCGCCCGGACCCGCGCCTTCGACGTCCTGGACAACGGCCGCCCGGTCGGGGGCGTCACCGTGAGCACCGACCCGGACTTCCCCGACCAGGTCGGACGGATCGACGAGCTGTGGGTCGCGCCGGCCGACCGCCGTCGGGGCCGGGCGACCGTGGCGATGCTGGCCGCCGAGGAGGTGCTGCGCGGCTGGGGGTGCGCCCGGGCGCAGCTGAGGGTGCCCGGGGAGGCCGAGGGCGCTGACGCGCTGGCGGGGACGCTCGGCTACCAGGAACGCAACCGGGGCATGGCCAAGACGCTCACCGGTGAGACCGCGCCCCCACCCGGCGGGATCACCGTGCGGGCCATGACCGAGCCGGAGTTCGCCGACTGGTGGGCCCAGGACCAGGCCGAACTGTTCACCAAGCTGCGGGGCGTCGGCTTCACCGAGGAGCAGGCCCGGGCGCGGGCCGCCGCCGCGGGCCGCGACCACCTCTCCCGGGGCCTGGACACCCCCGGCGCGGTGCTCCGGGTGCTCCACGACGCCGAGGGCACCCCGCTGGGCACCTTCTGGCTGTCCCTGGGACCCGACGTCCCCTACGACCTGGACGCCTGGGTGTTCGTGGTGCGCGTGGAGCGGGCCCACCGGGGCCGGGGGTACGGGCGCGCCCTGATGCTGGCCGCCGAACGGGAGTGCCGGGACGCCGGGGCGGAGCGGCTGGGGCTCAACGTCTACAGCGCCAACACCCCGGCCGTACGCCTCTACGACTCGCTGGGGTTCCAACCGTTCCTGAGGGTGTACGTCAAGCCGCTGTGACCCCGCCCCGGCCGACGGTCAGCCGGCCAGTCCCCGTGTGACGGCCTCCTCGATCCGGGAGCGCAGTCCCTCCTGGCTCTTGCCCCCGTCCAGCCGCAGGTCGGCGACCCCGTAGGTCGGGGTGCCGGTGACCCCGAGCGCCTTGCCCTCGGCCTGGTCGGCGTCCACCACCAGCAGGTGCCGTCCGTCGATCAGGGCGGTCTCCAACTCGTCGACGTCCAGGCCCAGTTCGCCCGCGACCTCCAGCAGTACCGGTTCGCCGCGCTCACCCAGTTCGGCGGTACGTGCCAGCAGCGCCTCTACGAACGGCCACCCCTGCCCCTGCGCTTCCGCCTCCTCGGCGGCCTGGGCGGCGGCGTAGGCGTGCCGGTGCCGCTCCAGCGGGAAGTGCCGCAACCGTACGAGGAGTTGGTCGCCGAACCTCTCCCGTAGCGCCCGCACGTCGTCCAGGGCGGAGTGGCAGTCGGGGCACTGAAGGTCGAACCAGGTGTCCAGGACCTGCGGGGTGGCGTTCATGCCGGTCAGTCTTCCAGCCCGACGACGCGGTGGGGAAACCACGGTGGGCGCCGGGCGGACGGCCACGACCCCGAGATGTCCCTGAACCTGTCGCCCTCCATGGCCGCCGGGCCCTCGGGGGGTGCACGATGGAGACATGCTCACCACGACTGTCTGCGCCTCGCTCACCGCCGCCGGGCTGGCCATCGCGCTGTTGACCGCCTACCGGCGCCGCTTCGTGTCGGCGACCCGGATCGCGGCCTTCGCCCTGCTGCCGATCGGCCTGGCCATGACCGGACTGGTGACCCTGGGCGCCTCGCTGGGCCGCGCCATCGGCCGGTGGCTGGGTGACCTGCTGTTCAGCCCCACCGTCTGGTCGGGCTTCGCGGTGCTGGCGCTCTCCGTGGTGCTGTTCGTGGTCTCCCGTATCGCCGCCCGCCGTGGGGCGGGCCGGGCCGGTACGTCCGCCCCGGCCGCGACGGCCTCCGGGGCGAACCGTCCCGCCGTGGCCCCGGCCTCCCAGGCGCCCGCCCGCTCCTCCGGGGGCTCGGCCGGGGGTGGTGGCGAGGACTTCAGCGACATCGAGGCGATCCTGAAGAAGCACGGCATCTGAGGGGCCCCGGCCCGCCGGGCCGGTACGGCCTCCGCACCCGTGCGGAGGGCTTCGGCCCTGGTCGGCGCACCGTGGCGGGGTGGTGGCGTTCGGTGAACTGCCGTGTGGCCGGAGCGTGTTGGGCGTGCGTGACGAGGCGAACTCGGTCATGATCCCCGCGAGATGACGTACCGCACCATGGGCCAGCCCTTCGGCCCCGATACCGAGCACGGCACCACCACCGCACCACCCCGGGCCCCCGTCCCGCCGGGGACGGCACTGCCCGAGACCCTCCCCGAACCCCCACGGGGCTGTCTGTTCGCCCTGTCCCAACCGCCGCTGATGGGGTTCCTCGCCCTGATCGCCCTGCTGGTGGGAGGTGCGGCGGTGCACGACCTGTTCCTCCTGTGAGGCCTCACAGGAGGCGCGCCCTCAGCCGTTGGCGGACTCCCGGCGCCGGGCCCGGTAGGCGGCCACGTGCAGTCGGTTGCCGCAGGTGCGGCTGTCGCAGTAGCGGCGGGACCGGTTGCGGGACAGGTCGATGAAGGCCCGGCGACAGTTGGGCGCCTCACAGCGGCGCAGCCTCAGTCGCTCCTTGGACACCAGCAGGAACCCCAGAGCCATCCCGCCGTCCGCCGCGAGGTGCTCGGCGAGGGTGGCGCCGGGGGCGAAGTAGTGCACGTGCCAGTGGTAGCCGTCGTGGTCGCTCAGCTGCGGGGTGGTCCCGGCCTTGGCCACGATGGCGTTGACCAGTTCCGCGAGCGTACGGTCGTCCTCGGCCGCGAAGGCCTCGGTGAAGCGGTCCCGCACCTGCCGTACGGCCTCCAGGTCCTGTGCGTCCAGGGTCCCGACGCCGCTGACCTCGTTGCGGCGGACGAAGTCCCGCAGGTCCTCCAGGGAACCCAGGGTGTCCTCGCCGGGTGGGACGGTGCTGTCCGGGGCGGTGTTGAGCAGGTCAGTCACGTTGTCGAGCGCGCACTGAACGTCATGACTGATCAACACGGTGGACTCTCCCGGTGTCGGTGCCAGCGGGCCGGGCGTCACGCTCGACCCGTTGCGAGCCTAGCGGCTGACGCCTACGCACAGCGACGCCGTCACCGCGCTGGATGTGCGGTGACGGCGTCGCTGGTGCCGCCGTGGGCAGCCGGCTCCGCAGCCGTCGCCCCGAGTCGGACGACCACGGAGAACCGGCGGACTAGCTCTCCGCGAGGATGTGGGACAGTTCGGTGTCGAGGTCGAAGTGACGGTGTTCGGTGCCCGGGGGCACCGCTGCGTCCGTCCTCTTGAGGAAGGACTCAAGGGCCCGCGCGGGGGCCTCCAACAACGCTTCACCCTCGGGGGAGCTGAGGGCGATGCAGGCTACTCCCTGTCCATGGCTTCGAGACGGCCATACCCGTACATCTCCGGTGCCGGTGGGCCGGTGTAGGCCCTCCGCCAGGAGATCGCGGGCGAAGACCCATTCGACGGTCTCCTCCGCGCCGGTGTGGAAGGTGGCGTGCACGGCATAGGGGTCTGCCGTGTCGTACCGCAGGCCCGCGGGTACAGGCAGTGATGACTCGCTCGAAACAACGAGGCGCAGGTGCAGCTCGCAGCTGACCGTGGTGTTCATAAGCGCCAGGGCCTTTCGCTCAGTGTGCGCTCGGGGGTTCGCACGTCGGCGAAATCGACATGCCACCTACGAGCCGGTTGTAAACCCCTCTGACTGATTTGAGGTGTCTGTATCGCTTTGTCAGGCCTTGGCGAATTTCGCTTCGGCGGCCGATCCAGTGAGCGAACCAGGTCCGGTACTCTCGGCCCCCATGGACACGGAGAGTGGCAAGCGCCGGACGGTCTCCAGGGCGCCGCGCTTCATCAAGGCCTCCCGCCCCCTGCACCTCAGTTGGCGCGTGGGTGTGTTCGTGGTGGGGCTCGCGGTGGTGGTCACCGGAGTGATCCTGCTGCCGCTCCCGGGGCCGGGCTGGGTGGTCATCTTCGGAGGCATGGCGATCTGGGCGACCGAGTTCTCCTGGGCGCAGGCCGTGATGCGCTACACCCGGCGGAAGCTGCGCCAGGGCGCGGAGTGGGCCAAGCGGCGCCGCGCGGAGCGGTCGGGCCGCAGCGAGCGGGAGACCGGTCAACAGTCCACACCCCCCTCCGACGAAGCCGGTACGTCCCCGGAACCGGACCAGCCCCCGAAGTCCTCCCCGGCCGGTGGGCAGGGCCCCTCCGACCGGTCGTCCTCGACCTCCGCTGACATGCGGTAACGTATGCGCCCGGCGGGCGATTAGCTCAGCGGGAGAGCGCTTCGTTCACACCGAAGAGGTCACTGGTTCGATCCCAGTATCGCCCACTTCCCCGCACGAGGGCCCCGACGGTCACAGACCGTCGGGGCCCTCGTCGTTCACGGATCAGTCGAGGCCGCGCAGCCGTTCGCCCAGCCGTCGGGCCTGGGACAGCCGCCGCTCGTAGCGGGCGCCCAGGGCCAGCAGCAGCGCCCCGCCCAGTGCCGGCGCCACCCAGCGCGGCATGGCGTCCACCACCTGCGCCAGATACGGGGCCAGCTCGTGGACGCCGACCACGGCCAGGGTCGCCGCTCCCAGCAGCAGCGGGGCCTGGAGTCGCAGGCTGGCGCCGGCCAGGGTGAGGGCCAGGGCGCACAGGCCCAGCAGCAGGGGCCGCTGCCAGCCGGCGTCGTACCAGGTGAGCGCCGCGCTGGGGAGCAGGGTCGCGGTCAGTCCGGGGGCGAAGGCGACCCAGGAGGACAGCTGGGGGTTCTGCCGCCGGCGCAGCCAGCCCACCGCCAGGCCCAGCACGGTCACCGGCAGGGTGTACGCCTCGGGGGTGCTGATGTCGGAGGCGTACCAGCGCGCCCAGAGGGCCAGCACCATCAGCGCACCGGACAGTGGCCCGGCCAGCGTCCGACGCTCGGGGCGGAGGGCCTGGGCGGCGGCCAGTACGCCGCACAGCGACAGGGCCAGGGACAGGGTGGCGGCGTCGGTGAGGGTGAGCCCCACGGCCACCGTGGCCACCAGGGCCCCGACCCCCTCCACCGCCAGGGAGGTGGGCGCGTCCTCCCGGAGGCGGCCGGCCACCCCCAGGGCGAGGCCGGACAGCGCCAGCAGCGCGAAGGCGTACCGCTCCGGGGCGAACCCGGTGGCGGCGCCCAGGGTGCTCAGGGCGCCGGCCAGGACGGCGACCGAGGCGGTGGCCGCGACGGCCCGGTGAAGGCCGGGTGCGCTGAGGGCGGCGACCGCGACGGTGACCGCGCTGAGGGCGCCCAGCACCAGCAGGTTGGTCGACCGGTCGGCCAACGACCAGCCGACGGTGGTGGCGGTCACCAGTGCGGCGCACCCCAGCAGGGCGGGGCCGGTCCACGGGCCGAGCCGGGGCGAGCGGGACCAGTGGGCCGCCGTCAGCCACAGGCCGGAGGACAGGACGAGCAGCCACAGCGCCCCGGGGCGGTAGCCGAGGTCCAGGGCCGGGGGACCGAGGACCAGGGCGGACACCAGCAGGGTCAGGGCCACCGGGTACGCGGCCCGTACGGTGGGCGCGAACCGGGCGGCCAGCATCGCGCACAGGGCCAGCACCAGCAGGGTCAGCGCCGCCGGGGTGGTCGCGGGGGTGGGGCCGCCCTCGGGGGTCAGCGCCTGCCGGGCGGTGTCCGGGGCGCCCCGCCACACCTGGGCCGCCCAGCCCAGGGGGCCCAGCAGCCCCTGGGTGACGGTGGGGAACACGGCGAGCAGGGTCAGCCCCTGCACCCCGACGCCGGCCAGCAGCAGCCCGTTCGCCGAGTGCCGGTCCAGCGGTGCGGAGGTCCGACCGGTACGGCCGGCGGTACCGGCCAGGGCGGTGGTCAGAGCGAGCCAGCCGGCGGCGCTCAGCGCGTACCCCGCGGGCCACCACTGGGTCGCCGGCAGCAGGGTCCGTACGGTGCCGCCCACGGCCGCGATCCCACACAGCCCGGCGGTCACGGCCAGCGGGGTGGCCAGGTCCGGGTCGCGCCGGGCCTGGTAGAGCAGCGCCAGGGCGGTCACCCCGAGGGCGGTGACGGTCGCCGGCAGCTCGCCGGGGTGCTCCGCCACGAGGGTCAGTGCCAGCTGGGACAGCAGCTGCGCACCCCCGACCACGACCAGGCAGACCACCGCGGTGGACCTCAACCGCCGTCCGGGGCTCAGCCGTTGGACCAGTACGGCGTCTCCGAGGGCGGTGAGCAGCAGCGCCCACAGCAGCCCGTCGGTGCCGCCTCCCAGGGCCAACGCGGCGGAGGGCAGGGGGAGTTGGGCCAGCACCACGGCGGCCGGCAGGGGCCCGCGCAGCCCCCGGGGCCGCAGGGCGTGCCCGTAGGCGGCCCACAGGGCGGCGACCGTGGCGGAGGCGAACGCCAGGTAGGTCTCCGGTGTGGGCTGCGGCAACAGGGTGTGCCGTATCGCGTAGGCGTCGAGGGCGACCAGCAGCAGCCCGACCGTGGACAGCGCCTCGGCGGTGGACCGCAGCCCCCGCCGCAACAGCCAGACCGGGGGCAGCAGCAGGGCGGTGGTGGCCACGGCGAGCACCAGGGCCCGGCCGCCGATGCCCAACTCGCCCCAGTTGAGCAGGGTGAAGGCGAGGGCGGCGACCACCAGCAGCAGGGCGCCCAGGCCCAGCAGCAGGTGCTGCACGCTCAGCGGGGCGGCGTCCCGCCGGCGCCCGGTGGCCGCGCTCCCGCCGGGGCGGTGCCCGCCCGTCGGGGTCTCGGTCGGGGCGGCGAACGGCTGGGCCCAGGAGGGCTGCCGTTGGGCGAGGAGCTGGCCGAGCAGGGTGTCCCGCTGGCCCAGCAGCCGTAGCCGTACCGCGTCGATCCGGGCCAGCCGGGTGGTGACCTGCCGCAGGGCGTCGGCCGTGGGGCCGGTCAGCGGGATGCCGCACCGGCCGCAGGAGGTGGCCGGCCCGGCGTGGGGCTGGCCGCAGTAGGGGCAGTGACCGTTTCCGGTGGGTGGCTGCTGGCTCATGGGGCCAGTGTTGGACGGCGCGTCGGGACGGGCATGGGTGCGGGTACTCAGATCCTGGTGAGTACCGGGGAGTTGAGGGCGAACGCCGAGGAGCGGTTCGATGGCGCAGGGTGACGGTCGTGGTCGCGGTGACTACCGGTTCCGCCACCGGTGGCGGCTGCCGGCCCGGCCGTCGGTGGTGTTCGCCGTACTGGAGCGGGTGGAGGAGTACCCCCGCTGGTGGCCCCAGGTGCGGGGGGTGGAACCGCTCGGCCCGGACCGGGGCACCGCCCGGTTCCGTTCGCTGCTGCCGGTGGAGCTGGTGGTCACCGCCCGGGCCACCCGTCGGGACCCGGAGGCGGGCGTGCTCCAGATCGCGATGGCCGGCGACCTGTGCGGCTGGGCCCGGTGGACCCTCTCCGCCGTTCCGGGCGGCACCGAGGCGCTGTACGAGCAGCGGGTCGAGGTGCGCAAACCCTGGATGCGGCGGCTGTCGTGGGCGGGCCGACCGTTCTTCGTGGCCAACCACGCGCTGATGATGCGGGCCGGGCGCAGGGGGCTGATCCGGCGACTGCGAACGGGTTTGGATGATGACTGAGGGGCACTGTATGGTTCTCACGTGCCGCTCAGCCGGCACAGGGGGCGATTAGCTCAGCGGGAGAGCGCTTCGTTCACACCGAAGAGGTCACTGGTTCGATCCCAGTATCGCCCACCCCGAAGAAGGCCGGTCCGTGTAAGCGGACCGGCCTTCGCGGTGTTTCCGGGCGTCTCCTGGCGTTTCACGGTGTTCCGGCCGGGACTCCGCTTCCCCCGACGGGGTTTGGTGTGGTCGGGGTCGGTGACAAGTGGGAGGAGACCCCCACCCCTCCCGGAGAGTTGATGTGCCCAGACAGCCCGTCCGACAGAGTCCACTGGCGGCCACCCAGCGGTGACCGCATGGCCCCGCTGAGCCGACGGTCCGCCCGCCAACTGGTCGCCGCCGCCACGGAGATGCTGCGGGCGGGCGCGCTGGCCACCCATCGCCGGGTCGGCTACCACGGCGCGCGGCACGGGGAGCGGGCCAACCGGCTGCTGGAGCGGGCCGAGCCGCCACGAGCCGAGGGCGGTGAGGTCACCGCCGGCCTGTCCGAGGAGCCCGGCCGGGGCGTACTGGTGACCTTGCTCGCGGCACTGCGGGCGCTGCGGCGCGGTCTGGACGGGCACCGTGACGCGGGGGAGCTGACCGGTCTGGACCGCGCGGTGGAGGAGGGCGCCTGCCAGGAGCTGACGGAGTCCCTGGTACGGCTGTTGAAGGAGACCGACACCATCCGTATCCGGGTCCGCTGGTCCCCACCGGGGCCCTCGGAGGTGGAGCCGGAGCCGGAGTTGACGTTCACCAGGGACGACCTGGCCCCCCTACAGTTGGCCGGCCAGAGGTACGTACGGGACGAGCCGGCCCAGCCGGTGCGGGTCACCGGCCAGGTGGTGCGGCTGCGCCGGGCGGAGGCGGACGGGCCCGGTTCGGTGCGGCTGCGGGTGCTGGAGGGCGCCGAGGTGGAGCAGGTGCGGATGGGCCTGGACCCCGACGCGTACGGCACCGCCGTGCGCGCACACCTTCGGGGGGTGCCGATCCGGGTGAGTGGCACCCTGGAGAGCCGTAGCGGGTTCCGGCGGATCACCGGTGCCCACGCCGTGGCGCTGGTGGAGTAGCCGGGCCACGGGCCGGTCGCCGGCCGTGGACGCGCGGTATCCCAGAGGCGGGGACCGCCCGGGGATCGGTACGATTCACGCTGCGCGGGGGCGCGCCCACGAGGGCGTTCGCCGAGGCCGCGCGTCGTCACCCAGAGCCGTACGGGGACGCACACGGTGCCGCGTACGGCGCACCACGAACAGTCAGGAGAGAGCGGTGTCAGAGGTCCAGGTGGTCATCCAACGCGATTCCGAGCGGGAAGAGCGAGTGGTGACGACGGGCACGACCGCCGCCGCTCTCTTCGAGGGCGAGCGCTCGGTGGTCGCCGCGCGGGTGGGCGGTGAGCTGAGGGACCTCAGCTACCCGCTGGCCCCGGGCGACGAGGTGGAGCCGGTGGACGTCTCCAGCCCGGACGGGCTGGACATCCTGCGGCACTCCACCGCGCACGTGATGGCCCAGGCGGTCCAGGAGCTGTTCCCGGACGCCAGGTTGGGCATCGGCCCGCCCATCCGGGACGGCTTCTACTACGACTTCGACGTGGACCAGCCCTTCACCCCGGAGGACCTCAAGCGCGTCGAGAAGAAGATGCAGGAGATCCAGAAGCGCGGTCAGCGCTTCGCCCGGCGGGTCACCACCGACGAGGACGCCCGGCGCGAGCTGGCCGACGAGCCGTACAAGCTGGAGCTGATCGGGCTCAAGGGGTCGGCGGCCGAGGCGGCCGAGGGCGCCTCCGCCGAGGTCGGCGCGGGCGAACTGACCATCTACGACAACCTCGACGCCAAGACCGGCGAGCTGTGCTGGAAGGACCTGTGCCGGGGGCCGCACCTGCCCACCACCCGTAACATCCCGGCGTTCAAGCTGATGCGCTCGGCCGCCGCGTACTGGCGGGGCAGCGAGAAGAACAAGCAGCTCCAGCGGATCTACGGCACCGCCTGGCCCAGCAAGGACGAGCTGAAGGCCCACCTGGAGTTCCTCGCCGAGGCGGAGAAGCGGGACCACCGCCGGCTGGGCGCGGAGCTGGACCTGTTCTCCATTCCCGAGGAGATCGGTTCCGGGCTGGCGGTCTTCCACCCCCGGGGCGGCGTGATCCGCAGGGTGATGGAGGACTACGCGCGCCGCCGCCACGAGGAGTCGGGGTACGAGTTCGTCTACACCCCGCACGCCACCAAGGGCACCCTGTTCGAGAAGTCGGGTCACCTGGACTGGTACGCGGACGGGATGTACCCGCCCATGCGGCTGGACGAGGACCACGACTACTACCTCAAGCCCATGAACTGCCCGATGCACCACCTGATCTACGACGCCCGTGGGCGCTCGTACCGTGAACTGCCGCTGCGGCTCTTCGAGTTCGGCACGGTCTACCGGTACGAGAAGTCCGGCGTGGTGCACGGGCTCACCCGGGCCAGGGGCTTCACCCAGGACGACTCCCACATCTACTGCACCCGGGAGCAGGTGGCCGAGGAACTCGACTCGCTGCTGACCTTCGTGCTCAACCTGCTGCGGGACTACGGCCTGGAGGACTTCTACCTGGAGCTGTCCACCAAGGACCCGGAGAAGTACGTCGGTTCGGACGAGGTCTGGGAGGAGTCCACCGAACTGCTGCGGCTGGCGGCCGAGAAGCAGGGCCTGGAACTGGTGATGGACCCGGCCGGCGCGGCCTTCTACGGACCGAAGATCTCCGTACAGGCCAAGGACGCCATCGGCCGCACCTGGCAGATGTCCACCCTCCAGGTGGACCTCAACATGGCCGACCGCTTCGACCTCCAGTACACCGCCGCCGACGGCTCCCGGCAGCGGCCGGTGATCATCCACCGTGCCCTGTTCGGCTCCATCGAGCGGTTCTTCGCCGTGCTCCTGGAGCACTACGCGGGGGCCTTCCCGGCCTGGCTCGCCCCGGTACAGGCGACGGGCATCCCCATCGGGGACGCCCACGTCCCGTACCTGGAGGAGTTCGCCGAGCGGGCCAGGGCCCAGGGGCTGCGGGTGGAGGTGGACTCCTCCGCCGACCGGATGCAGAAGAAGATCCGTAACGCGCAGAAGTCCAAGGTGCCGTTCATGGTCATCGCCGGTGACGAGGACGTGGCCGCCGGCGCGGTGTCCTTCCGCTACCGCGACGGCTCCCAGAAGAACGGCGTCCCCCGGGACGAGGCCATCGAGGAGATCCTCGACGTCGTACGGCGCCGGGCGCAGAACTGATCGCCCGGGTGGGGCGGGGGCCGTTGTCCGCCCCCGCCCCACCCGCACCGCACGGAGGCGGTCACCTTCCGCCAGGGAGCGGGGGAGTTGACCCGCGCCCGGCCCGCGCCCGGGCAGGTCTTATGCTGGCCCGCATGAGCAGCGAGCCGGAGCAGCAGATCGGGGTGGGCACGCCGGACGCGTTCCAGCGTCTGTGGACACCGCACCGCATGGCGTACATCCAGGGCGAGAACAAACCGAGTGGCCCGGGTGCCGACGACGGCTGCCCCTTCTGCTCCATCCCCGCCAAGAGCGACGAGGACGGCCTGGTGCTCGCCCGGGGAGAGCACGTCTACGCGGTGCTCAACCTCTACCCGTACACCGGCGGCCACCTGATGGTGGTCCCCTTCCGGCACGTCGCCGACTACACCGAGCTGAACGGCCCGGAGACGGTGGAACTGGCCGAGTTCACCAAGCACGCCATGGTCGCGCTGCGCTCCGCCTCCGGGGCCCACGGCTTCAACATCGGCATGAACCAGGGCTCCATCGCCGGGGCCGGCATCGCCGCCCACCTGCACCAGCACGTGGTGCCCCGCTGGGGTGGTGACACCAACTTCATGCCGGTCGTCGGCCACACCAAGGTGCTGCCCCAACTGCTGGCCGACACCCGGGCGTTGCTGTCCGAGGCGTGGCCCCGGGGCTGAACCCGGCGGACACCGACACACAGGTGTGGGGGCCACCCGGAGAACGGGTGGCCCCCACACCTGTGTGTCCCTCGCCGGAGCCGGGGCTCAGGCGTCGTACAGGTCGGCCTTGCCGGGGGAGGCGTCCTGCACCTGGCCGCTGAGGGCCATCGAGCGGGCGCCGAAGTTGGTGGTGTCCACGCCGTTCTCCCGCAGCACCCCCAGGGCCGCCGAGTGCACCACCCGCAGCACCGGGGTCGCCGCGCGCAGCGCGTCGTCCGCCATGAAACGGTGCCGCCAGGGCTTGTCCGCCCAGGCGTGCCGCAGTCCGAAGGGCTCGGGCAGGGACAGCTTGCCGCCCAGGAAGTCCAGCACGCTGGGGAACCAGGTGAACGGGGCACGGGCGGCCAGCCGCACTACCTCGGGGGTCTCCACCAGGGGCAGGGACACCTCGCGGGTCTCCCAGAAGCGGACCGACTTGGAGACCTGCTTGGTCTTGGCCTTGGGCTTGCTGGTGAACAGCGGGTTCACCGGCCCCAGGGCGTGACCGGTGACCTCCACCCGCAGGGTGTGGTGCAGCACGGTCACCGTGATCAGCAGGGTGATCACCAACTGGCCGTCCCAGAGCACGAACTGCACGCCCAGGTAGTGCCGGTTGCCCGAGCCGAACTGCTGCTCGTTGCAGATGCGCTGGATCTCGAAGTCCTTGACGCGGTACGCCTCGATCTCGGAACCCTCCGGGCGGCTGACCGCCTTGGCGCCCTCTCCGATGGGCTCCACCACCCAGTGCTGGATGTGCGGGGTGGGGAAGCCGCCGGTGTGCAGCGGGCCGCGCTCCAGCAACCGCAGCTGGTCGTGGATCGCCCGCACCACGTCCCAGCTGCGGAACGGGTGGATCTCGCTGTCGGGGTCGGCCGGCCTTAGCTCCTCGGCCATCTGCCAGCTGCCCCAGCGGGTGCCCATGCCGAGTATCCCCTTGGGGCCGGCGTAGTAGACCAGGTTGCTGTGCTGCTCGGCCGCGATCTTGGCCAGCCCCAGCCGGATGCGTTCCGCACCCCGGTCACCCGGGTCGTGGGGCACCGCCTCCGGGATACGGGCGCCCAGCCCACCGCCGCTGAGCAGGGACTCCCAGCGGACCCGCAGGTCCTTGGCGTAGTGCTCGCTGATCCGCTTGGCCCAGAACCAGCCGATGATGGGCGCCAGCAGCATGGCGCGGAGGTAGAGCGCCCAGAAGCCCTGGACCGGCAGTTTGACCATCAGCAGCAGCGCCAGA
This sequence comes from Streptomyces sp. NPDC005438, assembly GCF_040606315.1. Lineage (NCBI taxonomy): Bacteria > Bacillati > Actinomycetota > Actinomycetes > Kitasatosporales > Streptomycetaceae > Streptomyces > Streptomyces sp. NPDC005438. The sequence goes on from NZ_JBEXEP010000008.1 coordinate 70,838, forward strand.
CCGCCCAGCACCACCAGCACGACCGAGCCCAGCGCGCCCACCCGCTTGTCCTGGGAACCGGCCATGGTGCGCCGCAGTTGGAAGGCGCCCAGCCACAGCAGCACCCCGGGCAGGAACAGCAAGCCGAACAGCACCATCACCACGGTCAGCCGCATGTCCCGGGCGCGGCGGGTGCTGTTGGCGGCCAGACAGTGCTCGACCACGGTGGTCGGTTCCGTACCGAAGGACTGGATCAGCGGCTTGCGGGCGCCTCCCAGCAGCCGGGTCTGTACCGCGCGGGAGAAGGCCTCGCCCAGGTTGGGCTCGAACAGGGAGATCTTCGGTGGCTTGACCGAGGCCTCGCCGTTGGCCTTGATCAGGTCGTCCAGCGACCCGTCCCGGTACGCGGCCGAGGCCAGGGCATGGGTGGCCGCGGTCGCCCCGGCCGGCCCCGAGAGGGGGACCTGGGCTCCGGGGCTGAAGTCGAAGGCCGTCTCGGTGTTGCTGCCGCTGAGGTCGTCGAACCCCGCCACTGTGTCCTCACTCCGCCGAAGGTGCCGCCCACAGCCCGATTCCCAACCGGCCCGCCGCGCACACCTGTTGTGAGACTGCTACGCCGTGATCAGCGTAGGGCCCAAGGCCGACTCATCGCCAGGCGGAAATCCGACGTCCCGTCACACCTGGCGCCCCGTCAACCGTGCCCCCGACAACGGTACGGGTTCGGGGTGGCCGGTGCGGCCGTCTCGACCAACCCCGCACCCGTACCGCTCAGGCCTCCCCGTCGGACAGCCGGGCGGCCACCTGCTGCGGCATCGGCTCGTACCGCAGGTGGGTACGGCTGAACCAGCCGGTGCCGTGGGACAGCGCCCGAAGGTCCAGGGCGTACCGGCTGATCTCCCGCTCCGGCACCTCCGCCCGCACCAAGGTCCCCCCGTCCGGGGCCTGTTCGGTGCCCGAGACCCGACCCCGACGGGCGGATAGGTCGCTCATCACCGCGCCCACGAACTCGTCGGTCACCCGCACCTCCACCTCCGCCACCGGCTCCAGCAGGCTCGACCGCCCGGCCGAGGCGGCCTCCCGCAGCGCCAGCGCCCCGGCCGTCTGGAAGGCCGCGTCCGAGGAGTCCACCGAGTGCGCCTTGCCGTCCAGCAGGGTCACCCGCACGTCCACCAGGGGGTTGCCGGTGAACACCCCGCGCTCGGCCTGGGCGCGGACGCCCTTCTCCACCGAGGGCACGAACTGGCGGGGCACCGCGCCCCCCACCACCCGGTCGACGAACTCGATACCCGAACCCTCCGGCAGCGGCTCCACCCGGATCTCGCAGATCGCGAACTGCCCGTGGCCACCGGACTGTTTGACGTGCCGACCGCGCCCCTGAGAGGGCGCGGCGAAGGTCTCCCGCAAGGCAACCCGGTACTCCACCGGGTCCACCCGGACCCCGTACCGGCCGCTCAGCCGCTCCAGGGCCACGTCCCGGTGCGCCTCGCCCAGGCACCACAGCACCACCTGCCGGGTCATCGGGTTCTGCTCCAGCCGCATCGTCGGGTCCTCGGCCACCAGCCGGGCCAGCCCCTGGGACAGCTTGTCCTCGTCGGCCTTGGAACGCGCGGCCACCGCCACCGGCAGCAGCGGGTCGGGCATCCGCCAGGGCGACATCAGCAGGGGCGCGCCCTTGTCGGAGAGGGTGTCCCCGGTCTCGGCACGCCCCAGCTTCGACACCTGGGCCAGGTCGCCGGCCACCGCCCTCGGCAGGGGCCTGAGCTGTCTGCCGAACGGGGAGCCCAGCCCGCCGATCCGCTCGTCCACGTCGTGGTCCTCATGCCCCCGGTCGGCCATGCCGTGACCGGAGACGTGCACGGTCTGGTCCGGCAGCAGGGTGCCGGAGAAGACCCGTACCAACGACACCCGCCCCACATAGGGGTCCGAGTCGGTCTTCACCACCTCGGCGGCCAACGGGCCGTCGGGGTCGCACTCCAGCGCCGGCCGGGGCCGTCCCTCCGGGGTGGTGACCGGGGGCACCGGCCGCTCCGCCGGGGTGGGGAAGCCCCGGGTGACCAGTTCCAGCAGCTCGACGGTGCCCAGCCCCTCGCGGCCGGAGTCCTCCGGCGGGGCGGCGGCCAGCACGGGGTGGAAGACCCCTCGGGCCACCGCCTTCTCCAGGTCCTTGATGAGGGTGTCCCACTCGCACTCCTCGCCGGCGAGGTAGCGGTCCATCAGGGTCTCGTCCTCGCTCTCGGCGATGATCCCCTCGATCAGTCGGGCCCGGGCGGTGTCGAACTCCTCGCCCAGGCCCGCCCCGTCCGGCACCTCGCGGCGGCTGCCGGTGGAGTAGTCGAACACCCGGCGGGTCAGCAGACCGCGCAGGCCCACCACCGGGGCGCGCCCGTCGGGGTCACGCTCCCCGTACAGCGGGAGGTACAGCGGCAGCACCGCGTCCGGGTCGTCACCCCCGAAGGCCTCCCGGCACTCGCGGGTCACCTCGGCGAAGTCTGCCCGGGCGGCGTCGAGATGGGTGAGCACCAGGGCCCGGGGCATCTCCACCGAGGCGCACTCCCGCCACAGCGCCCGGGTCGAGGCGTCCACCCCGTCGGCCGCCGACACCACGAAGAGGGCCGCGTCCGCGGCCCTCAGTCCCGCCCTCAACTCCCCGACGAAGTCGGCGTACCCGGGGGTGTCCAGCAGGTTGATCTTGTAGCCGCGCCACTCCAGCGGGACCACCGACAGCTGGACCGAACGGTGCTGGCGGTGCTCCATGTCGTCGAAGTCCGACAGCGCGGTGCCCTCCTCTACCCGGCCGGTCCGGCTGATGGCGCCGGTGGCCAGGGCGAGCGCCTCGACCAGGGTGGTCTTGCCGGAACCGGTGTGGCCCACCAGGGCGACGTTCCGCAGCGAGGCGGGGTTCCAGGAGGTGGCCGAACCGGCCCTCGGGTGTGTGCTCGTCTTGTCGCCCATGTGTCCGAAGCCTTTCGGTCGACACCCGCGGTACTTCGAGCTTTGCACCGGTATGGGCACCCGTCCATACGGCGCGGGCGTTCGCCCCGCCTGTCGTGTGTGCGCCCCCACGGGGCGGGGACGCACGCCGGTGGCGGCCTGACTACGATGGGCGAGCCGGCGGCCCCGCCCGTCGACGAGTCGTTCGCCCCGCCTGTCGAGAACCCCTGGGAAGCCATGCTGAACAAGTACGCGCGTGCCTTCTTCACGCGTGTCCTCACCCCCTTCGCCGCGATGCTGTTGCGGTGGGGAGTCACCCCGGACGCCGTCACCCTCATCGGTACGGCGGGGGTGGTCGCCGGGGCGCTGATCTTCTACCCGATCGGCGAGTTCTTCTGGGGCACCGTCGTCATCACCCTGTTCGTCTTCTCGGACATGATCGACGGCAACATGGCCCGGCAGCTGGGGCGCTCCAGCCGCTGGGGCGCCTTCCTCGACTCCACCCTGGACCGGGTGGCCGACGCCGCGATCTTCGGCGGCCTCGCCCTGTGGTACGCCGGCAGGGGCGACGACCTGGTGCTCTGCGCGGTGACCCTGTTCTGTCTGGCCAGCGGCCAGGTGGTGTCGTACACCAAGGCCCGGGGCGAGAGCATCGGCCTGCCGGTGAACGTCAACGGACTGGTGGAGCGGGCCGAGCGCCTGGTGATCGCGCTGGTCGCCTGCGGCCTGTCCGGCTTCGACAAGTTCGGCGTGCCCGGCATCCACGTGCTGCTGCCGGTGGCGCTGTGGGTGGTGGCGGTCGGCAGCATAGTGACCCTGGGGCAGCGGGTGGTGACGGTACGCAGGGAGTCGGCCGAACTGGAGGCCGCCGAGTCGGCCGCCCGGCCCCCGCACGGCGACGGCGACCGCGACGGCGCCGACCGTCAGCCCGGCCCCCAGGGAACCAACGGCGCCGACCGGGGAAGCGAGAGCCCGTGACCGCGTTCACCGAACGGTTCGCCGACGGCCTGTACGGGCTGGGGTGGGCCACGGTGAAGCGGCTCCCCGCGTCGACCGCCTACCGGCTCGGGGACCAGATCGCGTACCGCACCTGGCGCCGACGGGGGCAGGGCGTACGGCAGTTGGAGGCCAACCTCGCCCGGGTGGTGGACGACCCCACACCGGAGCGGCTGGCCGAACTGTCCCGGCAGGGCCTGCGCTCGTACCTGCGGTACTGGATGGAGTCCTTCCGCCTCCCGGTGTGGACCCCGGAGGAGATCGGCGAACACGTCACCATCCTCGACTCCCACCACCTCACCGACGGCATCGCCTCCGACCGGGGGGTGATCCTGGCCCTGCCGCACATGGCCAACTACGACCTGGCCGGCGCCTGGCTCACCCGGCACCTGGGCACCCCCTTCACCACCGTCGTGGAACGGCTGCGCCCGGAGTCCCTCTACGACCGCTTCGTCGCCTACCGCACCGGACTGGGCATGGAGGTGCTGCCCCACAGCGGTGGCCGTGCCCTGGCCACCCTCGCCGCCCGGCTGCGCGCGGGCGGGCTGGTCTGCCTGGTCGCCGACCGTGACCTGTCGGCCGCCGGGGGCACCGTCGACTTCTTCGGGCAGCCCGCCCGGATGCCCTCCGGCCCCGCCCAACTGGCCCTGCGCACCGGGGCGTTGCTGCTGCCGGTGACCCTCTGGTACGAGGCGGCCCCGGCCATGGTGGCGCGGGTGCACCCCCCGGTGGAGCCGCCCACCCCGTCCGCCCCGTCGTCCAAGGGGGGCCGGGCCGAACAGGCCGCCGCCATGACCCAGACCCTGGCCGACACCTTCGCCCGGGGCATCGCCCAGCACCCCACCGACTGGCACATGCTGCAACCGGTGTGGGAGGCCGACCTCGCCTCGCCGCGGGTCGAGCCCGACCACCCCGGGAGAGCCGGCGTATGAGGGTGGGAATCGTCTGCCCCTACTCCTGGGACGTCCCCGGGGGCGTGCAGTTCCACATCCGCGACCTCGCCGAACACCTGCTGGCCCGGGGCCACCAGGTCTCCGTACTCGCCCCCTCCGACGACAGCCCCGACCCCCAGGGGGGCACGCCCGCGCTGCCCTCCTACGTCACCTCCGCCGGCCGGGCGGTGCCCGTCCCGTACAACGGCTCCGTGGCCCGCCTCAACTTCGGCTTCCTGTCGGCCGCCCGAGTCCGGCGCTGGGTCCACGAGGGCAACTTCGACGTACTGCACCTGCACGAGCCGGCCACCCCCTCGCTGGCCCTGCTCGCCTGCTGGGCCGCCGAGGGCCCCCTGGTCGCCACCTTCCACACCTCCAACACCCGCTCCCGCGCCATGATCGCGGCGTACCCGATCCTGCAACCCGCGCTGGAGAAGATCAGCGCCCGGATCGCGGTCAGCGAGTACGCCCGCCGCACCCTGGTCGAGCACCTGGGCGGCGACGCGGTGGTGATCCCCAACGGCGTGGACGTCGACTTCTTCGCCCGGGCCGAACCCCGACCGCCCTGGCTGGGCGCCACCCGCGCCCCGGCCGGCAGCTTCGGCCCGCCCACCCTGGGCTTCGTCGGCCGCATCGACGAACCCCGCAAGGGGCTGCCGGTACTCACCCGGGCACTGCCGGCCATCCTGGAACGGCTGCCCCGGGCCCGGCTGCTGGTCGCCGGCCGGGGGGACCGGGAGGCGGCGGTACGCGGACTGCCCCCGCACGTACGGGGACGGGTGGAGTTCCTCGGCACGGTCAGCGACGAGGACAAGGCGCGGCTGCTGCGCAGCGTCGACCTGTACGTGGCCCCCAACACCGGCGGGGAGTCCTTCGGCATCGTGCTGGTCGAGGCGATGTCCGCCGGCGCCCCGGTACTCGCCAGCGACCTGGACGCCTTCGCCCAGGTCCTGGGCGAAGGCACCGTCGGGGAACTGTTCCCCACCGGCGACGCCGACGCCCTGGCCCGGGCGGCGGTACGGCTGCTGGACGACCCCGAGCACCTCGCCCGACTCCGGCACAGGGCCGCCCACCACGTACGGCGCTTCGACTGGGACACGGTCGGCGCCGACATCCTCGCCGTGTACGAGACGGTCACCGACGGGGCGGCGGCCGTGGCCACCGACGAACGGGCCACCCGCCGCTGGCGCCTGGGCCACCCCCGGGGAGGCGAGGGACCATGAGCACCGCCCTGTGGGTCGCCGGACTGCTGTTGCTCCTGGTCGTCTACCTCGGCTGGACCGCCGGCCGGCTGGACCGGCTGCACACCCGCATCGACACCGCCCGCGCCGCCCTGGACGCCCAACTGCTGCGCCGCGCCTCCATCACCCAGGAGCTGGCCACCGCCGGGGTGCTCGACCCGGCCGCCTCCATGCTGCTGTACGAGGCGGCCCGCTCGGCCCGGCAGGCCGAGGAGGACGCCCGGGAGGTCGCCGAGAGCGAGCTGAGCCAGGCACTGCGGGCGGTGTTCGCGGTCAGCGCCCAGGTCGAGGTGGTGCGCCGGGCCCCCGGCGGGGACGAGACGGTGACCGAACTGGCCGCCGCCCTGCGGCGGGTGGCCATGGCGCGACGGTTCCACAACGACGCGGTACGCGCCGCCCGCGCGGTACGCCGGCACCGCAAGGTCCGCTGGTTCCGGCTGGCCGGGCACGCCCCGTTCCCGCTCGCCTTCGAGATGGACGACGAGCCGCCTCCCGCGCTCACCGACCGGGGGCAGGCGCCCGAGGAGTGACCTGGTCCGGGCCGTCCGGTGCTGTCGGGTCGGGCCAACCGGCGGGCCGGCCAGTCCACCGCCGGACAATTGGCCCTTGTCGCCGTACGCCCCCACGCGGTTGGCTTGTATCCCGGCACTGCGCGGGCGTTCCCGCCCGGCCCCGGTGGCCGGCCACGGTGCCCAGGTCAGCGGGCCGGCGACGGCCCATCGCACCCTTCGTCGAGTGAGGTCACACGTGTCCACCAGCTCTTCTTCGCAGACTCCCGAGACCGGTACCGCGCGCGTCAAGCGCGGGATGGCCGAGCAGCTCAAGGGCGGCGTGATCATGGACGTGGTCACCCCCGAGGAGGCGAAGATCGCCGAGGACGCCGGAGCCGTGGCCGTCATGGCCCTGGAGCGGGTCCCGGCGGACATCCGCAAGGACGGCGGTGTCGCCCGGATGTCCGACCCGGACATGATCGACGGCATCATCAACGCGGTGTCCATCCCGGTGATGGCCAAGTCCCGCATCGGCCACCTCGTGGAGGCGCAGATCCTCCAGGCCCTCGGGGTGGACTACATCGACGAGTCCGAGGTCCTCACCCCCGCCGACGAGGTCAACCACAGCGACAAGTTCGCCTTCACCACCCCCTTCGTCTGTGGCGCCACCAACCTGGGCGAGGCCCTGCGCCGTATCGCCGAGGGCGCGGCCATGATCCGCTCCAAGGGCGAGGCCGGCACCGGCAACGTGGTGGAGGCCGTGCGCCACATGCGGCAGATCCGGGGCGAGATCGGCCGGCTGAAGGGACTCGACAACAACGAGCTGTACGCCGCCGCCAAGGAACTGCGCGCCCCCTACGAGCTGGTGCGCGAGGTCGCCGAGCTGGGCAAGCTGCCGGTGGTGCTGTTCTCCGCCGGCGGTGTCGCCACCCCGGCCGACGCCGCCCTGATGCGGCAACTGGGCGCCGAGGGCGTCTTCGTGGGCTCGGGCATCTTCAAGTCCGGCGACCCGGCCAAGCGAGCCGCGGCCATCGTCAAGGCCACCACCTTCTACGACGACCCCAAGATCATCGCCGACGTCTCCCGGGGGCTGGGCGAGGCCATGGTGGGCATCAACTGCGACACCCTCCCCGAGGCCCAGCGGTACGCCAACCGCGGCTGGTGACACCGGCACACCCCGGCGAGACCGGAAGCCGGCCCGCCCGGTGCCCACGCGGCACCCGCGCGGGCCGGCCCCCGGCAGGAAGCACAGGCAGGCAGAGAGGTTCCCTTGCGTATCCCCACCGTCGGAGTCCTCGCCCTCCAGGGCGACGTACGTGAACACCTGGCCGCGCTGACCGAGGCGGGCGCCCGGCCGGTGACGGTCCGCCGCCCGGAGGAACTCGACGCGCTGGACGGGCTGGTCATCCCCGGCGGCGAGTCCACCACCATCTCCAAACTCGCCCACGCCTTCGGCCTGTTGGAGCCGCTGCGCCAGCGGGTCCGGGAGGGGCTTCCCGCGTACGGCTCCTGCGCCGGCATGATCATGCTGGCCAACAAGATCCTCGACCCCCGCTCGGGCCAGGAGACCATCGGCGGCATCGACATGGTCGTCCGCCGCAACGCCTTCGGCCGGCAGAACGAGTCCTTCGAGGCCGAACTCGCGGTCACCGGGGTCGAGGGCGGCCCGGTGGAGGGCGTGTTCATCCGCGCGCCCTGGGTGGAGTCCACTGCGGCCGAGGTCCTCGCCGAGGTCGACGGCCACCCCGTGGCCGTACGTCAGGGGCGGTTGCTGGCCACCTCCTTCCACCCCGAACTGACCGGTGACCACCGGGTGCACGCCCTGTTCGTCGACATGGTGCGGGAGGCCGTCGAGGAGCGGTCCGAGGTCGGCGACTGAGGCCACCGGACCGTTGTCCCAGGGCACGGGGCGTCGGTCCGTACGGGCTGGCGGTAGGATCTCCCGCGTTGGTTCTGTCGGGGAGATCGAAGGAGCGAGGCTGTGTCCGGCCACTCTAAGTGGGCAACCACCAAGCACAAGAAGGCCGTGATCGATGCCAAGCGCGGCAAGCTCTTCGCCAAGCTGATCAAGAACATCGAGGTGGCGGCACGTACCGGCGGCGCTGACCCGGACGGCAACCCCACCCTGTTCGACGCCATCCAGAAGGCCAAGAAGCAGTCGGTTCCGAACAAGAACATCGACAGCGCGGTCAAGCGGGGCGCTGGTCTGGAAGCCGGTGGCGCCGACTACCAGACGATCATGTACGAGGGGTACGGCCCCAACGGCGTCGCCGTCCTGATCGAGTGCCTCACCGACAACCGCAACCGCGCCGCCTCCGACGTACGCGTGGCGATGACCCGCAACGGCGGCTCGATGGCCGACCCCGGCTCGGTGTCGTACCTGTTCAACCGCAAGGGTGTGGTGATCGTCCCCAAGGAGGGGCTGAGCGAGGACGACGTGCTCGGCGCGGTGCTCGAAGCCGGCGCCGAGGAGGTCAACGACCTGGGCGAGACCTTCGAGGTGGTCAGCGAGGCCACCGACCTGGTCGAGGTCCGCACCGCCCTGGTGGACGCCGGCATCGACTACGACTCCGCCGACAACAGCTTCCTGCCGAGTATGCAGGTCGAGTTGGACGAGGAGGGGGCGCGGAAGATCTTCAAGCTGATCGACGCCCTGGAGGACAGCGACGACGTGCAGAACGTCTACGCCAACTTCGACGTCTCCGACGAGGTCATGGCCAAGGTGGACGCCTGAGCCACGCGGGCTCGGTGGCGACTGCCCGACACGCGGGCTCGGCCACAACCACCCGACACGCGGGCTCGGCCACAACCACCCGACACGCGGGCCGGCGGGTCACCCCGCCGGCCCGTCGTGTTGTCGGTACCGGCGGATAGCCTGCGGGACGAGTGTGCGAAGGCCGTCGGGAAGGGAAGCGTGTGCGAGTACTCGGTGTGGACCCCGGCCTCACCCGCTGCGGACTGGGCGTGGTCGAGGGGAGCGCGGGACGCCCGCTCCACATGATCGCCGTCGGGGTGGTGCGCACCCCCGCGGACGCCGAGACCCCCGACCGGCTGGTCACCGTCGAACAGGGGGTGGAGGAGTGGCTGGACGCCCACCGCCCCGAAGTGGTCGCCGTGGAACGGGTGTTCAGCCAGCACAACATCCGTACCGTCATGGGCACCGCCCAGGCCAGCGCGGTGGCCATGCTCTGCGCCGCCCGCCGGGGACTGCCCGTCGTCCTGCACACCCCCAGCGAGGTCAAGGCCGCCGTGACCGGCACCGGCCGGGCCGAGAAGGCCCAGGTTGGCGCCATGGTGACCCGGCTGCTGAGGCTGGACGCCCCGCCGAAACCCGCCGACGCGGCGGACGCCCTGGCCCTCGCCATCTGTCACATCTGGCGCGCCCCGGCCCAACAACGGCTCCAGCAGGCCCGGTTGGCCGCCGGAGGAGCACGCCGAACCCACAGCTTCCAGCGGAAGGGCACCCTCGGATGATCGCCTTCGTCTCCGGCCCGGTGGCCGCCCTCGCCCCCGACAGCGCGGTGATCGAGGTCGGCGGGGTGGGGCTGGCCGTGCAGTGCACCCCCGGCACCCTGGCCTCCCTCCGCGCGGGCGAGGACGCCCGGTTGGCCACCTCGTTGGTGGTGCGGGAGGACTCCCTGACCCTGTACGGCTTCGCCGACGACGACGAACGCCAGGTCTTCGAACTGCTCCAGACCGCCAGCGGGGTGGGACCCCGGCTCGCCCAGGCCATGTTGGCGGTGCACACCCCCGACGCGTTGCGGCTGGCCTTCTCCAGCGGTGACGAGAAGGCGCTGACCGCCGTTCCCGGCATCGGTAAGAAGGGTGCGCAGAAGCTGCTGCTGGAGCTGAAGGACCGGCTGGGCGCCCCCGGTTCGGTCGGCCAGCCCCGCCCCGCCTCCCCGGCCTCCGCTCCGGCCGGCTGGCGCGAGCAGTTGCTGGCCGCCCTGGTGGGACTGGGGTACGCCCAGCGGGAGGCGGAGGAGGCCGTCACCTCGGTCGCCCCCCGCGCGGAGGAGGCGGGTGGGGAGCCCTCGGTCCCCGAGTTGCTGCGGGCCGCGCTGCGCAGCCTCAACCGTGCGCGCTAGCCGGCCCGTTGAGGGGGTGACCGGTTCGCGGTACGGCGCTTTCCGTGCGCCGCGCGCCCCGGGCCCGTCCCGTGCGCGTCACCTCGGCGCCGGCCACCTCCCGTCCCGCGTACCCACCCCGCCCCGTAGCCTGGGGCCGCACCCCGACCGGTCGGCCCACCACCGCCTTGAGGGAAGAGACCAGTGACGTCACAGACCCCCGCCAGCCCAGGAGATCCGGCCGGCTGGGCCTCGACTCCCGAGGCGCAGCGGCTCGTTGACGCCGGCTCGTACGGTGACGACCAGGCCATCGAGGCGGCCCTGCGGCCCAAGGGCCTCGCCGAGTTCGTTGGACAGCCCAAGGTGCGCGAGCAGTTGGGGCTGGTGCTCCAGGCGGCCCGGCAACGCGGTGGTACGGCCGACCACGTACTGCTGTCCGGCGCCCCCGGTCTGGGCAAGACCACCCTGTCGATGATCATCGCCACCGAGATGGGTGCCCCGATCCGCGTCACCTCCGGCCCGGCCATCCAGCACGCCGGCGACCTCGCCGCCATCCTCTCCTCCCTCCAGGAGGGCGAGGTGCTGTTCCTGGACGAGATCCACCGGATGTCCCGGCCGGCCGAGGAGATGCTCTACATGGCCATGGAGGACTTCCGGGTCGACGTGATCGTCGGCAAGGGCCCCGGGGCCACCGCCATCCCCCTGGAACTCCCGCCCTTCACCCTGGTCGGAGCCACCACCCGGGCCGGACTGCTGCCGCCCCCGCTGCGGGACCGCTTCGGGTTCACCGGACACATGGAGTTCTACGAGACCGGGGAACTGGAGCGGGTGATCCACCGCAGCGCCGGACTGCTGGACGTGGTCACCGAACCCGAGGGCGCCACGGAGATCGCCGGCCGCTCTCGGGGCACCCCCCGGATCGCCAACCGGCTGCTGCGACGGGTCCGGGACTACGCCCAGGTCAAGGCGGACGGGGTGATCACCCAGGAGATCGCCCGCCGTGCCCTGGAGGTGTACGAGGTGGACGCCAGGGGCCTGGACCGCCTGGACCGGGCGGTGCTGGAGGCGCTGCTCAAGCTGTTCGCCGGCGGACCGGTGGGGCTGTCCACCCTGGCCGTCGCGGTGGGGGAGGAGCGGGAGACGGTCGAGGAGGTCGCCGAACCCTTCCTGGTACGGGAGGGCCTGCTGGCCCGCACCCCCAGGGGTCGGGTGGCCACCCCCGCCGCCTGGGCGCACCTGGGACTGGCCGAACCCCGGCGGGGCACCGGCGGACCGGGGCAGCCGGGGCTGTTCGGAAACTGACGGCGTTGTCGGTCGCCCACCCAGGAACCCCAGTGGGATGCTTGACGTTGTTCCATCGGCGAAGCCTCGCTTAGACTCCGCCGACGCCCTCCCTCTACCCGAGGGGCAACCCACCCCGAATAGGCCGTGACACCGCGGTCGTGCGAAGGACTTTCTTCCGTCGTGAGCATCTTTAGCCTCCTCCCGTTCCTGATCATCATCGGGGCCATGTTCCTCATGGCCCGCTCGGCCAAGAACAAGCAAAAGCAGGCCATGGAGATGCGGAACCAGATGCAACCTGGCACTGGCATCCGCACCATCGGCGGCATGTACGCCACGGTGAAGGAGGTCGGGGAGGACACCGTACTGCTGGAGATCGCCCCCGGCGTCCACGCGCACTACGCGAAGAACGCGGTGGGTGCCGTGCTGGAGCGGGAGGAGTACGACCGCATCGTTCACGGCATCGAGCCCGAGGAGAAGGCCGAGGGGGCCGAGGACGCCGAGAACTCGGACGTCGTCGTCCCGGACGACGCCTCCTCGCTGACCGACTCCCAGGACGAGGACCGGATCACCCTCGACAAGTCCGCCGACGAGGGGGACGCGGCCGAGGCACGGGACGCCGAGGAGGACTCCTCCACGAGCGAGCCCGGTGCCAAGGAGGCGAAGAAGGCGGACGACAAGAGGGCTGACCTCAGCAAGGGCAAGGGGGACGAGGACTCCAGCTCCTCGTAGGCTGCGGTGTCAGTCAGACGAGTCAGACGCCTGGGTCGCCCCCACCGACCGGTTGGCCGGAGCCGGCGACACGGCGGTTCCGTAAGACCACTTCACGCGCCGTGTGAGGCCCGTCGACCTTCGGTCGGCGGGGTGCGGCGGTTGGACAGGAAGAGACGAGAAGGTGGCAACACCAAGAAGGTCCCGAAAAGCCTCGGGCTCCTCGGCGGGCAAGCCGTGGCGGGCACTCCTGCTCATCCTTGTCGCCATCGTGGCGCTGACCGGGGGGATGTTCCTCTCCGGCCAGACCACTCCGCGACTGGGCATCGACCTCGCCGGCGGTACGAGCATCACGCTTGAGGCCAAGAACCAGCCCGGCCAGGCTGACGCGATCAACCAGACCAACATGGACACCGCCGTCGGTATCATCGAGCGACGGGTGAACGGTCTGGGCGTCTCCGAGGCCGAGGTGCAGACCCAGGGCGACCGGCACATCATCGTCAACATCCCCCGGGGCACCAACCAGCAGCAGGCTCGGGAACAGGTGGGTACCACCGCCGAGCTGGGCTTCCGGCCCGTGCTGACCGCCGCCGACGGCACCAAGAAGCCGAAGCCCGGGGACTCGAAGGGCGACAAGGGCAGCGGTGACAAGGGCGACAAGGGCGACGGCGACAAAGAGGACAGCGATCAGGGAGACGGCGACAAGGGAGACGGCGACAAAGCCTCACCCTCGTCCAGCCCCTCCACCCAGGGACGTGCGGTCACCGACGGCCTGAAGGCGCTGGCCGACGACCCCACGGACAGCCCCAAGGACGAGAAGTCCAAGGACCCGCAGAAGACCCCGGACCCCTCGGATCTCCAGAACCAGCTGCCGCAGAGCCCCGGTATCCCCGCCGCCCTGCAGAAGAAGCTGGCCGAGCTGGACTGCTCCACGCCCAAGGCGAAGGCCGACGCCAACGCCAAGGCCGCCCAGACCAAGGGCAGCGAGCCGATCGTGGCCTGCGGCAAGGACGACGGCGCCAAGTACGCCCTCGGCCCGGTGGCCGTGAAGGGCAAGAACGTCGACGACGCCAAGGCGGCCCTGGACACCGAGCGCGGCTCCGGCTGGATCGTCCAGATGGAGTTCGACAGCAAGGGCACCAAGGACTTCGGCAAGATCACCAGCGAGCTGTCCAAGAAGCAGCAGCCCCAGAACCAGTTCGGCATCGTCCTGGACGGCGAGGTCGTCTCCGCCCCCACGGTGAACCAGGCGCTCACCGACGGACGCGCGGAGATCTCCGGCACCTTCAAGCAGGAGGAGGCCGAGGACCTGGGCAACATCCTCTCCTACGGCGCCCTGCCGCTGTCCTTCAAGGTCTCCGACGTCACCACCGTCACCGCCGCCCTCGGCAGTGACCAGCTGCACGCCGGCCTGGTGTCCGGTGCCATCGGCCTCGCGCTGGTGGTCATCTACCTGGTGGTGTACTACCGAGGCCTGTCCCTGATCGCGGTGGTCAGCCTCCTGGTCTCGGCGGTCCTGACCTACACCCTCATGTCGCTGCTGGGGCCGGCCATCGGGTTCGCGCTGAACCTGCCGGCGGTCTGTGGCGCCATCGTGGCGATCGGTATCACCGCCGACTCCTTCATCGTCTACTTCGAACGCATCAGAGACGAGATCCGCGAAGGCCGGACCCTGCGCCCGGCCGTGGAACGCGCCTGGCCGCGTGCCCGACGCACCGTTCTGGTCGCCGACTTCGTCTCCTTCCTGGCCGCCGCGGTGCTGTTCATCACCACCGTCGGCAAGGTGCAGGGCTTCGCGTTCACCCTCGGCCTCACCACCGTGCTGGACGTGGTGGTGGTCTGGCTGTTCACCAAGCCCCTGATGACCATCCTGGCGCGGAAGAAGTTCTTCTCCCAGGGCCACAGCTGGTCCGGGCTGGACCCCAAGCGCCTGGGGGCCAAGCCCCCGTTGCGCCGTGGCCGTCCGTCCGCCGTCCACTCCGAACCGAAGGAGGCGTGAGATGTCCCGTCTCGGCAATCTCGGCGCCCGGCTGTACCGCGGGGAGGTCGGCTACGACTTCGTCGGCAAGAGGATGCTGTGGTACGGCGTCTCGATCCTCATCACCATCACCGCGATCGTCGGTTACGGAGTCCGCGGCCTGCACATGGGCATCGAGTTCGAGGGCGGCGCGGTGCTCACCACGCCCAAGACCTCGGCCTCGGTCGAGCACACCACCGACGTGGCCGAGGAGATTTCCGGCCAGATCGCCATCGTCCAGCAGTTGGGCAACGGCGGTATGCGCGTGCAGATCGCCGGCGTCGACACCGACACCTCCACCAAGGTGCAGAACGAGCTGGCCAAGGAACTGAAGGTCGACCCCAAGAAGGTCGACTCCCAGCTGGTCGGGCCGAGTTGGGGTGAGCAGATCGCCAACAAGGCCTGGCTGGGCCTGGGGATCTTCATGATCCTGGTGGTGATCTATCTCGCCGTCGCCTTCGAATGGCGTATGGCGGTCGCCGCCCTGGTCGCGTTGATCCACGACATCACCATCACCGTGGGTGTCTACGCCCTGGTCGGCTTCGAGGTCACACCGGGTACGGTGATCGGTCTGCTGACCATTCTCGGTTACTCCCTGTACGACACGGTCGTGGTGTTCGACTCCCTCAGAGAGTCCACCCGGGGCGTCACCAAGCAGAGCCGCTACACCTACAGCGAGATCGCCAACCGCAGCATCAACGGCACCCTGGTGCGTTCCATCAACACCACCGCGGTGGCCCTGATGCCGGTGGCCGGCCTGCTGTTCATCGGTGGCGGGATGCTCGGCGGCGGAATGCTGAACGACATCGCCCTGTCCCTGTTCGTGGGTCTGGCCGCCGGTGCGTACTCCTCGATCTTCATCGCCACCCCACTGGTGGCCGACCTCAAGGAGCGCGAGCCCCAGATGAAGGCCCTGGCCCGCAGGGTGCGCACCAAGCGCCTCAAGGCCGAGGCCCAGGAGGGGCACCAGGACGAGGACGACGCCCCCGAGGCGGCCGACTCCTCCGACGGGGCCCACGACGACTCCTCCGACGACGGCCCGGAGCCCACCCTCGCCAAGAGCGGCTCCACCTCCGCTCCCGGAGTGGTGGGCCAACGGGGCGGCGGCAACCGCCCCCAGGGCAACCGTGGCCGTGGCTCCGGCCGCTCGGGAGGCCGGGGTGGCAAGGGCGGCAAGGCTTCGGGAAGGCGACGGTGACCCGATGAGCGAGATACTGACCTCCCTCACCGACGGTGCCCGGCAACGTCTGCTGGAGCGCATCACCGACGTGCCGGACTACCCCCAGCAGGGCGTGCTGTTCAAGGACATCACCCCGCTGCTGGCCGACCCGGAGGCCTTCGGCACCGTGGTCGACGCCCTGACCGGGCTGTGCGGTCGGCACGGCGCCACCAAGGTGGTGGGGCTGGAGGCCCGGGGGTTCGTGCTGGCCGCCCCGGTCGCCCTGCGTGCCGGCCTCGGCTTCGTACCGGTCCGCAAGGCGGGCAAGCTGCCCCGTCCGACGCTGGCCCAGGAGTACGCGCTGGAGTACGGCACCGCCACCATGGAGGTGCACGCCGACGACCTGGGCGCCGGTGACCGGGTCCTGGTCGTGGACGACGTACTGGCCACCGGAGGCACCGCCGAGGCCTCGGTGGAGCTGGTCCGCAGGTCCGGCGCCGAGGTCGCCGGAGTCGCCGTACTGCTGGAGCTGGGTTTCCTCGATGGCCGAAGTCGACTGGAACCGGCACTGCGCGGAGCGGCCCTGGAGGCGTTGATCGCCCTCTGATGTCCTGGTGAGAGCGCAGCTCAGGGGCGGTGTCCACTCGGTGGGCACCGCCCCTGAGTCGTGCCGTCGGTACCGCCCGGGAAGCCGACGGCGGTGGCCGATACCATGGCATCCCGACCCGTTGATGGCCGGCCCCCTTCTCCGCCCACCGTAGGAGGTGGGGGTCCCGAGGAGCGCACTTGCCAGACGAGGCCCAGCCACTCAGCACCGCCCACGAGGACGCGCCCGGGGCGGAACCCCCACCGGCGCCGTCCCGCAACGGCGACGGGTCCGGCACGGACCGCCGGGCCGCCGCGACGCCGCAGCGTGGAGAGCGCCCGGACGCCGAGACGTCCCCCTCCCAGCGGCCCGCGACCGAGCGGGAGCCCTCGGGGGAGGGCGAGCCGGGTGACCGCGCCCGCCCGACGTCTCCCAACGGCGCGACCTCCCTCGGCCGGCGCTCCGACGCGGCGGCGGACCGGGTGGCCCCGGCCCGCGCGGTGTCCGGGGTGTCGGGCCGTACCGGCTCCTCCAACCGCGTACGGGCCCGGTTGGCCCGGCTGGGAGTGCAGCGCTCCAGCCCCTTCCTGCCGGTGCTGGAACCCCTGCTGCGGATCGTGCGGGGCAACGACCCCAAGATCGAGTCCTCCACCCTGCGCCAGATCGAGCAGGCCTACCAGGTGGCCGAGCGCTGGCACCGGGGCCAGAAGCGCAAGAGCGGCGACCCGTACATCACGCACCCGCTGGCCGTCACCACCATCCTCGCCGAGCTGGGCATGGACCCGGCGACGCTGATGGCCGGGCTGCTGCACGACACCGTGGAGGACACCGAGTACGGCCTGGACACCCTGCGCCGTGACTTCGGCGACTCGGTGGCGCTGCTGGTGGACGGGGTCACCAAGCTGGACAAGGTCAAGTTCGGTGAGGCCGCCCAGGCCGAGACGGTCCGCAAGATGGTGGTCGCGATGGCCAAGGACCCCCGGGTCCTGGTGATCAAGCTGGCCGACCGGCTGCACAACATGCGCACCATGCGCTACCTCAAGCGGGAGAAGCAGGAGAAGAAGGCCCGCGAGACGCTGGAGATCTACGCCCCGCTGGCGCACCGGCTGGGCATGAACACCATCAAGTGGGAGCTGGAGGACCTGGCGTTCGCCATCCTCTACCCCAAGATGTACGACGAGATCGTACGGCTGGTGGCCGAGCGCGCCCCCAAGCGGGACGAGTACCTGGCGTTGGTCACCGACGAGGTCCAGGCCGACCTGCGGGCCGCCCGTATCAAGGCCACCGTGACCGGCCGCCCCAAGCACTACTACAGCGTCTACCAGAAGATGATCGTGCGCGGACGCGACTTCGCGGAGATCTACGACCTGGTGGGCATCCGGGTCCTGGTGGACACCGTGCGGGACTGCTACGCCGCGCTGGGCACCGTGCACGCCCGGTGGAACCCGGTGCCGGGGCGGTTCAAGGACTACATCGCGATGCCCAAGTTCAACATGTACCAGTCGCTGCACACCACGGTGATCGGCCCCGGCGGCAAGCCGGTGGAACTCCAGATCCGCACCTTCGACATGCACCGTCGCGCGGAGTACGGCATCGCCGCGCACTGGAAGTACAAGCAGCAGGCGGTCGCCGGGGCGTCCAAGGTCCGCAACGACACCCCCAAGGGTTCCGGCAAGGGCGGGACCAAGGGCGAGGACCACCTCAACGACATGTCCTGGCTGCGGCAGTTGCTGGACTGGCAGAAGGAGACCGAGGACCCGGGGGAGTTCCTGGAGTCCCTGCGCTTCGACCTCTCCCGCCACGAGGTCTTCGTCTTCACGCCGAAGGGCGACGTGATAGCGCTGCCGGCCGAGGCCACCCCGGTGGACTTCGCGTACGCGGTCCACACCGAGGTCGGCCACCGCACCATAGGGGCCCGCGTCAACGGACGCCTGGTGCCGCTGGAGTCCACCCTGGAGAACGGCGACCTGGTGGAGGTGTTCACCTCCAAGGCCGCCGGAGCCGGGCCCTCCCGGGACTGGCTGGGCTTCGTCAAGAGCCCCCGGGCCCGCAACAAGATCCGGTCCTGGTTCTCCAAGGAGCGCCGGGAGGAGGCCATCGAGCAGGGCAAGGACTCCATCGCCCGCGCGATGCGCAAGCAGAACCTGCCCATCCAGCGCATCCTGACCGGCGACTCCCTGGTCACCCTGGCCCACGAGATGCGGTACCCGGACATCTCCGCGCTGTACGCCGCGATCGGCGAGGGGCACGTCTCCGCGCAGAACGTGGTGCAGAAGCTGGTGCAGGCCCTCGGGGGAGAGGACGCCGCCAACGAGGACATCGCCGAGACCACCCCGCCGATGCCCACCCGCACCAAGCGGCGGAGCAGCGCCTCCGACCCCGGAGTGGTGGTCAAGGGCGTGGACGAGGTGTGGGTGAAGCTGGCCCGCTGCTGTACCCCGGTACCCGGCGACCCCATCATCGGCTTCGTCACCCGGGGCAGCGGGGTGTCCGTACACCGGGCGGACTGCGTGAACGTCGACGCCCTGTCGAGGGAGCCGGAGCGGATCCTGGACGTGGAGTGGGCGCCCACCCAGTCCTCGGTGTTCCTGGTCGCCATCCAGGTGGAGGCCCTGGACCGGTCGCGGCTGCTGTCGGACGTCACCAGGGTGCTGTCCGACCAGCACGTCAACATCCTCTCGGCGGCCGTACAGACCTCCCGGGACCGGGTCGCCACCTCGCGGTTCACCTTCGAGATGGGCGACCCCAAGCACCTGGGCCACGTGCTGAAGGCGGTACGGGGAGTGGAGGGCGTCTACGACGTCTACCGGGTGACCTCGGCCCGCAAGCCGTAGGCCGCGCCGGGCTCACCGGAGACGCCCCACCGGAAGACGACAGTGGGCCCGCCCCTCCTACGAGGGGCGGGCCCACTGGTCGGTCCACCGGCCCGTTGACGCCGGGCCCGGGGAGGTGTCCTAGCCTCCGAACTCCTCCAGGCCCTTGAGCGCCTGGTCCAACAGGGCCTGGCGGCCCTCCAGTTCACGCTCCAGCTTCTCGGCCTTGGCGGTGTTGCCGGCCGCCCGGGCCTGCTCGACCTGACCGCGCAGCTTGTCCACCGCGTCCTGGAGCTGTCCGGTCAGACCGGCCGCCCGGGCGCGCGCCTCGGGGTTGGTCCGCCGCCACTCGGCCTCCTCGGCCTCCTGGATGGCCCGCTCCACGGTCTGCATCCGGCCCTCGACCTTGGGCCGGGCGTCCCGGGGCACGTGACCGATGGCGTCCCAGCGCTCGTTGAGGGAACGGAAGGCCGACCGGGCCGACTTGAGGTCGGTGATCGGCAGCAGCTTCTCGGCCTCGGCCGCGATCTCCTCCTTGCGGGCCAGGTTCTCCCGCTGCTCGGCGTCCCGCTCGGCGAAGACCTCGCCGCGAGCCTGGAAGAACACGTCCTGCGCGCCCCGGAAACGGTTCCACAGGTCGTCCTCGTGCTCCCGCTGCGCCCGGCCGGCGGCCTTCCACTCCCGCATCAGCTCGCGGTACTTGGCGGCCGTGGGGCCCCAGTCCCGCGAGCCGGACAGCGCCTCGGCCTCGGCGACCAGCTTCTCCTTGCGCTGACGCACCTCCTCGCGCTGGGCGTCCAGCTTGGCGAAGTGGGCCTTGCGCCGCTTGGAGAAGGCCGAACGGGCGTGGGAGAACCGGTGCCACAGTTCGTCGTCGGACTTGCGGTCCAGCCGGGGCAGCCCCTTCCAGGTCTCCACCAGGGCCCGCAGCCGTTCGCCGGCCACCCGCCACTGGTCGCTCTGGGCCAGTTGCTCGGCCTCGGTGACCAGGTCCTCCTTGGCCTTACGGGCCTCCTCGGACTGCCGGGCCTTACGGGCCTTGCGCTCCTCACGGCGTTCGGCGACCGTCTCGGCCAGCTTGTCCAGACGTTGCCGCAGGGCATCCAGGTCACCCACCGCGTGGTGGGCGTCGACCTGCTCCCTCAGGTGCTCCAGCGCGGCGTTGGCGTCCTTCGCGGACAGGTCGGTGGTTCGTACCCGACGTTCCAGGAGGCCGATCTCGACGACCAGTCCGTCGTACTTCCGCTCGAAGTAGGCCAGCGCCTCGTCGGGCGATCCCGCCTGCCACGAGCCGACGACCTTCTCCCCGTCGGCCGTACGGACATAGACGGTCCCGCTCTCGTCGACGCGGCCCCACGGATCGCTGCTCACAGCGCCTCCTCCACATGATGCCGACGAAGGGCGGCAGCCCCCGGCATCGTCCCCAGTGATCGTCTGGCATTCGCCCCGGCCGTACGCCGGGCGCGGTCTCCGCGGCCTCGGCGCCGTTCGGCCCTCAGTGCGGGAACCCTACACAACGCCAACATAGGCGAAGGTCACCCGCGCTGTCCGCATCCCGCGCACCATGAATGCCCCGCCGGGGAGCGTCCACGGGGCCCGGGTGGGCTCAGCTCTTGGAGACGGTGGCCTTGTCGATCACCACGGTGGCGTTGGGCGGGGTGTTCTGGGTGGTCGGGTCCATGGTGGAACCGGCCTTGGCGATCTTCTTGAGCACCTTCATGCCGGCGGCGTCCATGGTGCCGAACGGGGTGTAGTCCGGGGGGAGTTGGCTGTCCTTGTAGACCAGGAAGAACTGGCTGCCCCCGCTGTCCCGCCCCTTCTTGGTCTGCGGGTTGTAGCGGTTGGCCATCGCCACCGTGCCGGCCGGGTAGACCTTCTTCTTGAGCCGGGGGTCCTTGAGGTTCTCGTCCGGGATGGTGTAGCCGGGGCCGCCCTGGCCGGTGCCCTTGGGGTCACCGCACTGCAGGACGTAGATGCCCTGCTCGACCAGGCGGTGGCAGCGGCTGTGGTCGAAGAACTTCTGACCGGCCAGGAAGGCGAAGGAGTTCACCGTGTGCGGGGCCTTGTCGGCCTCCATCCTGATGTTGATGTCACCGCAGGTGGTGGCCATCTTCATGGTGTAGTCGGCCGACTTGTCGATCTTCATCGCCGGCTCCTTCTTCCACTGCTTGCCGTTGGGCTTGCCCTTGGCCGGCTTGTCGCAGGGGTCCGGGGCCTTGCTCGGTGACGGGGGCGTGCTGGGCTTCGCCGAGTCCTTGCCCTCCTCGTCGCCGTTGAGCCCCCCGGAGGCCGCGTACGCCGCGCCCGCGGCCAGGACCAGCACCAGACCGCCCGCGATCAGCGCGTTGCGGACCCTTCCCTTGCGCCGTTGCGCCGCGCGACGTTCCAACTGCCGCTGGTACTTCTCACGGGCGAGCTGCTTACGGCGCTGCTCGTTGCTGACCACGGGTCGTCTCCTTCATGGCCGTACGTCGTGCGATCCCTGGGCTGGCCGTACCGTATACGGCCGTCGCCGCCTGCCGGATGCCAGCCCGCCCTCGTCCTTCCGGCGATGAAACCGGGCAGGGATGATACCGAGGTGATCCGTCGGGAGTGGATAAGCGTTCACCACCCGCTACGTTCCGTTCGGCACCGCTCCCTCCCGGTAACCCGCCAGGGCCTCGCGGGGGCCCCAACCCGCCCTCCCCACAGGGCAGTTGGGCCATCCGACCGGCGGGAACTCGACGGCGGTCACCGGTGCGGGTGACCTAGCATTAGGCTCCAAGCAGCCGTGACACGGGCCGACAGCGGCCCGAGCCCACACCACCAGCGAGGGAGCGACGTGCTCATTGCCGGTTTCCCCGCCGGGGCCTGGGGGACCAACTGCTACCTGGTCGCCCCCGCCGCCGGCGAGGAATGCGTGATCATCGACCCCGGCCACCGCGCGGCCGAGGGAGTCGAGGAAGCCCTGGCCAAGTACCGGCTGAAGCCCGCCGCCGTACTGCTCACGCACGGCCACATCGACCACGTCGCCTCGGTGGTGCCGGTCTGCGGGGCACACGACGTGCCGGCGATGATCCACCCCGAGGACCGGTACATGATGACCGACCCGGAGAAGGCCCTGGGCCGGACCATCGGGCAACAGATCATGGGCGACCTCACCGTCGGCGAACCGGACGACCTGCGCGAGCTGACCGACGGCACCGTGCTGCGGCTGGCCGGACTGGAGCTGACCGTCACCCACGCCCCGGGCCATACCAAGGGGCTGGTGACCTTCGGGATGCCCGAACAGGCCGACGTTCCGCCGGTGTTGTTCACGGGTGACCTGCTGTTCGCCGGCTCCATCGGACGCACCGACCTGCCCGGCGGCGACCACGACGAGATCCTCGACTCCCTGGCACGGGTGATCCTTCCCCAGGAGGACTCGACGGTCGTGCTCGCCGGACACGGCCCCCAGACCACCATCGGCCAGGAGCGCGCCACCAACCCCTTCCTGAAGGCGGTGGCCGAAGGCCGAGGAGACGGCGTCGCCGCTCCCCGACGAGGAATGTGAACTCTCCGTGCGGACTTTCCAGGCCCCCAAGGGCACGTACGACCTGCTCCCCCCCGACTCCGCCCGCTACCTGGCGGTGCGCGAGGCCCTGGCGCTGCCGGCGCGCCGGGCCGGCTACGGATACGTGGAGACCCCCGGTTTCGAGGAGGTGGAACTCTTCGCCCGAGGCGTGGGCGAGTCCACCGACGTGGTGACCAAGGAGATGTACGCCTTCACCACCAAGGGCGGCGACGAACTCGCGCTGCGCCCCGAGGGCACCGCCTCGGTGCTGCGCGCCGCCCTGGAGGCCAACCTGCACAAGGCCGGCAACCTGCCGGTCAAGCTCTGGTACTCCGGCTCCTACTACCGCTACGAGCGCCCCCAGAAGGGCCGCTACCGCCACTTCTCCCAGGTCGGCGCGGAGGCCATCGGTGCCGAGGACCCGCACCTGGACGCCGAGTTGGTCATCCTGGCCGACGACGGCTTCCGTAGCCTCGGCCTGCGCGACTACCGGCTGCTGCTCAACTCCCTGGGCGACCGGAAGTGCCGCCCGGCCTACCGCGAACTGCTCCAGGAGTTCCTGCGCGCCCTCGACCTGGACGAGGCCACCCGGGACCGGATCGAGATCAACCCCCTGCGGGTGCTCGACGACAAGCGCGAGAGCGTACAGAAGCAGCTGACCGGCGCCCCCATGATGCGCGACCACCTGTGCCAGGAGTGCCGGGACTACCACGAGCGGGTGCGCGAACTGCTCACGATCGCCGAGATCCCCTTCGAGGACGACCCCAAGCTAGTGCGCGGCCTGGACTACTACACCCGCACCACCTTCGAGTTCGTCCACGACGGGCTGGGCGCCCAGTCCGCGCTGGGCGGCGGCGGACGGTACGACGGGCTGTCGGAGATGATCGGGGGACCCGAACTCCCGTCCGTGGGCTGGGCCCTGGGAGTGGACCGCACCGTGCTGGCCCTGGACGAGGAGGACGTACGACTGGACCTGGCGCCGCCGGTCCAGGTCTACGCGGTGCCCCTGGGCGAGGAGGCCCGGCGCGCGCTGTTCTCCGTGGTGACCGAACTGCGCCGGGCGGGCGTCACCGCCGACTTCGCCTTCGGCGGCAAGGGGCTGAAGAACGCCATGAAGTCCGCCAACCGTTCCGGCGCGCGCTTCGCGCTGGTCGCCGGAGAGCGTGACCTCGCCGAGAACGTCGCCCAGTTGAAGGACCTCGAAAGCGGCGAACAGGCTCCGGTGGCCTTGGACGAGGTGGTCTCCCGGCTGCGTTCGAGGCTGACGCTGACCACGGTCCGTGAGGCACAATGACCGCCACGACTCCAGGACGGGATTGGGCATCATGACGACCATGGCACCGCAACAGGACGCGCGGGACAGCGTGGACGAGCCGACCGAGGTCGCGGTGGGCGCCTCCCGGCCCTTCGCCTGGCTGCTGATCGTCACGGGGGCCGCCGGGCTGCTCGCCTCCTTCGTGATCACCCTGGACAAGATGAAGATCCTGGAGGCCAAGGCCGAGGGGCGCACCTTCACCCCCGGGTGCAGCCTCAACCCGATCGTCTCCTGCGGCAACGTGATGGAGTCCGACCAGGCCTCGGCCTTCGGCTTCCCGAACCCCCTGCTGGGGATGGTCACCTACTCCATCGTGATCGGTATCGGAGTGGCCGCCCTGGCCGGGGCCCGCCACCCCCGCTGGTACTGGCTGGGCCTCCAGGGCGGCACCCTGTTCGGGGTGGGCTTCTGCACCTGGTTGCAGTACCAGTCGCTGTACGAGATCGGCTCGCTGTGCCTGTGGTGCTGCCTGGCCTGGGCCGCGACCATCCTGATGTTCTGGTACACCACGGTCCACAACCTCCGCCACCGGTTGCTGCCCGCGCCCGAGGGGCTGCGTCGCACCCTGCTGGAGTTCCACTGGACGATCCCGGTGCTGTGGCTGGGCGTGATCGGCATCCTGATCCTGGTCCGCTGGTGGGAGTTCTGGACCAGCTGACCGCCTCCACCGTCCTCGGCGGAGGCGCTCGCCGGTGCGTTGTCACCGGGGTGAACTAAGGTTTCCGGCGTGGAGCCCGACCTGTTCACGGCGGCGGCCGAGGACCGCCAGGACCGTAACCTCTCAGCCAGCCCCCTCGCCGTACGGATGCGCCCCCGCGACCTGGGCGAGGTGGTGGGCCAGCAGCACCTGCTGCGTCCTGGTTCCCCGCTGCGCCGACTGGTCGGTGAGGGGGGCGAGGGACCGGCCGGTCCCGCCTCGGTGCTGCTGTGGGGGCCGCCCGGCACCGGCAAGACGACGCTGGCCTACGTGGTCAGCCAGGCCACCGACAAGCGGTTCGTGGAGCTGTCGGCGATCACCGCCGGCGTCAAGGAGGTCCGCGCGGTCATCGACGGCGCCCGACGCTCCTCGGGGGCCTACGGCAAGGACACCGTCCTGTTCCTGGACGAGATCCACCGGTTCAGCAAGGCACAGCAGGACTCCCTGCTGCCGGCGGTGGAGAACCGCTGGGTGACCCTGATCGCCGCCACCACGGAGAACCCGTACTTCTCGGTGATCTCCCCCCTGTTGTCCCGTTCCCTGCTGCTGACCCTGGAGCCGCTCACCGAGGACGACCTCAGGGGGCTGCTGCACCGGGCGGTCGAGGAGGAACGCGGGCTGGCCGGTTCGGTGAGCCTGTCGACGGAGGCCGAGGAACACCTGCTGCGGATCGCCGGAGGGGACGCCCGACGGGCGCTGACCGCCCTGGAGGCGGGGGCGGGCGCGGCGCTGGCCAAGGGGGAGGCGGAGATATCGCTGGCCACCCTGGAGGAGTCGGTGGACCGGGCGGCGGTGAAGTACGACCGGGACGGCGACCAGCACTACGACGTGGCCAGCGCCCTGATCAAGTCGATCCGGGGCTCCGACGTGGACGCCGCGCTGCACTACCTGGCCCGCATGGTCGAGGCGGGGGAGGACCCGCGCTTCATCGCCCGCCGGCTGATGATCTCCGCCAGTGAGGACGTCGGCCTGGCCGACCCCACCGCGCTCCAGACGGCCGTGGCGGGCGCGCAGGCGGTGGCGATGATCGGGTTCCCGGAGGCGCGGATCACCCTGGCCCAGGTCACGGTGGCGCTCGCCCTCGCCCCCAAGTCCAACGCCGCCTACCTGGGGATCGACGCGGCCCTGGAGGACGTCCGCGCCGGCAGGGCCGGCCCCGTTCCGCCCCATCTGCGGGACACCCACTACAAGGGCTCCAACTCCCTGGGCCACGGCGAGGGTTACCAGTACCCGCACGACCTTCCGGGTGCCGTCGCGGCACAGCAGTACGCCCCGGACGGCATCCACGGCAAGCGGTACTACACCCCCACCCGGTACGGCGCCGAGGCGAGGTACGCCGACGTGTGGGAGCGGGTGCGGGCACGGCTCCGAGGCCAGGAACCCGAGCGCTGACCCCGGCACGTCCGGCCCGCCCCAGCGCGTTCCCCCGTACTCCGGCGGGCGCCCGCCGCTTCGGCGCGCGCCCGCACGTCAACCCCGAGCGCCCCACCTTCGGGTGAAGTCGAGGCGCTGGGGCCGTGAGCCGCTACGCCTCCGCCGCGTCGAACAACCTCCGCATGGCGAGCCGGAGTTCGGCCACGTCCCGCACCGGGTCCGGGAACTCGAAGCGGGCGTCGAAGACCGCCGAGCCCCCGGTGACGAAGCGCACCCGCATCCCGAACCGGTCCAGCGCCAGGGGCACCGCCGACCAGCAGGCATCGTGGGCCAGGGACTCGTCCAGCTCGACGTCGTGCAGGGCGCACAGGCTCTGCCGTTCGTCGCCCAACAGCCGGCTGAGGGTGCGCAGATGGGAGTCGTGGGAGCTGGCGAGGTGCTGGAGCAGCTCCGTCTCGTGCTGGGCCAGGGGGTCCGGTGCGGCGACGGTGAAGTCCTCCGGCTCCACCGTCTCGGTGCCCCACAGGTCGTCCACACAGGTCTCCCCGACCTCCAGTCGCAGCGCGGTCCAGGACGTGACCGAACCCATACCGTCGGGGTGGGTGAGGCCGTCCAACCCGGTCCAACCTGCGGTTTTCCTCTGCTGGGTGGCGGTGAGCCAACCGGCGACCCAGGCCCTTCCCCGGATGCGGTGGGGTACGGAGACGGGGGCGACGTCCGTGATCTCCAGGACAGCGGTAACATCGTCCCCCCGGGCACGGTTCCCCGCCCTCGCGGCAGGGGACCCGGCCGGGACGAGCAAGAGCACATCCCCATCGGCGGTGACCGTGCGGGCCTCGCGTACTTCGGAGGCCAGCGGATCCGTCTCCATGCCTGGGATGGTCAGCGCCGCTGAGGCGTTCGACTCGACCAGTGTGCGTACGCGCTCGGCAGCGGTGGGCTGCCGAGCCTGTGGTGTGGTGTGGGCTGGTTCGCCCCGATCAATGTCCGCGTAATGAGCCGAGCCGGCGCCAGGCACACCGCTGCCAGGTCGAGACATAGCGTTCTCCTCCGGTAAGGTAAGGCTCACCTAACTTACATGGAGGTCCGTTCAACGTGAACCAGTCGCGTCCCAAGGTCAAGAAGTCGCGTGCCCTCGGCATCGCGCTGACCCCGAAGGCCGTCAAGTACTTCGAGCAGCGCCCCTACCCCCCGGGGGAGCACGGCCGTGGCCGCAAGCAGAACAGCGACTACAAGGTGCGGCTGCTGGAGAAGCAGCGGCTGCGCGCGCAGTACGACATCAGCGAGCGCCAGATGGCCCGTGCCTACGAGCGCGCCCGCAAGGTCGAGGGCAAGACCGGTGAGGCCCTGATCGTGGAGCTGGAGCGTCGCCTCGACGCCCTGGTGCTCCGCTCCGGCCTGGCCCGCACCATCTACCAGGCCCGGCAGATGGTCACCCACGGCCACATCGACGTCAACGGCCGCAAGGTCGACAAGCCGTCCTTCCACGTCCGTCCCGACGACGTGGTGCGGGTGCGCGAGCGCAGCCGCAGCAAGCACCCCTTCCAGGTGGCCCGTGAGGGTGGCTACGCCACCGACGGCGAGACCCCGCGCTACCTGGAGGTCAACCTTCAGGCGCTGGCCTTCCGCCTGGACCGGGACCCGCAGCGCAAGGAGATCCCGGTGATCTGCGACGAGCAGCTGGTCGTGGAGTACTACGCCCGTTGATCCGCTCGCTCACGCCCCACGCGTGAGCGGTCACCACGTGGGACCTCCCGCGTAGCGGACCTCGGCGGTGTGGTCCCCGGCCACGTTCGTGCCCCAGCCCGTCTCCCTCCGGTTCCGGCCGGCCGGGAGGCGGGCTGCGGTGTGTGCGGGCGCCCGCCGGCGGTCGGCCGACGGGCCGTTCGGCGGCCGGCGCGTGATCGCCGTGGCGGCCCGAAAGCCGTTACGGGACAGGTGGCTTGGCGCGGTAGGGTCGTGCCCTGCCGCCGAACCGCGGCCCAGGACGTTGCGATCCGGTGGCGAGCGACTCGGGCCACCCCGACCGGGGTGGCAGGGACCCCTCGGCCGCCCGGTCACTCCGGTCGCCGGGGGAGGGGCAGACGAATCCGAGGGAACCCGAGGGGTTCCGCGAAGGCGGTGCGAGCGTGTCCGGTGGAGAGGTTGCCGGCATCCTGGTGGCGGTCTTCTGGGCGATCCTGGTGTCCTTCCTCGCCGTGGTGTTGGTGAGGCTGGCGCAGACGCTCAGGGCGGCCACCAAACTGGTCACCGACGTGACCGAGCGGGCCGTACCGCTGCTGGGCGAGGCCTCGGTGACGGTGCGCTCGGCCCAGTCCCAGCTGGAGCGGGTGGACGCCATCGCCAGCGACGTGCAGGAGGTCACCTCCAACGCCTCGGCCCTGTCCTCCACCGTCTCCACCACCTTCGGGGGCCCCCTGGTCAAGGTCGCCGCCTTCGGTTACGGGGTGCGGCGGGCCATGGGGCGCAAGCAGAAGCCACCCCCGAGCCGGGTGGTCACAGGACGTACGGTGTCGGCCGCCCGATGGGCCGGTGGCCGGCGGAAGAGGGGCTGAGACCGCATGTTCCGTCGAGCCTTCTGGTTCACCACCGGCGCCGCCGCCGGGGTGTGGGCCACCACCAAGGTGCAGCGCAAGCTGCGGGAGTTGAAGCCCGACGCGCTGGCCCACCGGGCCGCCGACCGGGCGGTGGAGACCGGGCACCGGCTCAGGGAGTTCGCCCTGGACGTACGGGCCGGAATGGCCCAGCGTGAGGGGGAGTTGAACGAGGCACTCGGGCTGAACGCCCCGGTGGACGTCGATCCTCCCCGGATCGCCGCACAGGCGCCCAGGCCCCAACTGGGCGGCGCCCAGCACCCCGTTGAACGTCCCCACGACTGGAGAGAGGACCACTGATGGAGTCGGCAGAGATTCGTCGGCGTTGGCTGCGCTTCTTCGAGGAGCGGGGGCACACCGCGGTGCCGTCGGCATCGCTGATCGCCGACGACCCGACGCTGTTGCTGGTCCCGGCGGGCATGGTGCCGTTCAAGCCGTACTTCCTCGGCGAGGTCAAGCCGCCCTACGACCGGGCCGTGAGCGTGCAGAAGTGCGTGCGCACCCCGGACATCGAGGAGGTCGGCAAGACCACCCGGCACGGCACCTTCTTCCAGATGTGCGGCAACTTCTCCTTCGGTGACTACTTCAAGGAGGGCGCCGCCAAGCTGGCCTGGGAGCTGCTGACCACCCCGCAGGACCAGGGCGGGTACGGCCTGGAGGGCGACCGGCTGTGGATCACCGTCTACCAGGACGACGACGAGGCCGAGCGGATCTGGCGTGACGTGGTGGGCGTGCCCGCCGAACGTATCCAGCGGTTGGGCAAGGAGGAGAACTACTGGGACATGGGCGTGCCCGGTCCCTGTGGTCCCTGCTCCGAGGTCAACTACGACCGGGGCCCGGCGTTCGGCCCCGAGGGCGGCCCGGCCGTCAACGACGAGCGTTACGTGGAGATCTGGAACCTGGTCTTCATGCAGTACGAGCGCGGGCCCGGCCGGGGCAAGGACTACGAGCTGCTCGGCGACCTGCCCACCCGCAACATCGACACCGGACTCGGTCTGGAACGCCTGGCGATGATCCTCCAGGACGTGCCGAACATGTACGAGACCGACACCCTGCGTGTGGTCATGGACGAGGCCACCGAGCTGACCGGTGTCCGCTACGGCACCAGCGAGCGCACCGACGTGTCCCTGCGGGTGGTCGCCGACCACCTGCGGACCTCGGTGATGCTGATCGGCGACGGGGTCACCCCCGGCAACGAGGGCCGGGGCTACGTACTGCGCCGGATCATGCGGCGGGCCATCCGCAACATGCGGCTGCTGGGCGCCGAGGGGCCGGTCGTCGGACGGCTGGTGGACGTGGTGCTGAAGACCATGGGCCAGCAGTACCCGGAGCTGTTGGAGGACCGTCGGCGCATCCAGACGGTGGCCCTGGCCGAGGAGTCGGCGTTCCTGAAGACCCTCAAGGCCGGCACCGGCATCCTGGAGGAGGCCGTCGCCCAGACCAGGTCCTCCGGTGGGCGCGTGCTGTCCGGCGACAAGGCGTTCCTGCTCCACGACACCTGGGGCTTCCCGATCGACCTCACCCTGGAGATGGCCGCCGAACAGGGCCTGTCCGTGGACGAGGACGGGTTCCGCCGGCTGATGAGGGAGCAGCGGGAGCGGGCCAAGGCCGACGCCCAGGCCAAGAAGACCGGTCACGCCGACCTGTCGGCCTACCGCGAGGTGGCCGACTCGGCCGGCAACACCGAGTTCATCGGGTACACCGACACCGAGGGCGAGGCCACCGTGGTGGGCCTGCTGGTGGACGGCCTGCCCTCCCCGGCCGCCCACGAGGGCGACGAGGTCGAGGTGGTCCTGGACCGTACCCCCTTCTACGCCGAGGCCGGCGGGCAGCTGGCCGACACCGGGCGGATCCGGGTCGAGGGCGGTGCGGTGATCCAGGTGCGGGACGTGCAGAAGCCCGTCACCGGGGTGAGCGTCCACAAGGGCGTGGTGCAGGTCGGCGAGGTGACCCTGGGCGCCTCGGCGTACAGCCAGATCGACGTCACCCGCCGTCGGGCCATCGCCCGGGCGCACAGCGCCACCCACCTCACCCACCAGGCGTTGCGTGACGCCCTGGGGCCGACGGCCGCCCAGGCCGGGTCGGAGAACTCCGCCGGTCGGTTCCGTTTCGACTTCGGTTCGCCCTCGGCCGTACCGGGCACGGTGCTCACGGACGTGGAGCAGAAGATCAACGAGGTGCTCTCCCGTGAACTGGAGGTCACCTCCGAGGTGATGAGCATCGACCAGGCCAAGAAGCAGGGCGCGCTCGCGGAGTTCGGCGAGAAGTACGGCGAGGAGGTGCGGGTGATCTCCATCGGCGACTTCTCCAAGGAACTGTGCGGAGGCACCCACGTGGGCAACACCGCCCAGCTGGGGCTGGTGAAGCTGCTGGGCGAGTCCTCCATCGGCTCCGGGGTGCGCCGGGTGGAGGCCCTGGTCGGGGTGGACGCCTACCGCTTCCTGGCCAAGGAGCACACGGTGGTCTCCCAGCTGACCGACCTGGTCAAGGGCAGCCGCCCGGAGGAACTGCCCGAGCGGGTCTCGGGAATGCTCAGCCGGCTCCGTGAGGCGGAGAAGGAGATCGAGCGGTTCCGCGCGGAGAAGGTCCTCCAGGCCGCCGCCGGACTGGCCGAGGGCGCCCAAGACGTGCACGGGGTGTCGCTGGTCGCGGCCCGGGTGGAGGAGGGCACCACCCCGGAGAACCTGCGCACCCTGGTGCTGGACGTACGGGGACGGGTACCGGCCTCGCGGCCGGCCGTGGTGGCCCTGTTCACGGTCACCAAGGACCGTCCGCTCACCGTGATCGCCACCAACGAGGCGGCGCGGGAGCGCGGCCTCAAGGCCGGCGACCTGGTCCGTACGGCGGCCAAGACCCTCGGTGGCGGGGGCGGCGGCAAGCCCGACGTGGCCCAGGGCGGCGGCCAGGACCCGGAGGCCGTGGAGCGGGCGATCCTGGCGGTCCGTCAGATGGTGTCGGAGAAGGCGTGACCGAGGAGAGTGGCTCGGCTCCGCCGCGGCGAGGCCGCCGGCTGGCGGTCGACGTCGGGGACGCCCGCGTGGGTGTGGCCAGCTGTGACCCCGACGGGGTACTGGCCACCCCGGTGGAGACGGTGCCCGGGCGGGACGTACCGGCCGCGCTGCGGCGACTGGGGCAACTGGTCGCCGAGTACGAGCCGTTGGAAGTGGTCGTCGGCCTCCCCCGTTCGCTCAGCGGGCGGGAGGGGCCGGCCGCCGACAAGGTGCGGGGCTTCGCCCGGCAGTTGGCCCGGGGCATCGCCCCGGTGCCGGTGCGGCTGGTGGACGAGCGGATGACCACGGTCACCGCCACCCAGTCCATGCGCGCCTCCGGGGTGAACACCAGGAAGGGCCGGTCCCGGGTGGACCAGGCCGCGGCGGTGGTGATCCTGCAGAGCGCCCTGGACGCCGAACGGACCTCGGGGCGGCCCCCGGGGGAGTGCGTCGAGGTGGGGGCCTGATCGCGGTACGGTAACGTTCCGCGCGACACGACAGTCTGTTCCGGGGCATCCACGCGTCGGTGTGCTCGGACCAATCCGCCCAAGGGCGCGTTGTCCGCTGTCGATTGGCGGCACAAGGGGATCGATGACTGACTACGGCCGGGACTCCGGCTCACAACCCTGGTATCCCGACGATCCCCTCTACGGGGATCAGGGATGGGGTACGAGTCCTGGGGAGCCAGCCCAAGCGGGGAGTTGGGACACCACCTACGGCGGGCAGCAGCCGTACTACTACCCGCAGGACACCACCGGTGGCTACCCGCAGTACGACCAGAACGGCTACCCGATCCCGGAGCATCCGCAGAACGGGTACGGGCAGCAGTGGGACACCGGGCAGTTCCCCACCGATTCCCAGGGATACCCCTCCGGCCACTACGGCCAGCCCCATCCGCAGTACCCGGGTCAGTCCGGCCACTACGGTCAGCCCGGTCACCCTGGCCAGCCCGGGCACCCCGGTCATCCGGGTCACCACGGCGCTGACACCGGCGGCCACCAGGTGTACCCCCCTCAGGCCGGCCACCTGGCCGCCCCCGACCGGCAGGGCAGTCACCCGTACGGCCAGCAGCAGTCCGGCCATCCCTCGTACCCGGGGCACCCTGGTCAGCCCGGTCACCCCTCGCACCCGGGTCACCCCGGGCACCCGTACCCCCACCAGGGGCAGCAGCAGGGGCCGGACACCGGGGCGCACGCGGTGCACCAGGTGGCCGAGGACCTGCCCGACAGCGGCTGGGACCCCGGGCCCGACCAGGGTGAGGAAGCGTTCTTCCTGGACCGGGACGAGGATGCCGAGGAGGAACGCCGGGCGTTCCTCGCCGACACCAAGGCACAGCAGCAGTCCGGCCGTCGGGGCCGGGACCGGGACCGGGACCGGAGCGAGGGACGCGGCCGGCGTTTCACCTGCCTGGGCCTCGCCTTCCTGCTGGCCGTACTGGGCACCGTCGGCTACTTCGGCTACCGCTTCTGGGAGAGCCGGTTCGCCAGCGCCCCCGACTACAACGGCCAGGGCACCGGGGAGGTTTCGGTCCGCATCCCCGAGGGCTCCTCCCTGTCGGACATGGGCAACATCCTCAAGCGGGCCGGAGTGGTGAAGTCCCACGACGCCTTCGTGGAGGCCACCGAGTCCGACCAGCGGGCCCAGGGCATCTCGCCCGGCACCTACTCGATGCGCAAGAACATGTCGGCCAAGGCCGCCGTCACCCGCATGTTGGACCCCAAGAGCCAGAACACCCTGATCGTCGCCGAGGGCCTGCGGGCCTCCCGGATCTACGCCCTGATCGACAAACAGCTCAAACTGCGCAAGGGCTCCACCTCCAAGGTCGCCAAGAAGACCGACCTGGGTCTGCCCAAGTGGGCCGAGAACAACCCCGAGGGGCTGCTGTTCCCCTCCCGCTACAGCGTCGCCCCCTCGGACAAGCCCCAGGACGTCCTGCGGCAGATGGTCAAGCGGGGCACCTCGGAGTTCGCGCGGGTCAACCTCGAACGGGAGGCGCGGAAGGTCGGGCGCAGCCCCCGCGAGATCGTGACCATCGCCTCCCTGATCCAGGCCGAGGCCCAGGAGGACAACGAGTTCGGCAAGGTCTCCCGGGTGATCTACAACCGCCTCAAGCCGGGCAACACCGCCACCTGGGGCCGCCTGGACTTCGACTCCACCATCAACTACGCGATGGGCCGCTCCACTCTGGACGTCTCGGTCGGCGACACCCGCTACCCCTCCCCGTACAACACCTACTTGCACAAGGGCCTGCCCCCGGGGCCCATCGACAGCCCCGGGCACCAGGCGTTGAAGGCGGCCCTCAACCCGACCAAGGGCAAGTGGCTGTACTTCGTCACCGTGAAGCCGGGGGACACCCGGTTCGCGGAGACCAAGGAGCAACACGACAAGAACGTGCGGGAGTTCAACGAGGAACGCCGCAAGAAGGGGAACGACTGATGTCCGGCGCGCACCGGGCGGCCGTACTGGGCTCGCCCATCGCCCACTCCCTGTCCCCGGTGCTGCACCGGGCCGCCTACCGCGAACTGGGGCTGGACGACTGGACGTACGAGCGCCACGAGGTGGACGAGGACGGGCTGAAGGGCTTCCTGGACGGGCTGGACCAGGACTGGGCCGGGCTGTCCCTGACCATGCCCCTCAAACGCGCCGTCATCCCGCTGCTGGACCAGGTCAGCGCCCCGGCCGCCACCGTGGAGGCGGTCAACACCGTGCTGTTCCGGGGGAGTTCGCGCATCGGCGACAACACCGACATCCCCGGGATGCGTGCCGCCCTCGCCGAGCGTGGGGTCGACCGGGTGCCGGCGGTGACCCTGCTGGGCGCCGGCGCCACCGCCGCGTCCGCCCTGGCCGCCGTGGCCGAACTGTGCACCGGAGCGGTGACCGCCCGGGTGCGCGGGCACCACCGGGCCGAGCAGATGTCCACCCTGGGGGAGCGGCTCGGGGTGGCCGTCGCCCCCCGGGACTGGGCCGGTGCGGCGGACTCCCTCGCCGCCCCGCTGGTGGTCGCCACCACTCCGGCCGGGGCGACCGACGCCCTGGTGGATGCGGTACCGGCGCGTCCGGGAACCCTGTTCGAGGTGCTCTACGACCCCTGGCCCACCCCCCTGGCCGCCGCCTGGCGGGAGCGGGGCGGCACCGTGGTCAGCGGCCTGGACCTGCTGGTCCACCAGGCGGCGCTCCAGGTGGAGCTGATGACCGGGGTGGAACGGGCCCCCCTGGAGGCGATGCGGGAGGCCGGGCGGCGGGCGCTGGCCGAACGCTGAACCGCCGGCCGCGAACCGGAACCCCGGAAGGGGCCGGGGCGGCGTCCGTACCCTGGACTCGGGGTCTGACCCGCCCGGCGCCATGAAAGGATCAGGGCGGAAACCTCAAGGCCCAGGGAGCTGAGGAGCACCGTTGAGCAGGTTGCGCTGGCTGACCGCGGGGGAGTCACACGGCCCCGCCCTCGTCGCCACTCTGGAGGGGCTGCCCGCCGGGGTGCCGATCACCACGGACATGGTGGCCGACGCGCTGGCGCGCCGTCGCCTCGGTTACGGCCGTGGAGCGCGGATGAAGTTCGAGCGGGACGAGGTGACCTTCCTCGGCGGGGTACGCCACGGGTCCACCCTCGGCTCGCCGGTGGCGATCATGGTCGGCAACACCGAGTGGCCCAAGTGGGAACAGGTGATGGCCGCCGACCCGGTGCCGGCCGAGGAACTGGCCGAACTGGCCCGCAACGCCCCCCTCACCCGACCCCGGCCCGGTCACGCCGACCTGGCGGGGATGCAGAAGTACGGCTTCGACGAGGCCCGCCCGGTGCTGGAGCGGGCCTCCGCCAGGGAGA
Organism: Streptomyces sp. NPDC005438; assembly: GCF_040606315.1. Taxonomy (NCBI): domain Bacteria; kingdom Bacillati; phylum Actinomycetota; class Actinomycetes; order Kitasatosporales; family Streptomycetaceae; genus Streptomyces; species Streptomyces sp. NPDC005438. The sequence continues at coordinate 106,364 of NZ_JBEXEP010000008.1, forward strand.
CCGCCGCCCGTGTCGCGCTGGGCACCGTGGCCCGCTCCTACCTGCGGGAGACCGCCGGGGTGGAGATCGTCTCCCACGTGGTGGAACTCGGCGCCGCCAAGGCCCCGTACGGCACCGTTCCGGTGCCGGAGGACGTGACCCGGCTGGACGCCGACCCGGTGCGCTGCCTGGACGAGGACGCCAGCGCCGCGATGGTGGCCGAGATCGACCAGGCCCACAAGGACGGCGACACCCTCGGCGGGGTCGTCGAGGTGGTCGCCCACGGGGTGCCGGTCGGACTGGGCTCCCATGTGCACTGGGACCGGCGGCTGGACTCCCGGCTGGCCGGCGCCCTGATGGGCATCCAGGCGATCAAGGGCGTCGAACTGGGCGACGGCTTCGACCTGGCCCGGGTCCCCGGTTCGCAGGCCCACGACGAGATCCACGCCACCGAGGACGGTATCCGCCGGGCGTCCGGCCGCTCCGGGGGCACCGAGGGCGGACTGTCCACCGGCGAACTGCTGCGGGTACGCGCGGCGATGAAGCCCATCGCCACCGTGCCCCGCGCCCTGGCCACCGTGGACGTCCGCACCGGTGAGGCGACCAGCGCCCACCACCAGCGCTCGGACGTGTGCGCGGTGCCGGCGGCGGGCATCGTGGCGGAGGCCATGGTCGCCCTGGTGCTGGCCGACTGCGTGGCGGAGAAGTTCGGCGGCGACAGCGTGACGGAGACCCGCCGCAACGTCCGGGGCTACCTCGACCACCTGGCGATCCGATGAGCGCCCCCCGCGTCGTCCTGGTCGGCCCGATGGGCGTCGGCAAGACCACGGTGGGCCGGCTGCTCGCCGAACGGCTGGACGTCGGCTTCCGCGACACCGACACCGACATCGAACAGCGCGCCGCCCAGCCCATCTCCGAGATCTTCGTCAACCACGGCGAGGACCACTTCCGCGCCCTGGAACGCGAGGCGGTACGCCTGGCGGTGACCGAACACACCGGCGTACTGGCCCTGGGCGGGGGAGCGGTGATCTCCGAGGAGAACCGCGAGCTGCTGTCCGGGCTGCCGGTGGTGTTCCTCGACATGGAGGTGGGCGAGGCGGTCAAACGGGTCGGTCTGGACGCCCCCCGACCGCTGCTGACCATCAACCCCCGCAAACAGTGGCGCGACCTGATGGGCCAGCGCCGGCCCCTGTACCAGCAGGTCGCCCGGGCCACCGTCACCACCGGGGGCCTGGACCCCGAGCAGGTGGCCCAGGCCGTACTCGACGCATTGGAGCCCAGCACCACATGACGGCATCCCCGACTTCCCCCGAGCCGTCCGAGCCCCTGCGGGTCACCGTGCCCGGTGAGGCCGGGGCACCGCCCTACGACGTGCTGATCGGACGCCAACTGCTGGGCGAACTGCCGGGGTTGGTCGGCGGCGCCCGGCGGGTGGCGGTGCTGCACCCCGAGGCCCTCGCCGAGACCGGACAGCTGCTCCGCGAGGACCTCCAGGGCCAGGGCTTCGAGGCGATCGCCGTGCAGCTGCCCAATGCCGAGGAGGCCAAGACCGCCGAGGTCGCCGCCTACTGCTGGAAGGCCCTGGGCCAGAGCGGCTTCACCCGCACCGACGTGCTGGTCGGGGTCGGCGGCGGGGCCACCACCGACCTGGCCGGCTTCGTGGCCGCGACCTGGCTGCGCGGGGTGCGGTGGGTGGCCGTCCCCACCACGGTGCTGGGCATGGTGGACGCGGCGATCGGCGGTAAGACCGGCATCAACACCGCCGAGGGCAAGAACCTGGTCGGCGCCTTCCACCCACCGGCCGGGGTGCTGTGCGACCTGGCCGCCCTGGAGTCGCTGTCCCCCCACGAGTACGTCAGCGGTCTGGCCGAGGTGATCAAGGCCGGTTTCATCGCCGACCCGGGCATCCTGGAGCTGATCGAGGCGGACCCGGAGGGTGCCCGTACCCCCACCGGCCCGCACACCACCGAGCTGCTGGAGCGCTCGATCCGGGTCAAGGCGGACGTGGTCTCCCGCGACCTGAAGGAGTCCGGGCCCCGGGAGATCCTCAACTACGGCCACACCCTGGCCCACGCCATCGAGAAGAACGAGCGCTACAACTGGCGGCACGGCGCGGCCGTCTCGGTCGGCATGGTGTTCGCCGCCGAACTGGGCCGGATCGCCGGGCGGTTGGACGACGACACCGCCGACCGGCACCGCCGGGTGCTGGAGTCCGTCGGACTGCCGGTGACCTACCGGGGCGACCAGTGGCCCCGGCTGCTGGAGACGATGCGGGTGGACAAGAAGTCCCGGGGGGACCTGTTGCGCTTCATCGTGCTGGACGGCCTGGCCAAGCCGGTGGTGCTGGAGGGGCCGGACCCGGCCATGCTGCTGGCCGCCCACGCCGAGATCGCGGCGGGTGACGCGTGAGCGGGAGGGCGGCCCGGAAGGTGCTGGTCCTCAACGGCCCCAACCTGGGCCGACTGGGGTCGCGGGAACCGGATGTCTACGGAACCACGTCATACGAGGGGCTGGTGGGGCGCTGCGCCGAGGTGGGCGCCGCACTGGGCCTGGAGGTGGAGGTCCGGGAGACCAACGACGAGGGCGAGATGATCCGCTGGCTGCACGAGGCGGCGGACCACACCCTGCCGGTGGTGCTCAACCCCGGTGCCTTCACCCACTACTCGTACGGGATGCGGGACGCCGCCGCGCAGCGCACCGCACCCCTGATCGAGGTGCACCTGTCCAACCCCCACCGCAGGGAGGAGTTCCGGCACAACTCGGTGGTGGCGGCCGTCGCCTCCGGTACGGTCGCCGGCTTCGGCATCGGGTCCTACACCCTCGCGCTGCGGGCCCTCGCCGAGCAGTTGACCGACTGAACCCGTCACCCTCCGTGGAAAAGCCGAAACCCCGGCCCCCACACCGGTGGTGGGCGAGGGCAGGTACGGTTCGTATTCAGTGACAGCAGCACTGCCACAAGGTGCACGGACGAGACGGAGTGGGCACCGGATGCAGCACTACGGGGCACAGCCGCCCGTCCCTCCCTCGGAGCCCGTACCCGGGTATCCGTACGGTCGCCCGCACCGACAACCGGCCCCGCCTCCGCCCCCGCAGCACGGTCACCCCCCGCCGGGCCAGGCGCCGCAGCCCCACTGGGGCGGCCACCCCACCCAGCAGCCGCCGGCACCCCAGGCCCCCGCGCCCCCGGTGCAGAAACCCCCGGTGGAGACCACCGGGCACATCCGGCTCCCTCCCGGCGCCCCCGTGGAGGTGCCGGCTCCGTCCGCCGACCCGGCGCTGGGGGACGCCGCGCACGCGGCGGTCGCGGTGCTGCTGATCGGGCCGGCCGGTGCCGGCAAGACCACCGTGGCCCGCTACTGGGCGGACCAACGGCCGGTGCCCACCGCCCACATCAGCCTGGACGACGTCCGTGAGTGGGTGCGCTCGGGGTTCGCCGACCCCCAGGCCGGCTGGAACGACCACTCCGAGGCCCAGTACCGGCTGGCCCGCCGCACCTGCGGCTTCGCCGCCCGCAACTTCCTCGCCAACAACATCTCCTGCATCATCGACGACGCGGTCTTCCCGGACCGGCCGGCCATCGGGCTGGGCGGCTGGAAGCGGCACGTGGGGCCGGGGCTGCTGCCGGTGGTGCTGCTGCCCGGGCTGGAGATCGTGCTGGAGCGGAACGCCGCGCGCAGCGGCAACCGCCGGCTCAGCGACGAGGAGGTGGCCCGTATCCACGGCCGGATGGCCGGCTGGTACGGCTCGGGGCTGCCGATCATCGACAACTCCCAGCTGGACGTGGTGGCCACCGCCCAGATGCTGAACGACGCGGTGGCCCGCGGACTGGCCAGCCCGCCCAGCTGGTAGCCCAGACGGCCGCCCGTCCGGCCCCTCCCAACCGGCCGAATCGGTCCCGAGTGCCTACAGTCGGGACATGTCCGAGGTGTACCTGAAGCGTCGTGCCCGACTCCGTGAACGAGGCGTCACCAACGGCCCGGAGGCCGCTCTGGTCTGCGGCCCGGCCAACGTCCGCTATCTGACCGGACACGGTGGGGCCGGGGCGGTGTTGCTGCTCGGCCCGGGGGAGCGGGACTCCCTGGTGGTCCCGGCCACCGCGTCCGACCAGCCGTCCACCACCCCCGAGGGGCCGCACCTGGTCCGGGTTCCGGCGGGCCCGGAGCGGCCGGCGGACACCGCGCTGGCCGCCGTCGAACTGGCCGTGCGCCAGGGAGCCGGACGGCTGGCGGTGGAGGAGCACCATCTGACCGTCAGCCGGTACCGGGAGCTGGGCCGGGTGGCCGAGGGGCTCCAACTCGCCGACCTGGGTGCGGTGGTGGAGTCCCAGCGGCTGACCAAGGGTCCCGAGGAGATCGCCGCCCTGCGGATCGCCTCGGAGATCACCGACCAGGCGCTGGGCGAACTGTTGGAGTCCATCCTGGTGGGCCGCACCGAACGGCACCTGGCCCTGGAGCTGGAGCGCCGGTTGGTAGACCACGGTGCCGACGGCCCCGCCTTCCCGACCTCGGTGGCCACCGGCGTCCACTCCGGGGTGCCCGGCCACCGCCCGACCGACCGCCGGGTGGAGGAGGGTGACTTCCTGTCGGTCCGGCTGGGCGCGGAGTACCAGGGGTACCGCTGCCAGATCGGCCGTACCTTCGTGATCGGCAGTGCGCCGGAGGACTGGCAGGTGGAGCTGTACGACCTGGTGTTCGCGGCGCAGCGGGCGGCCCGGGAGGCGTTGGCGCCGGGCGCCCCGTACCAGTCGGTGGACCGCGCGGCACGTCAACTGCTGGAGGGAGCGGGGCTGGGGGACCGCCTGGCGGAGGCCACCGGGCACGGGGTGGGGCTGGAAATCGGGGAGGACCCTCGGCTGGCACCCGGGGGCGTGGGTAAACTGGACGCTTGTGTGCCGGTCACCGTCGAACCGGGAGTCCACCTCCCGGGACGGGGCGGAGTCCGGATCGACGACACGCTCGTCGTCCGCCCCGAGGCGGACGGCGGACCCGAGCTACTCACCATCACGACCAAGGAGCTGCTCGCGCTGTAGCTCGTCCACTCATTCGTGGCAGAGCAGCGGTCCTTGGTTCCGCAGCAGTCTCAGGAGATTCCGCGACCGTGGCCACCACGAACGACCTCAAGAACGGCATGGTGCTCAAGCTCGACGCGGGCCAGCTCTGGTCCGTAGTCGAGTTCCAGCACGTCAAGCCCGGCAAGGGCCCGGCCTTCGTCCGCACCAAGCTCAAGAACGTGCTCTCCGGCAAGATCGTCGACAAGACCTTCAACGCCGGCACCAAGGTCGAGACGGCCAACGTGGACAAGCGCGGTATGCAGTTCTCGTACAAGGACGGCGAGGACTTCGTGTTCATGGACATGGAGACCTACGACCAGATCAACGTCACCCCGGCCACCGTGGGCGACGCCGCCAACTACCTGTTGGAGGGCTTCGAGGCGGTGGTGGCGATGTACGAGGGCCAGGTGCTCTACATCGAACTGCCGGCAGCCGTGGAGCTGACCATCGAGCACACCGAGCCGGGCGTGCAGGGTGACCGCTCCACCGGTGGGTCCAAGCCCGCCCGTCTGGAGACGGGTTACGAGGTCGGGGTGCCGCTGTTCATCACCACCGGCGAGAAGATCAAGGTGGACACCCGCTCCGGCGAGTACCTCGGCCGGGTGAACAGCTAACCGTGGCAGCCCGGAACAAGGCCCGAAAGCGCGCCTTCCAGATCCTCTTCGAGGCCGACCAGCGGGAGGCCCCGGTGGCGACGGTGATGGCCGAGTGGATCCAGCGCGCCCACGCGGGCGACGGCAGGGAGCCCCCCGTCAGCGAATACACCATGCAGTTGGTGGAGGGGTACGCCCAACACGCCCAGCGCATCGACGAGTTGCTGGCCACCTACTCCGTGGACTGGCCGCTGGACCGGATGCCGGACGTGGACCGCAACCTGCTGCGGCTCGGGGCCTACGAGCTGATCTGGGAGGACGACGTCCCGGACGCCGTGGTCATCGACGAGGCCGTGCAGCTGACCCAGGAGTTCTCCACCGACGACTCCCCGCCCTTCGTCAACGGGTTGTTGAGCCGGTTGAAGTCGCTCAAGCCGACCCTGCACCGCGCGTAGTCGGGCCCTTGGGCCCACACGTCGGACGAACACCACGAAGGGGCGGGACACCGCGAAGGTGTCCCGCCCCTTCGCGCGTGTCCTCACGCCGGGGTGGGGTGCGTGCCCGCCCCACGACCGAACCCCGGCCCCGTCAGGGCGGGTTGACGCCCCGACAGGTGCCGGGTTCGGGTGGGTCGGGAGGGGTCAGGCGTCCTCGTGGACCGCCCGCCGGGCGTCCGCGTCCAGCACGCCCCAGCCGATGAGCTGCTCGGTCAGCACCGAGGGGGACTGGTCGTAGATCACCGCGAGGGTGCGCAGGTCGTCCTGGCGGATGGACAGCACCCGGCCGTTGTAGTCGCCGCGCTGGCTCTGGATGGTGGCCGCGTACCGCTGGAGGGGGCCGGCCTTGTCGGCCGGCACGTGGGCCAGTCGCTCCAGGTCGAGGACCAGCTTCGGCGGGGGCTCGGCGGCACCGCCCGGCGTGGTGCCCGGCAGCAGTTCCTGCACCGGTACGCCGTAGAAGTCGGCCAGTTCCGCCAGTCGCTGCACGGTCACGGCGCGGTCACCGCGCTCGTACGAGCCCACCACGACCGCCTTCCAGCGGCCCTGGGACTTCTCCTCGACTCCGTGCAGGGAAAGGCCCTGCTGGGTGCGGATGGCCCGGAGCTTCGCTCCGAGCTGCTTGGCGTATTCGCTGGACATAAGGCTCCCCGGACGAGGTCTTGGTAACTCAGTGTGAGGTTACGCAGCGTAATGTCCGCCGTCAAGCCGAGAGCGGGCACCCCTCGCGTGACCTGGGCGAATGTTGAGGCGAACGGGGATGCTGATACCGTTGGCCGCCGATATGACAGCGGTGCGCCATCAGCTGTGGTATCGACCCCAGACGTCCTTTAAGGCCCGTCCCGTGAGGCGGGGAAGGAGGTCCTCTCCCATGGACAGCACCCACGACACCTTCGACGCGGAAGCACCCCGTCCGGTCCTTGAGGCGCCGGACATCCAACGGGTCCTCACCCGCATCGCCCACGAGATCGTCGAACGCGCCAAGGGCGCCCAGGACGTGGTCCTGCTCGGCATCCCCACCCGTGGCACCCACCTGGCCACCCGCCTCGGCGAGCGGCTCGCCCAGATCACCGGCCGGGACATCCCCACCGGCTCCCTCGACATCACCATGTACCGCGACGACCTGCGGATGCGGCCCGCCCGCACGCTGGCCCGCACGGACATCCCCCCGACCGGGGTGGACGACCGACTGGTGGTGCTCGTGGACGACGTGCTCTTCTCCGGCCGCACCATCCGCGCCGCCCTGGACGCCCTGGGCGACCTGGGCCGCCCCCGAGCCGTACAGCTCGCCGTACTCGTCGACCGGGGCCACCGACAGCTGCCCATCCGGGCGGACTACGTCGGCAAGAACCTCCCCACCTCGTTGCGGGAGACCGTCCGGGTCCAGCTCACCGAGGAGGACGGCCGCGACGGCGTGCTGCTCGGGACCCAGCCGGCCACCGCCTAGCCACCCGCCGCCCGCGAGGGCCACACGACCCTCCCGACCCGGCCCGGCCGCGCCCTCGCCCGGTATGCCCGCAACCGCCCCCTGGAGCCAGCCCGAATGAAGCGTCACCTGACCTCGGCGGCCGACCTCAGCCGCGATGACGCCGTACTGATCCTCGACACCGCCGAGGAGTTGGCGCAGGTCGCCGACCGCCCGGTGAAGAAACTGCCCACCCTGCGCGGGCGGACCATCGTCAACCTGTTCTTCGAGGACTCCACCCGCACCCGGATCTCCTTCGAGGCCGCCGCCAAGAGGCTGTCCGCCGACGTCATCAACTTCTCCGCCAAGGGCTCCTCGGTGACCAAGGGCGAGTCGTTGAAGGACACCGCGCTGACCCTGGAGGCCATGGGCGCCGACGCCGTGGTCATCCGCCACCACGACTCCGGCGCCCCCCACCGGCTGGCCACCTCCGGCTGGATCGGCGGCTCGGTGGTCAACGCCGGGGACGGCACCCACGAGCACCCCACCCAGGCCCTGTTGGACGCCTTCACCCTCCGCCGGCGACTGGTCGGAGAGGTGGGCCGGGACCTGGCCGGCCAGCGGGTCACCCTCGTCGGCGACATCCTGCACAGCCGGGTCGCCCGGTCCAACGTCCACCTGCTGAGCACCCTGGGAGCCGAGGTGACCCTGGTCGCCCCGCCCACCCTGGTGCCGATCGGCGCCGACAGCTGGCCCTGCCGGGTCAGCTACGACCTGGACGAGGTGCTGGGCACGTCGGACGCGGTGATGATGCTGCGGGTCCAGCGGGAGCGGATGAACGCCGCGTACTTCCCCACCGAGCGGGAGTACGCCCGCCGCTACGGCCTGGACGGGGTCCGCATGGCGCGGATGCCCCAGCACGCCGTGGTGATGCACCCCGGCCCGATGAACCGGGGGATGGAGATCACCGCCGAGGTCGCCGACTCCCCCCGCTGCACCGCGGTGGAACAGGTCACCAACGGCGTCAGCATCCGTATGGCCGTGCTGTACCTGCTGCTCAGCGGCAACGAGTCGGCCACCAGCACCCAGGGCACCGCCCGCACCAAGGAGACACAGTGAGCCACAGCGAGAACAGGACCCTGCTGCGCGCGGCCCGGGTGCTGGGCGGCGAACCCCAGGACGTACTGGTCGAGGACGGACGCGTCGCCGCCGTCGGCCAGCGCCTCCCCGACACCGCCACCAGGGGCGCCGAGGTCATCGAGGCCGACGGCCAGGTGCTGCTGCCCGGACTGGTCGACCTGCACACCCACCTGCGCGAACCCGGCCGGGAGGACTCCGAGACGGTACTCACCGGCACCCGTGCCGCCGCCGTCGGCGGCTTCACCGCCGTCCACGCCATGGCCAACACCTTCCCCGTCGCCGACACCGCCGGGGTGGTGGAGCAGGTGTGGCGGCTGGGCCAGGAGTCCGGCTACTGCGACGTCCAGCCGGTCGGCGCGGTCACCGTCGGCCTGGAGGGACGCCAACTCGCCGAGCTGGGCGCCATGTTCGAGTCCGCCGCCGGGGTACGGGTCTTCTCCGACGACGGCAAGTGCGTGGACGACGCGGTGATCATGCGCCGCGCCCTGGAGTACGTGAAGGCCTTCGACGGCGTCATCGCCCAGCACGCCCAGGAACCCCGGCTCACCGAGGGCGCCCAGATGAACGAGGGCGCCGTCTCCGCCGAACTCGGGCTCACCGGCTGGCCGGCCGTGGCCGAGGAGTCGATCATCGCCCGCGACGTCCTGCTGGCCGCCCACGTCGGGTCCCGGGTGCACATCTGCCACCTGTCCACCGCCGGCTCGGTGGAGATCGTCCGCTGGGCCAAGTCCAAGGGCTGGAACGTCACCGCCGAGGTCACCCCGCACCACCTGCTGCTGACCGACGACCTCGTACGCTCCTACGACCCGGTCTACAAGGTGAACCCCCCGCTGCGCACCGAGGCCGACGTGCTCGCGCTGCGCGAGGCGCTGGCCGACGGCACCATCGACTGTGTGGCCACCGACCACGCCCCGCACCCCCACGAGGACAAGGACTGCGAGTGGGGTGCCGCCGCCATGGGGATGGTCGGGCTGGAGACCGCCCTGTCCGTGGTGCAGCACACCATGGTGGACACCGGGCTGCTGGACTGGGCCCAGGTGGCCGACCGGATGTCGCTGCGCCCGGCGCGCATCGGACGGCTGACCGGTCAGGGCCGGCCGGTGGCCGAGGGGGAGCCGGCCAACCTGGTGCTGGTGGACCCCGGTCACCGGGAGGCGGTGGACCCCGCCGGGTTCGCCTCCCGCAGCCGTAACTCCCCGTATCGGGGGCGGGAGTTGCCCGGGCGGGTCACCCACACCCTCCTCCGGGGACGTGCCACCGTGCGGGAGGGGAAGCTGGTATGAGCACCCTTCTCCTCCTCGCGGAGCAGCAGCGGTCCCAGGAGGTCACCGACTGGGCCGCCCGGATCGGCTGGGTGGTCGGGCTGCTGCTGTTCGTGGCCCTGCTGTACTGGCTGATGCGCCAGGGCTGGAAGTGGCGGGCCACCCTCCAGGGCGACCTGCCCCCGCTCGCGCCGGTGCCCGAGGACCCGGGCACCCCCACCCTCCGACTGACCGGCCGGTACCACGGCTCCACCGGCGCCGGACAGTGGCTGGACCGCATCGTCGCCCACGACCTGGGCATCCGCAGCCGGGTCGAACTCGCCCTCACCGAGGAGGGCGTACGCGTGGTCCGCCCCGGTTCGCGGGACTTCCTCATCCCCCGCGACCGTCTGCGCGGCGCCCGGCTGGACACCGGGATCGCCGGCAAGGTGGTCACCGAGGGCGGACTGCTGGTCCTCACCTGGAGCCACGGCGACCGCACCCTCGACTCCGGCTTCCGCTCCGACCGTGCGGCCGAGCACGGGGCGTGGGTCACGGCAGTCGAAGAGATCGCCCGGTCACAGGGCCGGGACGTGAAGGAACCCGCCGGCGACAGCGACGTCGCCACCCCGCACAAGCAGGAAGGCGCGACATGAGCACCGTCACCGGGAGTGCCGCCGCCGGCCGGATCCCCGCCGTACTCGTCCTGGAGGACGGCCGCAGTTTCCACGGCCGGGCCTACGGGGCGGTCGGGGAGACCGTCGGCGAGGCGGTGTTCTCCACCGGGATGACCGGCTACCAGGAGACCCTCACCGACCCCTCGTACCACCGTCAGGTCGTGGTGATGACCGCCCCCCACGTGGGCAACACCGGGGTCAACGACGAGGACCCGGAGTCCGACCGCATCTGGGTCGCCGGCTACGTGGTCCGCGACCCGGCCCGGAGGTCCTCCAACTGGCGCGCGGTACGCGGCCTGGACGAGGAGCTGGCCGCCCAGGGCGTGGTGGGCATCAGCGGGGTCGACACCCGCGCCCTCACCCGCCACCTGCGCGAACGGGGCGCGATGCGGGTGGGCATCTTCTCCGGCGAGGCCCTGGCCGACGAGGCCACCCTGCGGGAGAGGGTGCGGAGCGCCCCCGCGATGAAGGGCGCCGACCTGTGCGGCGAGGTGGCCACCACCGAGCCGTACGTGGTGCCCGCGGTCGGTGAGCGGCGCTTCACGGTGGCCGCCGTGGACCTGGGCATCAAGGGCATGACCCCCCGACGGCTGGCCGAACGGGGCGTCGAGGTGCACGTCCTGCCGGCCGACACCAGCCTGGAGCGGCTGTACCAGGTGGAGCCGGACGGGGTGTTCTTCTCCAACGGGCCCGGGGACCCGGCCACCGCCGACGGTCCGGTGGCCCTGATGCGGGGGGTGCTGGAGAGGCGTACGCCCCTGTTCGGCATCTGTTTCGGCAACCAGATCCTGGGCCGCTCCCTGGGCTTCGGCACCTACAAGCTCAAGTACGGCCACCGGGGCATCAACCAGCCGGTGAAGGACCTGGCCACCGGCCGGGTCGAGGTCACCGCACACAACCACGGGTTCGCCGTGGACGCCCCCGTCGGCCAGATCAGCGACACCCCCTACGGGCGCGCCGAGGTCTCCCATGTGTGCCTCAACGACCAGGTGGTCGAGGGCCTGCGGCTGCTGGACCGGCCGGCGTTCAGCGTCCAGTACCACCCCGAGGCCGCCGCCGGACCCCACGACGCCGCCTACCTGTTCGACCGGTTCGTCGAGCTGATGCGCGACGAGTCCCCGCACCAGCTCTTGGAGGGCCAGCGTGCCTAAGCGCACCGACATCCAGTCCGTCCTGGTCATCGGTTCGGGACCGATCGTCATCGGCCAGGCCGCCGAGTTCGACTACTCCGGCACCCAGGCGTGCCGGGTACTCAAGGCCGAGGGGCTCCGGGTCATCCTGGTCAACTCCAACCCGGCCACCATCATGACCGACCCGGAGATCGCCGACGCCACCTACGTCGAGCCGATCACCCCCGAGTTCGTGGAGCGGATCATCGCCCGGGAGCGGCCGGACGCGCTGCTGCCCACCCTGGGCGGGCAGACCGCGCTGAACGCCGCCATCGCCCTGCACGAGGCCGGCACCCTGGAGCGGTACGGGGTGGAGCTGATCGGCGCCAACGTCGAGGCCATCAACAAGGGCGAGGACCGCGACCAGTTCAAGGAGGTCGTGGAGGCGGTACGGGCCCGGATCGGACACGGCGACTCCGCCCGCTCGGTGATCTGCCACTCCATGGAGGAGGTCCTCGACGGCGTACAGACCCTCGGCGGCACCTACCCGGTGGTGGTTCGCCCCTCCTTCACCATGGGCGGCGCCGGTTCCGGCTTCGCCCACGACGAGGAGGAGCTGCGCCGGATCGCCGGCCAGGGCCTGACCCTGTCGCCCACCACCGAGGTGCTGCTGGAGGAGTCCATCCTCGGGTGGAAGGAGTACGAGCTGGAGCTGATGCGCGACAAGCACGACAACGTCGTGGTCGTCTGCTCCATCGAGAACTTCGACCCCATGGGCGTCCACACCGGGGACTCCATCACCGTCGCCCCCGCGATGACCCTCACCGACCGGGAGTACCAGGTGCTGCGGGACATCGGGATCGCGGTGATCCGCGAGGTCGGGGTGGACACCGGCGGCTGCAACATCCAGTTCGCGGTGAACCCGGCCGACGGCCGGGTGATCGTCATCGAGATGAACCCCCGGGTGTCCCGCTCCTCGGCGCTGGCCTCCAAGGCCACCGGCTTCCCGATCGCCAAGATCGCGGCCAAGCTGGCCGTCGGCTACACCCTGGACGAGATCCCCAACGACATCACCGAGCAGACCCCCGCCTCCTTCGAACCCACCCTCGACTACGTGGTGGTCAAGGCCCCCCGGTTCGCCTTCGAGAAGTTCCCGGCGGCCGACGGCACCCTGACCACCACCATGAAGTCGGTGGGGGAGGCCATGGCGATCGGCCGGAACTTCCCCGAGGCGCTCAACAAGGCGCTGCGCTCCCTGGAGAAGAAGGACAGCCAGTTCGACTTCGCCGGCGACCCCGGCGAACTGGCCCCCCTGCTGGAGGCGGCCGGTCGGCCCACCGACGGCCGGATCAACACCGTGATGGCCGCCATCCGCGCCGGAGCACGCCCCGGGGAGCTGTTCGAGGCCACCCGGATCGACCCCTGGTTCCTGGACCAGCTCTACCTGATCCACGAGGTGGCCCAACAGGTCGCCGAAGCCCCCCAGTTGGGGCCGGAGGTGCTGGCCGAGGCGAAGCGGTACGGCCTGTCCGACGCGCAGATCGCCGACCTGCGCGGGCTGCGGGAGGACGTGGTCCGCGAGGTGCGGCACGCCCTGGGCGTCCGGCCGGTGTTCAAGACGGTGGACACCTGCGCCGCCGAGTTCGCCGCCCGTACCCCGTACTTCTACTCCTCCTACGACGAGGAGACCGAGGTCGCGCCCCGGCAGCGCCCGGCCGTGATCATCCTCGGCTCGGGCCCCAACCGCATCGGCCAGGGCATCGAGTTCGACTACTCCTGCGTGCACGCCTCCTTCGCCCTGCACGACGCCGGCTTCGAGACCGTGATGGTCAACTGCAACCCCGAGACCGTCTCCACCGACTACGACACCTCCGACCGGCTCTACTTCGAACCGCTCACCCTGGAGGACGTCCTGGAGGTGGTGCGCGCCGAGCGGGAGGCCGGACCGGTCGCCGGCGTGGTGGTCCAACTCGGCGGCCAGACCCCACTGGGCCTGGCCCAGGCGCTCAAGGACAACGGGGTACCGATCGTGGGCACCCCGCCCGAGGCCATCCACCTCGCCGAGGAACGCGGCGCCTTCGGACGGGTACTGGCCGAGGCCGGACTGCCCGCCCCCAAGTACGGCACCGCCCACTCCTTCGAGGAGGCCCGGGCCATCGCCGCCGAGATCAACTACCCGGTGATGGTGCGCCCCTCCTACGTCCTGGGCGGACGGGGGATGGAGATCGTCTACGACGAGGCCGCCCTCAGCGCCTACCTGGAACGGCACGCCGGGCTGATCTCCGAACACCCGGTGCTGGTCGACCGCTTCCTGGACGACGCCATAGAGATCGACGTGGACGCCCTCTACGACGGCCACGAGCTGTACCTCGGCGGCGTCATGGAGCACATCGAGGAAGCCGGCATCCACTCCGGCGACTCCGCCTGCGCCCTGCCCCCCATCACCCTGGGCGGGTACGACATCAAGCGGCTGCGCGCCTCCACCGAGGCCATCGCCCGGGGAGTCGGCGTCCGGGGGCTGATCAACATCCAGTTCGCCCTGGGCGGGGACATCCTCTACGTACTGGAGGCCAACCCCCGCGCCTCCCGTACGGTCCCCTTCACCTCCAAGGCCACCGCCGTGCCCCTGGCCAAGGCCGCCGCCCGGATCTCCCTGGGCGCGACCGTGGCCGAACTGCGGGCCGAGGGCATGTTGCCCGCCGAGGGCGACGGGGGCACCCTGCCCCTGGACGCGCCGATCTCCGTCAAGGAGGCGGTGCTGCCCTGGAGCCGGTTCCGCGACGTGCACGGCAGGGGAGTGGACACCGTGCTCGGCCCCGAGATGCGGTCCACCGGCGAGGTGATGGGCATCGACTCGGTGTTCGGCACCGCCTACGCCAAGTCCCAGACCGCCGCCTACGGGGCGCTGCCCACCAAGGGCCGGGCCTTCGTCTCGGTCGCCAACCGGGACAAGCGCTCCCTGGTCTTCCCCGCCCGCGAACTGGTCGCCCTCGGCTTCGAGTTGCTGGCCACCGCAGGTACCGCCGAGGTCCTGCGCCGCAACGGCATCAAGGCCACCGTGGTGCGCAAGCACAGCCAGGGCGAGGGCCCGGCCGGCGAGCGGACCGTGGTCCAGCTCATCCACGACGGCGAGATCGACCTGATCGTGAACACCCCGTACGGCACCGGGGGCCGGCTGGACGGCTACGACATCCGTACCGCCGCCGTCGCCCGCTCCGTGCCCTGCCTGACCACCGTCCAGGCACTGGCCGCCGCCGTGCAGGGCGTCGACGCGGTGACCCGGGGCGAGGTCGGGGTGCGCTCCCTCCAGGAGCACGCCCGTCACCTCACCGCCGCCCGCCAGTCCTGACCCTCGCAAGGGGGCGCCCGCCACGGGCGCCCCCCGAACACCGGGAGCCCGACCTGTACCCCCTGCTGTTCCGTACCGTCTTCGCCCGGATGGACGCCGAACGCGCCCACCACCTGGGCTTCGGCACCCTACGGCTGGCCGCCCGCACCCCGCTGCTGCGCACCGCGGTACGGGCCCGGCTCGCCCCCGAGCTGCCCCAACTCCGCGTACACGCCCTGGGGTTGGACCTGCCCGGCCCCTTCGGTCTGGCCGCCGGCTTCGACAAGAACGCCCGGGGTGTCGACGCCCTCAGCATGGCCGGCTTCGACTTCGTCGAGATCGGCACGGTCACCGGCCAGCCCCAGCCGGGCAACCCCCGGCCCCGGCTGTTCCGGCTCACCGAGGACCGGGCGCTGGTCAACCGGATGGGCTTCAACAACGACGGCTCCACCGCCGTCGCGGCACGACTGGCCCACCGCCGCGCCACCCGCCCCTTCCGACCGGACACCGTGGTGGGCGTCAACATCGGCAAGACCAAGACGGTGCCCGAGGAGGAGGCCGTCGAGGACTACGTCCACTCCACCCGGGCCCTGGCCGGACTGGCCGACTACCTGGTGGTCAACGTCTCCTCCCCCAACACCCCCGGACTGCGGGACCTCCAGGCAGTGGAGCGGCTGCGCCCCCTGCTGTCCGCCGTACGTGCCGCCGCCGACGAGCACACCCGCCGACGGGTGCCCCTGCTGGTGAAGATCGCCCCGGACCTGGCCGAGGAGGACGTCGACCAGGTCGCCGACCTCGCGGTCGCACTCGGGCTGGACGGCATCATCGCCACCAACACCACCACCTCCCGCGAGGGGCTGCGCAGCCACCCCGACCAGGTCACGGCCTGCGGAGCGGGCGGACTGTCCGGCGCCCCCCTGCGGCAGCGCTCCCTGGACGTGCTGCGGCGGCTGCACCGCAGGGTCGGGGACCGGGTCACCCTCGTCGGGGTCGGCGGGGTGGAGACCGCTGACGACGTGTGGGACCGCGTACGGGCCGGGGCCACCCTGGTGCAGGGGTACAGCGCCTTCGCCTACCAGGGCCCCCAGTGGGCCCGCCGTATCCACCGGGGCCTGGCCGCCCGACTGGCCGCCAGCCCCTACGAGACCCTCGCCGAGGCCGTCGGCGCGGACAACCGGAGGACCACCACCTGATGTCACCCGCACCCTTCGGCGCCCGACTGCGCCAGGCCATGGACGCCCGAGGCCCACTGTGCGTGGGCATCGACCCCCACCCCTCGCTGCTCACCTCCTGGGGGCTGACCGACGACGTCAGCGGACTGGAGCGGTTCACCCGCACCACGGTGGAGGCCCTCGCCGACCGGGTGGCGGTGCTCAAACCGCAGTCGGCGTTCTTCGAACGGTTCGGCTCCCGTGGGGTGGCCGTGCTGGAACAGGCGGTGGCCGAGGCACGCGAGGCCGGCGCCCTGGTGCTGATGGACGCCAAGCGTGGGGACATCGGCTCCACCATGGACGCCTACGCCGCCGCCTACCTCGACCCCGACTCCCCCCTGTTCAGCGACGCCCTGACCGTCAGCCCGTACCTGGGGTACGGCTCGCTGGCCCCGGCCGTGCGCCGGGCCCGGGAGTCGGGCGCCGGACTGTTCGTCCTGGCGCTCACCTCCAACCCCGAGGGGGCCGAGGTGCAGCACGCGCGGTGCCCGGACGGCACCTCGCTGGCCGCCACCGTGCTCTCCCACCTCGCCGAGGAGAACGCCGGCGAGGCTCCGTGGGGCTCCTTCGGGGCGGTGGTCGGGGCGACCCTGGGGGACGCCGTCGCCGAGGCCGGCGCCGACCTGCGTATCGGGGGCCCGCTGTTGGCGCCCGGGATCGGTGCCCAGGGGGCGACGCCGGCCGATCTTCCCGGGGTGTTCGGACCCTCCGTGGGGTCGGTGTTGCCGAGCGTCAGCAGGGTGGTGTTGGGCGCGGGCCCGGACGTCGAGGGGCTGCGTCAGGCCGCCGAGCACTTCGTTCAGGAGGTGCGAGAAGCGGTGGCATAGCTTCCGCTCGGGGCCAAATCCAGGATTTTTTGTCAGGGTTTGCCCTAGTCGAGCAAGTCTGACCTGGACTTTTACGTCGTTCTCGCTGACTCAGGCGCGCTTGGCCGCTAGTCTCCGTCGAGAGCACCGCGCAACAGGCGCGTTGTTCGTTGTTCCCGCAGGTGTGGGGCTCACGGGCCGCCGCTCCTGCTCCCAACTGACAGTTCGACATCCGAGGTGACGTAGGCGTGGCTCTTCCGCCCCTTACCCCTGAACAGCGCGCAGCCGCGCTAGAAAAGGCCGCCGCGGCTCGCCGGGAGCGCGCCGAGGTCAAGAACCGGCTGAAGCACTCCGGTGCTTCCCTCCATGACGTGATCAAGCAGGGCCAGGAGAACGATGTCATCGGCAAGATGAAGGTCTCCGCCCTCCTTGAGTCGCTGCCCGGCGTCGGCAAGGTCCGCGCGAAGCAGATCATGGAGCGGCTCGGCATCTCCGAGAGCCGCCGGGTTCGCGGCCTTGGCTCCAACCAGATCGCGGCTCTTGAGCGCGAGTTCGGTGGCGCTTCCGCCTGATCGACAGGCCGGCGCCTGAGGCCCCCCGGGGTCCGCCACCGTGGGCGGTTGGCCAGGTGCCCGCCGGAGTCTGGATAATCACCGCATGAGTGAACGTCCGCGGCTGACCGTGCTCTCCGGCCCCTCAGGGGTCGGTAAGAGCACGGTCGTCGCTCATCTGCGCAAGGTCCACCCCGAGGTCTGGCTCTCCGTCTCGGCCACCACCCGCAAGCCGCGGCCGGGCGAACAGGACGGGGTCCAGTACCACTTCGTGGGCGACGACGAGTTCGACAAGCTGATCGCCAACGGCGAGCTGCTGGAGTGGGCCGAGTTCGCCGGCAACCGCTACGGCACACCCCGTCGGGCGGTGGCCGACCGGCTGGACACCGGCGAACCGGTCCTGCTGGAGATCGACCTCCAGGGCGCCCGGCTGGTCCGGGAGTCCATGCCCGAGGCCCAGCTGGTCTTCCTCGCCCCGCCCAGCTGGGACGAGCTGGTCCGCCGGCTCACCGGCCGGGGTACGGAGTCGCCCGAGGTCATCGAGCAGCGGCTGATGGCCGCCCGTACCGAGCTGGCCGCCGAGCCGGAGTTCGACCACACCCTGGTCAACACCTCGGTCGAGGAGGTCACCGCCGAACTGCTAGCCTTGCTCTGACTCTCCCCCTTCTCCCGCCGCCCTCGGCGTTCGGGAACGCCGGGAGGGCAACCCATCTTCATCCCCTTCGGAAGGCAGAGCGTGTCCTCTTCCATCACCACGCCCGAGGGCATCATCAACCCGCCGATTGATGAGCTGCTTGAGGCCACCGACTCGAAGTACAGCCTGGTGATCTACGCCGCCAAGCGCGCCCGTCAGATCAACGCGTACTACTCGCAGCTCGGAGAGGGCCTGCTGGAGTACGTCGGCCCGCTGGTGGACACCCACGTCCACGAGAAGCCGCTGTCCATCTCGCTGCGCGAGATCAACGCCGGCCTGTTGACCTCCGAGGCCATCGAGGCGCCGCCGCAGTAAGGCACCAGCACATCCAGCGACACCGTCACGGACCCGACAGCGCGACTGCCGGGTCCGTGGTGTGTGAGGCCACTGTGACAGCGGGCGGAGAGGCGGAGCGATGGACCAGCCAAGGGTCGTCCTGGGCGTCAGCGGCGGGATCGCCGCGTACAAGGCGTGCGAACTGCTGCGCCGACTCACCGAGTCCGGCCACCGGGTACGGGTGGTGCCCACCGCCTCCGCGCTGCGCTTCGTCGGCGAACCCACCTGGTCCGCGCTGTCCGGCAACCCCGTAGAGACCGAGGTCTGGAACGACGTCCACCAGGTTCCCCACGTACGGATCGGCCAGGAGGCCGACCTGTTGGTGATCGCCCCCGCCACCGCCGACCTGATGGCCAGGGCGGCGCACGGGCTGGCCGACGACCTGCTCACCAACACCCTGCTCACCGCCCGCTGTCCGGTCGTGATGGCCCCGGCGATGCACACCGAGATGTGGGAGCACCCCGCCACCCGGGAGAACGTCGCCACCCTCCGCCGGCGGGGCACCGTCGTGGTGGAGCCGGCGGTGGGGCGCCTGACCGGAGTGGACACCGGCAAGGGCCGGCTGCCCGACCCCGAGCAGATCTTCCAGCTGTGCCGACGGGTACTGGCCCGGGGGGCCGGCGCGGCCACGGCCGACCTGTCCGGGCGGCACGTGGTGGTCAGCGCCGGCGGCACCAGGGAACCCCTGGACCCGGTGCGCTACCTGGGCAACCGCTCCTCCGGCCTCCAGGGGTACGCCCTGGCCCGGGTCGCGGCGGCCCGGGGAGCACGGGTCACCCTGGTCAGCGCGGCCGTGGGGCTGCCGGACCCGGCGGGTGTGGACGTGGTGCCGGTCGCCACCGCCGAGCAGTTGCGGCAGGCCGTGGTGGAGGCGGCGGCCGAGGCCGACGCGGTGGTGATGGCCGCGGCGGTGGCCGACTTCCGGCCGGCGGTGTACGCGCCGGGGAAGATCAAGAAGACCGACGACCGTGAGCCCGATCCGATCACCCTGGTCCGCAACCCCGACGTGCTGGCCGAGATCGCGGCCAAGCGGGCACGGGCCGGGCAGGTCGTGGTGGGCTTCGCCGCGGAGACCGACGACGTCCTGGCCAACGGCCGCCGCAAGCTGGAGCGCAAGGGCTGCGACCTGCTGGTGGTCAACGAGGTCGGCGAGCACCGTACGTTCGGCTCGACCGACAACGAGGCGGTGGTCCTCGGCGCCGACGGCACCGAACTCCCGGTGCCCCACGGCCCCAAGGAGGACCTCGCCGAGGTGGTGTGGGACCAGGTTCTGGCGCGCTGGTGACCGGTCGGCGGGCTGTCGGGGGGAGGCCGGCGGATGGTGTCAGGCACGGGCGAGCACCCGGAACGACCTGGGCGGTAGGGGTACTCCGCCAGGCCACAACGGTCCCGGCGGTTCCCTGGTAAAAGCCTCACGCTGTGAGACGCCATAGACCGAACACGGGTCGGGATGGATAAACTAAGCCCCGGACCGCCCCAGGGCGCAGCCCCGTAACGGTCCGAACCATGCTCAGACAGCAGCCGCTGCAACCCCAGGGAGCGATGTGTCCCGCCGCCTGTTCACCTCCGAGTCCGTGACCGAGGGTCACCCGGACAAGATCGCTGACCAGATCAGCGACACCATTCTCGACGCTCTCCTCAAGGAGGACCCGCGTTCCCGGGTCGCCGTGGAGACGCTGATCACCACCGGCCTGGTCCATGTGGCCGGCGAGGTCACCACCAAGGCGTACGCCCCGATCGCCTCCCTGGTGCGGAACAAGATCCTCGACATCGGGTACGACTCGTCCAAGAAGGGCTTCGACGGCGCCTCCTGCGGCGTTTCCGAGTCCATCGGCGCGCAGTCCCCGGACATCGCCCAGGGCGTGGACACCGCCTACGAGAGCAGGGTCGAGGGCGCCAGCTCCGAAGAGGACGAGCTGGAGCGGCAGGGCGCCGGCGACCAGGGCCTGATGTTCGGCTACGCCTGCGACGAGACCGCGGAGTACATGCCGCTGCCGATCACCCTGGCGCACCGCCTGGCCCAGCGCCTGTCCGAGGTGCGGAAGAACGGCACCATCCCCTACCTCCGTCCCGACGGCAAGACCCAGGTCACCATCGAGTACGACGGTGACCGCGCGGTCCGTCTGGACACCGTGGTCGTCTCCTCCCAGCATGCCTCCGACATCGACCTGGACTCCCTGCTGGCCCCGGACATCCGCGAGTTCGTGGTGGAGCCGGAGCTGAAGAAGCTGGTCGAGGAGGGCATCGAGCTGGAGATCGACGCCTACCGCCTGCTGGTCAACCCCACCGGGCGCTTCGAGATCGGCGGCCCCATGGGCGACGCCGGCCTCACCGGCCGGAAGATCATCATCGACACCTACGGCGGCATGTCCCGCCACGGTGGCGGTGCCTTCTCCGGCAAGGACCCGTCCAAGGTGGACCGCTCCGCCGCGTACGCCATGCGCTGGGTCGCCAAGAACGTGGTGGCCGCCGGCCTGGCCCGCCGCTGCGAGGTGCAGGTCGCCTACGCCATCGGCAAGGCCGAGCCGGTCGGACTGTTCGTCGAGACCTTCGGCACCGCGAGCATCGAGGTCGACCGGATCGAGAAGGCCATCAGCCAGGTCTTCGACCTCCGCCCGGCCGCCATCATCCGGGACCTGGACCTGCTGCGCCCGATCTACGCCCAGACCGCCGCGTACGGCCACTTCGGCCGGGCGCTGCCGGACTTCACCTGGGAGCGCACCGACCGGGTGGACGCCCTGCGCAAGGCCGCCGGCGTCTGATCCGACCCAAGCCACCCGCACGCCCCTGGTTCCCGGCTGACAGCCGGGAACCAGGGGCGTGGTGTGTTCCGGGGGTGGGCGATGTCGGGGATCTCAGGGGAGAAGGCCGAGGACGCCACGCACCGGTCGGCCGGCAGGGGCTTGGGGCGTGTCGTTCGGATCACTGAGAGGCTCGCGTGCGGTGGCCCCGGGTGTGCCGCACCTCGCCGCGTTGTCACGGTGGGTGGGCCGCCGTGAGCCGCCGTCGCCGAGGCGCTGCGTCGACTCTTCCGGCGCCTCGCTGTGTCGCGGGGCCCACCACACCAGAACGCGGTCACCGATCTCCCAGGATCCCAGCGGCACCCCCGAGCCTCGGGGGCCGCCCTGTGAGTGGGTGGACACGTACCGGGCGGTGACGCTGGAAGCCCACGAACGGTGCGTGGGCTCTGAGCCGTTGCCATCAGCGATGATCAGCACGAACTGGTGACTCTGTGGCGGGACGTGGAGCTCCGGCCGCTACAGGGGAGCGGGGTCACACCTCCTTGTTCTCCTCGCCCCGGTCAGTTGCGAGGGGCTTGCCGCACCGAGAGCGCGTACTGAGCCGGGAGTAGCTGTCTGCGCAGCCGATTCACCCTCCAGGAGCTGCTGGACGAGGGCTGGCGCAGGGACTGGTCGATCAGGCAGCTGGCCGGCTGGTTGCGGGAGTGGGGGACTGACGTGGTGGACATCGGTGCGGCGATCCGCGCCGCCCTGCCCCGGACACCCCGGAAGTGAGACGCCCGGGCGCCCCGTGACGCGCGGCCCGGCATGACGCCCGCCCCGGTGGGCCAGGGGTCACTGACCGTCCGGGGTGTCGTCGGGGTCTGCTATGACTGGCGGAGTGAGCAGCGAGAAGGAGCGGAGCAACCCGCCGGAGGAGCCGGAGGAGGGGGTCGGGGAGCAGCTGGCGCTGATCCGGGAGACGGTGCGGAAGCGCAAGCCCCCTCGCGCCCGCCCGCGTACCTGGCGGGGGGCGGCCCTGGCCGCCGAGCGGCCGGTGGCCCGGGTGCTGGTGGACAAGGGACTGATCCACCTGGACCGCTACTTCGACTACGCGGTGCCCGAGGCCATGGACGCCGAGGCCCAGCCGGGGGTGCGGGTACGTGTCCGGTTCGGTGCCCGGGTGGCGGACGGCCGCCGGGAGGGCGGCGGGCTGCTGAACGGCTTCGTCGTGGAGCGGGTCGCCGAGAGCGACTTCGCCGGCCCCCTGGCACCGCTGGCCCAGGTGCTGTCGCCCGAGCCGGTGCTGTCACCGCAACTGCTGAGGTTGTGCCGTGCGGTGGCCGACCGGTACGCGGGCACCGTGGCCGACGTCGTACAGCTGGCCGTTCCGCCCCGGCGGGCGCGCCCGGAGGGCGAGCCGGTGGCCGAACCGGCGCCGAGCCCGGCCGTACCGGAACCCGGTGGGTGGGCGCGCTACCCCCGGGGGCCGGAGTTCCTCGGCGCGCTGTCCCGGGGGGAGTCGCCCCGGGCGGTGTGGACGGCGTTGCCGGGACCGGGCTGGCCGGACGAGCTGGCCCGGGCGATGGTGGCCGCGCTGTCCTCGGGGCGGGGGGCGCTGACCGTGGTGCCGGACGGTCGGGCCGCGAAACGGATGGACCAGGCGCTGACCTCGCTGCTCGGACCCGGGCGCCACGTGCTGCTGACGGCGGACGCCGGCCCGGAGGAGCGGTACCGCCGCTGGCTGCGGGTACGCCGGGGCACCGTACGCGCGGTGGTGGGCACCCGGGCCGCAATGTTCGCCCCGGTCGCCGAACTGGGGCTGGTGGCCCTGTGGGACGACGGCGACACCAGCCACTCCGAACCGCACGCCCCCCAGCCCCACGCCCGCGAGGTGCTGGCCCAGCGGGCGGTGACCGAGGGGGCCGCCGTGCTGCTGGGCGGGCACTCCCGCACCGTGGAGGCGGCCCGCATGGTGGAGTCGGGGTGGGCCGGGGTACTCGGCGCGGGCCGTGAGGGGGTGCGCCGCCACGCCCCCCTGGTGCGCACCGTGGACGAGACCGAGGAGGCCCGGGACCCGGCGGCGCGGGCGGCACGGTTGCCGAGCCTCGCCTGGCGCACGGTACGGGACGCCCTGGACGTCGGACCGGTGCTGGTGCAGGTCCCCCGCCGGGGGTACGTGCCCCGGCTGGTGTGTGAGCGCTGCCGGCAGCCGGCCCGCTGCTCCACCTGCTCCGGTCCGCTGGAAGTGCTGGGTGAACAGGGGGAGTTGGGCTGCGGTTGGTGCGCGACCACCTGCCCCGGCTGGCACTGTCCGACCTGTGGGGCCGACCGGCTGCGCGGGCAGGTGTTCGGCGCCCGGCGTACCGCCGAGGAACTGGGGCGGGCCTTCCCCTCCGTACCGGTGCGCACCTCGGGGCGGGGCCAGGTGATGGACACGGTGCCCGACCGTCCGGCGCTGGTGATCGCCACACCGGGTGCCGAGCCGGTGCCCGAGGGGCCGGGGTACGCGGCGACGCTGCTGCTGGATGGCTGGTCCCTGCTGGGCCGGCCGGACCTCAGAGCGGGAGAGGAGGCGCTGCGGTGCTGGCTGGCCGCCGCCGCTCTGACCCGCCCCCAGGACGCGGGCGGCTGTGTGGTGGTGATGGCCGAGGGGTCACTGCGACCGGTGCAGGCGCTGGTGCGGTGGGACCCCGAGGGGTTCGCGGACCGCGAGCTGTCGGAGCGTACCCAACTGGGGTTCCCTCCGGTGTCCCGGATGGCGGCGGTCAGCGGCCCCCCGGAGGCGGTCGCCGATCTGCTGGGGCTGGCCGAACTGCCGCCCGAGGCCGAGGTGTTGGGCCCGGTGCCGTTGCCGATGGTGCCGGCGGGCCGGCCACGTCGGCCGGGCGAACCCCCGGTGGGGGAGAGCTGGGAACGGGCGCTGGTACGGGTTCCCCCGGGGTCCGGGGCGGCCCTGGCCGGCGCGCTCAAGCAGGCGCAGGCACTGCGGCTGGCCCGTAGGGAGGGGCCGGCGGTGATGATCCGGGTCGACCCGCTGGACATCGGCTAGGCGCCGCCCGGGCCAGGGCGGGCACCAGCCGGGCGTGGCTCGGGGCGTACCCCGGGTGGGCGGGTCGAGGCGCGGCCCGGGCGCCAACACGACCGAGTCGTACCCGCCGCCGGCGGCGACGGTACGACGCGCTGGAACTCCCCGACGGGCGCTCGCTGTTGACGATGGACGCGCTCACCGGGCACGGGGTGGTGGCACTTCGAGGCGGGCCATGCTGCTGGGCGCTCCGGGGCCCCTGGTGGGCCATCGCGACGATTTGCTGGGCTGCCCGTCGGGGCGCAGGGCGCGAGGTCAGGCCGGGGTCGGGGCCATGGTCGCGTTTTCCGGGGGTGGCCGTGGATGCTTCCGTGGGCGTGGTGGTGGGGGAGAAGTCGTGGGTGGATGCGTGGCCCCGGGTCGCCCTTGGTGGGCCATCGCGAGGAGTTGCTGGACGTGGTCTCCCTGCTGGTGGTGGGCACAGGGGCGCGAGGTCAGGCCGGGGTCGGGGTCACAGTCGCGTTTCTCGGGGGTGGCCGTGGATGCTTCCGTGGGCGTGGTGGTGGGGGAGAGGTCGTGGGTGGACGCGTGGCCCCGGGGCGCCCTCGAACCACGGGAGGTGAGGGCTCGGGGGAGCGCCCTCACCACAGGCGCCCGGCGCCCTTACCGGCGGGAGTGGAACCGGTGGGGGCGCCGGGCGGGGCGTCGCGACTGTGGAGGAGTCAGCCGTGACGGGGGCCCGGAAGGGCCCCGGGGCGAGGGTCGTTGGCCGGCCGTTCGATGCCGTGGGGTACGGCACGGGCGGCCGGTACGGTGGCGGTCGCCTCCCGGGCGGCCCGCTCTCCGGCGGGTGCGGTACGTCGGCTTCCGTACCGTCGGTGCACGGCCTGCTTGGTGACCCCCAGGGCCGAACCGACCGCGTCCCAGGAGAAACCCAGCGAGCGGTCGAACTCCACCGCGGCGGTCACCAGGCTCTCCACACTGTCCCTCAGCTCCTGGGCCAGCCGCACGGTGGGCGCGGGCGCTCTGCCGTAGACCACGAAACCGGTGGTCGTCCCGGTGCGTCGGGGCCGGTAGACGTTGCCCAGCTGCGCGGTGAGGGTACGCAAGGCGTCCACCTGCCGGCGGACCCGCTCGATGTCCCGTACCAGCACATGCAGGCTGGCCCGCGCTTGGGTGTCGTGAGTGACGTGGTCGGCCATGAGGAAGCCTCTCGAACCGGGTGTCTCGGGCCGGGCTGTGGAGCTGCCCGTCTGGTCAATCTCGTTTGACCAACGCGTGAGGGTCCGCCCGAGTCACGGCAGGGGGCGTGCGACGCTGTTTGGCTGGACCCCGTGCGCCCCCGAGGTCCGTGATCGGGAACGTAGACTCCAGGCGACCCCCTCGCGCCGTACCCCACTCCGCGCGGGGCGTCCACCGGCCGGCCGGCGGGGCCCGTCGACCGGCGTCATGTCACCTGTTGTGAGAGGTAGTTGTCCCCCATGCGGCTTGTCTTCGCCGGCACCCCCGAGGTCGCGGTTCCCGCGCTGGACGCCCTGCTGGGCTCGGACCGGCACGAGGTGGTCGCCGTGGTGACCCGCCCGGACGCCCCCGCCGGACGGGGCCGGCGCCTGGTGGCCAGCCCGGTCGCGGAGCGGGCGGAGGAGGCCGGGGTGGAGGTGCTCAAGCCGGCCCACCCCCGGGACGAGGACTTCCAGGCGAGGCTGCGTCAACTCGCCCCCGACTGCTGCCCGGTGGTCGCCTACGGCGCCCTGCTGCCCGCCTCCGCGCTGAGCGTCCCCCGGCACGGCTGGGTCAACCTGCACTTCTCCTTGCTGCCCGCCTGGCGCGGCGCCGCCCCCGTGCAGCACGCGGTACTGGCCGGCGACGAGGTGACCGGGGCGTCCACCTTCCAGATCGAGGAGGGCCTGGACTCCGGCCCGGTCTACGGGGTGGTGACCGAGGAGGTGCGCCCCCGGGACACCAGCGGTGACCTGCTCACCCGTCTCGCCTTCGCCGGCGCCGGACTGCTGGCGGCCACCATGGACGGCATCGACGACGGTTCCCTCAAGGCCGTACCCCAGCCCGACGAGGGCGTGACCCTGGCCCCCAAGCTCACCGTGGAGGACGCCCGGGTCGACTGGGCCACGCCCGCCCTGCGGGTCGACCGGGTGGTGCGGGGCTGCTCGCCCAACCCCGGTGCGTGGACGCTGTTCCGGGGGGAACGGCTGAAGCTGCGGTCGGTCACCCCGGACCCCGAGCACGGCCCCCTGGCCCCGGGGGAACTGTCGGCCGGCAAGAACTCCGTGCACTGCGGCACCGGCTCCCACCCGGTACGGCTGGAGTGGGTGCAGCCCCAGGGCAAGAAGCCGATGCGGGCCGCCGACTGGGCCCGGGGCGTACGCATCGGGAGCGGGGACGTGTTGGGCGGGTAACGGGTCCTCCCGCGCACCTGGCCCGACGGGCGAGGTGGGGGGCGGTCCGCATCGGAGCCCCCCGGGTGGTTCACGTACCCTGGGGTGCCCCCTGACCCGTACTCGCGAAAGCGTCCCCAGTTTGAGCACCCGGCCCCGCCGCAGCCCCAAGCCCTACCGCCGCCCCCAGAAGGACCCCGTACGGCTGCTGGCCTTCGAGGCCCTGCGCGCGGTGGACGAACGCGACGCCTACGCCAACCTCGTCCTCCCACCCCTGCTGGCCAAGGCCCGCCAGCGGGAGGGCTGGGACTCCCGGGACGCGGCCCTGGCCACCGAACTCGTCTACGGCACCCTGCGCTGGCAGGGCACCTACGACGAGATCATCGCCGCCTGCGTGGACCGCCCGCTGAGCGAGGTGGACCCGCCGGTGCTGGACGTACTGTCGCTGGGCGTCCACCAGTTGCTCGGCACCCGGGTCCCCCAGCACGCCGCCGTCAGCACCACCGTGGAACTGGCCCGGGTGGTGCTGGGCGACGGCCGCGCCAAGTTCGTCAACGCCGTACTGCGCAAGGTCACCGCCGACGACCTCGACGGCTGGCTGGACCGGGTCGCCCCGCCCTACGAGGAGGACGCCGAGGAACACCTCGGCATCCGCTACGCCCACCCCCGCTGGGTGGTCTCCGCGCTGTGGGATGCCCTGGGCGGAGGCAGCAAGGGCATGGAGCGGTTGCTGGCCGCCGACAACGAGCGCCCCCGCGTCACCCTGGTCGCCCGCCCCGGCCGGTCCACCGTCGAGGAGCTGCTGAAGGTCGACCAGGCGGTACCCGGCCGCTGGTCCCCGTACGCGGTACGGCTGGCCGAGGGCGGCGAACCCGGAGCGGTGGACGCGGTGCGCGAGAGCCGGGCCGGGGTGCAGGACGAGGGCAGCCAACTGGTCGCCCTGGCCCTGGCGGCGGCACCCGTGGACGGCCCGGACCACCACTGGCTGGACGCCTGCGCGGGCCCCGGAGGCAAGGCGGCGCTGCTCGCCGCGCTGGCCGCCGAACGGGGCGCGCTGCTGGTGGCCGGCGAGAAGCAGCAGCACCGCGCCGAACTGGTCGCCCGCTCCCTGGAGGGCAACCCGGGCCCGTACGCGGTCCTCACCACCGACGGGACCCGGCCCCCCTGGCGGGAGGGCACC
Organism: Streptomyces sp. NPDC005438; assembly: GCF_040606315.1. Lineage (NCBI taxonomy): Bacteria > Bacillati > Actinomycetota > Actinomycetes > Kitasatosporales > Streptomycetaceae > Streptomyces > Streptomyces sp. NPDC005438. The sequence continues at coordinate 134,302 of NZ_JBEXEP010000008.1, forward strand.
TTCGACCGGGTCCTGGTGGACGTACCGTGCAGCGGCCTGGGGGCGCTGCGCCGCCGCCCCGAGTCCCGCTGGCGCCGCCGCCCGGAGGATGTCGCCGGCTTCGCGCCCCTGCAACGCGAACTGCTACGCCAGGCCCTGCGCGCGGTACGGGTCGGCGGGGTCGTCGGCTACGCCACCTGCTCGCCCCACCCGGCCGAGACCCGGGTGGTGGTGGACGACGTGCTGGACGGCGGTCCCGGTGCCGAACTGGTCGACGCCCGGCCCCTGATGCCCGGAGTGGACGACCTGGGGGAGGGGCCCGACGTACAGCTGTGGCCCCACCTGCACGGCACCGACGCGATGTACCTGGCCCTGCTGCGCCGTACCGGATGATCCACCGCCGGGTGGCCCCGCCATACTGGGGCCATGGCTCAGATCTTCCCCAGCATCCTGTCCGCCGACTTCTCCCGCCTCGCCGAGGAGGCCCGGGCGGTCGAGGGCGCCGAGTGGCTCCACGTGGACGTGATGGACAACCACTTCGTGCCCAACCTGACCCTGGGGGTGCCGGTGGTGGAGTCACTGGCCAGGGCCACCACCACGCCCCTGGACTGCCACCTGATGATCGAGGAGCCGGACCGCTGGGCCCCGCAGTACGTGGAGGCCGGCGCCGGCTCGGTCACCTTCCACGCGGAGGCCGTCGCCGCCCCGGTACGGCTGGCCCGTGAGATCCGGGCCAAGGGCGCCCGCGCCTCCATGGCGCTGAAGCCCGCCACCCCGGTCGAGCCGTACGAGGACCTGCTGTCGGAGCTGGACATGCTGCTGGTGATGACGGTGGAGCCGGGGTTCGGCGGGCAGGCGTTCCTGGACATCACGCTGCCCAAGATCCGCCGGGCCCGGCAGCTGATCGACAAGCACGGACTGGAGCTGTGGCTCCAGGTGGACGGCGGGGTGTCCGCCCAGACCATCGAGCGCTGCGCCGAGGCGGGGGCGGACGTGTTCGTCGCCGGTTCGGCGGTGTACGGCACCGACGACCCGGCCGCCGCGGTGAGCGCCCTGCGTCGCCAGGCCGAGGAGGTGGGCGGCGGCTGTGCGCACTGATCCGGCCACACCGGGCACCGAACGGTCTGGAAGGCGACCGTCACGGGAGCACCGGTGACGGCCGGATCTGCAAGGATGAACACGCGGCGCGAACACGTGGGTCGAAGGGCGAGGTGAGTGGCATGTCGACGGGTCGGACAGCGACGAGAATGGGGCCCGCCGAGTTGATGCAGGCGGCGGCCATGGCGCGCCGCTTCTATCTGGAGGGCAAGTCCAAGATCCAGATCGCCGAGGAATTCGGCGTCAGCCGCTTCAAGGTGGCGCGGGTGCTGGAGACCGCCCAGGAACGGGACCTGGTCCGCATCGAGATCCGGGTCCCGGCCGAGCTGGACGCCGAGCGTTCCGACCGGCTGCGGGCCCGCTTCGGACTGCGGCACGCGGTGGTCGTGGAGTCCCCCTCCGGCGTACTGGGCGACTCCGCCGCCCTGGAGGCCGTGGACGAGGCCGCCGACCCCGAGAACCTCGGTGAGGTGGCGGCCGACCTGCTGGGGGAACTCGTCACCGACGGCGACGTGCTGGGCCTCGCCTGGGGCCGCTCCACCATCCACATGGCCGCCGCCCTGCGCCAGCTGCCGCCCTGCACGGTGGTGCAGCTGACCGGGGTCTACGACGCGGGAACCGCCGACCGGGGTTCGGTCGAGGCGGTACGCCGGGCGGCCGAGGTCGCCGGGGGAGAGGCCCACCCCATCTACGCCCCGATGCTGCTGCCGGACTCGGCCACCGCCTCCGCCCTGCGCAGCCAGACCGGCATCGCCCGGGCCTTCGAGTACTTCGACAAGGTGACCGTGGCGGCGGTGTCCATCGGCTCCTGGGAGCCGGGCATCTCCACCGTGCACGACATGCTGGCCCCCGAGGAGCGGGACCACTACTCCTCGCTGGGCGTGGCCGCCGAGATGTCGGCCCACCTGTTCGACGCCGAGGGGCGCCGTATCGGCCGTGACCTGGGGGAGCGCTGCATCACCGTGGAGGCGGACCGGCTGCGGCGGGTCCCGGAGGTGGTCGCGATAGCCGGGGGTCAGCGCAAGGCGGAGGCGATCGGCGCGGTGCTGCGCTCCGGCCTGGTGACCAGTCTGGTCACCGACACCGCCGCCGCCGACCGGTTGCTGGGCGAGGTGCGGCCGGGGCCCCGCCCCGCCCTGGACCGGGCGGACCCGGACGGGGGCTGACCCACACCCCGCTTCCGTGGGGTCCCGATCCGGGAGTGGTCGAGGCCTCCAGGGGCCACGTGTACTGGTCGCCGCCGGGACGTGGGGGAACCGAAGACCAGGCCCCTGCCGCTGGTTGCGGGCGGCCGTCTCCCCGGGGGCAGCCGTACCCACCGAGGGTGAGCGTCGTCCAGGTCGTCGGACATCCCCGCACGGTCGTCGCGCCGACGACGGACGACGACTGGACGTGGCCTGCGGGCCCCGCTCATGGGCGGTGGGCCCGGCTCAGTCCACCCCGGCCAGTTCCCGCAGCAGGGCGTAGGCGGTGCCCACGAAGTCGTCCCCGAGCCGGAACCGTCGGGTGGCCAGGGCCACCAGGGCGGTGCCCGACTCCGGGTGGAAGCCCAGGAACGCCTGCTGGCCGCTGGTGGCGCCGGCGTGGAAGTACAGCGGCCCCCGGTCGGTGGGGTGCAGGAACCAGGTGAAGCTGTGCGACTCCCGACTGCCGGGACCGCGCAGTGCCCGGCGCAGCACCGGGGTGCGCGCGGTGCGCAGAGCCGGGCCCAGCGGGGTGCGGTCCGGTTCCAGGTGGGCCTGGAGGAAGCGCAGCAGGTCGCCGGGGGTGGCGTGTACCGCTCCGGCGGCCTGGAACCCCCCGATCCGCAGGGGCGGCATCGGGGTGGCACCGTCGGCCCCGGCGTGCCCGAGGGCGTCCACCCCCGGGCCCCCGGGGACGGTACGGGTCTGGCGCAGCCCCAGGGGCTCCAGCACCGAGGTGCGGAGCAGGGTGTCCCAGTCGGTGTCGGTGGCCGCCGTCAGGGCGTGACCGAGTACCGCCGCCCCGAAGTTGGAGTACCGCCAGCGGGTGCCGGGCCGGTGCCGGGGGTGTGACCGCAGGAAGGCGCGGACCACCCGGTGGGGCGGGTAACCGGAGTAGGGGTTGGTGGTCCAGCGCGGCAGGGCCTGGAGGTAGAAGTCGGGCGGCAGTGGGGGCAGCCCGGAGGTGTGGGTGATCAGGTGGAACAGGGTGATCGGATGGTCGCCCGGCGCCCGGTGGGGGGCCAGCAGTGTGGCGGCCGGATCGTCCAGGGACAGCCAGCCCTGGTGCGCGAGCTGCGCCAGCAGCAGTCCGGCGTACGGCTTGGAGGCCGAGCCGATCTCGTAGCGCAGCGCCTCGCGCCCCCGCCGGCCGGGGCCGGTACGGGGGCGTTCGGCACGTCCGGTCGTGCACACCGTCTCGTGGCCGTCCACCGCGCAGGCCAGGACCACGTCCGGGGCGTCCACCGACTCCGCCGCCACGCGTACCAGCCGGTCCAGTTCGGCGGGCGCCGGCCGGGTCACCACCCCGGTCACGGCGCGGTGGTGGTCAGTCGGGACAGGGCCCGTGAGGTGGCCTGGGCCGAGGCGAACGCGGCGACCAGGGTGGGGTGGTAGACGACGTCGAAGACCTCGTCCGGGTCGCCGGTCGGCATCTCCGGCAGCGCCGGCATGGCCCCGTCGGGGCGCTGGGCCTGGGCGAAGCCTTCCCAGGCCCGCTCGTCCAGGGTGGGTTCGGGCAGGCAGGCGTCCACCACCAGCAACTCCCCGAGCAGGTCCCAGCGTTGCAGGTCCAGCCAGTCGTCCAGCCACACCGGTACCCAGGTGTGCAGGTAGTCGGCGAGTTCGGCCGGCAGGGCGTCGGGGTCCTCGCCCCAGTCGGTGAGGTGGAAGACGGTGTGGGTGATGTCGTAGCCGATGTGGCCCTCCACGGTCCACGGCTCGGGCTGTTGGGCCAGCCAGGTGCGGCCGGCCGCCTCCTCGGGGTCGACGCTGGGGGTGAGCCCGAAGCGTCGCTCGAAGGCGCTGAGCCCCAGCCGGCGCATGGGCAGCACCTCGAAGGCGCCCCAGCTGGTCAGCCGGTGGTTGAGCCGTACGGCGCGCTCCAGGTCGGGCTGTTGGTACCCCATCTCCTTGAAGGGCAGGTACACCTCGAAGGGGATGGGGGAGATCGGTTCCACCCGCTGGCCGCGTACCAGCATCCGCCCGCCGTCCAGGACCTCCCGCCACACGTGGTCCACCAACCGGTGGGCCAGGTCGGCCTGTTGGGAGCCGGCCACCCCTTCCCGGAACAGCACCCGGCAGATGGAGGCGACCTCTCCGATCGGTTTGAAGCGCTCCAGGAAACCGACCTCGGGGTCGACGTCCGGCTCCAGCCGGAAGCCGGAACGGTGGGCGTACAGCCACTCCATGGCTCGTAGACCGACGCCGTGCAGGCGCTCGATGCTGGTCACGCGAACTCTCCTTGCCAACTGCGGTGGGGGGCGGCCGTGGTGCTGAGCCGGGCCAGGGTGAGGGTGGCGGCGAAGGCGGCCATCAGGGTCGAGTGGTAGCTGCCGGCGAAGTCCTCGCCGCTGGCCCGCCCCTGGCTGCCGGCGCCGACCTCGCTGATCCCTCCGTCGGGCCGTTGGGCGGAGGCGATCACCGAGAGCGCGCCCTCGGTGGGCAGGCGGGGCGGGGGCTGGGGCAGGCAGGCGGCGACGGCCAGCAACTCGCAGGCCAGGTCCCACTGTTCGTCCTCCAGGCACCCGTCCAGCCAGGCGGGCAGCCAGGTGCCCAGGTAGTCGCCCAGTTCGCTGGGAACCCACCGGGGGTTGTTGCCCCAGTCGCTGAGGTGGAAGACCACGTGGGTGAGCCCGTAGCCGGCGTCCCGTTCGAAGGTCCAGGGCTCGGGCAGCCCGCCCAGCCAGGTACGGGCCAGGGCGGCGTGACGGGAGGCGTGGGGGGTGAGCTGTATCCGGCGCTCGGAGTTGAGGACGCCCAGCCGCCGGTTGGGCACCTGTTCCAGGCGGCGCCAGCCCCGGGTGGCGGCCAGGGTGGCGCAGAACCGTTCGAAGCCCGCGTGGAGGTGGCCCGACTGGCGGAAGGCCGCGTAGATCTCCAGGGGGTAGGTGGCGAACGGTTCGGCCCGGGCCAGGTCCTCGAACAGCTGCCCCCGACCGGTCTGGTCCCAGGCGAACTCGACCATCCGCCGGGCCAGTTGGTGCCGGGGGTCGCTGGCCGGCAGCCGTCTGCTGACGGTGACGCACACCTGGGTCAGCTCCCCCAGGGGTTTGAGGGTGCGGTTGACGTCGGTGGCGGGGTCGAGGACGTCCTCGGGGAGCGCGAACTCCTCCCGCCGCTCGCGCACCCAGCGCAGAGCGGTACGGGAGACACGTTCGGCTTCGGGAGCGATCACCTGACCCCCTCGTCGGCCAGCATCCGGGCGGCCTGGAGCTGGAGGGCGACCCGGGAGTCCTCGCCGCCCATCAGTTCCACGAAGTCCAGCCCGGTCTCCAGGCCGAGGCTGTCGGGCACCCGGTCGAGCAGGGCGAGCCAACGTCCGGCACCGGCGGCCTGGAGCCAGTCCCGTCGGCGTACCGCGCGGACGAAGCCCCGCGCCACGTCGACGGTGCGGTCCCGGGCCACCCGGGCCACGGCGCTGTCCGCCCCGGGTACGGCCAGAGGGCTGAGGACGGCCAGTTGATGGGTCAACTGCTGCCAGGGCGCCTGCCGCAGCCACTCGGTGGACAGCTCGGTGTCGACGCCCGTGTCGGCGTCGCTGGGCTGGAGTATGGCCAGGCCGGCGTCGTCCGGGGGTGGCCCGGACGGGTGCGCGGCCAGCCGCCGCAGGGCGTCGGCCATGCCCCAGTGACTCCACAGGGTGGTGTCGGCCGCGTCCGGGGAGGGCGGGAAGGCGTCGACGGCCTGCCGCAGTGCGGCCACGTCGGACGCCGGGGGTGGTTGTCGGTGGAGGGTGCCGGGCAGCAGTACGTCGGCCCCGAGGACCCGTACGGCGGCCAGGCGGATCTGGTCGTCACGGATGCCGTCCGGCCCGCACACCGGAGGGTGGTCTCCGCTCCGTAGAGCGAAGACCACCTCCGAAGCCAGGTCGAGCACCACATCCGCGAGGCGTGTGGGAGCCCCTGACTGTTTCATGCGTGTCCGTCAGCCCTTCTTCGGCCGGGGGGTGGGGGGCGAGAGGAGCACGGCTCCCTGGCCGCCGGCCAGCGCGAGCGCGGCGCACTCACGGGTGTCCCGGTAGAAGCCTTCCACTTCGCCCGGGTTCAGCACCGACTCCAGCTCGGTGTCCAGGTCCTCCCGGATTTCGTGGGCCTTGGGCTCGATGTAGGACATGCCATCATCTCCTTGGTCTTGGTGCGATGTGACCTACCTCAAGTAGTAGAACGTACTGGACAAAACCTCGCAAAACGTAAGGGCAAGACCGCTTTTGACCTGCGGAAACGCCCTCAGCTAACCCCCCGTCACCACCCCCGGCGCCCTCCGCGGCCCCCTCGGACCCGGTCCGCCCGTCTCCCGGTACCCCCGGGGTGTACCACCGCCGCTCCCGGCCCACCCCGCCAACCGCGCCCCAGGCAGGGCCGGTTGGCCCCCGGCGACCCCGACGGATCGCCCCTCGCCGGACCACACGGTGGTCCGTGAACGGTCAACCACCCCGCTACCTTGACCCCATGAGCAACCTGGAACGCCAGGCCGTACCCACCGCCTGCGGTGGCCGGACCGACACCTCCGCCTCCCCCGTCCGCGAACTGCTCCAGCCCCGCCAGGTACGGCTCGGGGAGTCCACCCGGGTACGCAGACTGCTGCCCAACCTGCCCCGACGGATGGTGGGCGCCTGGGCCTTCGTGGACCACTACGGGCCGGACGACATCGCCGAGGAACCCGGTATGCAGGTGCCTCCGCAACCCCCACATCGGCCTCCAGACCGTCAGCTGGCTCCACCAGGGCGAGGTGCTCCACCGGGACTCCACCGGCAGCGTCCGCACCATCCGCCCCCGCGAACTGGGGCTGATGACCTCCGGCCGGGCCATCAGCCACTCCGAGCAGAGCCCGGCCCGACACCCCCGCCACCTGCACGGCGCCCAGCTGTGGGTGGCGCTGCCCGACCAACACCGCCACCAGGAACCGCACTTCGCGTACCACCCGGACCTGCCCGAGGTCACCGCCCCCGGACTGACGGCCCGGGTCATCCTCGGCACCCTGGACACCGCCACCTCACCCGGCGCCACCTACAGCCCCCTGGTCGGCGCCGACCTGACGCTGGATCAGGGCGCCACCGCCCGGCTGCCCCTGGAGCCGGACTTCGAGTACGCGGTGCTGGCGATGTCCGGTGAGGTGGACGTCGACGGGGTGACCGTCCTGCCCGGCTCCATGCTCTACCTCGGCTGCGGGCGGCGGGAGTTGCCCCTGCGGGCCGCCTCCGCCGCCGGGCTGATGCTGCTGGGCGGCGAACCCTTCGAGGAGCGGCTGCTGATGTGGTGGAACTTCGTCGGCCGCACCCAGGAGGAGATCCGGCGGGCCCGCGAACAGTGGATGTCCGGTGACCGCTTCGGCACCGTCGAGGGGTACGAGGGCCCGGCGCTGGCCGCCCCCGAACTGCCCGACCTCCCCCTGAAGCCCAGGGGCCGGCTGCGCTGACCACCCGGTGGACACCGGAGGCCGGACGGGTCCGGGTGCCACCGACCGGCCCCACCTCCGGGCGCGGGGCCGGCGTCGGAGGGGCACGACGGTTGACCGGTCTGGTGCCGGGCGCCCACCGGGCGGCTCCCGCTCGGCGTTGACGTACCGCCACACGGCTCCCCGTGCCCCGCCCCGAGGGGCTGCCCGGAGCCGGGGCCGCTGTCAGTGGGGTGCCGTATGTTGCCGGGCATGGCAGTCATCGACGGTCACCGGGAGAACCTCGCGTACTACGCGCGGGAGGCCGAGCGGCTGGCACGGCGGTACGAGGCGCTCACCTTCGAGGAGGTCCACGCCGAGGCGCTGCCCTGGCTACCCGCCGCGTCGGCTGTGTCCTCGACGGCGTCTTCCACCGTGTCCCCTGCGGCGCCCGCCACCGTGGCCGACATCGGCGCCGGCACCGGACGGGACGCCTCGGCCCTGGCCGCCAGGGGCTTCGAGGTCACGGCCGTGGAACCGGTGGCCGAACTCCGCGAGCTGGCTGCCCGGTTGCACGGTCCCACCGACGTCACCTGGGTCGACGACGCGCTGCCCGAACTGGGCCGGCTCTCCGGCCCCTTCGACCTGGTCCTGCTGTCGGCGGTGTGGATGCACCTGGAGGAGCGGCAACGCCCCCACGCCCTGCGGCGCCTGTCCCAACTCCTCCACCCCACCGGGCGGTTGGTGCTCACCCTGCGCCACGGCCCGCCCCCCGAGGGGCGTCGGATGTTCGACGTCACCGCCGAGGAGACCCTCGCGCTGGCCGACCGCTGCGGGCTCGGCCTTCTCGGGCGGTCCGGCGGCCCCGACCGGCTCGGACGGGACGAGGTGCGCTGGACCACCCTCGTCCTGGAGAGGGGGAGCGCGTGAGCCACCCCGCCGGCTTCGGCTCCTTCTTCGCCGACCCCTCACCCCGAGCCGCGTTGCAGGGCGCCGTACTGATGGGCGCCAACTCCCGGACCTACAAGTTCGCGCTGGCCCACACCCTCCTCACCCACGGCTCCCGCGAGGAGACCGTGGTGCCGATGGGGGAGTTCGCCACCACCTACGCCCAGGTCATGGTCCACCGCTCCCGGACGGCGCCCCAGGTGTCCCAGGCCGTGGAACTGGGCGACCGGGACTTCCTCAGCGTCGTGGAACGGGAGGCGGAGGAGACCCGGCGCACCGGGCAGCCCACCGAACCCCTGGTGGAGGCCGCCGCGCGGTCGATGCGGCAGATGGTGATGCGCAAGTTCCACAACCTCCGGGGCCGCTCGGAGATCCCGCACCGCCTCTACGAGATCGGTGGCCGCCCCGGGGCGCGCACCGTGCACCTGACCCCGCAGATGGTCCAGGTCGCCACTTCCGAGCACCTGCCCGCGTTGTGGGAGGAGTTGGAGGCCCGGTGGAGCATCGTCGAGGCGTCCTACACCACCGGCATCGGCCCGTCCCTGCTGGGCTCCGGGGTGCTGCTGGACCCGGAGACGATGACCGTCACCGACCGGCGCAGGCGGCGCGACGTCGCCCGCCTGAGGGGGACGCTCAGCGGCTTCCAGCACGGCCGCTGCTTCCTGTGCCAGGAGGTCCTCACCCCAGGTGACCCGACGGCCGTGGACCATGTCTTCCCCTTCTCCCTGATGCACCGGTACGCGGCGGTCACCCCGTGGGCGGGTCCCGACCTGGACTCGCTGTGGAACCTCGTCCTCACCCACGCCGCCTGCAACAGCGCCAAGAGCGACCGCCTGCCGACCCCGGACGAACTCGTCCGCCTGGTGGGGAGGAACGAGGCGATCACCGGCTCACAGCAGGTGCTCAGCAACACCCTGCGGATCACCCTGCGCCAGGCCGGTTTCGACCCCCGTGCCGGCTGGCACGGCTACGTAGGCGAGGTCTGGAACCTCGTCGCGTGACTCCCTCACCGGCACCGGAGCCGAGCGAACCCGCCGGGATCGCTGAGGGCGGTGACCTGTGGGGCCGGCGGTCTCCCGGCCTGGTCGGGGTCCGGCACCCGGTCGGGGAGGAGCGAGGCCCGGCGTGGGAGACTGAAGTACGTGCCTTTTCCGGCCAGCGCCCGGATCACCGAGAAGAGTGGATGAGCACGTGCGATTTCTGAACGACCAGCGCCCCAGCCATGACCTGACCTACGACGACGTCTTCATGGTCCCCAGCCGGTCCTCGGTGGGATCCCGGCAGGCGGTGGACCTGTCCACCCCGGACGGAACCGGCACCACGATCCCCCTGGTCGTGGCCAACATGACCGCCGTCGCCGGACGCCGGATGGCCGAGACCGTGGCCCGAAGGGGCGGGCTGGTGGTGATCCCCCAGGACATCCCGCTGGAGGTGGTCACCGAGGTGATCGCCTGGGTCAAGCGCCGGCACCTGGTGCTCGACACCCCCATCACGCTGTCCGAGGGCCAGACCGTGGCCGACGCCCTGTCCCTGTTGCCCAAGCGGGCCCACGGGGCGGGGGTGGTGGTCCGCGAGGGCCGCCCGGTCGGGGTGGTCACCGAGGCCGACCTGACCGGGGTGGACCGGTTCACCCAGCTGTCCCAGGTGATGTCCCGGGAGCCCCTGGTGGTGTCCGCCGACATCGACCCCCGGGAGGCGTTCAACCAGCTGGACGGGGCGCACCGCAAGTACGCGCCGGCCGTGGACGGTGACGGGCGTCTGGTGGGCGTCCTCACCCGTACCGGTGCCCTGCGCGCCACCCTCTACGAACCGGCCGTCGACGACCGGGGCCGGCTGCGGATCGCCGCCGCCGTGGGGGTCAACGGCGATGTGGCCGGCCGGACCAAGGGCCTGCTGGACGCCGGGGTGGACGCGGTGGTGGTGGACACCGCCCACGGCCACCAGGAGTCGATGCTCACCGCCCTGGCCTCGGTGCGGGAGCTGTCCCCCCAGGTGCCGGTGGTGGCCGGGAACGTGGTCTCGGCCGAGGGGGTGCGGGACCTCGTCGAGGCCGGCGCGGACATCGTCAAGGTCGGTGTGGGCCCCGGCGCCATGTGCACCACGCGGATGATGACCGGGGTCGGGCGGCCCCAGTTCTCCGCCGTACTGGAGTGCGCGGCCGAGGCCCGCAGGTTCGGCAAGCACGTGTGGGCCGACGGCGGGGTGCGGCACCCCCGGGACGTGGCGATGGCCCTGGCCGCCGGCGCCTCCAACGTGATGATCGGCTCCTGGTTCGCCGGCACCCACGAGTCCCCGGGCGACCTCCAGCAGAGTGCCGACGGCCGGCTGTACAAGGAGAGCTTCGGCATGGCTTCCGCCCGGGCGGTGCGCAACCGCACCTTCGACGAGTCCGCCTACGACCGGGCCCGCAAGGCGCTGTTCGAGGAGGGCATCTCCACCTCCCGGATGTTCCTGGACCCCGAACGCCCCGGCGTGGAGGACCTGATCGACTCGATCATCGCGGGGGTGCGCAGCTCCTGCACCTACGCCGGCGCCTCCTCCCTGGAGGAGTTCGCCGAGAGGGCCGTGTTCGGTGTGCAGAGCGCCGCCGGTTACGCCGAGGGCAAGCCCCTGCACGTGAGTTGGTGACGGAGGGCGTCGTCCCCGACCCCGGAGGGCCGGCGCACGGCAGCGGTCCCGTACGGCCGAAGCGCGGTCGTACGGGACCGGGACCCGAGGTCACCGGGCCGAGGGGGTGCGGGACCCGGCCGGGGGCCGGCGCGGCCTACGCTGCCGACCGGTCCCGGTACGCCCCGCACCCGACCGCTGACGTGGTCTGACGGCCCCGAGCGCCGGGCGGCAGCGCCTTCCCACGGGCCCGGTCCCCGAGGGGGAGCGCCCCCGGTTACAGTCCGGCCTTCCGCACCGCCCGGTACAACTCCCCGGCCTGCTCCACCAGTTCGTCCGCGTTCCGGGCGTGGGTCTGGGAGTCGAGGATGACCTCGTGCGCGCCGGCCTCGGCCACCTTCGCCAGGTCCTCCACCACCTGGGCGGTGTCGCCGTGGTACGGCTGCCGCTCACCGGACACCGCTCGGGCCTCCAGGCGTACCGCCGCCCGCAGGGTGATCCGTACCCGGTCCGGGTCGCGGCCCTCGGCCTCGGTCAGCTCCCGCAACCGGGCGCCCTGGCGGGCCAGCACCGGGGCCGGGGTGAAGGCCGGCAGCCAGCCGTCGGCCCGCCGCGCCACCCGGCGCAGGGTCCGGTCGCTCATCCCGCCCAGCAGGATCGGCACCCTCGGCTGGGCCGGCTTGGGCCCCACGTCGGTCTCCCGCACCCGGGTACGGGCACCGCTGACCGTCACCGGGTCCGGTCCCCACACCGCCGCGCAGACGTCCAGGGTCTCGTCCAGGGCGGCGCCCCGGGCGGCGAAGTCGGTGCCGGCCGCCGCGTACTCGTCACGGGACCAGCCGCTGCCCATCCCCACGACCAGCCGGCCCGAGCTGGCCCGGTCCAGGGAGCCCAGGGTGCGTGCCAGCTCGAACGGCTGGTGCAGCCCGGCGACCAGCACCGAGGTGCCCAAGCTGATCCGCGAGGTCACCGCCGCCGCCAGGGTGAGGGCCACCAGCGGGTCCAGGCAGTGCTGGTACCCCGGGGACCAGGGCACGCCCTCCATCCCGTACATCCCGTCCTGGGGCTGGCGGGGCACCAGGGTGCGCTCGAACACCCAGGCGCTGTCGTAGCCGAGGCGCTCCAGCGCCCGGGCCACCGCCGTCACGTCCCCGCCCGGTTCGTACTGCCGCATCTGGGGCAGCCCGAAGCCCAGCCGTATCGCCACCGTGAGTCCTTCCCTCGTACCACTCGGTCGAGGCTCTGCCTACGGCAGCCGGGCCCGGGGCGCAAGGGTGTGCCCGGTCGGCTCAGCCCTCCAACAGCCGCTCGCGCAGCATCTGTTGCTTGGTCGGGCCGAAGTCCAGGCCCCGCTCCAGGTAGTGGTCCACCGAGCCCCACCGCTCCTCGATGGTGCCGTAGGCGGCGGCCAGGTACTCCGCGCGGGCGTCGAACAGGGGCGACAGCAGGGACATCACCTCGGCGGAGAGCCCGCCCTCGGCCTCGGCTCCCCGGTGGACGCGGTAGCGGCGGTGCGGGGAGTTGGACCGCAGGTAGTCGGCCTGGATGGCGTCCCGCTCCACCCCCAGCGCCAGCAGGGTCACCACCACGCTCAGCCCCGCCCGGTCCTTCCCGGCCGCGCAGTGCATCAGCGCCGGCACGTTGTCCTCGGCCAGCGCGTGCAGGATCCGGGAGTGCTCGGTGGTACGGCCGAGGACCAGGGTCCGGTACGACTCCACCATCCGCGCGGCGGCCCGGCCCTCGCCCAGGACGGTCCGCAACTGCGCCAGGTCGCCCTCGCGCACCATCGTCCAGAAGCCGGCGCCGTCGGCCGGGTCGCTCAGCGGGATGTTGACGTTCCGCACCCCCGGCAGCTCCACGTCCGGCCCCTCCAACGCCTGGTCCGCCGCGTTGCGGAAGTCGAAGACCGTGTGCAGCCCCAGCCCGCCCAGGTAGACGCTGTCCTCCGGGGTGGCGTGGGCCAGGTGTCCGCTGCGGAACAGCACGCCGGAACGCACCCGGCGCCCGTCGGAGGTCGGCAGCCCTCCCAGGTCGCGGAAGTTGCGCACACCGGACAGGGTCGGCTCGGTGAACTGCTGGGTCACGTGGGCACTCCTCACCTGGGCGGGACCGGGTACCGGGAAGGGCGGCGGCTCGCACATCCGGTCGACGACCACCGACCCTACGACATGGGCCCCACGCCCACGCCGGCCCAAGCACACCCCCCGGGCGGCCCCCCGACGGTCCGCCGACCGCGTACGCGCGGACCCGTCGGGGGGCCGCCCGCACCCGTCCGAGGAGGCACCCTGGAGGGGTGAGCGAGGAACTGTTCCCCACCCCGCCGCGACCGGTCAGCCCCGGAGCGGTGCACCTGCCCGGCTGGCTGGACCACCAGGCGCAACGGGAACTGCTGACCGCCTGCCGTACGTGGGCCCGGCCACCGGCCGGACTACGCACCGTGGCCATGCCCCGGGGCGGCCGGATGTCGGTGCGCCAACTCAGCCTGGGCTGGCACTGGTTCCCCTACGGCTACGCCCGCCACGTGGTGGACGGCGACCAGTCACCGGTCAAACCCTTCCCCGACTGGCTGGGGGCCTGGGCCCGCGAGGCGGTCACCGAGGCGGCCACCCGGGACGACCGACTCGCGCCCCCCGAGCGGGACTTCGACATCGCCCTGGTCAACTTCTACGACGAGCGGGCCCGGATGGGGATGCACCGCGACAGCGACGAGGACTCGCCGGCCCCGGTGGTCTCCTTCTCGCTGGGCGACCCGTGCGTCTTCCGCTTCGGCAACACCCGCTCCCGCAACCGCCCCTGGCAGGACGTCGTACTGCGCAGCGGCGACGCCTTCGTCTTCGGCGGCCCGGCCCGGCTCGCCTACCACGGGGTGCCCCGCACCCTCCCCGGCACCGGCCCCGAGTGGCTGGGGCTGACCGGCCGGCTCAACGTCACCGTGCGGGTGCGCTGAGGCATCGGCCCCCGTCGGGCCGGCCCGCCCGGTGTTGCGGCTCGCAAAGCGGAAGGCTCCCACCGGCGGTCACCGGAGCCCTGGTCGACGACGTTCACCACGGCTCCTGTCGCGACCCGTTCCCGCCCCACGGGCCTGGGCGGCGACGCTCGCTCACCGGTTAGGCGCCCGTCCGGCAGGCCCCTAACCCGCAGGTGGTACGGGGCTCCACGGACCCGCCCCGACCTGTTCAAACGTGCGCACGAGCCGTTCACCCGAAGGGGGCTGGCGTGGGGTGGCGAATACCGCGAGTGGCCCTGTTCGGTCACCCTGGGAGAGCTAGCGTGAACACGGCGCCACCCCAGGCGTCTCATCCCTTTCACCGCCTCATCCCGCGAAGGACGTCCATGCCTCACGCCCCGAGTTCAGCGGTGCACACGCGACGGCGAGCCGCCGCTCCCGACAGTGCCTCGCCGTCCGGCGGGCGGGCTCGGCACAGCCGCGGCGCCCGAGCGGCCCACGGAGGCACCGGGAAGGACACCAGCCTCCGCGGCCAGTTGGTGCGGCTCGCGGTGCTTCCGGCGGCCCTGGTCACGTTGATCGCCGCCGGGGTGGTCGCCTACCTCCGTTACGGCCCCAGCGGCCAGGACGCCATGACCGACTGGGGTGTGCTGGCCGGAGCCCTGCTGCTGATGGGCGCGGTGGTCGTCGGGGGAGGGATGCTGGCCCACACCGTGGCCCGCACCACGACCGCCCGGTACGACTCCGCCCGCCGTGCCGTCGCCCGGGGACAGGCCGAACTGCGCGCCCTGCTGCTGCGCCTGGAGCAGGGAGAACCGGTTCGCCCCCTCCGCCCGGAGACGTCCAACCCACCGCAGGGGGACGCCCTGGTCCTCCTCAACCACGAGATCACCACCGCCCAACGCACCGCCGAACGTGCCGTGTTGGAGGCCGCCGAGCTGATGCGCGGCCAGGTCACCGGCAGCCGGTACCAGTTGGAGATGTTCGCCAACGTGGCCCGACGGCTGCAGTCCCTGGTCCACCGGGAGATCGAGCTGCTGGACGAGTTGGAGAACCAGGTCGAGGACCCCGAGCTACTCAAGGGGCTGTTCCAGGTCGACCACCTGGCCACCCGTATCCGGCGGCACGCGGAGAACCTCGCGGTGCTCGGCGGCGCGGTCTCCCGCCGGCAGTGGACCACCCCGGTGGACCTCACCGACGTGCTGCGCTCGGCCGTCGCCGAGGTCGAGCACTACCAGCGGATCAAGGTGGTCCCCCCGGTGGAGGGCCGGGTCCGGGGCCACGCCGTGGCGGACGTGATCCACCTGCTGGCCGAACTGGCCGAGAACGCCACGGTGTTCTCCAGCCCGCACACCCAGGTGCTGCTGCGCGCCCAGCGGGTCACCTCCGGGGTGGTGATCGAGGTCGAGGACCGGGGCCTGGGGATGAGCACCGCCGAGACCACGCGGATGAACGCCCTGCTGGCCGAGCCGGACCGGGTCGACGTGGGCAAGCTGCTCCAGGACGGCCGGATCGGCCTGTACGTGGTCTCGCTGCTGTCCAGACGGCACCGCATCCTCGTACAGCTCCAGAGCAACATCTACGGCGGCACCCAGGCCGTGCTGGTCCTGCCGCCCACCCTGCTGGGGGAGGAGAACGAGGAGCGGGAGAACGACTGGCACCACAACCCCGAGCGGCCCCGCCTGGAGGTGGTGGGTTCCGCCCCCGCCTCGGTGCCCGCGCCGCGCACCGAGGAGGCCGGGGAACCGGAGGACGACGACAGACCCCCGCTGCCCAGACGGGTGCGCCAGACCCACCTGGCGCCCGAACTGCGGGAGCAGCCCGCGCCCCTGTTCCGGCGCGAGGTGGAGCACGATCCCGGGCTGATGGCCGCGTTCCGGCGGGGCACCGTACTCGCCGAGGACCCCGAGGGGGAGCCGGAACCGACCACCCAGTCCCTCACCGAGGGCGCCTCCGACGGCGCCCGGCACAGCAGCCAGGCCCACTGAGCACACACCCCCGAGGAGCGTCACGCGATCATGGTCAGTGAAGCATCGACCGGCCAACCGACCGACCTGTCCTGGCTGTTGACCGGACTGGTACAGCGGGTGCCGCACAGCCGCAGTGCCCTGCTGCTGTCCGCGGACGGTCTGGTGAAGGCCGTGCACGGCATGGAACCGGACGAGGCCGACCACCTGGCGGCCCTCTCCAGCGGGCTGTACTCGCTGGCCCGCAGCGCCGGCGCCCGGTTCGACGAGGGTGACGAGGTACGGCAGATCGTGGTGGAACTGCACTCGGTGCTGCTGTTCGTCTCCGCCGCCGGCCAGGGTGCCCAGCTGGCGGTGCTGGCCGAACGGGAGGCGGACGCGGCGGTGTTGGGCTACGAGATGGCCATGCTGGTCAAGAGCGTCCGGCCGCACCTGGTGACCCCGGCCCGCCAGGCATCGGAGCGCTGAGGAATGCCCAGTACCGCGCTGACCTCCCCGCTGTACGACGACGCGGCCGGCCGACTGGTCCGTCCGTACACCGTCAGCGGTGGACGGACCCGACCGTCGTCCCACTTCGACCTGCTGACGATGGTGATGGCCACCCCGCACCATCCCCAACCCCTGCTGGGGCCCGACCACTCGCAGGTGCTGCGGCTGTGCGGGGGACCGGTGACCGTGGCCGAGATCTCCGCCCACGTCCGGCTGCCGGCCATCGTCACCAAGGTGCTGCTGTCCGACCTGGTGGACTGCGGTGCCGTCACCACCCGGGACCCGCGCCCCGCCCCGTTGGGCGGGGGCCGGTCCGACCGCGAGCTGCTGGAGGCGGTGTTGGATGGTCTCCGCAAACGAC
Source organism: Streptomyces sp. NPDC005438 (assembly GCF_040606315.1). Classification (NCBI taxonomy): domain Bacteria; kingdom Bacillati; phylum Actinomycetota; class Actinomycetes; order Kitasatosporales; family Streptomycetaceae; genus Streptomyces; species Streptomyces sp. NPDC005438. Next base: position 151,255 of record NZ_JBEXEP010000008.1, read on the forward strand.
TCTGAGCCCGGCGCCGGGGGCTTCCCGGCCGCGCTGAAGATCCTGGTCGCCGGCGGTTTCGGGGTGGGCAAGACCACCTTCGTCGGGGCGGTGAGCGAGATCGCCCCGCTGAGCACCGAGGAGCTGCTGACCCAGGCCAGCGCCGGCACCGACAGCCTGGAGGGGGTACGCAGGAAGACCAGCACCACCGTGGCGTTGGACTTCGGCCGGATCACCCTCGGCGGTGACCGCGTGCTGTACCTCTTCGGCACCCCGGGGCAGGAGCGGTTCTGGTTCCTGTGGAACGAGTTGGCCCGGGGAGTGCTGGGGGCGGTGGTGCTGGCCGACACCCGACGGCTGGAGGACTGCTTCTCGGCGGTGGACTTCTTCGAGCAGCGCGGCATCGGCTTCCTGGTCGCGGTCAACGAGTTCGACGGCTCCCACCGTTACGACCTGGAGGAGCTGCGCGCCGCCCTCGACCTGGGGCCGGAGGTCCCCATGGTGCGCTGCGACGCCCGACAGCGCAGCTCCAGCACCCAGGTACTGGTGAGCCTGGTGAGCCACCTGATGCGCACCGTCGAGGGACGGGCGGACTCCGTGTCCCTGGACCGCCCGGCTCCCGCCCACCGCTGAGTCCGCCCGACGGAGCCGTTCCACTGGGCGCGCCCCGCCCGGGTGCCCCACACTGGCGGGAAGGGGGCCGGGCCCCCGAGTCGACGGCAGCCCGCCGGGAAGGCCCGGTGTGTGACAGGGAGGCGACGTGGTGGACCAGCACAGGGATCTGACCGAGGCCGTGGACGGCACACGGATCGCGACCTACACCTGGTTCCCCGAGGAGCGGCCTCGGGCACTGGTCCAGATCGTGCACGGGGCGGCCGAACACGCCGCGCGCTACGACCGGTTCGCCCGCTTCCTGACCGACCACGGCTACGCGGTGCTGGGGTCGGACCACCGGGGTCACGGGGCCACCGCCGAACACACCGGCGGCTACGGAGTGGTGGGGGTGAGCGGCTGGCGCGCGGTGGTGGAGGACCTGCACACCCTCTCCGACCGGATGCGGGCCCGGCTGCCGGAGGGGCTGCCCCACGTGATGCTCGGCCACAGCATGGGCTCCCAACTGGCCCGCGACTACGCCCAGGAGTACGGCGCGGAGCTGTCCGGGCTGATCCTGTCCGGTACCTTCCGTAGCCTGCCCGGCTGTGAACTGGACGGCGCCGTGGCCCTGTTGACCGAGGAGATCGAGAAGGGCGGCCGGTCGGCCGACTCGGACTTCGTACCCCGGCTGTTCGCCTCCTTCAACGACGCCTTCCCCCAGCGCACCGGCTTCGAGTGGCTCTCCCGGGACGAGGCCGAGGTCGACACCTACGTCGCCGACGAGGCCTGCGGCTTCCCGTTCAGCGCCGGACTGTCCCTGGACTGGGTCGAGGGCTCCCGCAAGATCAACGACCCGCGACAGCTGGACCGCGTCCCCCGGGACCTGCCCGTCCACATCGCGGTCGGCGACCAGGACCCCTGCAACCAGGGCATGACGCTGGTCTACGAACTGCTGGAGGACTTCCGCTACCTGGGGATGCGCGAGGTGACCTGGCGGGCCTACGCGGGCGCCCGACACGAGATCCTCAACGAGACCCACCGCGAGCAGGTCTCCGCCGACCTGCTGCGCTGGCTGGACGACCACAGCTGACCCGTGCGGTGCCGGGGGCCGGGCCGAACCGGCCCCCGGACCGGTTCACCGGTCGAGGAAACCGGCGATCCGCTTCCGCAACGAGGCCGGATCCAGACCGTGCGCGCGCTCGTGCTCCTCGGCGGTGCCGTAGCGCCGCAGCTCCTCCCGCCGGGTGCCCAGCGCCAGGGTGCGGTGCGGGCGGTCCGACAGCGCCGCCTCGACGGCGGCCACGCTGGTCCCCTCCACATAGGGCTCGACCAGCACCACGGCGGCGTCCGCCCCCACCCCCACGGCCTCGCGCAGGGTCCGGGCGTCCAGGGGCCTGGTGGTGGTCACGTACAGCACGGTCACGTCCAGGTCCTCGGTGGCCGTCAGCACGTGGTCCAGCAGGGGGCCCACCGCCAGGACCACGGCCGCCGACGGGCTCCCGCGCCGTACCGTCACCATCCGGCTGCCGTCCAGGGGCTGGGGGAGGGAGTTGGCCCGGTCCGACAGCCGCAGGTAGGTCCGGTCGGTACGGTCGGCCGCCTGCCGCAGCAGTGCCTCGGCCTCGTCCGGGTGGCCCGGCACCTGAAGGGTCCAGCCGTCGAGGGTGCCCATCAGCGCCATGTCGCCGGGAGACATGTGGGTGAAGCCGCCGGCGGGCCAGTCGTAGGAGCCGTAGGAGCTGACCAGCACCCCGCCGACGTCCTGGTGCCCGAAGTCCAACTTGACCTGCTCGAAGGCCCGTTCCACCAGGAACGCGGCGAAGGTGTGCACGATCGGTCGCATTCCGGTCAGCGCCATCCCGGCACCGGCGCCGACCAGCAGCTGTTCCCGGATTCCCACGTTGACCACCCGGTCCGGGTGGCGTCGGATGGTCGGCTCCAGTCCGGCCTTGCTGATCTCGGCCAGCACCACCGCCAGCCGGGGGTCCTCGTCCAGCAGGGCGGAGGTGGTGGCCAGGAAGCGTTCACGCATGGTGTCCATATCGGGGGAGTCCTCCGGTGGTGGGGTCAGTCCTTGGCTTCCACTCGCGCGATCACCGCGTGCGGGCGACCGGGGTGGGGGTGGCGGGTGGCCCCGAGGAGGGCCTGGTGGTCGTGTCCGTCGACCGTGGCGGTGGACCAGCCGGCCGCCTCGAAACGGGCCGCGATACCCCCGGGGCGGGCGTACGAGGCCGAGGAGTTGTCGACCACCACGGTGTGCAGCCGCTCCAGTCCGTAGGCACCGGCGAAGGCGAGCGCCTCGTGGTTGCTGCCCTCGTCCAGCTCCGCGTCCCCGACCAGCACCCACACCGCCGGATCGGTACGGCCCTGGGCCCGCAGCCCGAGGGCGGTGCCCACCGCCAGCGGCAACCCGTGCCCCAGCGAGCCGCTGCTGATCTCCACCCCGGGGACCAGGACCCGGTCCGGGTGGTGGCCCAGCGGCGAGTGGTAGGAGCCGAACCCGGGGAGCCAGTGGACCGGGAAGTACCCCTTGGCCGCGAGGACCGCGTAGTACGCCATCGGGCCGTGACCCTTGGAGAGCAGGAAGCGGTCCCGGTCCGGGTGCTCGGCGGTCTCGGGGCTGACCCGCAGGACGCGGTCGTACAGCACCCACACCGCGTCCAGGGTGGAGGTGGCGGCCGGGCCGTGCTTCTCGGCACCGGTCATCAGGCTCATCAGTCGGGGGAGGTCCTCGTAACGGGCGGGCTGACCGAGCCGCACCGTGGGTGTCGTGGAAGTCATGCGAGCAGCCTGCAACCTCAAGTTCACTTGAGGTCAAGACGGCTATGCTGGAGGTCATGACGGATCGAGACGGCCGCCTGACCATCGGTGAACTGTCGGCCCGCTCCGGGCTGGCTCCCTCCGCCCTGCGCTACTACGAGGAGCTGGGCCTGATCCACTCCGAACGCACCAGCGGCGGCCAACGACGCTACGCACGGGTCGCCCTCCGCCGGGTCGCCTTCGTACGCGCCGCCCAACGGGTTGGACTGTCCCTGGAGGAGGCCCGTACGGCCATGGCCCGACTGCCCCAGGACCGGGCGCCCAACGCCACCGAGTGGAACGCCGTCGCCCGCACCTGGCAGCGGCGCATCGACGACCAGATCGCCGAACTGGAACAGCTCAAGTCACGACTGACCGGCTGCATCGGCTGCGGCTGCCTCAGCCTGCGGAAGTGCCGCCTGTACAACCCGTACGACATCGCCGGCAGCTCCGGGGCAGGCGCCCGCTACCTGCTCGGCGACGACCAGGTCGAGCCCCCCGCCCGCGACCGCGGCTGAACCGGCGGCCCCACGCGTGCGCGGCCGGCACCCCGGCGCGCGTACCCCTCAGGCCGTGGTCGTCGGACGCGGTCCGACCAGCATCTCCTCGGCCGGCGCCGGACGGGCGTAGTACCAGCCCTGCGCGGTGTCGCAGCCCAACACCCGCAGCTGCTCCGCCTGGGCCTCGGTCTCCACACCCTCCACCGTGACCTGGAGCCCCAACGCGTGGGCCAGCGACACGATCCCCTCCACGAAGGTCACGTCCACCGGGTCCGCCGGATGGTTCTGCAACGCCTGGGTGAAGGAGCGGTCCAGCTTCAACGCGGTCGCCGGCAACCGCCGGAGGTTGGCCAGGTTGGAGTAGCCGGTGCCGAAGTCGTCCAGCGCGATCTCCACGCCCAGCTCGGCGAGTTGGCGCAACGGCTTCAACTCGTCCTCGTCCGCCCCTATCAGCGCGCTCTCGGTCACCTCCAGGCACAGCGCCCCCGGCTCCAACCCCGCCTCCCGCAGTACGTTGACGGTGTCCTGCACCAGGTCGGGGTGGTGCAACTGCCGGGGGGAGAGGTTGACGTTCACCCGCAACGACCGGTCCGGCCCCCCGTCCGAGGCCAACCCCGCCTCGTGCCAGCGCCGCGCCTGGTGCACCGCCTGCTGGAGCACCCAGCGCCCCAACGGCACGATCAGGCCGGTGTTCTCGGCCAGCGGGATGAACCGGTCCGGCCCCAGCCGCCCGTGGATCGGGTGCCGCCAGCGCACCAGGGCCTCCGCCCCGGCCACCGAACCGTCGGACATCCGCACCAGGGGCTGGTACTCCAGGAAGAACTCCGCCCGCTCCAACGCCGCCGGCAGGTGGTTGGTCAGGCTGTGCCGGTCTATCGCCCGGGCGTCGGAGTCCGGGTCGGCCAGCTCGTAACGGTTGCCGCCGGCGTCCTTGGCCCGGTACATGGTGATGTCGGCACTGCGCATCACCTCCGCCGGGTTCGGCTCCCCGGTCGGCCCCTCGACCACCCCGATGCTCGCCCGCACCGACAGGTCCCGCCCGTCCACCGAGATGGGCGTGGCCAGCGAGGCCAGCGCCTGACGGGCCAGGTCGGTGATCTCGTCACGGTGCTCGGGCGACTCGGTGAGGATCACGAACTCGTCGCCGCCGATCCGGGCCACCAGGTGCCGCTGCGCCGGGGCGCAGGACTGGAGCCGCTCCGCCACGGCCACCAGCAACTGGTCGCCCACCGCGTGGCCCAGGCTGTCGTTGACCGCCTTGAAGCCGTCGATGTCCAGGTAGCACAGCCCGAAGCGTTCCGAGGTGCCACTGCCCAGAACCCGGTCCAGCCGCTCGGCGAACAGCGTGCGGTTGGGCAGCCCGGTCAGCTCGTCATGGGTGGCCTCGTACCGCAGCCTCAGGTGCAGCAGCCGGCGTTCGGTGATGTCCTCCAGCAGCATCAGCTGGTAGCGCGGCTCACCGTCCGGCGAACGCAGCAGCGAGACCGTCAGGTTGGTCCACAGCACCGTGCCGTCCGGCCGGTGGTACGGCTTGTCCACCCGGAAGTGGTCCCGCTCGCCACGCACCAACTCCCGGTGCAGCCGCCACACTTCGGGAGCGTCGTCGGGGTGCACCCAGTCGTTGACGTTGCGCCGCCGCATCTCCTCCTCGGAGCGGCCGAACATCCTGGCCAGGGCGCCGTTGACATCGCGTATCCGACCGTCCATGTCCGCGATGCTGATCCCGATCGTGGCGTCCTTGAACACCGCGCGGAACCGGGTCTCACTGGCGTGCAGCGCCTCCTCCACCGCCGTCTGCGCGGCGAGGGCGGCCCGGGACAGCGCCTCCTGCTCCACCCGGGTGCGCTCCCGCAACGCCCGGGAGAAGCCGGCCGAGATGGCGTGCTGGAGCCGCGCGCACCGCGCCCGAGCCTCCTCGGCGGTGAGCGTCGGGCGCCCCTCCCGCTCCGCCGAGTCGCCCGGTCCGCCGCGCTGTCCGCTGTAGAGCACCAGGTAGGCGTCCACCACCCCGAGGATGTGCGGCAGGGCGTCGGGACTGGTGCAGTGCGCGGCCACCAGCGAGTTGCCGACCTCGCGGGCGGGCGCGGGGGTGAAGGGGTGGGCGTGCAGGGCCTCCGCCAGCTGACGTGCCAGGGGGTAGAGGTAGTCCTCGAACTCCTTACGGGTCAGCGAGGTGGCCGTGGAGGGGTAGACGGCCCGGGACCAGATGGTCGCGAATCTGCGCAGCCCGTCCGGCTCCTCCGGGCTCTCACTGAGTGAGCGCGTTGCCGAGCCGGCGCGCTCCTGGGGGCGTTGAGTCACCCGACACTACCCACCTTGCGTCCCACACCGGCGTACGCGAAGAAGGCCGCCGGGTCCTCCTGGTCGGGGTCGGTGGTGGGCCGCCAGTGGGGGAGTGACACCACCCCCGGCTCCACCAGCGCGAAGCCGTCGAAGAACCGTTCCACGGACGCCTTGTCCCGGGAGACCAGCGCCTGCCCGAACCGGTGGTAGACCTCCTCCACCTCGGCCTCACCGCCCCCGTTCCCGAGCGCGGCCGTCCACGAGCCGTGACTCAGGATCAGCAGGCTGCCGGGCGCGAGCGCGTCGCGTATCTCGGTGACGCTCTTCCACGGGTCCTCGCGGTCCTCGATGAAGTGCAGGATGGCCACCAACATCAGGGCGACCGGCCGGTTGAAGTCCAGCAGCCGTTCGGTGGTCTCGTGTCGCAGGATGTCGGTGGGGGCGCGGAAGTCGGCCGGCACCACCCCGGCCCTGGTGTTGCCCTCCAGGACGGCCCGGCTGTGGGCCACGGCCACCGGGTCGCAGTCCACGTACACCACCCGGGCCTCGGGGTTGGCCCGCTGGGCTATCTCGTGGACGTTGCCGAAGGTGGGGATGCCGGAGCCGATGTCGAGGAACTGGTCGACGCCCTGTTCCGCGGCGTGGCCCAGGGCCCGGCGCATGAACGCGCGGTTGGCCTGCATCAGCTTCGGGAGCGTCGGCCAGGCGTCGATGGCCTGACGGGCGGCCTCCCGGTCCACCTCGAAGTTGTGCGATCCGCCCAGGTAGTAGTCGTACATGCGGGACACGCTCGGCACCGTGAGGTCGATGCCCTGGGGTGCCCAGGCGGGTCGTTCCATCGGGTCTCCAGCTGTTGTCAACTCGCGTCGGCTTGCCTGGTCGGGTGACGAGGCTACTGATACGGAAGGGGTGAGGATAAGGGTGTGTGACGCAACGGCCTGATCCCCACCGGCCGTTGAACGCTCCCCGAACCCGCCTCTCCCCAGCCCTCCCGTCGTGTGCCCCTGTCACATGCCCGGGCGCGGAGGTGACAGGGGAAGCACCACGAAAGCCTCATGACCGGAAGTCCTGGTTCCCTCATTCCCGGCGCCCAGGAGGGACTCATGCGGAACGAGCCTGAACGCCGTCGAACTGACGGGAGCGTACCCGGTGTCGCCCTGACTTGCTCCCGGCGTGCGCGGTGCGACAGCGTTTGTCCGCATTTACCGCGCGGCGCGAACCCCGTGGCCCGGGCGTAAGCGGACTCCTGACCCTTGGTCAGAACCGCACCCCGGCCCAACTCCCGTACCAGGTACAGGTGTTGGGCCGGATGTCGTCAGAGGTGAGGCGCCGGGTACGGCGGCCGGAACCGGACCGGACCCACCCGCCGGCACCCCCGGAGGGGGAGGGCGCCACCGTGGGACCGGGGGCCGTCACACCGTCTGCCTCAGATGGACACCCCGTGTCCCCGCAGATACGCCAGGGGGTTGATGTCGGTGCCGTAACCGGGCCCGGTGCGGACCTCGAAGTGGAGGTGCGGGCCGGTGCTGTTGCCCGTCGTACCGGAGCGGCCGATCCGCTGGCCCCCGCCGACCGACTGGCCGGAACGCACCGAGATCGCCGAGAGGTGGGCGTACTGGCTGTACTTGCCGTCCGCGTGCCGCAGCACCACCTGGTACCCGTAGGAACCGCCCCAACCGGCCGAGACCACCGTGGCCGGGCCCACCGCCTTGACGGTGGTGCCGGTGGACACCGGGAAGTCGACCCCGGTGTGGTAGCCGCTGGACCAACTCGCCCCGGAGGCGCGGTAGGCGGTACTGGGGCTCACCCCCGACACCGGCGTGGTGAACCCCTGGGAGGCCGGTTTCGCCGGACGCGCCTGGGAACGCTGGGGCTTCGGCTTGGGCTTGGGTGTGTGGGTCTTCTTCGGCGTCGCCTTGGGCTTCTGCTCCGGCTTGGCGCGCTGCTGGGGAACGGACGCCTTCTGCCGGGGCTTGGGAGACTCCGACTTCTTCGGGGCCTCGACCTTCCTGGTGCTCTCGGTCTTCTTGGGCTCGGCCTTCTTCGACGGCGTGCTCTTCGGGGGCGACCCCGCCTCGTTGCCGGAGGCCCTGGTGTCCCGCTTCGGCTTCGCCGGCGCCGGCCGGCTGGGGGCCTTGCCGCTTAACCGGAGCTTCTGCCCCGGGTAGATCAGGTCCGGGTCCTCGCCCACGGTGGAGCGGTTCCGCTCGTACAGCGACTGCCAGCCGCCCCGTACGTGCTGGTCCTCGGCGATCCCCGACAGGCTGTCGCCGGACCGCACCCGGTAGTCGCCCTTGCCGGGCTTGCCGGTGCGCTGGGAGGGCTTGCCCTGGGGCGAACTGCCGGCCTTGCGCGGCGGCGCCGCGCGCTTGGTGGTGGCGGCCGGACGCTGCTGGGTGCGGGAGGCCCGCTGGGGATCGGCCTGGTCACGGGCCAGCCCGGCCTTGGGGCCGCAGTGCGGCCAGGCCTGCGGACCCTGGCTGTCCAGCACCTTCTCGGCCACCGCCACCTGCTGGTCGCGGCTGGCCAGGTCCGCGCGGGAGGCGTACACCGTGCCGCCGAACGCCTGCCAGGTGCTCTGCTTGAACTGGAGCCCGCCGAAGTAACCGTTACCGGTGTTGACCTCCCAGTTGTTGCCGCTCTCGCAGGCGGCGACCTTGTTCCACACGTCCTGGGGAGCGGAGTGGGCGGCGCTCAACCCGGCCAGGGGGATCGCCAGACCCGCCCCGCTCGCGGTGACCCTGAGTGAAGTGCGGGCGGTGGAACGGGGTTTGACGCGTCGATGGCGGCCACGGGACATGGACGGTTCCTCCGTGGTGGGGGCCTGGTGCGGGGCCGGCGGTTGGCGAGCGGGCCCACGATAGAGGGACCGGAGAGATGGTCACAAGGGGGTGTTCACCAACTACCCACCGTTTACGGGGTCTTCGCCCAGTTCCGTCGGGGTGTACGGGTCTCTTCGATCCGCTCTTTCGGGACCCGTGTCCGGGGCCTTTCGGCCACCTCCCACGTCAAGAACGTCCCAAGATCAACGAACGGCCCCTCAACTCCCGTCGCGCTCCCTATAGTTGACGACGAGGACACGTATCGGGAGCCAAGGGGCGGGGAAGGACGGCAGCGACGTGAGCAGTCTCAACAAGGGTGTGGGCAAGGTCGAGGTGGCCCTGATGTGGGACCCCAGCCCGGCAGGAGAGCCGGACACCGACCTCGACCTGATCGCCGCCACCTACGAGCGGGACGACCTCCACGGCGACCCGTCGTACCTCGTCCACTTCGACGCGCGCAGCCCCGACGGCACCATCACCCTCAACCGGGACAGCACCACCGGCCAGGGCTTCGGCCCCGACGAACTGCTGACCCTGGAGTTCGAGCGGATCCCCGAGTCACTGGGCCGGGTCGTGGTGGGAGTCGCCATCCAGCAGCGCCCCACCCCACGGACCTTCGCCGAGGTCGCCGGCGGCGCCATACGGATAAGGGAGGGCGTGCTCGACCTCTTCGAGGGGGACTTCACCGACGTCGCCCGGTACACCGCCGCCACGGTCGCGGAGTTCGTACGGGACGACTCCGGTGCCTGGCAGTACCAGCCCCTCGTCCAGGGCTTCGACGCCGACCCCGCCACCTTCGTCACCGTGATGGGCCGCCCCCGGGGCTGACCCCTCACGGCACCTCGTACGGGGCGGGCCGGTCGGCCTGACCCACGGTGTTCGGTCCGATGGCCGGGCCGTGGACGGTGTACGCGATCTCCGCCCCGCGCGCACGTGAACTCGGCCTCGGTGAGCCGGAGTTGGGGTTCGTGATGTTCGTCGGCGCCTCCCGGGCGGGGCCGGAGGGGACGTACCGGGGGACGGCACGCCATGGCCTGGGGCACCGTACGGTCCTGTCGAACTCCCCGGTGGGAGCGCCGCGTTCGGGCTTCTGGCCTGTGTGGTGGTCGCTCAGTCGGGGCTTGACGGCACCTGCTCTCCTCGTGGGGAGGGACGCCCCGACGTGGCTCCCCGCCGAGTCCACCGGGCCCCACGGGGGGCGTACCGGGTCACCCGCCCGAAGGGGGCCGCGTGACCGCTTGGTTGGGGCAACCCTCGCGGCCGTTGGTACGTCGCTCCCTGGGCGGGGCCGGCCAGCCCGTCGTGGGCGGTGGGTGCGTGTGGGGCGTGGTCCCCGCGTCCGCCCCACGGGTCAGCCGGCGGCTCCCCGTTCCCGCCCCATGACGGGTGCGGTGCCTCGTTGCCCACGCTCAGCGTTCGCCCGCCCGTCCGCCCAACGGTTCCTCGGCGAACCGGGCCATGCCCCGGGCGAACCCCACGGAGGGTCGCCAGCCCAACTCCTCGCGCAGCAGCCCCGAGTCGGCGGTGATGTGCCGTACGTCGCCCAGCCGGTAGTCCCCGGTCACCACCGGTTCCGGGCCGCCGAAGGCCCGCGCCAGCTCGTGCGCCATCTCGCCGACGGTGTGCGGCTCCCCGCTACCGGTGTTGTACGCCCGCAGGGTGCCGGCCGGTGCCGCCGCCAGGGACTCCAGTGCGGCCACGTTCGCCGTGGCCACGTCGTCCACGTGCACGAAGTCCCGGCGCTGCCGGCCGTCCTCGAACACCCGGGGCCTCTCGCCCCGCTCCAACGCCGACCGGAAGAAGGACGCCACCCCCGCGTACGGGGTGTCCCGGGGCATCCGGTCGCCGTAGACGTTGTGGTACCGCAGGCTCACCGCGCCACCACCCGTGGCCCGAGCCCAGGAAGCGGCCAGATGCTCCTGCGCCACCTTGGTGCTGGCGTACACGTTGCGGGGGTCCAACGGCGCGCCCTCACCCACGAGTTCGGGCTCCAGGGCGGCCCCGCACTCCGGGCACGGCGGTTCGAACCGTCCCGCCTCCAGCGCCGCCACGGTACGCGGACCGGGGCGCACCACGCCGTGCTCGACGCAGTGGTACCGCCCCTCCCCGTACACCACCATCGACCCCGCCAGCACCAGCCCGCCCACACCGGCCCGGGCCATCCCGGCGAGCAGCACCGCCGTACCCAGTTCGTTGACCCCCACATAGGAGGGGGTGTCCGCGAAGTCCGTGGCGAGCCCCACCATGGCCGCCTGGTGACAGACCGCGTCCACCCCCTCCAAGGCCCGCCCGACCAGTTCCGCGTCCCGTACGTCCCCCCGCCACCAGGGCACCCCGTCTCCCGGACGTCCACCGCCCTCGACGGGATCGGCCAGCAGGTCGAGGACCACCGGCCGATGTCCGGCCCTCACCAGGGCGTCGACCACATGGGACCCGATGAACCCGGCCCCTCCGGTTACCAGTACGCGCATCACCCCAAACTAGGACGGAGCCGCCCACCCACCGTGGAGCCGCTCCCGAGCCCCTTTGTCGGCTTGTCGACGGAGGGGCGGGGACGCACCAGGCTTCCGGCCGGGAGTCGCGCGGTCGCCGTGGCCGGCCGGTGATCAGCCGGCCCTGCCCCGGCCCCTCGGAGCGTGTGTACGGGTCTGTGAGGCCGCGCCGGTGAGAGGTGGCTGAGGCTGTGTCCGCCCTTTCCGAGCCCCCGACTCTCCTGGCTGGGGTCCGCCTGGGCGGTGCCCTGTGATCGGCGACGTCGCGGGCCGTCGGTCACGGCCCCGAGAGCGCGGCCGGAGGCGGCCGGGGGCCCGGCCGAGGGTGGCCCCGTCCCGCTGGTGTGTGATCTCGGTGCTCCGTAGACCGGTGCTCAATGCGTTCCGGGCCGGGATGCTTCTGGCGTGATCCCGCCGCCAGCGGTTGGTCGCCGAAGGCGCCACGTCACGCCCACGAGGGCAGCGCCCCGAGGCCGGTTCGCCGAAGCCGACCGCCGGTGCCCGTGGGGCGCCCCCGGAGGTCGTCGTTGGGGGCGGCCCTGCCCGCCAGGGAGAGCGGCCTCGCCCACCCCGGGGCTGAACGGCAACGCGGAGCGCGCCCGCCGGATGGTGCGCGATCTGTGCAGGACGGGACTGTCGGACGGCAACCCGGAGGATGCCCCTGCCCCCGCTGGTCGGCACGTGTCCGCGCGGTACCGAAAGAGGTCGCCGACCCCACCGGTGGGGGTCCCCGCCGGACCTCGCCCGGCCCGGGGAAAGGGGTGCGCGAGCACCACCCCAAGTGCGGTATGGTTCTCGTGCGCGAGCGGCCAGGGGGAAGCCCCAGGTCGCAAGGGCACCGGGACGTGGCGCAGCTTGGTAGCGCACTTGACTGGGGGTCAAGGGGTCGTGGGTTCAAATCCCGCCGTCCCGACAGAGAGTAGTGGAAGTCCGCTGCCAGGAGAACATCTTGGCAGCGGACTTCTTGCATTCCCGCAGTTCAGTTGGCCTGTGGGTGCGTCTTTCGCAGCTCCAGGCTGGACGGGTCCCCTGGGCATCCGCTTACGCTACGCGTTCACTACGGATACGGTATGGCGCCAATACGCGGGTTCCAGACCCAGTTCAGACCAGCATGGTCCTGGCTCCAGAGTGGGGGAAAGGCCCCCGACTTGGCTGGGGGCCGCACGTGCCAGGTAGGACTCACCTGCGAGAACCTTCCAGGCGGAAGTCCCCACCACCCGCGCTACAGGGCTGGGGAGTCATCTGGATGGCAGTGGACCGTTCCAGGAGCCATCGTGTGGGCAGCGTCAAGTATCCCATCAGGCGTAGGTTCGAGAGTCTCGCTGAAGGTGACCGAGCGGTAGAGCAAGGTAGCGGTGGTGCTCCTCCTGGTGTGCTGGGGCGTCGCCTGGGCCTGGGGTGAAGGGGAGTTGGACGTACGCGCAGAGTACGTCGATGCAGGCTTGGCGGAGATTGGTGTGGGGTTCGTCGTGGGCGAGGCCGCGAGGGCGTGGACGCCGCCGAGTCTGACGGCGGGCGAGTCGGGCGCCGCCTTCGTCGACGCGTTGACGGTGTGGAGCGACGGCGAGTCCATCTTCCCGGAGTGCGGAGACCATCCGGGATAGCGGTTGTGCGCATCTACTCGGACGGGAGCGCACACCTCGTTGCCTGGCTTATCTACCCCAGGAGAGGCGCCGCGCCTGTGTCGTGCCCGCTTGTGACTGGCTGCCAACAGCCGGCGGACCGCTGTTCCTGACGACCCGCGTGCTTGGTCGGCTTCAAGGCCGGGCAGGGCGAGTTCGCTGTCCCTGCGAGCTGCCTCGCTCCGTCGATAGGGTCGCCCGATGATCCGTACCTTCGCATTCGACGTCGGCGAGACTCTCGTACGGGATGACCGCTACTGGGCATCGTGGGCCGACTGGCTGAACACCCCACGGCACACCCTTTCCGCCCTTGTCGGTGCCGTTGTCGCCCGTGGCCAGGACAATGCCGAGGCGTTGAGGCTGCTGCAACCCGGTATCGACCTGCGCGCCGCCTACCAAGCCCGGGAAGAGGCCGGTCGGGACGAGTACCTCGATGAATCCGACGTATACGAGGACGTACGCCCAGCCCTGGCGGCGCTTCGTGAGGCAGGGGCGCGCGTCATCATCGCGGGCAATCAGACCGTGAAAGCTGCCGCGCTGCTCCGGGCGCTCAAGCTGCCCGCCGACCTCGTCGCCACGTCCGGCGAGTGGAACGTCGCCAAGCCATCGCACGGGTTCTTCGAGCGCCTCGTCGTTGAGGCCGGTACGCCTGCCGACGAGATCCTCTACGTAGGTGACCACCCACAGAATGACGTGTTCCCCGCGCGGGCGGTCGGTTTGCGTACGGCTCATCTACGACGTGGCCCGTGGGGGTACCTCTGGGCCGACACCCCCACGGTCGTCGACTCCGCAGACCACCGGATCGACTCGCTCATGCAGCTTGTCCCGCTCGCCGCACGGTGAACCGCTCAGCGAAAACGGCCCCACTTACGCGTAACAGCCAAGGTCGTTCTCGCCCTCCGCGATCACCGCGTGGGTACGGTTCGAAGTGGACGCCTCGAACTGGAGCCGGTATGACCGCACTTGACGCCGTCACGCTCGGCAAGCGTATTGCTGCCACCCGCAAGGCGAAGAGACTTCGGCAGGCAGATCTCGCCCGTGAATCGTTCGTTTCGCTGCCCATGGTCAAAGCCATCGAGCAGGGCAAGCGGTACCCGAGTGACACCACCCTCGAAGCGATCGCGGGAGCCCTCCGCGTGGACCCCACTCGTCTGCTCGACGTGCACACCAGCACGGAAACCCGCGTGCACGCAGCACTGCTCGGGACTTCTGCGAGCCTCGCGGCGTATGACGTGCCCCTCGGACCGCCGCGCCGCACCCTGGACGTGCTGCGCCCAATCGTCGACGAGGCCGTGCACTGGCGTCTCGCCGCCCAGTACGGACGCATCGCACAGCAGGCCCCGGTGTTACTCGACGACACTCTCGCCGCGTTCCATGCCGCGCAGGACAAGAGGGAAGCGGCCCGACTCGTCGTGGGCGCGGCCAGGTCCGTGGACGCGGTCGCCTACAAGTTCGGCGCCCGCGATCTCTCCGCTCGGCTGATCGAGTTGATGCGGTGGGCCGTACCCCACGCGGAAGACCCGCTTCTGCACGCGTCGGTGGCTTATGTCCGCACAGAAGTCTTCTTCGCCGCCCGGGCCCATACCGTCGGCATCCGCGCGTTGGAAGCCGCAGTAGACGCGGCCCCGGCGGCCCGCGACGAGAACACCGCTGCGGCGCGTGGCGCCCTCCACATGCGGGCCGCGGTCATCGCCGGACGTGATGGCGACGCCGATACCGCGAGCAGCCATATCTCCCATGCTCGTCGTCTGAGCGAACAGACGCGGGAGGGTACCTACCTGGGTACAGCGTTCGGTCCCGAGTCCGTGCGTATCCACGAACTGTCGGTCGCTGTGAGCCTGGGGCAAGACCACATCGATGACGCGTTCGCCGTGGCCCGGTCCTGGGCGCCGTCGACGTCTCTGCCCGCCGAGCGTCGCTCCGGTTTCTGGATCGAACTTGCGCGGGCGCAGACGTGGGGCGGCAGGTTCAACGACGCGTTCGAGTCGCTGAAGGTGGCCCGGAGCATCGCACCTCAGCACACCCGGGAGCACCCGTGGACGCGCGAGACGACTGGGACCCTAGTACGGCTGCGTCGCGCTGACCAGGAATCGCTGCACCACTTCGCGAGCTGGGCCGGAGCCGTCTGACCGAACCGACCACAGGGATACAGGCTGTATCCCTCACGGCCCCGGCGCCCCCACATGCTCTGTACATCACCTCACAGAGCAGGGGACCAGATGAGCAGCACTACGGCGGAGACGGCTCCCGTCTCCGTGGGCGAGGCGAGCATCGCTGGGCTGCACGGCTTTGCGTGCCGGAGAGGTCTTGGCGTCGCAGCCCCTACCTCGGGCGGAGTCGGACCCCTGCGGCCACAGCGCCGCCTCACCAGCCGCCTGACGCATGGCCGAGCTGGCTCTCGCCGACTGGCGGATGCCAGGGCGTCCGCTGGGTCAAGTACGCCCGTGCTCCCCAAGCGAGCAGTCGGCCGGCCTGCTCAACGCCTGCCTCGTGCTTGACGGGGCGGACACACCATCCCGGTAGCCGGACCTGAACAAGGCACGACTCCCGGCACGACTCGGCCGCCCAAACGCGGCTCCCCTCTCCTGATCCTGGCGCTGTTCGGCGTCGCGATCAGGTGGCACCACCCGTCAGAAGCGCATCGACCAGTAGGAGGAACCATGTTCACGAGCATCGAGAAGACCCAGGTAGCTGTCCCGGCGGCCGATGGCGTCGACCTCGACCTGGACCTGAACGTCAACATCGTCACCGCCGGCCCCGTGGCCGCTGCCCTGCTGTCATCCACCGACGACGGCTGCGACACCGTTCGCGGCGGCGACTGCTGAGTCAGTCACCCCGGCTCTGATGCCCCGGGGCGCCTGCGGCGCACGAATCTCGACGTGGGCCTCCGGGGGCCGTTCGAACCCCACACCGCAGTGCGAAAAGGCGACAGAAGATGACAGTGAGCGACTACACGCCGTACTACCGGCCGCTGACGGCTGCGATGTGGCGTGCGAGTACGGCCAACTCGGACAAGCCCTTGCCACCCTGGCCCGGTGAGGCCCTCGACGGCGCCGCATGGAGGTCCTGGATCGCGAAGGTGTGGGCAACTCGATCGCTCGCCGAAGGCGTGCCGCTGGCCAGCCCGTCGCTGGCCGACCGGATCGAACAGGCCTTGTCTGGAAGGGACTTCGCTGCCCTTGAACTGCGGCACATGGCAACGTCCCTGGCTCGATACCTGATTCGCCTCCGTGGCCGGGCTACGCCCTTCGGTACTTTCGCCGGAGTTGGACCCCTCGACTTCGGCGACCGGACCTGCCTGTACTGGGGTGGCGACCATCGGTCGCGTGTGAGGCCCGACGCCACGTGGCTCGCCGACGTCATCGCCCGGCTCGAAGCGCTCCCGTCGCTGCGCGAGCGGTTACTGGTCGTCGTCAACAACTTGACGGTCGAGCGCGGTGAGAAGCTGGTCGTGCCCTGGCAGCCCCACTTGGCCGCTGTCGTTCGCGGCGCGGACGAGAACGTGGCAGAGGTGACAGTACGACTGGTTCCCGTCGTACACACCATCTGCCAGGCCGCCCGCGTCCCCGTCTCGGGCGGCTCTCTGGCCGACAAGACCGCCGCCGAGTATCCGGGCGTATCCCGTGACGCGGTGTTGGGGGTGATCGGCCAACTGGTGGGCTCCGGTGCGCTGGTCAGCAGCCTGCGTGCCCCGGGCACCTGTACTGACCCGTTGGGATTGTTGCTGAACGCCTTGGACAAGGCGGGCGCCGACTCCCTACCTGACGTGACGACGGTGTACGCCGAACTCCGAGCCCTTCACCACCAGATGAGCGGGCCCGGTCGGGGCGGGACCTGGGATGGACAGCAGGGCTGGCGCCTGGTCACGGACCGGATGCGGGCCCTGTCGAGCGTCACCGACCAGCCCTTGGCCGTCGACCTCTCCCTGGACGCCGATGTCGTGCTGCCCCGCTCCGTGGCCGTGGAGGCTGCTGACGCGGCCGAGGCTCTGATCCGGCTCACGCCGCAGCCGTCGGCAGGCGAGTCGTGGCGCGAGTATCACCGCGACTTCCTTTCCCGGTACGGGCTGGGAACTCTCGTTCCGGTCACCGAGCTGACCGACCCCGCTGGTGGGCTCGGCTACCCTCGCCACTTCGCTGTCTCGACTTCCCGGTGCGGGGTCACGCGACGGGACGAAATCCTCCTCGCCCTTGCTTACCGAGCGGCCCTCGACGGCGTGAGCGAGATCGTCCTTGAGGCGACCGACCTGGATCGGATCAGCCCCGCTGCCGATGCTGCCGCACCGGTATCGGCGGCGGACCTTTCGGTGGACCTCCGAGCCTTCTCCCAGGCCGCCCTCGACAAAGGTGAGTTCGCCCTTGCCGTGAACGGTTTCGGCCGTGCCGGGGCCACCACCAGCCGGTTCCTCGACCTGCTGGCGGACGGAGCCCCGCACGGGACCGCCGCCCGGTATCCCCTGCTTCTGACCGGGGTGGTCGGGGCGACGGCCGCACAGCTCTCGTACCCGCCCCGGCGTCTTGGCAGCGAGAACGTTCTGCGCGTGATGCCCGTGGCCCCGTACGTCATCTCGCTGGCCGAGCACCGCGACGACCAAGGGCCCCTTCCGCTGACGGACCTGGCAATCGTCGCGGACTCCACGCGCCTGTACGTTGTTTCTCGGTCGCAGCTGCGGGTGGTGGAGCCGACGCTGCCGCACGCCGGGGCCCGGCACACCATGCCAAACCTGGCGAGGCTGCTGTTCGAGATTCCACGTTCCACCCACCCAGCAGTCACCACCTTCGACTGGGGCACCGCTGCCTGTCTGTCCCATCTGCCGCGTGTGCGCTACGGCCGGAGCATCCTCGCTGCCGCCCAGTGGCGGATCGAACCCGCCGATCTCCCCGGGCCCAAGTCCACCACCCAGCAGTGGACGGCAGCTTGGCAGGCGCTCCGTGCCTGTCGGCATCTGCCCGTCACCGTCGGGGTCAGGGACGGCGACCGCAGTCTGCGGCTGAACCTGGACGAGACTATGGACCTGGAACTGCTGCGCGCCCACCTGTACGCCGCCGAAGGGCCGGTCACCGTGACCGAGGCGCCCGACAGTTCGGAACACGGCTGGTGTGGCGGCCGGGGACACGAGATCGTCGTTCCGCTGGCCGCGACGGCTCCGCCCGCACCGGCACCGGCCTTTCTCACTCGCGTCCCACCGGCGGCGGCCGAGAGCCGAGCTGATGAGGGCGTGGTGTTCGCGAAGCTGTACAGCCCGAGCGAGACGGTCGACGACATCCTGGCCCGGCACGTGCCCGCGCTCCTGTCCTGCTGGGGAAGGCCGCCGCAGTGGTGGTTCGTCCGCTATCGGCACCCCCGTCCTCACCTGCGCCTGCGGGTGCGCGACGCCGACACTGCACGCGCCGCTGGCCATCTCGTCGCCTGGGCCGGCGAGTTGCGGCAGGCGGGGTTGGCCGGGGAGATCGCCTTCGACACCTACCGACCGGAGACCGGCCGGTACGGCACGGGGGATGCCATGGACGCCGCTGAGCGTCTGTTCGCCGCCGACTCCGCGGCTGTCCTCGCGCAGCTCGTACTCCTGGCTGCCCATCGGGAGATCCCGCCCCAGGCGCTGACCGCCGCGAGTATGGCCGATCTCGCCACCGCCGTCATGGGCGACCGGAAAGCGGGGTTCGGCTGGCTGCTCGACCACCCCCAGTACGCGACTGGGGCCGGCGCCCAGGATCGTCAGTCCCGTAGCCACACGCTCCACCTCGCCCGCAGCGCGGCTCTGGAGACGTTGCCAGGCGGCAGCGACCTCGCTACGGCATGGGCAACCCGGACCCGGGTGGCAGCTGAGTACGCCGCTTGCCTCAGCGCCTCCTGTTCGCCTCTGGCCCCGGCGACGGTGCTCGGCTCGCTGCTGCACCTGCATCATGTCCGCGCGCATCAGGTCGGGAAGGTGTCCGAGGCGGCGACCTACAAGCTGGCCCGGGCCATCGCTCTCGCCAGCGACGCACGCCCGACCCACCCACAGCACCAGGGAGGGGACCGGTGACCGTGCGGAATACCACGGCGGTGGCCTTGCGCGAACGCGCCGCGTCCATCGTCGACGAGCTCGTCGACGCCCTGACGGTGCCGCCGGACGTGGACTACGGCGACGGTGTCCCGCCCGACAGTCCACGCTGGCGCGACCAATCTCTGTCCAAAGGCGCTGCCGGCGTTGCCGTACTGCACGGCCTGCGTGCCCAACACGGACTCGGTGGCATCGACGCGATGCACGCATGGCTAGCCCGCGCCACCCGGGACGACCTGACCGCCGGACCAGGGGCCGGTCTCTGGTTCGGCGCCCCTGCAGTCGGCTACGCCCTCCATATCGCCGCCCCCGGCCGCTACCAAGGCGCCCTTGCCCAGCTGGACGCCGCCGTCGCCCGGCTCGTCCACACGCGGCTGACGAATGCCGCCGATCGGAGGGCCGCCGCCCGGCGGCCCTCGCAGTACGAGTTCGACCTCACCCGCGGACTCACCGGGCTGGGTGCCTATCTCCTCAAGCGAGACCCCGGCGGTGACCTGTTCCGCCGCGTCCTTGACTACCTGGTTCGCCTCACCCAGCCCACTCCGGCCGACGACGCCGCCGGTAGCGGGGCGCCAGGCTGGTGGACCGCCGACCTGCCTGCCGGCTCTCGCGACCCCATCTACGCGCAGGGGCACGCCAACCTCGGCATGGCCCACGGCATCCCCGCTGCCTTGGCCCTGCTCGCTCTCGCGATGCGCGAAGGCATCACCGTCGCTGGACACACCGACGCCATCGAGACCATCAGCCTCCACCTGGACGAGTGGCGACAGCCGTCGGACGCCGGTCCTTGGTGGCCCGAGCGGATCACCCTTGACGAGCTGCACGACGGCCGTCCCCACCGGGACGGCCCCGCCCGCCCCTCTTGGTGCTACGGCACCCCCGGCATCGCCCGCGCCCAGCAACTCGCCGCCCTCGCTCTGGGGGACACCGTCCGCCAGCAGGCGGCCGAGGACGCTCTCGCCCGTTGCCTGGCTGATCCCGTCCAGCTCGCCCGCGTCACCGACCCCGCTCTGTGCCACGGCTGGGCCGGAATCGTCGCCACGGTCTGGCACGCCGCAGCCGACGCCACTACTCCCCGCATCGCCCACGGCCTCGACTGGCTGCTGGGCCGCCTCCTGGACGCCGCCCGCGACACCGACCCCGCCCAAGCACCCGGACTCATCGAGGGGAGTGCGGGCATCGCCCTGATCCTGCACAGCATCGCCACCGGTACGAGCGGTGGCTGGCCCACCTGTCTGTTAATCGACTAGCCCGAGGAAGTGCCTGTGACACGCCACCACCGCGCCCCCACCTGGCGGCAGATCAATCTGTCCAGCAGCACCTGGCAGGACGCCGAACGTCTGGCTGCCCAGTACCTCCTGCCACTGTTGGCCCAAGCCGATGACGACGGGGCGATCACCTCGTGGTGGTTCGTTCGGAAGCGGGAAACCTGGCGCCTGCGCCTTCAGCCCGCCCCCGACCGCGACGAGGAAGTCACCGCTCTCCTAGGGCAGATGACTGAGACCCCCGACTTTCGCGCCCACCCCGGGGTCGTGGTGTACGAGCCGGAGATCTATCGCTTCGGCGGCCAGCCAGCCATGGAGATTGCCCACCGCCTCTTCCACACCGACAGCCGCCACGTCCTCTCGCACCTCGCTCGGGGAGGGCCGGATCACCGGATCGAGATCGGGCTGCGGCTGGCCACCCGCATGATGCAGGCGGCCGGCCAGGACTTCTACGAGCAGGGCGCCATCTGGATGTCCGTCGCTGAACACCGGGCAGCCGAAGACCGGGCGCCCTCCGGGCCGACCTTGGCCGCAGTCCAGATGCTCATCACCGCCGCCGCCGACAGCCCCGGAAGCCCCCTGACCCAGAACCCCGCCTGGTCCGCGACCTATGAGAGTGCTGGAACGGCCCTCACTGACCTCGCTGGTCAGGGTGCACTCACCCGCGGTATACGCGCCGTTCTCACCGACCACCTGCTTTTCGCCTTCAACCGCCTCGGCATCAGCGCGGAGCAGCAGGCCGCAATCGCCCGCGCCGCGAGCAGCATCGTCTTCCACCGAGAGCCCGGCGGTACGAGCCCGCGAAGCTCCGGTGCCATCACCGATCCGCCCACTACAGTCAGGCCAGTGACCATGGACACCACTCCCGTACCCAGCACGGTTCCCCGCGACCTGCGTGACGCCCTCGTTGCCAAGATCGACAGTCTGGGAACCTTCCGCACCGAGGCGGTGAGGAACGCCTTCCGCGCCATCCCGAGGCACGTCTTCCTGCCCGAGGTGGACCTCGCCACGGCCTACGCACCCAAGCAGGTGGTCACCAAGCGCGCGGCCGACGGCACCGCGCTCTCCTCCGCCTCCAGCCCGAACATCGTTGCCACGATGCTCGAACAGCTCGAGGTCGCCCCCGGACAGAAGGTCCTGGAGATCGGTGCGGCCACTGGCATCAACGCCGCGTTGCTCGCCGAACTCGTGGGCCAGAGCGGGCAGGTGGTCACGATCGAACTCGACGACGATCTCGCCGAGGGTGCCCGCGCACACCTGGCCGAAGCCGGGTACGAGCACGTCACCGTGCTGTGCCGGGACGGCGCGCTCGGTGACCCCGACTGTTCGCCGTTCCACCGGATCGTTGTCACCGCGGGGGCCTGGGACATCCCGGCTGCCTGGTGGGATCAGCTTGCCCCCGGCGGGCAGATCGTCGTCCCCATCCGGTTGCACGGCAGCGGCCTGACCCGTTCCATCGCCTTCACCCGTACCGAAGACGACCGCATGGTCAGTACCAACGCAGCGGTGTGCGGGTTTGTCCCCCTGCGTGGCGCGGCCGAGATGGGCGAGATCCACGTCCGCCTCGCCGACGACGCAGTCCTCAAGGTTGACGCCGACGACGAACCGGATCAGGCCGCGCTGACAGGGGGTCTTGCCCGCCCTGTCCACCAGCAGTGGACAGGGATCCGGGTGTGCCACGACGAGCAGGCGACCCACCTCGACCTCTGGCTCGCCACGGTCGATTCCGGCCTCAGCTTCGGCAAGCTGTCCGTGGGCACTGCGGCTTGTGATCTCGGCCTGGCCGCTCCTGCTCTCCGCTGGTCTGGTGCCGCCCTGTACACCGGCGGCACCTTCGCCTACCTGACTGCCCGCTCGGCCGACGACGGCGCTGACGAGCTGGGCCTCGCCGCCCATGGCCCGGACGCCGAGAAGCTCGTTGAACAGGTCACCGAACTCCTGCACCGCTGGAGCCAGGAACGCCCCGCTCAGCCCGTCATCACGGCCTACCCCGCTGCCACCGGTGACGCCCGAATCGGATACGGCGCGCGGATCACACGCCCCGACACCCTCCTGACGATCAGCTGGTAACCGTTCCCCTCGCTCCCGGCAGCCGCCAAGCTGAGCCGAATCCTGGAGATCTGACGCGCCGTTACGTGAATCGGGGGGCTCACCTCTTCCTGTTCCCAGCCGAGCGGAGAGCTACTTTGACCACTGTCACTGAACCCGGTGAGCCGCGTGAAGCACTCCTGACCAGCCCCGTCGACAGCGGTCACCTGCGGACACCCGAGTCATCGCCCCTTTCCGCGCTGTCGGGCGTCACCGGTTCCACCTCGACGCTGAACTTCCGTCCGCGTACAACGTGAACGTCGACCAAGACCTGGTCGACGTGGACCAGGACAACCTTGAACTGGTCGGGGCCTCGAAGGTGACCGCCGCGCTGGCTGACGGTGCGGTCGGATTTCCCCAGCACGACCCGTTCGCCCGCCTGAGCGGAACCGCGTCCCCAGGGGCCACCCCGGCGCGGGCCGCCCTCCCGGCTGGTCGGGCCCTGTCCCCCTCCTCGTGCGTGAGGCGTACCCGTGCGAACCGCTCCGTGACGTGCGGGGGTTCAACGGTCCTGAGGGGCCGGTACGGGTGTACCGGTCACGAGCCGGTGGCGAAGCTGGTCGTGGCGAACGAGGTCGTGTCGGTGGCCGAGGTTCCCTTGGTGATCCACCAGTGCGTCGGTACCTCGCCGTACAGGTGGAAGAGGCCGTCGGCGGCCCAGTGCATGATCAGTTCGTCCTTGCCGTCCTGGTCGAAGTCGGCGGCGCCGGCCGGCCGTGAGTGGCGACGCTTCCCGGGGATCTTCTCGCCGTCCACGCGGGCGGGTACGTCGCGGCGGACCACCACGCGCTGGTCGCCGTCGATGAGGGTGGCTCCCTCGTAGGTGGCGACGAGGATGCCGTCGCGTCCGTCGCCGTCGGGGTCGGCCGCCGTGAAGCCTCCCGGGCCGTACCCGGTCTCCGCTCCCTTGGGTGCCTTCGGCAGCTGGTGGTGGACGGGCTTGGTGCCGTTGCCCGGATAGATCGTGAGCGTGCCGTCGACCTGGGGGGACTCGGTCTCGTAGCCGGGTTCGTCGTTGCGGGCGCCGTCGTCGCCCACGGCGAGGTCGCGCTTCCTGTCGCCGTCGAAGTCGCCGAAGGCGTGGGCGTTGCCACGGCGGAGCTTCTCGCCCCTGGTGGCGAGTCCGTCGCCGGTGGTGGCCCGGTGGAGGGTGTTGGTGGACTGTTCGCCGTCGTTCGTCGCCTGGACGAGGAGGGAGGTGGCGCGGTGTTCGCCCGAGGGGTCGATGTCGTCGGCGATCAGCGTGCCGTCGGTCCAGGGCAGGCTGTCGCTACGGGCCGGGGCGCCGGAACGGGTGAAGGGTCCGTACATCACGACGAGCCCGGACTCGTCCTGGGAGAGGCCGGCGAGGTCGTGGTGACCGTCGCCGTCGAAGTCGCCGCGCTCGACCGACTCCAGCCCCAAGTCGCCCGCCTCGGAGGGGAGTGGGAGCGGCGTGGCGTGGTCGCCGGTACGGGGGCCTTGAGGTCCGCCCCAGGTGATGTGCGGGAGGACGCGGTTCCCGGAGACGTTCCCACCGCTCGCCTGGGCTCCGGCGACGGGGGTGACGACGTCCGAGAAGCCGTCGCCGTCCAGGTCGGCGAGGACGACGTTCTCCGTGCTGAGGCCCCTCGGGGCGGAGGTGTCGTCCGGGGGTTCGGGGAGTCCCAGGTCCTTCGCCCCGTGCACGGTACGGGTGACGGGGTTGAGCCCGTCGGCTGACCCGTACACCACGGCGATCCGTTCCTCGTGGTCCCGGGTGTCGGCGTCCCTGCTGGTGTAGGCGGGGACGAGCAG
Source organism: Streptomyces sp. NPDC005438 (assembly GCF_040606315.1). NCBI lineage: Bacteria > Bacillati > Actinomycetota > Actinomycetes > Kitasatosporales > Streptomycetaceae > Streptomyces > Streptomyces sp. NPDC005438. The sequence goes on from NZ_JBEXEP010000008.1 coordinate 175,518, forward strand.
GTCGCGGTACCCGTCGCCGTTGACGTCGTCGGGGTCCTTGGAGCCCTTGCCCTGGGGTGGCTGTTCCGCCTTGCCGGGGGCGCGGGGGACCGATACCGAAGCCGCGTTGTCACGCTTGGACTTGGACGAGTCCCCGGACCCACCGTCTCCGCAACCGGCGACCAGGGCGACCAGGGCGACCAGGGCGAGCGCGGACAGGGCGCTCAGCAGGGGGCGTGACGTCATGCGCCCAGCTTGGCATCAGGGCCGGCGATCCTGCCGCCGCCCCTGTGGACGGCCGTGGTCCGGTTGTTCGTTGTCCGGCGAGGCGCCGAGGTGGGGTCTCGGGAAGTGCGAAGCCCTCTTCGCGGGAGGGGGCGTAGGTGGTGTCGGCGCCTGGAGTGTGGTGGGGGCTCGGGCCCGGGAGACGGCCGGTACGGCGGGGTGGACGACCGTACGAGTGGGGCTTCGCTTCCGGTACTTGGGCGGGCGGGACCAGGGGCGAGTGCGGTGCTCGGGGCGGGTGTGGCGGGCCAGGGCAGGGTTGACATGAGCACGCCTTGAGCGGAGGGTGGTCCGCCGAAAGTGCCGGGTCCTCACACCTGGCTGACACCGTCATGACCGGGCGATGTCTTCCGTCGGAGGTACGACGGCGGTGCGCGTCACCACGGGTCCGTTGTGCCCGTGGAACGGCGCGCCCGGTGGTCGTCACCTCTCGACCCGTACGGCTATCTGGAGGTTCGATGAGACGCCCCATCCCCTGGCGCGGCCGTGCCCTGTGGGCCGCGTTGGCGGCGCTGCTCGCCGGGATCGTGCTCATTCCCGCGGCGAACGCCGGCACGTCCATCAACGGCGGCGCGGACAGAGCCGGTTCGCCCTCGGCGCGTGACCACCGGGCCGCCGCTCCGACGGCCGACGAGATCCGCGCGAAGATGGAGGACTGCGGTACGCAGCTCTCCGACGGCGAGTACGCCGAGGACGAGGGCGGCACCCCGTCCATCCCGATCTGCGGCAAGGACGACGCGGTGTTCTGGCAGGCCGACCTCGACGTGGACTGCGACGGCCAGCGCGGTGAGGAGTGCAACGAGGACACGGACTCGGCCTACCAGCCGGAGACCGCCTGTGTGCAGTCCGACGGTGAGCCGCTGAACTCCGCGACGCTGCCGCACATCGTCGTACCCCTGCCGAGCGACATCTGGGACCACACCGAGTCCGACGTCAACTGCGGAACCGTGGGTGCCGTGGTGTACGAGGACAAGGTCGTGTACGGCGTGATCGGTGACAAGGGTCCCGACTCGATCACGGGTGAGGCCTCGTACGGCATGGCCAAGGAGTTGGGGATCGACCCCGACCCCTCCACCGGCGGGGTCTCCGGCAAGGTCGTCGGATACGTGACCTTCCCCGGCACCGAGGTGTCGGCGAACGAGGACCACGACGAGGCGACGCACCTCGGTCAGGAGGCCGCCACCAAGTTCGTGGGGAACGGCGCCAGGTAGGGCCTCCCTGAGGGCGCCGTCGGCGGCGCCCTCGGTGGAGTCCCCCGCTGACGGACCTCCCTCTCGTGTCACCGCCCGTGCCGGGCCCAGGCTGAACGCCGGGCCCGGCACGGGCGGTTGTGCGTCCGTACGGCCCCGGCACTCGACCGTACCGAGCCCGAACGGCCGGGGTACGGGTCCCGGGCGGGCGAGTGGACCTCGTACACCGGGTGGCTCCCCGAGAGGGCTCGTGGGCCACGTCCAGATGCAGGTGCAGCGTCCGATGGCGCAAGGTTCCCGATGGCGTCGACGACGCTCGGTCGCAAGGGCCAGCCGTGTCGGAAGCTGCCCACCGGGCGCAACCACAAGAGGGCGCGTGGGCACCCGCAAGAAGTTCGTGGCCGGGCTCGTGTCCTCAGGGGCTGTCCACCTCGGTGCACGGCCCGGCCACCGTTCGTTCGCCCCCGCCGCCCGCGGCCGACCTCGTACCGGTGGGGCGGGCGGCGCCCCAACTCGGGCGCCCTGGTACGGAGTTGCCGCCCGGTCGGGTGACCCGGTCACCCGGAGGTTGGCGCAGCCCCTCGCCATGTCGCGGTCGGCACTGGCGCCCGCCAGGGGACTCCCTCGCCCCTCGACGAGCGCACCGGCCCTCAGCCCAGGAGGCCACCGAGGAGGCCGCCCAGGAAGCCGCCGCCGGAGTCGTCACCGTCCGAGCCGCCGGACTCGGGGGAGTCACTGGGGTCGGGTGAAGAACCGTTTCCCCCAGCAGACGAGTCAGTGGGGGACTCGCTCGGCTTGCCCGTGGGAGAGCTCGGCTTGGACGATCCCTTTCCGTTCGTCGCGCCCTGAGAGGGCTCCTTCGACGAGGGGGAGGAGCCCTGACTGGGGGGACGTGAGCCGGGCGATGCCCCGCCGTCGCCCTCGCCGCCCGCCGGCCGGGTGGCGTCGTCCGAACCGGGGTCGCCGTTGGGCGGAGGCGAGGAGCCGTCCGAGGGGGTCGGCCGGGGGGAGTCGCGGGCCACGGACTCCGGGGCCGAGGGGTCCGAGTCGGTGGACGAGTCGGAGTTGAGGGCGCTCACCGCCAGGACCACGGCTCCCAGGGTGGCCGCCGCCCCCACGACCAGTGCGGCGCGCCTTCCCCGTCGGCGGGGCTCGGGGTGGTCCGGGTCGGCGGCGCCGGGTTCCTCGGCCGGAGTCGTGTCCACGGCCGGGGTCGCCCGGGTGGCCCGGGACGGAAGGGGCGCTACCGGTCTCGCGCCGCCCGGAGGGGGACCGGACTTCTGGCGTGGACGGTAAGCGTCGAAGATCGCTTCCGCCTCGTCCACCGCGTTCCCCGTACACGCGCACTGAGGCTGGCCGTTCGCTGGTATGCGCGCTCCGCACTCAGAGCAGTTCTCTGCCGCCACGGGCGGCCCCCCTTTGCTGGAACGGATGTGTGGTCGTCGCCGTCGGGCGGGGCCCGGGCGGTACATCCGTCGTCGTTCTCGTCGTGAACCTGTACCGATCAGCCGTGGCGCTCTCGGGCTCACGACTGTCCCCCAGAAGGTAACCGCTTATCGGCCGCACGTGCGAATACTCTCGGCCGTGTCGCGGCACCGTACGGCTTTTCCGATGTACGGCCACGACCCGCCCCGTCGGCGGACCGGAGGATTCCGACACCGAACCGGCAGGCCAGGCCCGCCACACCGGGACGCCGGCCCCCAACCGTCGCCTCCCGGAGGGTGACTCGGGGCGGACGAGCCCGAGTCCCGGGCGTACGGGGGTGGTTGACCCGGAGGGCGCCCCGTGTGTCCGAGGGGTACGCCGACGGCTAGGACCGGGTCGGGCTCCGGCGCCCCTTCTTCCCGCCGCCCCGCAGGGCGCGGAGGGCGAGTGGGGGACGCATCAACAGGGAGGGGGGTTCGAGGAGGTTGGAGACCCGGGTGAACGCCTCGGACAGGACGAGGTCGTGGGTGGCGGCGGCCTGCATCCGGGCGATGTAGCGGCTCACCAGGTTGCCGGCCAGGGTGCGCTTGCCCCGGACTCCGGGGAAGGTGAGGTCGGCGCCGGTGGCGATCTGCCAGGGGGTGTCCACCACGGGCTTGAGCGCGGTGAAGTACCGGCGCCAGTCCAGCCCTTCGGCGACCTGCCGCCGTAGCACCGTCGCCTCGATCGCGGCGACACTCATGCCCTGCCCGTACAGGGGGTTGAAGGTGCACACCGCGTCGCCGATCACGGCCAGCCCCTCGGGGAAGCGGCGCAGCCGTTCGTAGCGGCGACGGCTGCTGTGGGGGAAGCGGAAGAGTACGGGTTCGGTGAGGGGTTCGGCGTCGTCGATGGCCTCGTACACGTCGGGCCGGGGCACGGACTTGGCGAAGCCGAGGAACTCCTCGCTGTCGGTGGGGGGATGGTCGCCGAGGATGCCGAACAGGGTCACGATGACCCGGTCGCCCTCGATGGCCTGCACGAACGCTCCCCGGTGGTTGTCCTGGGTGGGGCCGACGATGATGGCGAGGTCGCCGCCGAGCTGGTCCGGCTCGCGGCGGTACTCCCGTGTCACGTACGCCAGGTCGACACCGATCCGTTCCTCCTCGGGCCGCTGGTAGCCCAGTTCGTCGAGCCAGTGGGGGGTGCGGGAGGCTCGGCCGGTGGCGTCCACCACGAGTTCGGCCCGGATCAGTTCGGCCTCGCTCCCCTCCTCGCGGGACTGGACGTGCACCCCGGTCACCCGGGTCCGGTCGGGGGTGGTCTCCAGGCCGACGATGTCGGTGGTGTCGCGCAGCCGCACCTCGGGGAGGGCGGTGACCCGGTGGCGGACGTAACTCTCCAGGTACGGACGGCTGGAGGCGACGCCGAGGAGGCCGATGTCGGTCTGGCCGAGCTGGTGGCCCTGGGTGAAGAAGCGGAGGTCGCCGAGGACGTCCCCGGTCGGTACCCCGGCCGCGACCAGGTCGTCGGTGGCGCCCGGCAGCAGTTCCTCGATGGCCTGCCGGCCGGCCGCGAGCAGGCCGTGCGCGTGGCGCCCCTGGGGCACGCCCCGGCGTGGGGTGGGTCCGACGGCTGGGTCGAGGCTGTCGCGGTCGACCACCACCACCCGCTGGTAACGGTCGGTCAGTGCCCGGGCGGCCAGCATCCCCGCGACGCTTCCGCCTAGTACGACGGCAACGCCCTCGCCGTGGTCCTGGTCGTCCGTCACGCCACCCTCCCGTCATCGCGATGGTCGCCCACGCTATGCGCCCGGACGGGCCGCGCCTACAGGCAATTCCTCAGACCTCGCGGCTCTCCGACCTGCCGGTTCAAGGGTGTTCGTCGCGTTTTGCGAGTTCTTTACGTGCCTTCGTGCACGGTGCGCGACAGGTCCCGTACACGGGGGTGAGGTGGGTCCGGGAGGAAACGTGACGGCCCCCGTACGCCCTGTCGGGGTACGGGGGCCGTCCCTTCCGCTTGTGCCACGGCGGAACGGGCCGGGGCCGGGTGCGGTCAGATCAGTCCCTGGGCCAGCATCGCGTTGGCGACGAGTTCGAAGCCGGCGATGTTGGCGCCGATGACGTAGTTGAAGGGGGCGCCGTAGCGCTCGGCGGTGTCGTGGCAGGAGTCGTGGATGTGGCGCATGATCTCCGCGAGCCGGTCCTCGGTGTGGGCGAAGGTCCACGAGTCGCGGGACGCGTTCTGCTGCATCTCCAGCGCGCTGGTGGCCACCCCGCCCGCGTTCGCCGCCTTGCCCGGTCCGAAGGCCACGTCCGCGTCCTGGAAGAGGCGGACGGCCTCCGGCGTGGTCGGCATGTTGGCGCCCTCGACCACGGCCTGTACCCCGTTGCGTACCAGGACGGCCGCCGCCCCCTCGTCCAGCTCGTTCTGGGTGGCGCAGGGCAGCGCGACCTCGCAGGGCACCTGCCAGGGGCCCGGCCCGCCGTTGCCGTCGTGGGGCACGTAGGTGGCGTCGCGGCCCCGTAGGCGCGCGTAGTCCGCGACCCGGCCCCGGCTGGTCTCCTTGACCTCCTTGAGCAGCGGGAGGTCGATGCCCTTCTCGTCCACCACGTAGCCGCCGGAGTCGGAGCAGGTGAGCACCTTGGCGCCGAGTTGCTGCGCCTTCTCGATGGCGTACAGGGCGACGTTGCCGGAGCCGGAGACGGCCACGCGGCGTCCGTCCAGGTCGGTGCCGCGCGCCCGGAGCATCTCGGCGGTGAACATCACGCAGCCGTAGCCGGTGGCCTCGGTGCGGGCCTGTGCCCCGCCCCAGCCGACGCCCTTGCCGGTGAGGACCCCGGACTCGTACCGGTTGGTGATCCGCTTGTACTGCCCGAAGAGGTAGCCGATCTCCCGGCCGCCGACCCCGATGTCACCGGCCGGTACGTCGGTGTACTCGCCCAGGTGGCGGTGGAGTTCCGTCATGAACGACTGGCAGAAGCGCATGACCTCGGCGTCCGAGCGGCCCTTCGGGTCGAAGTCGCTGCCGCCCTTGCCTCCGCCTATCGGCATCCCGGTCAACGCGTTCTTGAAGACCTGCTCGAAGCCGAGGAACTTCACGATGCCGAGGTTGACGGACGGGTGGAACCGCAGGCCCCCTTTGTACGGGCCCAGGGAGCTGTTGAACTCGACCCTGAAGCCCCTGTTGACGTGCACCCGTCCCCGGTCGTCGGACCAGGGGACCCGGAAAATCAGCTGCCGTTCCGGTTCACAGATCCGCTCCACGATCCGGGCGTCCACCAGCTCCGGCCGTTGGGTGAGAACGGGTCCCAGCGACTCCAGCACCTCCCGTACGGCCTGGAGGAACTCGGTCTCGCCGGGGTTCCGGCGGAGCACCTCGGCGTACAGCGGCTGGATGACGCGGCTGCCAGTGTCGGCCGGCGCGGGCGATGTGGGCATTGGTGAAAGACCCTCCCCAGGGACGCTGGTCGCGGCGGCCCCGGGCGGGACCCTGGAGGAGCTTACGGGGTGCCGGCCGGCGAGCCCCACGCTTTCCACAAGGTGGGACCGCTCGGTCGCGGGTGCCGCCACGCGAACGGGCGCCGTGCCACGCCTGGTCGCGTGGTCGTCCACAGCCGTCGTACGCGGTCGCTGTGGTCCCACTCCCCTTGGGGAGGGAGGGCCGGTACGGGTGAGGGGTGGGGCGCGCACGCCCCACCCCTCACCCGTACGCGCCCTGGTGGGCGGTCAGGCCTGGCCGCCGTTGGCGGAGTCCGCCGGACCCGGCCAGTACGCCGGGAATGCGGCGGCCGGCCGGCGGTCGGCCTCCAGCGACGGTTCGCTGAGGTCGGCCGTCCCCGGGGAGCCGCCGTACGGCGGGTGCGTCAGGGGCTCCACGATCTCCTCGGGCGCCGGGGCGAGGAGCGTCGGCTCGGCCCGTTCGTGGACCGGCTCGGGGAACTCGGTCGGCTCCGCGTACTCGGAGTGCTCGGGGTAGAGGTCGCGGAAGGCGACCGCCCCGCCGTACTCGTTGACCAGCCGCGCGGAGTTCTCCTTGGCGAACCGCACACCCGCGGTACGCATCGAGACGCCCTCGACGTCGGCCCGACTCATGAGGTTGCGCACCAGCGGGCGGATCTGCGCCGACAGCCGGCTGCACGCTCCGGTGGGGCTGACCACCTCGCCGAGGATGACCCACCAGGCCCCGGCCGCCGCTCCGGTGTTGGCGATGAAGTCCGGCACCACGGTCACCCCGCGCTCGCTCAGGAGCCGCTCGGCCTCGGGAGTGGTGGGGACGTTGGCCGCCTCGACCACGAGGGAGCCACGGATCCGGTCGCAGTTCTCGGCGGTGATCGTGTACGACACGGCAGCCGGCACCAGTACGTCCACGTCCTGGCTCAGCCAAGCGTCGCCGGGGAGTTCGACGTCGTCCTCGCGCAGGACGGAGCGGTCGATGACGCCGCCGGTGCTCCGGGCGGACAGCAGGAGTTCGACGTCCAGCCCCCGGTCGGGGTTGAGGATCAGGCCCTGGGCGTCGGTGATTCCCACGATCCGCACTCCGGCCCGGGCGAGGTACAGGGCGGTGGAGCCGCCCATCGCGCCGAACCCCTGGACGACCGCGCGGGCCGTGGGCGCCGGGATCTCCTTGTGCTCCAGGGCGGCGAGCGCGGCCTCCGCGACGCCGTACCCACCGACCAGTTCGGACAGCTTCAGCCCCTCGGTCCGAGCGTGGAAGGCCTGACGGATCCGCTCGCGCACCTCCGCCTCGTCCGAGGCGCGGACCACGGCGGCGTGGAACGAGGTCTCACCGAGGCCGACCCGGGCGAAGGTGCGGTCCAACTGCTCCTGCTGGGTGCCGAGGTCACCGGCGGTGACCCAGAAGCGTTCCAGCAGGGGGCGGACCGCCTGGAGGAAACGCTCGCGCACCTCGTCCGCCCGTGGATCGGTGGAGTCGAAGTCGATGCCGCCCTTGGCGCCGCCGACGTGGATACCGAACGCGCCCATCTTGAGGGTCATTTCCCGTGCGAGTTCGCCCACCTCGTGCAGGGTGCAGCCCGGACGCATCCGCAGACCGCCGGTCGCGATGCCGGTGACCAGCTGGTCGATGACCACGAAGCCCCGGGCGGAGGTGAGGGGGTCACGCCAGGTGACCTGGAGATAGGGCTCATGCTCGGGAACCTGCAATTGCGTCCCGACATCGGTTTGTGTCACGGCACTCACCCTTTCCAGTCACTGATAGGAACTTGCTCGGACGTGTGGGACGCGCATTCGCCCGGCCCGGAGTCGCGGCTGCCTCTTCCCTTCACGGAAAACGCACAGAACTCCACCACGGAAATGGCGGCAGCACGATAGTGAGCAGCCGTGACCGTGTTGACAGGTCAATGACGCCCTCAGGGCACGTTTGTAGGTCACCCTTCGTAAGGGCGTTGAGGAGAACTCGGGATATACGCAGAGCGCGCATCCGGTTTTTAGCGGTGTGCTTAGCGCTTACTGTGAGGTCGCCCTTCCCGCCTTGTCAAGCGTTCCCTGGCTCTGTGTCCTCCGACCGGTTTCCCGGCGACTCCCGTCCTTGGGGATCTTGAGGAAACGGCAGGTCAGCCAGGGCGCTTGGGGAAGGTCGATCAGGCCGTGGCGGTGGCGGTCGCCCCGGCTCCCGAAGGGGTCCGGGGTCGGTGGGGTGGGACGGTGTGGAGGCGGCTGGAGGGGGCTCGGTGGGTCGGGTTCTTCGGCCGGGTTCACCCGGGGCCGTGGCGGCGGGTTCCGGGGGACTCAATCTGTCACCCGGTGCCGCTTCCGACGGTCGGTCAGCATTGTTCGACCCGGGAACGACAACGGTGGTATTCCCGTGGAGCGCACCCCGGGCGGACGGGGGTGGGGGGCTTTGGAAAAGGGCGCGTCGCATCCTCTTCGGGATTTCCGAGAGGGTCCTTCTTTTCTCTTTTCCTTTTCCTCTCCGGCTCCGGGGCGGCTTTTCCGCCTCGGAGGGCCGGGTGGCGGGGCGCGGACGGAGGGGTGCGCCCTCCCGTGGATGCTCCCGGGAGGGTGTTTCCGGGACGTGTCCGGTGGGTGAGGAGTGTGTTCGTCCCGTGGGGGCGCGGCACCTTCGTTCGCCCGGGGTTCCTGGCCGCCTATCCCCTGGTGTCGGGGCACCGGGTGACCGGTTCCGGTGGGGGCGCTGGCCTGGGCGGGGGTGGCGAAGCGCCTTCGCGCTGGGGCTCCTGGGGAGCATGGGTCAGGCGGTGCGTTCCGGGCAGGTTGGCCCGGCCGGGTTGTCCGTCCAGATCGCGGCGTGCGTGAGCGGGTCGGGGCCCGTGTGTACGAGGTCGGGCCGCTCGCTGTTCCGGGACCGTCCCGCGACCACAGAGGGGTGCTGAGGTGGGGTGACGGCGTCAGCCACGGCGGCCGGGTGGGCTCCGCCAAGAGATCGCGGTCCGTTGGCCCGGCCGAGTGCCGCCGGGGGATCGGGCTGGCAGGGGAAGCTCCGGGCGGTGGGGCGCGTCAGCGGCCAGAGGGGGTGGGGTGGCTTCGTAGTCGCCGTGAGGGGGAGGGGGGGTACGTCGAGGTGGACGTCGAGGAGGTGTGATGGGGATGGCTGAGGGGCTCGCCTGTCCTGGCGCCGTACCCCGCCCCGTTGGCTCGTACGCCGATGCCCGTCGTCGCAGCGCGCTCGCTGGGCCCTCGGGTTCCTGAGGCACGCGGCCGGGGTGCCCCACTGAGGCGCGGGAGGTTGTCGCGGTTCCCCTCGGTCCGCGGTTCGCCCTGGGGCTCGGCGCCAGCCTGGGGCGGGGTGCCCGCCCCTGCGGGGGCGGGCGCGGGAGGCCAGGGGCCGGTACGTCAATGCGGTCGCCCTCGCCCGTGCGGGGGTCGGGGGAGTGGGGTCGGGTGCCGGTGACCGTAAGAGGGGCCTGGGCCACCTGGCCCCTGAGGGGTCACGTCCAGATGCGGGTGCGGCGTAGATGGCGCGAGGTTCCCGGTGACGTCGACGACGGCCCCGAGAGCGCTCGCTCGTAAAGGGTCGGCCGCGTCGCAAGCTGCCCACCCAGGCCAGCCACAACAGGCCGCTGGTGCACCCGCGAGAAGTTCGCGGCGGCCTGGGGTAGGCGGCTCCGGCACGGGGGACGCCCCTCGCCCCACCGCTGAAGGTGGGTGTCTCCCGGGTGACCCGCCTCCGGTGGCAGTGACCCGTGGTGCAGGTGGTGCGGCGCTCCCCCGAGGGGAGGGGCGAGGCCCCAAGGGGGGATCCCCTTCGAGGAGTACGGGCCGCCAGGTGGGGCCGCCCTGGAGGAAAGGCCCGATACGAACCGTACGGAGCAGGCGAGGCCGCCCCGTCGGAAGGGGACCGCGCCCGGACGGCGGGGCCACCCCGGTGGTGGACGACCTTCGGCGGATCCGTAGCTGGCAATTGCGGCAGTGAATACTCTCCGTTTTGTTGCCGCCGCGTAGCGGCGTGGTTTCGCCGGTGTGGCCCCGTCGGCGCGCCCGGGAGGGGGCGCGTCTCGGCGGGGCGTCGGCCCGTACGGGGTCGAACCCGGGGCCCACGTCGCCTTCTTCGAGTCTGCGGAGGCCCCTTGTCCGCCCGTTCCGGCGGGCCTAGCGTCCTGACACATCCGACAACCCGGAGAAGTCCTCCGAGTTCTCGGAGCCTCTCCTGCCCGTCAGGCCTCGAAGGTGAGGACCGGATGCCATGTCGCAGAACCCGCCCACAGCAAGTGAACAGCGACGCATAGCCGTCGCCTGCATCATCGGGAACTTTCTCGAGTACTTCGACTTCGCCCTCTACGGATTCTTTGCCGTGGCAATCGGAGCCAACTTCTTTCCCTCCGATGACGCCACCACCGAACTCCTCCAGTCCCTGGCGGTGTTCGGCGTCGCGTTCTTCCTCCGCCCCCTCGGCGGGCTGGTCTTCGGCCTGATCGGGGACCGGGTGGGCCGACGCGCCTCGCTGTCCATCAGCATCACGGTGATGGGCGTCGCCACCACCCTGATCGGGGTGCTGCCCGGCTACGACAGCATCGGCGTGCTGGCCCCCGTACTGCTGGTGCTGATCCGCTGCGTCCAGGGACTGTCCGTGGGCGGTGAGTGGGGTGCCAGCTCCGCCTTCCTGATCGAGACCGCCGCGCCGGGCCGGCGCGGGGTGCGGGGCAGCTACCCGTCCATGGCCGCCGCCATGGGGCTGATCGGCGGCAGCCTGCTGGCGCTGTCCTTCGGACTGGCCCTGAACGACGACCAGTTGAGCGCGTGGGGATGGCGGGTGCCGTTCCTGGTGGCCGCTCCACTGGGCCTCATCGGGCTGTACATCCGTCGCCGACTGGAGGACACCCCGGTCTTCCGCGAGATCGAACGCGCCTCGGACCGGCCGCGCGCCAAGGCGCGGGACGCGGTCCGCGCCGACCAGTGGCGGGCGTTGGCGGTGACCTTCTGCTTCTCGTGGATCTGCGGGGTGGGCCTGTTCTACCTCGGGTCCTACGTGGTCAACTTCCTCGCCTCGGCCGGTGGGTTGAAGTCGACCCAGGCCGCCCTGCTCACGGCCGTCGGCCTGGGGGTCTACGCGGCGCTGTGTCCGGTGGCCGGCCGGTTGTCGGACGTGTACGGGCGTCGCCGTACCGTGCTGTTCGGCTGTGTGGGCCACGCGGTGTGCGCGATACCGATCTTCTGGCTGCTGTCCACCGGCAGCGTGCCGCTGATCCTGCTGGGGCTGGTCGTCTACGCGGTGATCCAGGCCCCGATCAACGCCAACACCTCGTTGATCCTCATCGAACTCTTCCCCGCCTCCAGCCGACTGACCGGTGGATCGCTCGGCTTCAACCTCGGGGTGGGACCGCCCTCCGGCTTCGGGCCCCTGCTGGCGGCCTGGTTGGTGGCCACCACCGGGCTCAACTACTCGCCCGGGTTCTTCCTGGCGGCGGTGGCCGTGGTGTGCGGGCTGTTCCTGTACCGCCTGCTGCCGGAGACGGCCGGGCGTGACCTGCTGCTGGAGCACGACGCCACCCGTGACGGCGCGCTCTCCGGTGGTGGGAAGTCGGTTCCCGGGCCCGTGGGGTCCGCCGAGTCTGGGAGGAAGCATGGATAGGCAACGCCTGGAGCGCATCTTCGACGTGCTGACCCACCTGGCGGGCCACGGACCGTGCACGGCCACGGAGTTGAGCCGTGCGCTGCGCACCCCGCTGAGCAGTACCCACGACCTGTTGCGGGCGATGGCGGAGGCCCGGCTGGTGGACGTGATCGACCGCAGCTACGGGCTGGGGCCGCGTGCGCTGCGTACCGCGCTGGCGGTCATGGACAGCGTCGGGGTGCAGCGGGTGGCCCGCCGGCACCTGGAACGGCTGGCCGAGGACAGCGGGTTCGACGTCTACCTGGCAATGGGCACCGGGAACCGGGTGGTCTACGTGTCCCGCCACCCGGGCCGGCAGCACGTCAACCTCGACATCCCGCTGGGCCGCAGCCTGCTGCTGCACAGCACGGCGGTGGGCAAGCTGTTCGCGGCCTTCGACCGCAACGTCCACCAGACCATGATGGCCAAGCCCCGGCCGGCCGTGACCGGGGAGACCCTCACCTCGGCGCGGGAGCTGGACCGCGACCTGGCGGTGATCCGCAGGCGCCGGGTGAGCGTGAGCAGGGGCGAGAGCCTCAAGGACATCGTGGGCCTGGCCACCCCGGTGTTCGCCCCCGACCAGTCCCTGGCGGCGGCCGTACACGTCTCGGCACTGCGTACCAGCCTCCCCACCTCCCGGGTCGGCTCGGTGGTGGAGCAGATGCTCGCCACCTCGGCGGCCATCGAGGCGGAGTTGGCCGAGCCGACGGCCGTGGCCTCCGCGTGAGTGGCCGCCCCGGCCGCCGCGCCGCGCTTGTCCACCGTGAGAGCGAGGAGTACAGGTGACCCCCTCAACAGCCAAGACCGGCACCGACGTTCGGCCCCGGGTCGCGGTGCTGTCGGTGTACGCCGACACGGTCGACCGGGAGACGGACCGCAGCCTGGAGGAGATGATCTTCGAGGCGACCTCCGCCGCGCTCCGGTCGGCGGGAGTGGACCGTTCCGCCCTGGACGGGGTGGTGCTCAGCGGCAACGACCAGACCGACGGGCGGGTCATCTCCTGTATGACCTCGGCCGGTCCGGCTGGGGGCGTGGACCTGGACGTGACGATGATCGCCTCCTCCGGGGAGCACGCCCTGGTGTACGGGTACCTGCGGCTGCTGGCCGGCCAGGGCGACAACGTACTGGTCGTCGGATGGTCCAAGCCCAGCGAGTCGGTGTACCCCGAGCACGCCGAACTGGTCGGCGCCGAGCCCTACGTACTGCGGGCGGTCGGCGTCAACAACACCCTGGCCGCCGCCCTCGCCGCGTCCCGCCACACCCACGACGCCGGCCCGCCGGCCGAGGAGGTCGTCAGCTGGCCGCTCACCCGGGCCGACCTGCCGGCGACCGGGGACGCGGTGTACGCCGCCGTGCTGGGCGTGGCCGGGACCTTCCCACCCGGGAGCGAACTGTGCTGGGTGCGCGGGGCCGGATGGGCCACCGACCACTACGAGTTGGGCGCCCGCCGGGAGCGCGGCGCCCTGGAACAGGCCCTGGAACACCTGGCCTCCTCCGGGGCCCCGGACCCCGCGCGGTGGGCGTCGGCGGAGATCGCCGCGCCCAGTGTGCCCGCGGTACGGGAGGCGGTGGGTGCCCTCGGACTGGCCGAGGACACCCCGGTCAACCCCTCCGGGCCGCTGTCGGCCGTACCGGCGCCGGCCCATGTGGCCGGGCTGGGGCGGCTGTTGGCCGCCGCGCGGGGTGCCTCCGGGGCCGGCGGTCGGGGTGCCCTCACGGGCGGGGTGGGCCTGCACGGGTTCGCCGGTCAGGGAGCGACGGTGATGGTCTTCGGCGAGGAGGACAAGTGAACGGCTCGACCAACGTGGGTGTCCTGGGGGTGGGCCAGACCGAGTACGTCACCCGGCGCACCGACGTCACCTTCCCCGAACTCGTCCACGAGGGCGCGACGTTGGCCCTGGCCGACGCCGGGCTCGACATGGGGCAGGTGGACGCGGTGGTGTTCCCCCTGGCCCCGGACGCCCTGATCGGGGTGGGCAACGGTGAACGCTGGTGCGTGGAGGCCCTCGGAGCGGCCGGCAAACCCTTCATGCGGGTCAACAACGGCGGGGCCACCGGGATGAGCGCGGTCATCACCGCCTGGACCCACATCGCCTCCGGCATGTTCGACGTGGTCCTGGTGGCCGGCGCCGACCGGGTGTCGGAGTCCGGCTCCGCCCAGTCGGTGCTCAACAAGATGTGGGACGTGGGCTACGAGCGCCCCGTACCGCTGAACACCATCACCATGCTGGCCCTGTCGGCGGTGCGCTACATGCACGCCTACGGCAGCGACGAGGTGGACATGGCCCGGGTCACGGTGAAGAACCGGGCCCACGCCGCCCTCAACCCCAAGGCCCACCTGCGGTCCCCGGTGACCGTGGAGGAGGTGCTGGCCAGCCGTACCCTCGCCTGGCCCATCAAGCTGGGGGACGCCTGCCCGTCCTCGACCGGTGCCGCCGGGGTGGTCCTGGTCTCCGAGCGGTACGCCCGGGCCCACGGACTGTCGCCGGCCTGGATCAGAGGAGTGGGCCAGAACACCGAGACCTACTGGATGGGGGACCGGGTCGGCCCACGCCGGGTCGCCGACCACGGGGACGCCGACGCGCAGGGCACCGCCTTCCAACGGGCCTACGCCCAGGCCGGGTTGACCGACCCGGCACGGCAACTGGACGTGGCCGAGATCTACGCCCCGTTCTCCAGCGTCGAACTGCACGTGATCGAGGCGGCCGGGCTCTGTGCCCGGGGCGAGGCCCCCAAACGGCTGGCGCGCGGCGACTTCGCCCTCGGCTCGGACGGCTGTGTGGTGAACCCCTCCGGCGGGGTGCTGTGCTCCAACCCCATCGCGGTCACCGGAGTGGCCCGGGTGGTGGAGGCGGCCAGCCAGGTCCGGGGCCGGGCCGGGGCGCACCAGGTGCCCGGGGCCCGTACCGCCGTGGCCTCCGCCATCGGCGGGGACCACCAGTTCTACTCGGCGCTCGTACTCAGCGACCACCTGGAGGAGATCTCATGACCACCACCGGCCACCCCGAGCCCCGGTTCTACGAGCAGACCTGGGACCTCAGCTACCGCCACGCCCTGGGCGAGACCACCTCCCGCTTCCTCGCCGGCCTGGCCGAGGGCCGCGTCCAGGGCCGCCGCTGCCCGGTGTGCGCACGAGTACTGGTGCCGGCCCGCTCCTTCTGCGACCGCGACCACGTGGCCACCGAGGAGTGGGTGGACGTGGCCAACGAGGGGGTGGTGGAGATGTTCACGGTGGTCTACGAGCCCTTCCGCAACCTCCCCGAGCCGCCCTACGCGCTGGCCTACGTCACCCTCCGGGGAGCGAGTACCGCCCTGGTCGGCTACGTACGCGGGCTGGACCTGAGCGACCAGGCGGAGGCCGTACGGGCTCTGGCGGTCGGCACCCCGGTGGTGGTGCGGTTCGCCGAGGAACCCACCGGTACGGCCGCCGACTACTGGTTCGAGCCGGCCGGGACGACCGAACCGGCTGCCGGGCGGGACTGACATGACCGGCTCGCCCCTCCCCTCCTCGATGCGGGCCGTGGCGCTCACCGGCGTGGGCGGGCCCGAGGTGCTGGCCGTCGAGCGGCGACCGGTACCGCGCCCGGAGGCCGGACAGTTCCTGGTGCGGGTCGCCGCCTGCGGGGTCTGCGGCCACGACCTGCTCGCCCGCCGGGGAGCGCTCACCGCCGGCGTCGGCACCGTGCTGGGCCACGAGATCGCCGGCACCGTGGTCGCCCTGGGACCGGGTACGCCCCCGAAGTGGCGCGACCAGCCGGTGGCCCTGGTCCAACGGCTGCCCTGCGGGGACTGCCCGGACTGCGCGGCCGGCCGCACCACCCACTGCCGCCGGGGCCCCGGCTTCTACGGCGACGACCAGCCCGGGGGCTACGCCGAGTACGTGCTCGCCAGCCCCCTCAACGCCGTACCCCTGCCCGAGGAGGTGGACCCGGTCGAGGGCGCCCTGCTGTCCTGCGCGGTCGGCACCGGGCTGCGCGCCCTGCGCACCGCCGAGGTACGCCCCGGCGAGGTCGTGGTGGTCACCGGCGCCGGGGGAGGGGTGGGCCTGCACACCGTACGTACCGCCCGACACCTGGGCGCCACCGTGCTCGCGGTGACCGGCAGCCCCTCCAAGGCGGCCGACCTGCGGGCGGAGGGCGCCGACGCCGTGCTGGTCGCCCCCGACCGGGCCGCGCTGCGGGAGGAACTGCGCCGGCTGGGCCGGCCCCGGGGAGCCGAGGTGGCCGTCGAGGTCACCGGCGCCCCCACCTTCCGTACCGTGCTGCGGGCCCTCGCCCCGGGCGGCAGGCTGGTGCTGGTGGGGAACACCGAACCGGCCACCCTGCCGCTGGACCCCGGGCTGGTCATCGTGAAGGAGCTGCGGGTACTGGGCTCCGCCCACGCCGACCGCTCGGACCTGGAACGGGTGGTGGAGCTGGCCCGCTCCGGGGCGGTCACCCCGGTGGCCGCGCGGAGGTGGACCTTGGAGGAGACGGCCGGGGCCCACCGGGCCGTGGAGAACCGCGAGGTGACCGGAAGGGCGGTGGTGGTCCCGTGAACCCCGTACCGACGGCCGTCCACCTGCCCGGACTGCTGGCCGGGCAGGCCGAGGCCACCCCCGACGCCCCGGCCCTGGTGGCCGGGGAGGTCCGCTGGACCTACCGGCAACTGGACGAGCGGGTCGACCAGTCGGCCGCACGGCTGGCCGCGCTCGGGGTGCGGGCCGGGCAGACCGTCGGGCTGCTGGCCGGCAACACCGCGGACTGGCTGGCCGTCGCCCTGGGCGCGCTGCGGCTGGGCGCCCGGCTGGACGCCTTCCACACCTGGGTCAAGGCCTGGGAGTGGGAGCACCTGCTGCGCTCCTCCGCCTGCGTCACCCTGGTCACCGTCGGCTCGGTGCGTTCGGCCGACCTGCTGGCCGAACTGCGCCAGGTGCTCCCGGAGTTGTGGGAGGCGCCCCCGGGGCGGTGGGGCAGCGACCGCTTCCCCGCGCTGCGCGAGGTGGCCCTGCTCTCCGGGGACACCCCGCCGCCGGGCGCCCGCTCCTGGGAGGAGCTGCCCGGGGAGGGCGACCGGGCCGGAGCGGAGCCGGCCGGTCACGATCCGGCGTTCGTGCTCTACACCTCGGGGTCGACCGCCACGCCCAAGGCGGTACCGCTGACCCACCGGGACCTGATCCTCAACGGCTTCCACATCGGCGAACGGATGGGGCTGACCGCCGGGGACCGGGTGTGGCTGGGCTCGCCCCTGTTCTGGAGCTTCGGCAGCGCCAACGCCCTGATGGCCACCCTCACCCACGGGGCCTGCCTGGTGCTCCAGGAACGGTTCCAGCCCGAGGAGACGGCGCGGCTGTGGGAGCGGGAGGAGTGTACGGCGGCCTATCTGCTGCCGCGCATGGTCGACGACCTGGCGCCGGTGGCCCAACGGGTGCGCGCCGTGCGGTCGTTGCGTACCGGGCTGACCATCGGCCGGGCCGAGGAGGTGCTGAGGGTGGCCGAGGAACTGGGCGTGCCGGAGATCTGCAACGTCTACGGCTCCACCGAGACCTACGGCAACTGCTGCGTCACCCCGCACCACCTCCCGCTGGAGACGCGGGCCACCACCCAGGGCCCGCCGCTGCCCGGGGTGCGGCTGCGGGTGGTGACCCCCGAGGGACTGGTGCGGTACGAGGACGCCACCGGGGAGTTGCAGGTACGCGGGCGGATCACCCCCGGCTACCTGGGCGAACCCGAGGCCACGGCCGCGGTGATGACCGAGGACGGCTGGTTTCGTACCGGGGACCGGGTGACCCTGCGGCCGGACGGCGCGGTGGAGTTCCGGGGCCGACTCACCGAGATGATCAAGACCTCCGGCATCAACGTCTCGCCCGCCGAGGTGGAGAGCTACCTGTGCCGGCACCCCCGGGTGCGCACCGCCGCAGTGGTGGGCGCGCCGCACCACAGCCGGGGCGAGGTGGTGGTGGCCTTCGTGACCACCGACGGCGGGGTGGACGCCGAGGAACTGCGCGACTTCTGCCAACGGGGCATCGCCGGCTACAAGGTGCCCCGGCAGATCGTGGTGCTGCCCGAACTCCCCACCACCGTCACCGGCAAGCTCCAGCGCCGGGCGCTGGTGGAGGAGGCGACCCGACGGGTCGGGCCGGCGGAACGGACGCCGGAGCCCACGCAGAGGACGGAGCCCACCAGGAGGGAGGCGGGGTGACCGGGAACTGGGGACGCTGGGGTGAGCGGGACGAGCGGGGGACGCTCAACCTCGTCGACGAGACCGTGGTACGGGCGGCGGTGGGGACCGTACGCCAGGGCAGGGTGCTGTCCCTGGCGCAGCCGCTGGGGCCGGACACCAGCGTGCCGCCGCACCGCCGTCCCCCACAGCGCTTCATGGGACGGGACGCCGGGGACTACGCCGCCGGAGCCCGGTCCCCCGACGGGTTCCGGTTCGCCGAGGACACCGTGCTGCTGGGCACCCACACCGGCACCCACGTCGACGCGCTGGCCCACACCTGGACCGGCGACCACCTCTACAACGGCCACCCCGCCTCCTCCGTACGGTCCACCCGGGGAGCCGGCCACTGCGGGGCCGAGCGCCTCGGACCGGTGGTGACCCGGGGGCTGCTGCTGGACCTGGTCGACCACCGGGGCGCGCCCCTGGAGGCGAGCAGCCCGGTCGGGGCGGAGGAACTGGCCGAGGTCTGCGACCGCGCCGGGGCCCAACCCGGCCCGGGCGACGCGGTGTTGCTGCGCACCGGCTGGTGGGAACGGCACCAGGGCACCGAGGCGTACCACGACCACGAACCCGGGCTGTCCGACGAGGGCGCCCGCTGGCTGGCCGAACGGGACGTGGCCCTGGTCGGGGCGGACAACTACGCGGTGGAGGTACAGCCCTCGCCGGCCGGCAGCACCTTCCCGGTCCACCTGCGGCTGCTGCACCGCCACGGCACCCCCCTGGTGGAGAACCTGGACCTGGCCGAGCTGGCCGCCAGCGGAGCGGTCACCTTCCTGTTCGTCGCCGCCCCCCTGCCGTTGAGGGGCTCGACCGCCAGCCCCCTGAACCCGGTGACCGTCCTGTGACCGCCCCGGGAACCGCCCTGAAGGGGATGCGGGTACTGGACCTGAGCCAGCAACTGCCCGGCCCCTACGCCACCTTGCTGCTGGCCTCCCTCGGCGCCACGGTCACCAAGGTCGAGCCGCCCGGGGGAGACCCGGCCCGCCGACTGGACCCGGAGATGTTCGAGCGGGTCAACGCCGGCAAGGGGGCGGTGACCGTGGACCTGAAGTCGCCCGAGGGACGGGAGCGGCTGTACGGGCTGCTGGCGGAGGCCGACGTGTTCGTGGAGAGCTTCCGCCCCGGGGTCACCGCACGGCTGGGCTGCGACGCCCCGACGCTGCACCGGCTGCGCCCCGGACTGGTCTACTGCTCGCTCAGTGGGGTGGGGCAGCGCGGCCCCCTGGCCAACACCCCGGTGCACGACCTGTCCCTCCAGGCCATGGCCGGAGTGCTGGACGGGGCGCCCCGGGTGGAGCGGGTCGGGGTGCCCTGGGTGGACCTGGCGGCCGGCACCTCCGCCGCCCTGGCGATCACCGCCGCCTGGCGGGCGGGCGAGGGCTGCCACCTGGACATGAGCCTGCTGGACGCGGCACTGGGCTGGGCGGAGGTGAAGCCCTCGGCGGTGTCGGGCGGGGTGGAGCCCACCTACGGCACCTTCCGTACCGCCGACGGCGCCACCGTCGTCCTCGCCCTGCTGGAGGACGCGATGTGGCGGCGGCTGTGTACGGCGCTGGGCTGGGACGACTGGGCGGACGACCCGGGCCTCGCCGGGTACGCCGACCGCCGCCTCCGGGGGCCCGAGGTGCGCGAGCGACTCGAACGGGCGCTGGCCGCCCGGGAGTTGACCGAGCTGGTGGAGCTGGCCCGGCGGTACGACCTGCCCCTGGACACGGCGGACGGCTCGGACCCCGAGGTGGCCGCACAGGTCGCCCTGCGGCGGAGGCCGGAACACGGGGCCTGGCGGGGCTGCGTACCCCTGCCGGAACCACTGGTGGGGCGGCTGTCTCCGGCGCCGCCCCGGGCCCCGGACCGGCCGGGGCCCGGACCTGACGACTGAGGAGGAGCCGATGGATCACACGCTGCGCCCACCCGGGGCGGTCCGCTGGCGCATCGGGGTGCTGGACGGCCCCAACATGCCCAACCTGGGCAACCGCGACCAGCGGATCTACGGTCCGATCCGTTCCCTGGCGGACCTCCAGGCACTGGTACGGGACTTCGCCGGGACGCTGGGGGTGGAGGTGGAACAGACCGCCTCCAACCACGAGGGCGACCTGCTGGACTTCGTACACCGCACCGCCGGGGAGGTCCACGGCTACGTGATCAACCCGGCCGGGCTGACCACGTACGGGGAGGCCACCCGGCACGCCCTGGACGACACCGGGAAACCGGTGGTGGAGGTGCACTTCGCCAACACGGTGCGCCACTTCGCCCAGGTGGCGCCGGCCCCCTCGCTCCAGAACTCCCGCTTCACCGCCACGGCCACCGGACTGGTGATGGGGCTGCGGCAGTACAGCTACCTCGGAGCCCTGCTCGGGCTGACGCTGGCCCTGGACGACGCGGACTTCCTGGCCGGCGGCGCCCACCGCCACTGAGCCGGGGCCGGGCGCTCTCGGACGCCGGCCCCGGAGCGGGGGCCGTCGGAGGTCAGTAGGAGATACGGCTGGTGACGGCGCGGTGGTGGGAGTACTTGCCGCCGACCACCTTGTCGGTGAGGGTGGCGGACTCCGAGAAGCCGCCGTGCCCCTTGGCCAGCAGGAAGTCGATGCGGTAGTGGGTGGTGGTGTTGTGCTCGTCGGGGCAGTCCGCCCCACCGCACAGTTCACCGATCGGGTCGCGGAAGCCCAGGCCGACGCCCTTGTCCCACCAGTCGGCGTCGCTGGTCTTGGCGTTGGTGTCGACACCGATGATCCGCAGGTCGCCGCCGAGGCGGTCGACCGCCTCGGCGGTCTCCTTCATGTTCTCCGCGGCGCAGTCGGGGCCGTGCCAGGTGCCGGTGGGCCAGTGGGCGGAGGCGACCGTGACGTCCTTGTCGGCGGTGGCGTCGTGGAACCGTACGGCGAGGTTGTGCACCCGGTCCTGGCTGGACTCGGTGGGTTCGAGGTTGCGGCAGGGGCCGGTGCCCGGCTTGGGGTTGGCGGGGGCGTCGGACCGCCAGCGGGTCTCCTGCTGCGGGGTCAGCCGGTCGGAGCGGTAGACCACGGCGTTGGTCTGCTGGTTCTTCAGCACTCCACAGGGCTTGTCCTCGTACCCCATGGAGCCGGGTTCGGGGATCGCGATCCGGCCCTCGTAGGTGCCCGGCAGCTCGTCGGTCAGCCGCTGGGTGAAGGTGTCCAACTGCTCGGCGTTGGAGATCTGTTGGACGGTGAACACGTCCGGGCCCGCGGGCTGCTTCTTCAGGTGGGCGATCAGCCGCTCGTACTCGGAGCCCTCGGCGCACTCGGTCGGGAGCCAGTTCTCGATGTTGTTGTCCAGCGTCAACAGGGAGGCCGCGCGGGTGCCCACCTCCGCCCGGGCGTCGGGGGCGCCGCTGATCGCCACGGTGGTGGCGGTGGCGGTCACCAGGGCGGCGGCGCAGTACAGCAGGCCACGTCGGCGTGCGGACATGTCGACTCCTCGGGGCGGGGCACCGGGCGGGGGCCGGAGCGGAAGCGCTGGAAGGATCGCACGACCCGGGCCCGCCGCCACCCCGGAGGGCCTCTGGAAAAGCCGGGGTCCACACCAGCCGGAGCCCCCGGCGTGCCGCTCACCCCCGACCGGGGACCCCGCCACGGCCCCTCGCGGAACGCTCGGTGGAGGTCACCCGCCCGTACGCACGGGAACGGGGCGGGCTCGTTCTCCACGAGCCCGCCCCGTGAGGTTCCCGTACCCCGCGGGTGAGTGGGGGGTCAGTCGTCCTTGTTCCGCAGGGAGTCGCGCATTCCCTCCGCGCGGTCCTTGGCCTCGTCCACGGCGCCCTTGGCGCGCCCCTTCGCCTGGTCGGTCTGGCCCTCGGACTCCTGCTTGCGGTCGCCGGTCATCTTGCCGGCCACCTCCTTGGCCTTGCCCTTCAGCTTGTCCATCGCGCCGTCGTCGGCCATCAGGCTCTCCTCTCGGCTCCACTCGCGCCGCCCGGTTCGCGGCCGGGCCCTTGCCTTCGCAACATAGGGGCGCGGTGGACGGCCCGCATGTCGGGCGCGGCCCACCGGGGGACGCCGGGCTCCCGCCACCGGAGCCCGGCGTCCCCCGGTACGGGATCAGGCGTGCGGGTCGAAGGGGATGTCGTCCGGCATGGCCTTCTCCAGGTGGTCGTCGAAGGTGTCGTCCTTGATGCCCAGGGTGGCGCTGCCGAAGTCAGCCGAGGTCAGCTTGTCGCGCAGCCCCTCCGGGTACCCCTCCCAGCCGACCACCGGCGGGGCCTGCCAGGTGCCCTTGTGGTTCTCCGGGGGCTCGTCGTTGTCGGTGGCGGCCCGGAAGCAGTGGGTGGACAGTCCGTCCTTGTGGTAGACGACCTTGGCGTGGTCACCGTCGAAGTACATGTCGTCGCGGGTGTGAACGTCGAAGTTCCCGTGGGCCGAGGTGGCCACGTGCTGGACCTGGTCGTCCTTGATCCAGACCACGATGTGTTCCCAGTCGTGGCGGTGGCCGCCGATGCCGCCGCCGTTGGCCGTCTGGTCCTTCTCGAAGTACGAGGAGTACAGGATGGCGCACCAGTCGTTGTTGCACTTCTCCCGGGAGTAGATGTTGACGTTGTCCAGGTCGGACTCGTCACGGCAGTTGCCGTTCACGTCCCCGCCGAGGTCCAGTCCGGGGGAGAGGGTGCCGTCGGGGCCGATGGCGGGGGAGGCGTAGCAGCCGTCGGTGTCGTAGTCGTACACGGGCTGGAAGCGGTTCTCGCGTTCGCTGGCGTTGCCGGGGAGGGCGCCGGGAGGCTCGGCGTGCGCCAGCGTGGGGAAGGCGACGACCAGGGCCAGGGCACTGGCGCCGACGAAGGTGCCGTTGCGCAGCCGACGGCGGAGCGGGCGACGGGAGTGGGGGGTGTCGTTCACTTCTTCCTCTTCTTGTTCGCGCCTGGTACGAACCAAGCGGGCCGCAGCGTCGCGGAAAAGTTCGCAGGCTTTTCCCCGCTTGCCTAGAGGGCTGAGGGGATGTCACGAGGCCCCCGCCCGAACGGTCATGGCGCTCGCCCGGTACGGGCTCACCCTCGTGGTGGGTCCTGAGGGGGCAACGGCCGTCCTGTGCTGGGGAGTTGAGGTGTTCCTCGGTCGAACTCCGGCGCCCCCGGGCGCGTTCGGGGCGGCGCCCACGGGGGCAACCGGGCCGTACTCGGGCAGGGGCGTACGTTCCGCGACGGGGGTGGAGGGCGGTGCGGGGCGCGGTCCGTGTCCGGGCCGCCCGGGATCGTTGGAGGATGCACGAGTATTGCCGCCCGCCGGGCTGGAACTTATCGTGATGGCTGATTCACGCCAACACCACATGTGTGCAAGTGAGTTCACCCCCTGGAGGTGTGACATGACGGCCACCCTTTTCGACCTGGACGTGGAACTCGTGGAGTCGACCGACCCGCGCCCCACCGACCCCGCCGCCGCACGCGAGCACGACGAGAACGCGGCGCTGACCCCGGGCACGGTCAACACCTACGCCGTGGGCCTGGCCATGTGCCTGACCTGCTGTTGATCCGTACCTGACAGCACGCCCACCACCCCGGAACCACCCGCGCACGGGCCTCCCAGTCCGTGCGGTGGTCCGGGGTGGTGTCTGTCCGAGAGGCCCAGCAGGCGAGGAGGAGCACGGGTGCCGCACCAGTCCGACACCGGCGAGGACCCGGGGCCGCTGTTCCGGGCCGGTGGCTGGGGGGTCGTGCGGACGGCCGCCCTGCCCGCCTCCCACCCGTGCGCCGCCCGCACCCGCGCCCCCGACCCCGAGGAACCGGACGGGCCGGACGAGCCGGGGGAACCCCGGCGGGAGGCCGAGGAACGGGAGCAACTGACCGCACTGGTACGGGACCTGGTGAAGGACCCCCAGGTGCGGGAGGCCGTCGAGGTGTCCAGCCCCTCCCTGGCCCGCTCCCTCACCCGGATCGAGGACGGCACCGGGGACGGCACCCCCCTCTCCACGCGCCGCACCCGACGACTGGCGCTGTCCGTGATCCGCTACGCCCTGCGGATGACCGGCCGGCCCACCCCCTTCGGCCTGCTGGCCGGCGTGGGCGGGTGCCGCTTCACCGAGGACCTCCCACCCGAGCCGTACGGCGACGAGCCGGTACCCCACAAGCACGCCCGGGCGGACGCCGGTTGGCTGGACGCGGTGGTACGCCGACTGCACCACGACGAGGGCGTACGGGACCGGCTGCTGCTGGTCGCCAACCACCTGTGCCGGGAGAGGGCCGGCCGCCTGGTGCTGCCCTACGTACGCGGCGAACGGGCCCCCGGCGACCCCGTACCGCACGAACTCACCTTCGGCTACGGCCCGGTGGTCCGCGCGGCCGTGGAGGCTGCGGCCACACCCCTGACGTACCAGGCGCTCCGCCGCGCCCTGCTGGAACGCTTCCCCGAAGCCGCCCGGGAGGACGTCGAACGCCTGCTGAACCAGCTGATCGACCGCGAGGTCCTCCTCACCGACCTCGCCTCCGCCCAGAACCACCCCGACCTCCTGCGCTACGTCAACTCCCGCCTGGACGGGGCCGCGTCCCCCACCGCCACCCGCCTGCGCCTGGTGGAACGGGAACTGCGGGACTACTCCGCCACCGCCCCCGGCCAGGGCCGCGAGCACTGGTCCCGCCTGCTCGCCACCATGGGCGAGGCCCACACCGAGCTGACCGGCGAGCGGTGGGACGCCGCCCGTTCCCCGGTACAGGTCGACCTCGCCCTCCGCCCCGAACTGGCCCTGCCGGCCGACCTGGCCGCCGAGGTCGCCGGGGCGGCGGAGGTCCTGTGGCGGCTGGGCCCCGAGGAGGGCGGGCCCCTGGGCGAGTACCACCGGGCCTTCCTCGAACGGTACGGCCTCGAACGGCCGGTCCCGGTACGGGAGTTGCTCGACCCCCACCTGGGGCTGGGCCCACCCGCCGGATACCAGGTCCCGCACGGCGACCGACCCGCCCCGACCCCGGCCACGGTGCCCTACTCCCCGGAGCGCGACGAGGCCCTGGGGGACGCGGTACAGCGCACCCTGGCCCAGGGGCCCGGGGCCGAACTGGTGCTGGACCGGGACCTCGTCCGACGCCTCGCCCCGGAACGCCCCGCCGGCGTGGTCCCCGGCTCACTGGACCTGTGCGTACAGCCCCTGGCCCGCGGCTTCGCCGACCTGGCCGCCGGGGACTACCGGCTGCTGGTGTCCGGCGGCTCGTACGCGGCCGGATCGATGGCCGGCCGCTTCGCCCACCTGCTGGACGCCGAAGAGGAGTTGGCGGGACTCTGGGAGCACCCCGAGGACGGCGCCGACGCCCCACCCACCCCGGTGCAACTGTTCTTCACCCCGCTCGGCCCCCGGTCCCCCAACGTCTCCCGGGTACCCCAGGTGGTGCCGGCCGCCGTACGGGTCGGCTGCTGCCCCTCCGTGGACGACGACCCCGAGCACACCGTTCCCCTGGACGACCTGGTGGTCTCCTCCGACGGCGACCGGCTGCGCCTGGCCCGCGCCTCCACCGGACGGGAGGTGACCGTGGCGCGCCCCCACATGCTGAACATGGCCACCGAGGCCCCCAACCTGGCCCGCTTCCTGGCCGGGGTCGGCATGAGCGGCTCCCGCCCCTGGGCCCCCTGGCAGTGGAGCAGGCTGGAGGCACTGCCCCAACTGCCCCGGGTCCGCCACGGCCGCACCGTACTCAGCCCGGCCCGCTGGCGCCCCCCGCCCGCCCTGAGGGACGGCACCCTCAGCGCCCGGCGCTGGCGCTCCGCCCTGGAGTCCTGGCGTGAACAGGCGGCGCTGCCCCAGGTGTTGCGGGTCAAGGTCCACGACCACCACCTGGACCTCGACCTGTCCTCCGCCGCCCACCGACGGGTGCTGCGGGCCGAACTGACCGGCCCGGCCGCCCCCGTGGTGCAGGAGTCCCCGCTGGCCGAACCCGCCGACCTCGGCTGGTCCCGGGGGCGGGTGACCGAGGTCGTGGTGCCCCTGCTGCCCACCAGCCCCCGGCCGGCCGCCACCCTCCCGACCGCCGTGCGGCCGGCCGCCCCGACGCCCCACCCGCCCGGAGGGGAGTGGCTGTACGCCAAGCTGTACGTGGCCCGGGACCGAATGGACAGCCTGCTGGTACGGGAACTCGCCGCCCTCTGCGGAGGGTTGGAGGAGGACCTCGACCGCTGGTTCTTCCTCCGCTACGCCGACCCCGCCCCCCACCTGCGGCTGCGGATGCGCGGCACCCCCGACAGCCTGCGGAACCGGGTACTGCCGGCCCTCCACGACTGGGCCGCCACCGCCCGCACGGAAGGACTGATCGGCACCCTGACCCTGGGCACCTACGAACCGGAGACCGAACGCTACGGCGGCCCCGAGGCGCTGGCCGACGCGGAACGCCTCTTCCACGCCGACAGCCGACTGGTGACTGCCCACCTCACCGCCCGCGCCCGGGGAGAGCTGCCCGTACCCGCCGAGACCCTGGCCGCCGCCGACCACGCCGCCACCCTGGACGCCCTGGGCACCTGGGACTGGAGGAGCTGGGTACTGGACACCTTCCCCAGGGAACTGGAGAACCGCAGTCCCGTCGCCGCCCGACGCCAGGCCACCCGCTGGATCGACACCACCCGGGCGGTACGGCTGGACCCGGCGCTCGACCCCCCACGGCTGAACGCACCCCGGGCCGAGGCCGCACGGGCCGCCGAGGCCTACGGCCACGCCCTGGGCGTGGCGCCGGACACGCCCCCACGCTGGGGGCCCGCCGTGGCGGGAGTGCTCCACATGCACGCCAACCGCCTGCTGGGCACCGACCGGGAGACCGAACAACGCGCCTACGGACTGCTGCGCGCCGTGGTGCGCGCCCACCGGGACCGGGAGGCCCACCGATGAGCCCGGCCCCCGCCCCCACCCCGACCCGGGTCCGCGCCGCCGAGGTGGCCGAGTGGATCGCCGACCGGCTCGCCGACCCCGAGCGGGTGGTGGCGGCCACCGTGGCCGGCGGCACCCACGCACAGGTCCACGAGTCCCGATCCCCGGTCTGGGAGGACGGCTCGCTGAACCGGGGCTACCCGGCCCTGGCCCTGCTGTACGCCGAACTGGGCCACCCCGAGGGCGGAAGCGGGAACACCGAGGCGCACCGCCGTACCGCCCACCGCTACCTCACGCTCACCGCCGAGGCCACCCGTACGGTGCCCCCGCAGGGCACCTTCGTGGGCATCGGCGCCCTGGCCAGCGCGGTACGGGTGGCGGCGTCCCGGGACGGCGAGTACGCCTCGCTGCTGCGGAGCACCGACGCGCGGATGGCCGACCACGCACGACAGTTGGCCGCCCTGCACCACTCCACCCGGCAGGCCGGCCTGCCCACCTACCCGGCGGTGGTGGACGTACTCAGCGGGCTCAGCGGAGTCGGCCGCTACCTGCTGCACCGCCACACCAGGCAGCCCGAGCCGGAACGCGACGAGGCCCTGCGGGAGTGCCTGGCCGCCCTCACCGCCCTGAACGGCACCCTGCGGGTGAACGGCGTGGAGGTACCCGGCTGGTGGTTCGGCGCCACCCAACGCACCAGGGTGGGGGAGGAGTTCGACGACGGCCAGGCCAACTTCGGCCTGGCGCACGGGGTTCCGGGCCCGCTGGGGCTGCTGTCGCTGGCCTGGGAGCACGGAGTACGGGTACCGGGACAGCCGGAGGCCATCCAGGCCATGGCCACCTGGCTGCTGGACCGACGGGAGCGCGACCAGGCCGGTCCGTACTGGACCCCCTTCATTCCTCTGCGCTACCACGCTGACTGGAACGCCGACCGAAACGCCGACCGGAACGCCCACCCGCCCCCGCTGCCGGCCCGCCCCTCCTGGTGCTACGGCGCCGTGGGCACCGCCCGCGCTCTGGGCATGGCCGGCCGCGCCCTGGACCGCCCGGAGTGGACCCGGGCCGGACTGGAGGCCGTACGCGCCATGCTGGCCCGGCCGATGGAGGGGTGGGCGATCCACGACCACGCCCTGTGCCACGGCTGGTCCGGCCTGCTGCACACCCTGGGCCGACTGGAGTGGGAGCACCCCGAGGCCGAACTCGGCCCGGCGGTCGACCAGATGGCCGAACGACTGCTGGAGGGGTTCGACCCCGACGCCCCCTTCGGCTACCGCTACTACCAACCCGCCGCCGACCTCCACCTCGACCTGCCCGGACTGCTGGACGGAGCGGCGGGCATCGCCCTCGCCCTCCGCGCCTACGCCCACCGCCGCCCACCCGCCAGCGAGTGGGACACCCTGCTCCTGCTGGGCTGACCGGCCGCCCCACCCACCGAACAGCCCCCATCCCCACGGGAGTTACCGGGCCGCGTACGCCGCGAGCCCGCCCCGAGGGCGACAGGTCCCACACCCCGACGGCATCCGTGTCGGTGCGGCTCCCGGTGTTGCCCGGACCTCGCGGCTGGGTGGGTCTCTTGGGGTGGGTGGCCTGGTACGGCCGTGGGCGGCGGGGAGGAGGGAGCGCGTGTGGGGACGTGTCCCGACGGTATCCGTGTCGGTGCGGCTCCTGGTGTTGCCCGGACCTCGCGGCTGGGGCCGTGTGGGGGTGTCCCTCTGGCGGTGGTCGCCCTTCAGGGGGGAGCTGAAGTCGGGTCCCTGACGGCACCCGTGCCGGTACGGTTCCCGGCGCTGTCCCCGACCTCGCGGCCCCATCGGCGGCCGGCCGTACCGGCACCCCGGCGTGGGGGAGGGGCGGGCCGACCCCGGCACCGGTGAAGGTCGCGGGGGTGGTCACGGCCACCACCTGGGCACGCTCTCCGGGGATCCGTATGCTGACGCGTCCGCCGACCGGGAGGGGCACCGATGAGGGAAACCGCCACCGCGCTGTCGCCACGAGGCCGGGTGACCACCCCGCCCGAGCGGGTGTGGTACGCCGCCTACGGCTCCAACATGAGCCTCTCCCGCCTCGGTTACTACCTCTCGGGAGGCCGGCCCCCCGGAGCCGTCCGCACCTACCCCGGCTGCCGTGACCCCCGCCCTCCCCGGGTCACCCGGCCCCTGCGCCTGCCCGGCCAGACCTACTTCGCCCTCGAATCCCCGGTGTGGGGCGGCGGTACGGCTTTCCTCGACCCGTACACCGACGGGCACAGCGTGCTGGCCGCCCACCTGCTGACCCTGGAGCAGTTCCACGACATCGCCGCCCAGGAGATGCTGCGCGAACCCGGTACCGACCTCGACCCCACCACGGCGCTCACCACCGGCCGGGACACGGTGGGCCCCGGCCGTTACGAGACCCTGGTCTGCCCCGGGTGGCTGGAGGGCGCACCGGTACTCACCTTCACCTCCCCGTGGCGTCAGGACGAGGTCGACACCACCGCCCCCGCCCCCGCCTACCTGCGGCAACTACTCGTCGGCCTGGTGGAGTCCCAGGGCTGGACCCCCGACCGGGCGGCCCACCACCTGGCCACCCGCCCCGGAGCCGCCGGCCACTGGACCGCCCCTCGGATACGGGAACTCCTGGAGGTCGAACCCGTCGAAGGCGGCTGACCACCGGGCGCGGACGGCGAGTTCGGGGTACCAGGATTCGGGGCACCGGGAAGTGGTCCACGGCAGCCAGGAGTCCGGCGGGCACCTTGGGGCACGGTCCCGGGAGAAGCGGGGGACGAGGCCGGGGGTGCCAGCCACCCACGCGGGCGGTGGCCCGGCCTCGCGGCCTCTTTCGGGTGGGTGGCTCGGTTCGCCCGTGGGGGCCGGGGCAGGGGCGAAGGTCGGTTCAATCGGTAGCCGCTCGGCGGCTCAACGGGGAGCCGTGCGGGCCTCACGCGGGACCGCGCGAACCCCCGGGCGCCTGCCCGAAGCGTGGGAACCACCCCTCCAACCCTGAGGGCGTGACGGCCGGTCGTAGGAGCACAACGCCCGGGCCCCGCACCGCCTTTGACGTGAGCCGGGCGTGCCCCGTACCACCAGGAGCCCCGTCGGCGGGGCGCGGTTCACCCCGGCCGTAAACCGGGGGACCGCCCCATGGTCTGGGCTCCGATCACGGCCATCAGCGCGAGCCCCACGACCGTGTACGCCACCAGTACCGGGAAACCGATCCGTGGGGCGGAGGTGGACGCGGCCACCAGGTCGCCGGGGTCGCGCACGATCGCGTAGCGGTCCCCGGGACGGGTGTGGGCGTCGCATCGTTCGCTGTCCGGCAGCCACGAGGACCGCCCCTTCCGGTCGAGGACCCGGCAGGTGTGGGTGACCCCACCGGTACGCGGTTCCCTCTGGTGCCTCACTTCCGTCACCGTGGCCCGCACCTGTTCGCCGCGCCAGTCGAGGACCGCCCCACGGAAGCCGTACGGGACCATGACCAGCAGGAAGATCCCGGTCAGCAGCAGTCCCGCGAGCCGACCCGGGGTCGGCACACCGACCAGCAGGGGCAGCCCGAGCAGGACGCCCACACCGAGTACGGCGAACCCGGCCGTGGCGAACCCACGGGAGTGGTGCAGGAGATCGAACAGGACGCCACCGCCGGTGATGACCAGTCCGCCGCCCAGCCCCAGGAGCGCCCCCACCAGCCGGGGGCGGCCTGGGGTCCATGACCCCGGTTCGCTCAGGACCCGCCACAGCCGCCGCCCCCCGGCCGCTGTTCGGCCTCCCCGCCTCGCCCCGGTCATCCCCGCCCCTGTCTCCCGTTCCGCAACCCGCCCACCCCCAGCCGTAGTTCACCACGCCACGGTGGGCTGGGAGGGGGCGGAGGGGCTCCTGCTGGGCGGCCCGGTGCGCCCGTACGACGAGGCTTCCGGGACCGTGGCGCCTCGACACCCGTGGGGGCGTGTGGCTCCGACCCGACGATCAGGCGTTCGCGCCCTGGGCGAGGTCGGGACGGTGCCGCCGGACGAGTTCGATCAACCGGGCCTGTGCCTCCGGCCCGTAGTCGTCGAACCAGATCGGTACGACGACGCCGGCCCCGTCAGGAGCCGCACCGAACTGCCGGGCCGAGAGCACGGCCAACTCCCGGCCGTGCGCGTTGGTTTCCGGTCCGTCCGTCCAGGCCCCGAAACCGACCACGCCCACGGACGTGGGCGCGGAGGCCCGGGAAGCCACGTTGACCGCTCCGATGATGAGGGCGCCGCCGAGGCCCCCGGCCCCCTGGGCCGCCTTCACCGGGTGCGGCAACTCCTCGAAGCGGTTCACCTGGTCCCAGCGCAGTGTGCGGGTCGTACCGCCGTAGCGCGCGACCAGACCCCGCTCGTCGACGTCGAGCGTGCCCGCGACCGCCTGGCGCTTCAGGATGGAGGTGCGCGCGAGCACGAAGACGGTGGTGAGCCCCGCGCCCACGACGACGCCGACGAGCCACCGCACGGCAACCGGCGAGTCCGGGCTCACCATGCCGATCACGGCGGCGACGAGAAACGCGGTGAAAAGCACCAGGACCACGGACTGGGGAATCAGGGGGCGCCAACTCCTGCCCAGAGTCATGCGCTGCGTGAACTGTTCTGCCATGACGGCACCTCAGCACACCAACGATTCGGTGAACAAGGCGCGTGAGGAGACGCCGAGCACCCGGCCTCCCCGGCTGCGCGCCCGTCGAGGAACGGCCGAGGTCGGTACGGCACCGAGCCGGCCAGTCAGCCCCGTACCGGCCTCGGCCCGCACCCAGATCCTTTCGGCAGTACGCGGCAACCCGTCCCGGACCCGGATGCGGCGGCCACCACGGCCACGGTACGGACACGACGCCCACCCAACTCGTCCCGCCAGCCGGCCCCTTGGCACCGGCACCCCTGATCCCCCCGGTCACGCCTGGGCTCAGCCTCCGCCCCCCAGTCCCAGGCGTGGGGGCATCCCCCGCGTGTGGTGGGAGCGGGGCCAAGGGGGCAACGACGCCCACCTACTCCTGGGGCGCTCCCCGCGCGTGCGGGGAGCAGTCCATCGGGAACGCGGCGACGCGCTTCGGCGAGGGACCATCCCCGCGCGTGCGGGGAGCAGAAGCCAAGGGGTACGAGATGACCCGCGAGAACGGGACCATCCCCGCGCGTGCGGGGAGCAGCTCGGGATCGGGGTCGAGGTGGTGGGGCGTCAGGGACCATCCCCGCGCGTGCGGGGAGCGGTCAGCCGAGTGCGTGCGGTGCTGGACGACTTGGGGACCATCCCCGCGCGTGCGGGGAGCAGACGATCGGGTGGTGGAGGTCGCCATCAAGGTCGGGACCATCCCCGCGCGTGCGGGGAGCAGCCCTGCTCCACCATCCCCGGGCACCCCTGGGGGGGACCATCCCCGCGCGTGCGGGGAGCAGCGGCAAAGCCACTGTCCATGTAGCGGCTGAGGGGGACCATCCCCGCGCGTGCGGGGAGCAGTCCTGATCTGGGGCTTCCTCACCCTGCCCCTCGGGACCATCCCCGCGCGTGCGGGGAGCGGGCATGACGTCCATCTCCTCTCGCGGTCGCGGTGGGGACCATCCCCGCGCGTGCGGGGAGCAGTTCACCCCCGAGCAGCTCCGTTTCGTGCTGTGGGGACCATCCCCGCGCGTGCGGGGAGCAGCGTATCTTGCCTGGTCAGAGCCCGATGATCTTGGGACCATCCCCGCGCGTGCGGGGAGCAGTCCCCGGGACGCACCGTCGCCTCGCCCCAGTGGGGACCATCCCCGCGCGTGCGGGGAGCAGGCTTGCTGACCTGGGGGTTCAGGGGGCGGGGCGGCCGGAATGAACAACTATCGGGGATACGGACATTTCCACCACCCGTCGGGCGAGGTGTCAGCGCGTGACGGCATGGGGTCAGCGTACGCGGGGCGGGGGCGCCGTACGGGGGCTGGCGCCCTAACTGGGGTGGAGGCGGCGGCACTTGACCACGCTGCCCCCGGCAGGGTGCCCTGTCACGTCCTTCACGGGTGACCGCACTGCGGCGAACCGTGGGTGGCCCCGGCCGGTGGCCGCCCTGCCGGCCAGGAGGGCAGGCAGGGAGTGGTGCCGCCGTTGACCCGTACGAACCGGGACGTGGTGGACGACCGGTGGCGGTCGGGGTGGCCCGGTCGCCGTTCAGCTGGGGGGCTTGTCCTCGCGCTGGGCCGAACGCGTACCGAGCAGGCTCCGTAGCTGGGTGGTCAGCGCCGCTCCCGCGGCGGTGAGGAACACCATGCTGTACACCAGCTGGAGGATGACGATGAGACGGGTCGCCTGCCCGATCGCGACGACGTCGCCGTAGCCCACGGTCGTCAGCGTGACCATGGTGAAGTACAGCGCGTCGAGCCGCGTGTCCAGGCCCCGCATCTCCCCGGGGTGCCGGGACAGGGCGAAGTAGCCGGCCGAGAACAGGTGGATGGTCACCATCATCAGCAGCGGGATCACGAACCCCGGCTGCGCGGTGGACCGTTCCAGCAGCACCTCGCGGATCTGGAGCAGCAGCAGGACCGCCACCAGCCCGAGCGCCCCCAGGAACACCGACCAGCTGACCAGTGGTCGCTGGTGGCCGAAGTGGTGCAGCGGTAGCAGGAAGTACCCCGCCAGCAGTACCGCGCTCACCAGTGTCGCCACACTCCACGGCCTGACGTGCCACAGCCGTTGCCGCTTCGCCACCCGACTCACCCCGGTCACTTGACGTGCCTTACCCCTGCGATCATGCGCGTGCTCGGGGCCCTGGCCACTCGACCTCCCGCGTACAGCGACGTTCCAACCGTTCGGACCAACCGGTGCCGTGACCCGACGGGCGGTTCGCGCGGAAGCCGGGACGGTCCCCGGCACGGGGTGGGCGCCCTTGGTACGCGGCAGTACGTGGCAGGAGGAACGGCCGGCCGAGGGGACGTGGGCCGGTGGTCGCCGTGGGCCCTCGGGCCCGAACTCCGGTGGGCCGACCGCCTGTTACGCCCGTGTGCCGCGCTGGGACCGCGAGCTGCCGGTGGTGTCCGTGGGGTGCCCCGGCTCACGGCGATCGGCTAGATTCCGTGCCCATGACAGCCATGGGGAAGTGGGTACGGCGGGCCTCGGCGGCGCTGTGCGCGGTGGTACTGGTGACGCCCCTCCAGGGGGCCCAGGCCTCGGCCGAGGAACGGTCGGGCGAGATGCGGGCACGGGTGACCGGGGCCGGCTGGAAGCTGACCGACACCGGGGTGGACGCCAGGTTCCGGGGGCTGGACGCGGTGAGCCGCTCCACCGCCTGGGTGGCCGGCAGCGAGGGCACCGTCCTGCTGACCCGGGACGGGGGCCGGCGCTGGCGGGACGTGTCGCCGCCCGGGGCGGGGAAGTTGGAGTTCCGTGACGTGGAGGCGTTCGGCTCCCGGGGTGCGGTGGTACTGGCCATCGGGCCGGGGGAGGACTCCCGGGTGTTCCGTACCGAGGACGCCGGGGCCACCTGGACCGAGACCTTCCGCAACGACCACCCGGACGCCTTCTACAACTGCCTGACCTTCTTCGACCGCCGTCACGGACTGGCCGTCAGCGACCCGGTGGACGGGAGGTTCCGCATCCTGTCCACCCGTGACGGCGGACGTAGTTGGAAGGTGCTGCCCGACCGGGGGATGCCGCCCGCGTCGAAGGGCGAGGCCAACTTCGCGGCCAGCGGCCAGTGTCTGGTCAGCGCCGGCCGTGACCAGGTGTGGATGGCCGCCGGGGGCGCCGACACCTCCCGGGTGTACCACTCCACCGACCGTGGCCGGAACTGGACCGTCACCGACACCCCGGTACCGGCCGGTGCCCCGGAACGCGGGGTGTTCGCCCTCGCCTTCCAGGGACCCCGCCACGGTCTGGCCGTCGGCGGCGACTTCCGCCCCGAGAAGGACTCGCCCCGGGCGTCGGCGACCACCCGGGACGGGGGTCGCACCTGGGAGCCCAGTGGGCGTCCGGTGCCGGAGTACCGCTCCGGGGTGAGCTGGTTGCCGTACAGCCGGCACGCCGCGTTGGCGGTCGGGCCCACCGGCACCGACCTGACGGTGAACGGCGGCCGGAGCTGGCAGACCGTGGACCGGGGCTCCTTCGACACCGTGGACTGCACGCCGGACCTGGGCTGTTGGGCGGCCGGGGAGAAGGGACGGGTGGCCCGCCTCGGCGGGTGAGCCGGCCCGGAACCGGGTCGGTCAGGCCCCGTCCAGGTACGGGGCGACCAGTCGACGGTGCCGCTCGGCGAGGGTGGCGAGGGTCTCCTCCCCGGGGGTGGCCCACACCCGCTCGTTGAAGATCTCCACCTCCACCGGGCCGTCGTAGCCGGCCCGGGCCACCGCCCGGGTGAGCGCGGTGAAGTCCACACAGCCGTCCCCGACGTGGCCGCGTCCCAGCAACGCCCCCTCGGGCACCGGCAGGGTCCAGTCGCACACCTGGTACGAGGCGATCCGGTCTCCGGCGCGGGCCAGTTGCCGCTCCAACTCCGGGTCCCACCACAGGTGGTAGCTGTCCACCACCACACCCACCCAGTCGACGGGGAAGGGCTCGGCCAGGTCCAGCGCCTGGGACAGGGTGGAGACCACGGCCCGGTCGGCGCAGAACATCGGGTGGAGCGGCTCGATGGCCAGCCGTACGCCCGACTCGGCGGCGTACGGGGCGAGTTCGGCCAGGGCGTCGGCCACCGCCCGGCGAGCCCCTGGCAGGTCACGGCCACCTTCGGGCAGGCCCCCGCACACCAGCACCAGGGTGTCGGTGCCCAGGGTGGCCGCCTCCCGCACGGCTTGCCGGTTGTCCTCCAACGCCCGTTGTCGGGCGTCGGGTTCGGTGGCGGTGAGGAAGCCGCCCCGGCACAGGCTGCTGACCTTCAGCCCGGCCGCCCGTACCAGAGAGGCCGAGCGTTCCAGTCCCGTTTCGGCCACCTTGTCCCGCCACAGGCCGATGGCGGGCACACCCGCCTCGGCGCAGCCGCGTACCGCACGCTCCAGACTCCAGCCGCGCACGGTGATCTGGTTGAGGGACAGCCGTTCCAGACCGTTCACCGCCCCACCCCCGCCAGGGCCAGCAGCCGGCCCATCCGTCCGGCCGCCAGCTCCGGGTCGGGCAGCAGCCCGGTCCGGTCGGCCAGGGTGAACAGCCGGACCAGGTGCGGCAGCGAACGGCCGCTCTGCGCCCCGCCGACCATGGTGAAGTGGCTCTGGTGGCCGGCCAGCCAGGCCAGGAAGACCACCCCGGTCTTGTAGTGCGGGGTGGGGGCGGTGAACAGGTGGCGGGCCAGCGGCACCGTCGGAGTGAGCAGGGCGTCGAACCTCTCCGGGTCGCCCTCGTCCAGCGCGGTCAGGGCGGCGGAGGCGACGGCGGCCAGCGGGTCGAAGACCCCCAACAGGGCGTCGCTGTGACCGAGTTGATCGCCCCGGATCAGCTCGGGGTAGTGGAAGTCGTCCCCGGTGAGGAGCCGTACGCCCTCGGGCAGGGCGCGGCGCAGGGCGACCTCCCGTTCGGCGTCCAGCAGGGACAGCTTGACGCCCTCGACCCTGGCGGGGTGCTCGTGGATGACGGACAGTACGGTCCGGGTCGCGGAATCGAGGTCGGTCGAACCCCAGTAGCCGCGCAGCGCCGGGTCGAACACCTCGCCCAGCCAGTGGAGCACCACCGGCTGGCGCACCTGGTCCAGCAGCCGCCCGTACACCCGCTGGTAGTCCTCCGGCCCCCGAGCCACGGCGGCCAGTTGACGGCTGCACATCACCACCGCCCGGGCGCCGGCCTCCTCCACCACGGCGAGCTGTTCCTCGAAGGCGCGGGTGACCTGGTCCAGGTGCGTGGGCGGACCGTCGAGCTGGTCGGTGCCCACCCCGCAGAGCAGGGCGCCCCCGCAGGCGGCGGCCTCCGCCCCGGTACGGCGTACCAACTCCCGGGTGGCCGGCCAGTCCAGGCCCGTACCGCGCTGCGCGGTGTCCATGGCGTCCGCCACCCCCAGGCCGAGCGACCACAGCCGGTGCCGGAAGGCGAGGGTGGCGTCCCAGTCCAGCCGGGCGGGGGCGCCGGGCGCGTTGTCGGCCAACGGGTCGGCCACCACGTGGGCGGCGGCGTAGGCCCGACGGGCACGGGCGGGTGCCGCCCGGGTGGGCAGGTCCGCGGGCGGGCCCATCCGGTACGGCTCCAGGGTGCCGTCGGGGCGGGGGAGGGCGAGGGTGGTCATCGGTCACCGTCCAGGGCGGGCACCTCCAGGCGGCGCCCCTGCCGGGCGGAGCGCAGGCCCAGTTCGGCCAGTTGCACGCCCTTGGCGCCCTCCATCAGGTCCCAGTGGTACGGCGAACCGGTGGCCACATGGCGGAGGAACAGCTCCCACTGCGCCTTGAAGCCGTTGTCGAAGCCGGCGTCCCCCGCGTTGTCGGGCACCCGCTGCCACTGGGAGCGGAAGGAGGAGTCGCTCGGCAGGTCCGGGTTCCACACGGGTTTCGGGGTGGTGGCCCGGTGCTGCACGTGGCACTCCCGCAGTCCGGCCACCGCGCTGCCCTCGGTGCCGTCGACCTGGAACTCCACGAGTTCGTCGCGGTGTACCCGTACCGCCCAGGAGGAGTTGACCTGGGCGGTGACCCCACCCTCCAGCTCGAAGATCGCGTAGGCCGCGTCGTCGGCGGTGGCGGCGTAGGCGGTGCCGTGCTCGTCCACCCGCTCGGGGATGTGGGTGGCGGCGTGGGCGTAGACGCTGCGCACCGGGGCGATGACGTTGTCCAGTACGTAGCGCCAGTGCGGGAACATGTCGAGCACCACCCCGCCGCCGTCCTCGGCGCGGTAGTTCCAGGAGGGGCGCTGGGCCGGCTGCCAGTCGCCCTCGAAGACCCAGTAGCCGAACTCCCCGCGCACCGACAGCACCCGGCCGAAGAA
Source organism: Streptomyces sp. NPDC005438 (assembly GCF_040606315.1). NCBI lineage: Bacteria > Bacillati > Actinomycetota > Actinomycetes > Kitasatosporales > Streptomycetaceae > Streptomyces > Streptomyces sp. NPDC005438. The sequence continues at coordinate 213,263 of NZ_JBEXEP010000008.1, forward strand.
CCCGCCCTCCACCAGCCGGCGCAGCTTGATCAGGCCGGGGAGGAACAGCTTGTCCTGGACGACGCCGTGGCGCACTCCCGCCTCACGGGCCAGACGCGCCAACTCCAGTGCCGCGTCCAGGGTTTCGGCGACGGGCTTCTCGGTGTAGATGTGCTTCCCTGCGGTGATCGCGGTACGGAGGGCCCGCTCCCGCGCGGGGGTGACCTGCGCGTCGAAGTAGACCTCCGCCCGTGGGTCGGCGAGCGCCTGTTCCAGGGAGGTGGTCCAGTGCTCCAGACCGTGTCGCCCCGCCAGCTCGCGGAGCTTCCCCTCGTCGCGGCCGACCAGCAGCGGCTCGGGCCACAGCACGTCCCCGCCCTGGAGGGGGAGCCCGCCCTGTTCGCGGATGGCCAGCAGGGAGCGCACCAGATGCTGGCGATACCCCATCCGGCCGGTCACCCCGTTCATCACGATCCCGATCGACCTGTGTGCCATGTGGTGTCCCCTTGCCCGTGGAGGCGGCCCGAACATGCGGGAAAGCGCTTTCCCGGGCCACCCTAGGGACCGCCACCACAACGGGTCAAGGGCACCGTGCCGTACCGCGATACCCTTCCCGCCACCCCCTGAACAGGACGGACCGAACCGAAAGGCCGACATTGGCGGTCACCCTCGACGACGTGGCGCGCCACGCCGGCGTCTCCCTGGCCACTGCCTCCCGGGTGCTGAACGGCTCCACCCGAGCCGTCGGTGAACGGCTGGCCGCCCGAGTGCGCGCCAGCGCCGAGGAGTTGGGCTACCTCCCCAACGCCCCCGCCCAGGCCCTGGCCCGTTCCTCCACGGCCACCCTCGGGGTACTGCTGCACGACGTGGCCGACCCCTACTTCGGCGCCGTCGCCCGTGGCGTGTCCGACGCGGCCACCGAGGCCGGACTGTTGACAGTGCTGCTGAGCACCGACGGCGACCCCGAGGTGGAACTGCGCGGCATCCGCATGTTGCACGCCCAGCGGGTACGGGGGCTGGTACTGGCCGGCTCCGCCTACACCGACCCCGAGGTCACCGCCCGCATGGACACCGCCCTGGCCTCCTACCGCGCGGGCACCGGATCGGTCGCCGTCGTCACCGACCACGGCCCCGACTATCCGACGGTCAGCCCCGGCAACCGTACGGGGACCGCCCAACTCACCCGCGCCATGCTGGAGTTGGGCCACCGACGGTTCGCCGTGGTCAGCGGCCCGGACCGGATGCGGGTGCCCGCCGAACGGCTCGCCGGAGTACGCCAGGCCCTGGCCGAGGTGGGACTGTCCCTGCCCGAACGCGCCACGGTGGCCACCGAGTTCAGCCGCGAGGGCGGACGCGCGGCCATGGCCCGGCTCTGCGAACGGCTCAGCCCCGAGGAGTGGCCCACCGTGGTCCTCGCCCTGTCCGACGTGTGCGCGGTCGGGGTGCTGGCCGAACTGCGTGACAGGGGGATCGCGGTACCCGGCGAGCTGTCGGTGGCCGGGTTCGACGACATAGCCCTGGCCGGCGACCTCGCCCCCGCGCTCACCACGGTACGGGTCCCCCTGGAGCGGCTCGGCGCGGAGGCGGTACGGATGCTCCTCGACCCGTCCACCAGCACCCCCGGACGTCCACTGGAGCTACCGAACGAGGTCGTCCTGAGAGCCAGCACTGCACCCCCACCGAGCTGATGCGGGACCCCCGAGACGGTGTGCCCGGCAACGGGCGCGCGTATCGCGGTGGGGGCGGCTTGGCGGGGGTGCGTGGGTCGGGGGCTCCTGCTTGCGGGGGCGGGTTGAATGCACCCCCCTCGGCCCCCAGTAGAGGGGTCCCTGTACAGGCGCGGGGCGGGACGCGTTGTCGGTCGGTGGAGGTCGGGGCCAGGGGGTATACCCGCGTGTGCGGGGAGCAGCCGGCCGATTTCGGCGTCGTCATGGTGGAACTGGGACCATCCCCGCGTGCGCGGGGAGCAGGGGCTCCCCCGGGCCGGATTACGGACTCCCGGGGGACCATCCCCGCGCTTGCGGGGAGCAGCTTGCCTACGCCTGGCTTCGAGACCTCGGCCAGGGACCATCCCCGCGCTTGCGGGGAGCAGACTCGTTGAGCTGGGGTTTACTGGCGGAGGTAGCGGTTCTGAGCAGGGTTTGCTGGATCGGACATTCTGCTCACCCCTGTGGCACCTCCCGGTGGTCGGCCGTAGGGGGAAGATACGGGAACGGGTGCTTCCCCGGGGGAAGTTGAGGTGACCGTGGCTGGCGGGGGCGCTGCCCTACGACGGCGAGGACAGGTCTTGGAGGCCGACGATCCGCAGGAGTTCGAGCCGTTCGTAGGTCGGCGTACCGGGGCGTGCCGAGTGCACGACGAGCAGTTGGCTGTGGCCGTCGCTGAGCAGTACCTCGCAGTCGAGGTCGAGGGTGCCGACCACGGGGTGCAGGAACCGTTTCGGCGAGGGGCGGCGTACGACCACGTCGTGGGACTGCCACAGCCTCTCGAACTCCTCGGAGCTGGCGCGGAGTTCGGCCACCAGGGCGGCTGGGCCCGGATCGTGGGGGCGGGCGGCGGTGACCGCCCGCAGACCGGCCACGTGGGCGCGGGCGTGCTGTTCGCGTTTCTCGGGCGGGGCGAGGTCCTGCGCGCCGGGCACGGTGAACCAGCGGCGGATGAGGTTCGTACCGGTGTGGTCGCCGGTCAGGGCCACGGACATGGAGTTCTGGGCCAGCATCTCGCCCCAGTCGCTGTGGACGGCCGCCGGCAGGTCGTGCAGGCGGTCCAGGATCAGCAGGAGCCCTGGTCGTACGTGGTCGGTGGAGCCGCCCGGTCTGGGGGGTTCCTGGCCGGCCAGATGGAACAGGTGGTCACGTTCGGTGTCCGTGAGGCGCAGGGCGCGGGCGAGCGCGGTGAGCATCTGGCGTGACGGGTGGGAGCCCCGGCGCTGTTCCAGACGGGTGTAGTAGTCCGTGGACATGCCGGCGAGCTGTGCCACCTCCTCACGGCGCAGGCCGGGGGTGCGGCGTCGTGGGCCGGCGGTGAGGCCCACGTCGGAGGGGGCGAGGCGGGTACGGGCGCGGCGGAGGAAGTCGGCGAGTTCGGTGCGGTCCACGGTGCCAGGGTCTCTCGGTTCGGTACGCGTATCCAGGGACTGCCGGTCCCTGGATGACCGCGTCTCTCCCGCCGCCGGCGTCTCTCCCGCAGGCTCTAAGACGGCTCGGACAGGGCCACGACGACGAGGAGGCGGCTGTGCTGACACTGGTGACCGGAGCGACAGGGCAGGTAGGGCGGCGGTTCGTGCCGAGGCTGCTGCGGAACGGGGTGCCCGGCGACGAGGTGCGGGTACTGGTGCGGGACGCCGGGCGGGCCGAACCTTTCGCCGAACTGGGCGCCCAGGTGGTGGTGGGCGACCTGCGGGACGTGGAGGCGTTGGGCAAGGCGACGGCGGGTGTGGACGCGGTGGTGAACGTCGCCGCCGCGTTCCGTGGGGTGCCGGACGAGGAGGCGCGGGCGGTCAACCGGGACGCGGCCGTCGAGCTGGGCCGGGCGGCGGTGGCCTCCGGTGTGCGGAGGTTCGTACAGGTCAGCACCGGGCTGGTGTACGGGGCGGGCCGTGGCAGGGCACTGGTGGAGGACGACGAGACGGTGCCGGGCGAGCAGGGGTGGGGCGCCTACCCGGAGTCCAAGTGGGAGGCCGAACGCGCCCTCGGGGCCCTGGACGGGCTGGAGGACCTGCGCGTGGGCCGGCTGCCGTTCGTGTACGGGGACGGGGACCCCCACCTGGCCAACGCGATGGAGTGGGCGGTCAACTGGCCCGCCATGCAGCGCCTGCACATGGGCCACCACGTGGACGTGGCGCAGGGGCTGCGTCGGCTGCTGTACGCGGCGGAGGCGCGGGGCGTCTACAACATCGCCGACGACGCCCCGGTCACCACGGTCGACCTCTTCCAGTTCCACGGGCTGCCGGTACCACCGGAGGCGTACGACCGGGAGGTGCCGGACCCCTGGCACAGCGTGATGTCGACGGGGCGTATCCGCCACGAGTTGGGCTACCGCCCGTTCGTCCCCTCGGTGTGGGTGGCGAGGGACGCCGGCCTGCTCTGACCGGTGTGGTCACGGGGCCCAACTCCCCTCCTCCGGTACGTGGTTGAGGGGTGCGGTCTCCCGGGGTGCCGGGCGCTCGGGGTGGTGGGGCACATGGTGCGCGGCCGGGGAGTGGCTCACGTAGCCGGGGAGTGGCTCACGTAGCGGCGCCGGACCACGTACGGGTGACCCCGGTGCGGCGCCGACCGGTTCGTGGGCGGACAGGGGTGGGCCCTCGACGGTCGTGGGGGTCGGGGCCCGGGCCGTGCCGTACCGGGGCCCCGTGGGCCGTGAGCTGGTCGGGCTGGCGGGGGCCCGGTCCTGGCGTACCGTCGCGCCGGGACGCTCAGGTGGTGAGGTCCTCCACGAGTCGCTGGGCGAGGGCCTCGGAGGAGGCGGGGTTCTGGCCGGTGTAGAGGTTGCGGTCGACCACCACGAAGGGGCGCAGGGGCAGGCGGCCCTTGCGGTAGTCGGCGCCGTTCTCCCGCAACCGGTCCTCCAGCAGCCAACTGGCCTTGCGGCCGAAGCTGTTGAGCTTCTCCTCCAGGTTGGACAGGCCGGTCATCCGGTATCCGTCGAACGGCCATGAGCCGTCCTCGTCCCGGGCCGCGAGGGTGGCGGCCGGTGCGTGGCACAGCAGTGCCAGCGGTTTCCCGGAGTGGAGCGTGCGGGTGAGCAGGGCGCCGGATACCGGGTCGACGGCGAGGTCCTCCATCGGTCCGTGCCCCCCGGGGTAGAACACCAGGTCGTAGTCGTCCGGGTCGACCTCCGCCAGTGACCTGGGGGAGTCCAACTCGGCCTGGAGGGAGTCGAGGTAGCGGGCGACCTCGCGCAGCTTGCCCGGCAGGCCGGCGGTGCGGGACATGCTCAGTTGGTCGAGTGTCGGCTTCCTGCCGCCGGGGGTCGCGAGGGTGATCTCCCACCCCGCCTGACGGAAGGCCCTGTGCGGCATCGCGAGTTCCTCACCCCAGTAGCCCGAGGGGTGCACCTCGCCGTCCTTCAGCGTCCAACGGTCGGCTGCCGACACGACGAAAAGTACCCTGGTCATCCTGTTGTCTTCCTCTCGTGGTGAGGTTCGCGGTCGCTGCGGTTCCACGGGTGCCGACGGCCTTCGACACTCTGAGCGCGGCGGTCAGCGGAGCTGCCCCAGGGCCGGGCTGTCCGGCGGGTGTCCGGGGAGACGACCGTGACGGCGCCTTGGCTCCAGGTGTCGGCTCGCGCTGGGTGCCGAGTGGTGGGCGGTGACCGCCGGTGTCGGCCACCGTGAGGAACGCGTCGCGGCGGGGCTGCCGTTCTGCGCCCGTATGGGGTCCGGTGCCTCGTCCTGACGGGCGGGGCCCGGGCCGGGGAAGCGCGGCGGCACCCCCTTCTGCTCGGTCAACGCCCCGGCGGCCCGGGCGACTTGGGGGGCGCGGGCCCGGGCGGACGCCTCCTCGACCTCGGTGGGAGCGGAGACCGGCGGTGTGGTGAGCGGGGCTCCGGTGTACGGGGCGTGGACGGTCACCCGCGCGGCGTCGGCTCCCGCCGTGGCCCCTGCGACCGGTCGTCGGGTGCGGGCCGGGACCAGGGAAGCCGGGAGGTCGGGACTGTGGTGGGCGCGGGGCGTGGCCGTGCGCTGGGTCATGGGGTGCGGTTCCGTGCCGAGGGTGGGGAGGGGACCGAGGTGGGCACCGGCATGTGCAGGGCGATCTGACCTTCCGTCACCACGTCGAGCCGCACCGTCCTGATCGGGCGGAGCGCCCGCAGGTCGTCGGCCATGCGGCCCCGTCCGACCTGGAGGGTCACGCCGCGTGGGAAGCTCGCGCCGCCGGCCGCCAGCACGTTGGTCTGGCTCAGGGTGGAGTGCCAGGCGTCGTCGATCGACGAGTACGAGGTGAGCGTGGAGACGCGTCGGCCGCTCGGGTACGGGGTCTGGGCGGGGGTGGCCACGGAGAAGGACAGGTCCGTTCCGCCCTGGTCGTTGGCCACGTGTGCGGTGGTCCGGACGGTGTCGATGTCGACGTCGAGTGCGGTGACCCACTTGGGGAAGCCGTAGCCCTCGTGCCCCCGGACCTGGGCGATGTCCGTGCTCACCGGCAGGGAGAGTACGTAGGAGTCGAGGTGGTCGTTCTTCAGCGCGACGGCCAGGTCGAGGAGGCCGAGCCCTCCGTGGCGCGCCGGCTTCACGGCGACTCCGACGGCGGCCTCGGTGTAGAAGTCGATGTCGCACACGTCGTAGCGGAAGAACATCACCGAGACCAGCCCCATTCCCGGCGTGACCTCCAGTGGCGAGAGTTCTTCGGGCAGACGGCGACGGATCGCCCGGGTGCGGGCGAGCATCGTGAGCCGGGCGGTTGAGGCGCGGTAGTAGAAGTTGGGGGTGAGCGTGGTGCCGATCGGGGAGTCGACCCGGGTCTTGGGGAGCCGTCGGAAGAAGTCCACGTCGCTGACGCGGGGGTCGCGGGCGACCTCGTCGAGGTCGGTGTCCATCCGGTAGCGGTCGTACAGACCACCCTCGGGGACGGTGACCGTGTGACCGCCGAGGTCGACCCTGACTGTGCCCTGCGGGGTGGAAGACATCACCCTCATCCTTATGTAAGCGGTGCTTACATGACCCTAGCCGGCAATGTAAGCACCGTCAACACTGCGGTGGGGGGCGACGTGACCCCGTCCGCGTCCCGGCGAACCGGGGGCGGGGTGCCGCTCAGGTGTCGTGCAGGGCCGACCTCAGGGTGTCGATGGCGAGGGTGCGGGCGGCGTGCGCGGCGCGGGTGTCGCGAAGGCTGTCCAGGAGGAGGAAGTCGTGGACCATGCCGGCCACGCGGACGGAGGTGACGTCCACCCCGGCTTCCCGCAGTCGGTCGGCGTACCGCTCGCCCTCGTCGCGCAGCACGTCGGCCTCGTCGGTGACCACCAACGTGGTGGGCAGCCCCCGGAGTTGCTCCAGGGAGGCCTGGAGCGGGGAGGCGTACACCTCGGCACGCTGGGCGGGGTCGGTGGTGTAGGCGTCCCAGAACCACTTCATGCCCTCGCGGGTGAGGTAGTAGCCCTCGGCGAACCGGTGGTAGGAGGGGGTGTCGAAGTCGGCGTTGGTCACCGGGTAGAGCAGCACCTGGGCCCGGAGGTCGACGCCGCCGCGTTCCTTGTTCATCAGCGCGAACACCGTCGACATGCACCCGCCGACCGACTCCCCGGTGACGGCGACCCGGGTGGTGTCCAGGCCGTGTTCCGCGCCGTGTTCCAGGAGCCACTGGCCCACGGCGTAGTTCTGTTCCACCTGGGTCGGGTACCGCGCCTCCGGCGCCCGGTCGTAGACGGGGAAGACCCCCGCCGCGCCCGCGCCGACGGTGAGTTCGCGGAAGAGGCGGTCGTGGGTCCTGTCGTCGCCGAAGACCCAGCCGGCGCCGTGGATGTAGAAGACCACGGGCAGAGGGCCGCTCGCGCCCTTGGGTCGGATGACGCGGGTACGGACCGTGCCCCAGCGGCCCGCGTCCACCTCGACCCACTCCTCATCGACCTCCGGGCGGGGCACGCTGGTGTCGCTCTGGAGGTCGAGCAGGATCTCGCGGCCCCGCTCCGGGGGGACCTCGTAGATCCGGGGGTGGGGGTCGGTCGCCTCGGCCAGGTCCCGCGCGGCGGGTTCGAGGTGGGGCCGGTCAAGTTCCGTCGTGTCCGTCATGTTCGCTCCGAGTGCTGAGGTGTGCCCCCTGCCCGATGTGCGGCCAAAGGGGGCGAAGGGGTTGATACGTCTCCTCCTCATCGTGGTGCCCGAGCCGCAGGGCGCAACCTCTGCCGGGGGCTCCCCTGGCTGGGGCCGGACTTCGCCACGGAAGGCCGTCCGGGGGTGCGCCCCGGACGGCGCCGGCCCCGTACGTACGTGGGGCCACCTCGCGTCGGGCGCACGCCCACCGTCGTACGCGGCCCCTCGGCGGGGTGGCCCCTCGGCGCCGGCCCCCTGTGGGGGGCGGGGTGGGGTTGCCGTGGCCGCCGGTGGGTCGCCGGGGATGCGCGGAGCCACCCGGGGTCGCCCGGCGTGGGGGCGAGCCGCTGGTCACCCGGGCCGGCCGCCCCGCTGGCCGGTTCGAAGTGATCGCCTAGGATGTGTGCGCCGCTCACATCGGCCGGAGGGCGTCGGGGAAGGCGAGCGGTACACACGTGGGAGGGTGGGGCCCGTGGCGCGAACGAGTGCGTACCACCACGGTGATCTACGCGCCGCGTGCCTGCGCGCCGCGCGCGAGCTGCTGGAGGAGGACGGCAGCGCCGCGCTGTCGATGCGGGCTGTCGCCCGGCGCGCCGGTGTGTCTCCGACCGCGCCCTACCGGCACTTCCCGGACCGACGCACACTGGTCTCCGCGGTCGCCGCCGAGGGGTACCGCGAACTCGCGGGACACCTGGCCGCCGCCCATCCCTCGCCGTCGACCCCCGGCGAACTCGCGGCGGTCGCCGTGGCCTACGTCCGCTTCGCTCTGGATCACCCGGCGCTGTTCCGGGCGATGTTCGCCGAGGCCTGCGACCCGGAGAGCGAGGAGCGGGTCAGCGCGACCGAGGTCCTCGCGGACTACGTCCGCGACGTCATCCGCCGCGCCTTCCCCGGTGCCGACCCCGAGGCGCTGTGGACTCCCGTGTGGGCCCTCGTCCACGGCCTGGCCTTCCTCCACCTGGACGGCAAGCTCGACGCCTCCACCCCCGACGTCGTCGCGGCCCAGGTGCGTGCCGCCGTCCTCGCCCTGCTCGCCGAGTCCCCGGCGCTGTCGCGGGGGTCCGACGCGGGAGGCCGATAGTCCGCGCGGGCCTCGTCGGCCCGGTGTGAGGCCGTTTCCCGCGTGGTGGCGGACGGTCTGACGTGTGCGCCAACTCGGCCGCGCCGGCGGTGAGTCGGGGTCCCCGTAGGTCCTGATGGTCGGGGTCGGCGCCGGACTGGGCGATGTTGACACCGTACACATCCCTCCCTAATGTGAGCGGTGCACACATTCACCTCTCGGGCATTTCGCCGCCTCCCGTCCAGACGTCTCCTCCCCGGTGGGAGCACACGGACCTCGCCGGGCCCTCACCCGGCGCGACGGCCCCTCGCGACGCCCGAACCCCACTTCCACCCAGCGAGCGGAGCACCATGAAAGCGGTAACGATCAGGGAAGCCGGTGGACCCGAGGTCCTGGAGTGGACCGAGGTCGAGGACCCCACGCCCGGCGCCGGTGAAGTCGTCGTCGACGTGGTGGCCAGCGCACTCAACCGGGCCGACGTCATGCAACGGATGGGCCTGTATCCCGTACCGGAGGGGGCGTCCCCCTACCCGGGACTGGAGGTGTCGGGCCGCGTCAGCGCCCTCGGCGCGGGGGTCTCCGGCTGGCGGGTGGGCGACGAGGTCTGCGCGCTGCTCACCGGAGGGGGCTACGCGCAGAAGGTCGCCGTACCCGCCGGGCAACTGCTGCCGATCCCGGCCGGGATCGGCCTGGCCGAGGCGGCCGTCCTGCCCGAGGCGGTGGCGACGGTGTGGTCCAACATCGGCATGACCGCGCGACTGCGCGAGGGCGAGACCCTGCTCGTCCACGGCGGGGTCGGAGGTGTGGGCAGTATGGCCGTCCAGATCGCCAAGGCGCTCAACGCCCGGGTCGTCACCACCGTGGGGAGCCCCGAGAAGGCCGCCCGGGCACGGGAGTTGGGCGCTGACCTCACCGTCAACCACCGGACGCGGGACTTCACCGAGTACGGCCCCTACGACGTGATCCTCGACGTGGTGGGCGGCCAGTACCTCGAACGCAACATCCGCTCCCTGGCCACCGACGGCCGCCTGGTCGTCATCGGCCTACAGAACGGACTGGAGGGCAACCTCAACCTCGCCGAACTGGTCTTCAGGCGCCTGTCGGTACACGGCACCACCCTGCGCACCCGGTCCACCACGGAGAAGGCCGCGATCGTGGCCGCGTCGCGGGAACACGTCTGGCCGATGATCGAGAACGGGAGTGTGAGGCTCGTCATCGACCGGACCCTCCCCATGGCCGAGGCCGCCGAGGCGCACCGGCTCCTGGAGGCGGGCCAGCACGTCGGCAAGATCCTGCTGGTCAACGAGGAGTGAACGTCGGGAGCGCGGCAGGGGCCCGTCCGGCGTGCGGCCTGACGGGCGACGCCCCGCCGGACGGTGGGCGGCACCACGGGAGGGCCTTCGCTCGCGAGGACCGGGGCGTCGTACTGCCCTGACCCCGGGCAGGGGACCGGCGTACGCGGGGCGGGGTCGCTGACCCGGCGACTTGCCGCGAGGTGACGGCACGTTCGTTGGAACGGCGGTCGGCCGTGGAGGTCGGCGGTCGACCGCGCGGGAGTGTGGGTGCCGCCGTGGGCCCGTGGGCCGTGGCGGCACCCACACCGCCGGTCAGTACAGCAGGTACTTACGGCGCTTACGGTCGAAGTCGCGCACCTCGCCCTTCCAGGCGCCGGTCACCGCGTCCAGGTCCTTGCCGTCGTCGATCATCTTCCGCAGCCGGGGGGAGCCGGACAGCTTGTCGATCCAGAACGGGCGCTTCTCGTCGAAGTCGTCCTCCCGCCAGGCGAACTTCTCGTACTTGCGGGCCTCGATCAGCATGGCCACGGCGGTGGGTACCGGCTCGAAGCGGCGTACGTCGGTGACCTGGATCTGCACCCCGGTGCAGGTCTCGCCCTCGTACTTGCTGAAACTGGGCGCGAAGTAGCCCTCGCGGAACCGCACGCCGGGCAGGTCGTAGGCGTTCAGCCGGTCGCTGTAGCGGTAGTCGAGGTAGGGCGCCCCGATGAACTCGAAGGGGCGGGTGGTGCCGCGTCCCTCGGAGAGGTTGGTGCCCTCGAAGTAGCCGGTGCCGGCGTAGACCGAGGCGGAGTCGGCGGTGGGCATGTTGGGGGAAGGCGGCACCCAGGGGAGGTCGTTGTCCTGGGCGAAGGAGTTCGGGTCCCAGCCGCGTACCCGCACCACCTCCAGGTCGACCTTGCCGCCCTTGCCCTCCTTGGGGAGCAGCTCGCCGTTGTAGTAGCGGGCCAGCTCACCCACGGTCATCCCGTGCTGCTGGATGATCGGCTTGAGGCCCACCCCGGAGGTGAACTCCTCGGTCATCATCGGGCCGTCCACCCGTCGACCGATGGGGTTGGGGCGGTCCAGGACCACAAAGGAGGCGCCGATGGAGCGGGCGGCGACCATGGCCTCGTACAGCGTCCAGATGTACGTGTAGAAGCGGACGCCGACGTCCTGCACGTCGAAGACGATGGTGTCCGCGCCGGCCTTGGTGAACAGCTCGGCCATCTTCTTCGCGTCCGCGCCGTAGGCGTCGTACACGGTCAGGCCGGTGCGCGGGTCCTCGCTCTCCGGCTCGGACTCGCCCGCCTGGGCGCTGCCTCTGAACCCGTGCTCGGGGCCGAACACCCCGACCACGTTGAGCTTCTTGTCGGCGGCCATGGAGTCGACGGTGTGGCTGAGATCACGCAGCACACCGGTGGGCGCGCTGACCACGCCGACCTTGCGGTCGCGCAGCAGCCGCCAGCCCTGCGCCGCCGCCAGTTCGGCACCAGTGGTGACCTTCCGGCCGGGGCGGTGGGGCCGGGCGGTGGCACTGCTGGCGGTCAGCAGCGGAGCGGCCAGTGCCGCGCTGGTGCCGCCGATCAGAAGTGAGCGGCGAGAGGGTGCGCTGGTCATCGAGGGACGTCCTTCCCCTGTCGTTGGTGCTGGTGGCGCAACCTATACGACAAGGCCATGGCCTGCCCAGAGCCGACGCTGAACGCCAGTGGTGCGCGCAATGGCGGAGTGGCCCCCGCCACCTCGCGCCCGCGGGTCACCGCCGCTTGATCGCCACACCCGCCCACTGGGCCACCGCGGCGTCGTCCGCCGAGGCGTCACCGCCGCCGATGGTGCTCACCGAGGAGGTCTCGGGCCGCCAGCGGTGGGGCACCTCGATACCCGGCTCGATCAGCTCCAGGTCGTGGAAGAGGGCGCGCAGCTCCTCCTTGCTACGGGCCTGGGCCCCGGTGCCGCTGCTCTGGTACACCCGCGCGACCTGCCCCATAGCCTCGGAGTCGAAGTCGCCGGTGCCGTGGGAGAGCACCAGCGCGGAGCCGGGGACCAGGGCGTCCGTCAGCCGGCGCAGGATGCCCCCCGGGTCACGGTCGTCGGGTACGAAGTGCAGCAGCGCGAGCACGCTGAGGGCCACCGGCCGGTCGAGGTCCAGGGTGGCGCGCAGGTCGTCCGAGTCGAGGATGGCCTCGGGCTCGGTGAAGTCGGCGTGCAGGTAGGAGGTGCGCCCCTCGGGGGAACCCACCATCAGGGCGCGGGCGTGCGCCAGCACGATGGGGTCGTTGTCCACGTACATCACCCGGGCCTCGGGTACCAGGTCCTGCACCCCCTGGTGCAGGTTGGGCTCGGTGGGTATCCCGGTGCCGATGTCCAGGAACTGGGTGATCCCGTACTCCGAGGCCAGCACCCGGCAGGCCCGCAGCATGAAGGACCGGTTCACCCGGGCGGCCAGCGGGGCCCCGGGCCACGCGGCCATCACCTGGTCGCCGGCCTCACGGTCGGCCTCGTAGTGGGTCTTGCCGCCGAGGTAGTAGTCGTAGACCCGGGCGGTGTGTGGCCGGTCCACCCTCAGGTCGAGCGAGTTCAGGTCGGGGGTGCCCTCGGTTCCCATGGGTGGTTCCTCTCCAGGTCGTACGCTCACCCGGACCGTCCCGACCACCCCCGCGAGGCCGTGTCTCCCGGTCCGGTCACGGACCCTACCCATCCGCCCAACTCCCCAGTCCTCCGGGGCCGTTGTGGCGGGCATGACGGTGCATCAGCTGTGCTCCCGGTGGGACTCGCAGACGGGCGGTGGGGAGGTCCCGCGCCGTACGGGGCCTCCCCACCGTCGCCATCGCCCGGCTCACCGAGGGTGGCTCAGTTGGTGGCCGGGTCCTGTTGCTCCCGCCCCGGGGCATCCTGCTCGTGGGTGCCGTTCAACGGGCCGTCCTGGTGCTCGGGCGCACCGCCGTGGTCGTACGGGTCGTGCCAGGGGATGCGGTCGCCTCGGGACTTGGCGATGCGGAGGAGGTCACGGAGGGCGTCCCGCAGCGGTTCGACGAGGAACAGCAACTCCTCCTCGTCCGGCTCGGGTTCGGCCAGGATCTCGTTGGCGTACTCCAGGCACTCACGCCCGTTGTCGATCTGCTCGGCCTCGACGTGGTCCGCCTTGCGGGAGACGTGTCCCCGAGTACCGCCCTCCTTGAGATAGCAGGGGCGGCCGGCGGTGTCGGTCCACGGAAGCAGCCGAAGGTTGGCGCTGACAGGCGGGCTCTGCTGGGCATCCACGCCGCTCACACCCTTCCCGCGAGAGTCTGTCGTTCGGCGCTGGATTTCCTCAGGTTCGGCAACCGGGCCAGAAGGCGGTGACGCGTGGGGGCCTCACGGCCTTTGGGTCAACTCCTTGTCCGCAGTGGGTGGGAGGCGGCCCCCTGCTGGGGTTTCCTGCCAGGGACGAGCACCCAGCAGGGGGCGACGCGTTTGCGGGTGCCGGGGAACTCCGGCACCCGCCCTTCTGCGCGGAATGCGAGATGCCCACGAGGCTGTGGCAGCCCTCCGCTCTTGAGCGCCCTGCGTTCGCAATGACTACTTTGAGGCAGCAAGAGAGGTTCGGGCCACCTCAACGACACCGACGTAGGAGTCATAGTGGCGACGCATCGTAAAAGGACGTCAATGTCGTACCGCGTAAGGGGGGTTGGGGGTTCAACCAGGCCCTGAAGGAAGCTATGGAGGGCTGCGGCTTAGGGGGCAATCGTTTGGCCAGCCGTGTGGGGGTAACCCGGCGCACGGTGGAGCGCTGGCTCTACGATGGCGCGCAGCCTCGCAACGGACTGGGTGCGGAAGTGGCGAACGTGTTGGGGGTGGAGCCCGCCATGCTGTGGTCGAGAAGGACTCGGAGAGATTCCGGGTCTGAGATCGTGGCGGAATATCCTCGCCGTAATGCCGCTCCACCTTCTGTGTGGGGGGAATTGATCGACAGGGCGAGTCAGCGCATTGTCCTGGCGGGGTACACCAACTACTTCCTGTGGCAGGAGCAGCCACGACTGGTCGAGCGACTGCAGGCCAAGGCGACTTCCGGCTGTGCCATCCGTTGTCTCCTGGGAGACCCCGAAAGCCCGGTCACCCGGGAGCGCGAGAGGCTGGAAGGCGTACCGCTGACCCTGAGTACCCGTATCTCCATCACTCTTGACGCTCTGGAGAGGTTGAAAGGGCCAAACGTCGAGGCGCGGTTCAGTGACCGGCATATCGCCTTGTCAGTGTTCACGTTCGATGACCAGATGTTGGTGACACCTCACATCGCCTCGCTGCTGGGGCACGACTCTCCCATGCTGCATATCCGACGACGGGGAGATGACGGGTTGTACGACAGGTTCTCCTCCCACGTGGCCGCCCTGTGGGAGGACTCCGAGCGTCCGGTGTGGTGAGGCGAACGTGAGGGCACCTCTCACAGAGGTGACGACGTGCTCGTTCACCGCCGGCGTTGCTTCTCCGTGCGTCGCCGGTAGGTGACCGAGGGGGACACGGTTTCGTGCGACGGATCTCGTGGGGTGGGTTCTGCCTCGTGACAGCCTGGATGGTTCGGCTGGGGCGCTTTGGTGAGACGCCATCTACTCGATGGGCAGCGTCCAGGAGGGGCCGTCCGGCCTTCGGTACCAGACTCGTTGAGTGTCCGGCGTGATGGTGATGCCGAAGTCCTCCCGGACCGGTCGCCCAGCCGGGAAGAGTGATGCCAGTTCCTCCACGGTGTCCCACAGTCGTCGGGGGCCGATCTGCCGGACCTGGCCGTTGGTGTGGGCGGTGGCTGTCGAACCGTCCTCGGTCCACAGGCCCACGCCGATCAAGACGCCGTCGTCGGACCGCCATGAGCATGAGCTGAAGCCCGGCAGGGCGAGGGAGAGCGGGAACCTCCATCGGTCGAGCACGTCCGCCACGGGTAGGGCGGTGGACTCGGGGGCCTGTCCGCGTGCCCCGCCGAAGTCCGGGCCGTTGCCGGAGACTCGTCGGGGCATGAACAGCGCGGGCATGGGGAGAAAGCGGCCCTGCGCGTGGCCCGGGGCGTGAACGGTTGTCCGCGTTACCCCGAAGCCGACGGGGGCGATGATCACGGCGTTGTCCGCTGCCTGTTCCATCAGTGCGTACGGGATGTTGCGGAGGGCGGCAGTGGCGATGACGCGTGAGTAGGGAGCGCGAGGCGGGTAGCCGAGTGCTCCGTCTCCGGTGTGGACGAAAGGGGACACTCCGAACTCGTTGAGCCTCTGGGAGGCGAGGGCCACTAGCTCCGCGTCCACGTCCACACTGGTCACGTTCTTCGCGTCGAGGCGATGCGCCAGGAGCGCGGCGTGGTAGCCGGTTCCTGTTCCCAACTCGAAGACGGTGTCGCCCGGGTTGGCGTTGAGCGCGTCGAGCATCCTCAACATGAGCCCCGGCTCGCTGGACGACGACGTGGGGATGCCGTGGGCGTCCAGTTGGGTCATGAGCGCGGTGTCGGAGTAGACGCTCCGCAGGTAGTCCCGGTCCGAGCGGGTCACGCGGTACCAGCGGCCCCGCTCGTCCTGCTGGTAGAACTCCGGGACGAAGAGGTCGCGGGGTACGGCCGCGAACGCTGGGCGCCAAGGGCTCGGGGCTCTGTCACCGATGGTGGCGGCGAACTCCTGGCGTAGGGATGTCGTCGAGTCCTGCGTCATGTCGTTCCCCGAAGGTAGTCGGCGTGCGCCGCCGCGATCGGCAGTCCTGTCCGATGCTCGACCCAGGCCCACGTGCCGGCGGGATTGCACTCGAAGAAGACCCACTCGCCGGTAGGCGTCACTGCGAAGTCGAACGCGCCGAAGGCCATACCGTATGTCGCCATGAAGCGCCGCACAGCGGCAACGACGCCGTCAGGCGCGCGGGTCGTTGCGAAGCTGAGCCCGTCGGGGTCGGTCCGCCAGTCGGTCTGAGCTTTGGCCGTGGTGGAGGTGATGGTGCATGCGAACGGTTCCCCGTCGACGACGGTCAGACGTACCTCGTACGCCTTCGGGATCGCCTCTTGGAGGTAGTGGGCGGTCAGTCGTAAGGACTCGTCGATCTCGGAAGGGTCGAGGACATGGGTCGCCACCATCAGCGGACGCTGGGTTCCTGTGTCCAACCGTCCGCCGAGAACGGGCTTACAGATGAGCGGGCCGTTGATGTCGGCCGCGAACCCTAGGGCCGCCTGCGGATCGTTGGTGATGATGCTTCGGGGCACGCGCAAGCCAGCTTGTGTGGCGTGGACGAGTTGCTGCGGCTTGTGGGATGCGAGCCGGTCCTGGTGCGGGTTGTTGAGCCAGCGCACCGGCAGCGCGGCCATCACGTTCAACAGCGCGGCGTCTGCCTGGTGCCTCGCCCAGGTGGCATAGGGCTCGGGTACGTCTTGGGGGATGACGGGAGGGCCCGGACGCCTGTAGTAGACGGACCGGACCTCTTCCAGGCGAACCGACCGGCGCCCGTTGTCGATGACGCCCCGCCATCCAGCACGATTCGCCTCATGAGACGCGGTCAGGACGACTGCCTGCGGGAACTCGCCCGAGTCGAACCGCATCACGGGGACGTGTCGTTGATTCAACTCGTCCACCACCATGTCCGCTGAGGCGTCGAGTCGTTCCGCGACCACGAGCACCGGCCGATCAGCTTCCATCAGGTGGCCGGCGCGAAGTACGGGTCGTCCACATCGTCGCCCTTGCCGTCCTGGTTGGTGTCCGTGCACGAAGCCGCCTGGGGCGCCGTGTGCCAGGGTGTGCCGTCCGATCGCACGTTGATCTGTCGGTCCGCGTCCCAGGTGACGTTCTCAACCGTGGTGTGCACCAGGGGTGGGGTGTCGGCGGCACGCGCCGCCAACGGAATCCTTGTCGTGCTCATGAGTCCTCCAAGCGTGACGCGTCGGCGGGTATCCCCGCCGACGTCCTGGTCTTGTGGTCATGGTCCGGGTGAAGGCCCGACGACGGTTCGCTGACGGGCTTGCCCCATGTCGACCAGGGGTGACCACCCACGTCCGCACCGCGTGTTCCCGCCACTGAAGGCTCACCAAGGGCGAAAGCACCTCTGACGGGGGAGCCACGCACGAACGATGACGTGGGCACTTCCGGGGCCGTACGGAGGGATTACGGTCCCACGTTCCCACCGCCCTTCGCCGCACTGTCGAGGCCTACGAGAGGCGCAACATGCCGGATGTATGCCCCTTGCCGAAGTAACGGAGGGGTTAAACAGAACGTACTCCATCAAATACCGTCAGTAGGGGGGCGGTTGAGGATCGCAACGGTGGGAGGTGCGGGGCGAGACCACTGTGGTGTCGGCACCACCGATGGGACGCCTCGTCAGCCGAACGGCACGGACGCGGAGAAGGAGTGACTTCGGACCACGCTGGCCCCGAGGGAGAGGGGTCGCACGCCCGCATTTGTTGGGGCCGTGCCCGATCACCTGGCTCTCGTCGCGGTGCCGGCGGTGCCGGCGTGCCCCATGTCCTGCTCGTCGCAGTACTGACCAGTGGCGGTGGTTGGCGGGAGAGAGGGCCACCGGCCGTACCGCTCGGGTGGCGGGAGTGGCTGACTCCGCTTTTCGTAGAGGGAGGAAGCCGGAAACGTGACCCCTGCCTTGGTGAGGTGCCCAGGTGTACGACTTCCGAGCCGCGCGAGGGGACATCGTGCTGCCCTGCCTGGACGAGGCGGAGGCACTGCCCTGGGTGTTGGGGCGGGTGCCCGACGGATGGCGTGCCGTGGTGGTGGACAACGGGTCCACGGACGGGTCGGCGGAGCTGGCCCGGGGGCTGGGGGCGACGGTGGTGACCGAGGAACGGCGGGGGTTCGGCGCGGCCTGCCACGCCGGACTGCTGGCCGCGACCGCCGAGCTGGTCGCCTTCTGTGACTGTGACGCCTCCCTGGACCCCGGGGAGGTGCCCCGTATCGCCCGACCGGTGGAGGAGGGGGAGGCGGACCTGGTGCTGGCCCGCAGGCGCCCCACGGCCCGGGGGGCCTGGCCGGTGCACGCCCGGGTGGGGAACCTGGCGCTGGCCCGGATGCTGCGCCGGCGTACCGGGGTGCGGCTGAGGGACCTGGGGCCACTGCGGGTGGCCCGCCGTCAGGAGCTGCTGGAACTGGGGCTCACCGACCGCCGGAGCGGTTACCCCCTCCAGATGGTGGTGCGGGCGGCGGACGCCGGCTGGCGCGTCCGGGAGGAGGAGGTCGACTACCGGCCACGGAGCGGGGTGTCCAAGGTGACCGGTACCTGGCGGGGCACCTGGCACGCGGTGACCGACATGAGGGCGGTGTTGCGATGAACGCCCGGATGAACGCCGCGATGAACGCTGGGATGAGTGCCTCCGTACCGGAGCTGACGATGCTGGTGCTCGCCAAGGAGCCGGTACCCGGCCGGGCGAAGACCCGGCTCACCCCGCCGTACACCCCCGGGCAGGCGGCCCGGCTGGCGGAGGCGGCGCTCACCGACACCCTGCGGACCGTGGCCCGACTGCCGGTCAGCCGCAGGGTGTTGGCGCTCAGCGGTGAGCCCGGGCCCTGGCTGCCGGAGGGTTTCGAGGTGTTCCCGCAGTGCGACGGCGGGTTGGACGTACGGATCGCCCACGCCTTCACCCTCTGCCAGGGGCCCACCCTGCTGGTCGGTATGGACACCCCGCAGCTGACCGCCCGCCACCTGGAGCCCGCGCTGGGCGGGGACTGGCACGGTCGCGCCTGGATGGGGATGGCCGAGGACGGCGGCTTCTGGGTGCTGGGGCTGCCGGAGCCGGGCCGGGCACCCGAACTGGTGCCGGGGGTACCGATGTCCTCCGGGGTCACCGGACGGGAGCAGCGGCGCCGGCTGTGTCGGGCCGGCCTGCGGGTGGGGGCCCTGCCGGTACTGCGCGACATGGACACCGCACGGGACGCGGACCGGATCGCCGAGGTGGCCTCCGGGGAGTTCGCCGCCGTGCACGCGACGCTCAGACCGGTGGGGGCCTGATGGCCGCCCCGACCGAGACGCACTGGTGTTCCGGGCCCTACGCCCGGGCCCTGCGCGCCGGTCGGGGCCCGTTGTTCCTGCGGCACCCCGACGGACTGCTGATCCCGCTGGAGGTGGAGCGCTGGTGTGCGGCGGCGGACGTGGCCGACCACACGGTGCTGCGCCACTGCGTGGGCGCGGTGCTGGACATCGGTTGCGGGCCCGGCCGGATCACCACCGCGCTGACCGAGATGGGCAACCCGGTGCTGGGCATCGACACCTCCCCGGAGGCGGTGGTCCGTACCCGCAGCACCGGGGGTACGGCGCTGCGGCGCTCGGTCTTCGAACCGCTGCCCGCCGAGGGGCGCTGGGGCAGCGCCCTGCTGCTGGACGGCAACATCGGGATCGGCGGTGACCCGGCCGCCCTGCTGGAACGGGTACGCCAACTCCTGGTGGAACAGGGCCTGTTGATGGTGGAGACCTCCCGCGAGGAGGTGGAGGAGCGGCTACGGGTCCGGGTCGACGACGGCGAGGGACGGCAGGGGCCCACCTTCCCCTGGGCGCGGGTGGGCCCCTCGGCCCTGCGGCGCTGCGCCGGGACGCGGCGGTGGCGGGTGCGGGCGGAGTGGGCTGTACGAGGGCGGCGGTTCACGGCTCTGGAGGCGCGGGGGCGGGGCTGACCGCTCACCCCGGGGGTGTGTCGTTCGGATCGTGGGAGAGCGGTGAGCGCGTTCTGGTGTCGTGCGCTGGAAGACCTGGAAGACCTGGCAGCCAGAGCCGGGCGGAGGAGGACTCCGACGCGGAGGCCGGCGGCGGCGACGTCCCGTGACCACGCAGCGAGCCAGACGCCGGGCACCGGCTCACCAGCCGGTCACCAGCAGGTGGTTGACCGTCAGCGCGGTCACCGCCTGGAGCGCCAGCCACCAGCGTGCCGCCCGGTCGGGCAGCAGCGCGCAGGCCGGCAGCAGCCACAGGGAGAAGGGCAGCCAGATGCGTTCGGTCTCGGCCTTGCTCATCCCCGACAGGTCGGCCACCAGCACGGTCAGCACGGCGGCGGTCACCAGCACCACCAGGGCGGAGGTACCGCGCAGGGGCCCGCGCCCCCACTCCCGTACGGCGGCCGGGAGCCGCGCCAGACCCCGGCGGAGCCCGGCGAGGGTGGCCAGCCCGACCACGGCCAGCTGAACGGCCAGGTTGGCCCACACGAAGTAGCCGTACGAGCGGACGCCGGCCGCTCCGTCGTAGTACCGCTCCACCAGGGCCCGGTAGCCCTCACCCCACCAGAAGCCGCCCAGGGTGAAGGCCACCACCCAGCAGGCCAGGCCCAGCAGCACCCAGGGAACGGGCCAGAGGCGCCGGGTGGCCAGCAGTACCGCCAGGGCCAGCAGGGCGAACAGGGCCAGCCCGTACGACAGGTAGCACATCCAGCCCCAGACCAGCCCCGCCCCGAGGGCGGTCAGCCGGGGGTGGCGTACTCCGCCGCGCAGCGCCAGGGCCAGCAGGGCCAGGCCCCAGGCGGCGACCGCCGCGAAGTAGCCGTCCGCCGACACCCCCATCCACACCACCCAGGGCGCCAGCACCACGAACGGGGCGGCGGTGCGCGCCAGCCGCTCCCCGGCCAGCGCCCGCAGGGTCACCAGTACGGCGACCACCGCCGAGGAGCCCAGCAGCAGGCACCAGCCCGCCGCCCAGCCGCCCCCGGAAAGCCCGATCCGGTCCAGCCCGACGAAGGTCAGCAGCGCGCCCGGGGGGTGGCCGGAGACGTGGGCGGGCCAGCTGTCCGGGGCGCCCTTGGGGATCCGGTCCACGAAGCCGGAGAGGAAGCCGCCCAGGGAGTGCACCTCGTCCACCGCGTTGAGGTACTCGTAGCGGGTGGTCAGCCGGCGGGTGACCCCGCGTTCCCAGCCGTCCACCAGGGCCAGCGAGCCGCTCCACGCCAGGGAGGCGGCCCAGCCGCCGTACAGCAGCCCGCGCCAGGGCAGCGAGCGGGCCAGCCGGGGCCCGTAGACCAGGGCGAGTCCGGCGCAGGCCAGGGCCAGCGGGGTGCCGGGACCGGTGTGGGGGAGCCAGTAGCCGTACAGCGGGGGCCAGCGCAGCCGTACCTGGTCCTCGCCCTCGCGCAGGGACCGGCCCTCCACCACGGCCAGGGTGAACAGGCCCACCCCCAGGACGGCCAGGGCCAGGTCCCACAGCAGGGCGCGGCGGGCGTGCCGTTCGGCGGCGGGAGGGTCGGGGCGGGAGGCGCTCACCGGCCACACCGTAGGGCCCCGGGCCGGCCGGGTCGGGGAGCGTCGGGAGTGTCCCGGGGGCGCGTTCAGTCCTGGCCGGGACCGGTCGGCGGCAGGTGGACCCGCACCAGGGTGCGGTCCCACCAGGTGCCGCGCTCGCGCCGTTCGGCCCGGGTGGTGAAGCGGTACCGGTACAGCAGGGCCCGCACCCGCGCCGGCGGGGCGTCGGGGAAGGGGTTGACCCGCAGCAGGCGCAGGGTGTCCGGGTCACCGGCCAGCAGCCGCCGCACCAGCGCCGGGAACCAGCCGCTCCCGTACGCGGGGGAGAGCGCGGCGAACCACATCAGCCAGTCCAGCCGCAGGTGGTAGGGGGCGAACTGGCGTGGCCGGCGGGCCGGATCACCCGGCTTGCCCCGGAACTCGTACTCCCGCCAGACGGTGTCCTCGCCCGGCTCGGGGTCGTCGGTGCCCTCGATCACGATCTCCCGGCGCACCCGGGTCACGCTGCCGAAGGCCCCGTAGCTGTTGACCAGGCGCAGGGCGTCGAAGGAGCGGTTCATCCGCTGCCGGGGGCTCAGCAGGTTGCGCACCGGGCGGTAGCTGAGGACCAGCACGGTCGCGGTCAGCCCGTACACCAGCAGGGCGAACCAGTCCGGGGTGGGCGGGTGGGCCCGGTCGCCGGCCCAGGCGGAGGTGTCCAGGGCGGTGAACGCCAGGAGCAGGGTCAGCCAGTTCAGCCAGGCGAAGTTGCCCGAGGCCACCAGCCACAGCTGGGTGACGATCATGATCCCGGCGGCCACCGAGGCGACCGGCTGAGGCAGGAACAGGGCCGGCGGCACCAGGAGTTGAGCCACATGGTTGCCCAGTACCTCCGCCCGGTGCAGCGGTGCCGGCAGCCGGTGGAAGTACCAGCTCAGCGGGCCCGGCATCGGCTGCGTCTCGTGGTGGTAGTACAGGCAGGTCAGCTCCCGCCAACACCGGTCACCGCGCCACTTGATCAGCCCGGCGCCGAACTCCACCCGGAACAGCAACCACCACAGCAGCCACAGCACCAGCACCGGGGGAGCGGTGTCCGCGTTGCCCAGGAAGACGGCCAGGAACCCGGCCTCCAGCAACAGCGACTCCCACCCGAAGGCGTACCAGACCTGCCCCACGTTGACGATCGACAGGTACAGCGCCCACAGCAGCAGCCACCCCGCCATCGACACCCCCAGCGGCACCCGGTCCCCGCCCCCCAGCAGCAGGCCCAGCGACACCACCAGCCCGACCCCGCACACGGCGGCGAACGCGCGGTCCGAGTAGTGCCAGTGGAACAGGCTGGGGGCCCGGGCGAACCGCACCCCACGGACGAACTCCGGCACCGGCAGCATCCCGCGCGTCCCCAGCAGGGCCCGGAACTGCGTCCGGGCGCACCAGAACGCCACCAGGTAGAGCGCGGCCAGCCCCCGCTGGAACACCATCCGGGCCGCCTCCGCCCCGGGTGCCGAGAACCATCCGGCCGTCAACCCCTGCGCGCACCACTCCATGGGGCATCCGTACCATTCACTGGCACGGGCCGGCCGGGAACCCCGCGCCGCCGCGTACCGGAACGCCAGCCGCTCGCCCGACACCGCGCGGTCGGCACAGCTCCCCCCACGCCGGAAGGTGTCGTATGCCCCTGACCGACATGCCCCTGGAACAGCTGCGCGACTACCAGCCCAAACTGGACGAGCCCAGGGACTTCGACGCCTTCTGGCAGCGAACCCTGGACACCTCCCGCGCGCAGGCCGAGGAGCCCGCCCGCTACCGGCGACTGGACCAGTCACCGCTGCGCACCGTCGAGGTCTACGACGTGCGCTTCCCCGGCTGGGCCGGGCAACCCGTCGCCGGCTGGCTGCTGCTGCCCCGGGGAGCGAAGGGGCCCCTGCCGGCCGTGGTGCAGTACATCGGTTACGGCGGCGGACGGGGCCTGCACCTGGAACGGCTGCTGTGGAGCGCCGCCGGCTACGCCCACCTGGTCGTCGACAGCCGGGGGCAGGGCCACGACACCCCCGACCCCGACCCGGTACCCGGCACCCACAACGTCCACGGCTACCTCACCCGGGGCATCGACGACCCCGAGCACCACTACTACCGCCGTCTGATGGCCGACTGCGTACGGGCCGTGGAGGCCCTGCGGGAACACCCGGCCGTCGACCCCGGCCGGGTCTCGGTGGTCGGCAACAGCCAGGGCGGGGGACTGGCCCTGGCCGTCACCGCCCTCGCCGGGGACGCGGTCAGCGCCGCCATGGTCGACGTGCCGTTCCTGTGCCACATCCGCCGGGGCGCCGACCTGGCGACCGGAGGGCCGTACCCGGAGATCGCGGAGTACCTCGGTTCCCACACCCGCACCGACCCCGACCCGGTCTTCGAGACCCTGGACTACTTCGACGGCGTCCACTTCGCCCGTCGGGCCACCGCCCCCGCCCTGTTCAGCGTCGGACTGATGGACCCGGTCTGCCCGCCCTCGACCGTGTACGCCGCCTACAACCACTACCGGGGCCCCAAGGACATGCGGGTCTGGCGCTTCGGCGACCACGAGGGCGGCGCCCAGGCCCAGAGCGAGGAACAGCTCGCCTGGCTGCGCGGCCTCGGCCTCGCCCCCGAGGGCCTCGACCACGGCTGAGCCCTCCGCCGTACGGAGGTCGGCGCGGCCACCGCCGCGGCGTCCCTCCGGTGGGCCGAGGGGCGGACCCTGCGGGTAGATTCACCGACGGCGCACCGCCCGTGCCCGGACCACAGAAGGGGTGGCGATGAGTATCCGCGTACTGCTGGTGGACGACGACCCGCTGGTACGCGCGGGGCTCCGGCTGATGCTGGGCGGGGCGGAGGACATGGAGGTCGTCGGCGAGGCGGCCGACGGACACGAGGTGCCCGCGCTCGTCGACCGCTGTCGGCCCGGTGTGGTGCTGATGGACATCCGTATGCCCGGCGTCGACGGACTGGCCGCCACCGAGCGGCTCCGGGCTCGCGCCGACCCGCCCGAGGTGCTGATGCTCACCACCTTCCACGCCGACGAGCAGGTGCTGCGCGCCCTGCGGGCGGGCGCCGCCGGCTTCCTGCTGAAGGACACCCCGCCCGGCCAGATCGTGCAGGCGGTACGGGCGGTGGCGGCCGGGGAGCCGGCCCTGTCGCCGGTGATCGCCCAGAAGCTGATCGCCCATGTCGCCGACTCCGGTCGGGACCTGCGGCGCAAGCGGGCCCGGGAACGCCTGGAGCAGTTGGCCGAACGGGAGTTGGAGGTCGCCCTCGCGGTCGGCCGGGGCCACTCCAACGCCCAGATCTCCGCCGAGCTGTACATGGGCGTCCCCACGGTGAAGACCCATGTGTCGCGCATCCTGGCCAAGTTGGGGCTCAACAACCGGGTGCAGATCGCCCTGCTGGCCCATGACGCGGGGCTGTTGGAGGACGAGGAGCTGGGCGACTGACCCGGTCCCGGCACCCGGGTGTGCCGGCCACGCCCCTCGGCGCCGAATGGTTGTCAGGAGCCGGACCGGGCGGGCGCCCCCCCCGGGGCTCCTGTCGGGTCGGTGCCCCCGGGGGTGGGTGAGGCGCCCGGCCCTCTCGACTACCCGGGTCGCCCCGGGTAGTCGCTCGTGGGGTCCCACCGCTCCGCCCCCGCTGTGTGGAGGGGCCACCGGTGGGGCGCGGCCCGGAGGGGGCTCGCTCCCCGAGGCGCTTCGCGCGGGCCGGCCTCAGACCGCCACCGGATAGTCCGGGAGTGTCAGGGACGAGTGGGCCGCCCGTCCTTCGACGGCTCCCGCCGTCGCCGTCTCCTTCTCCATCGCCCCCGGGTCGCGCAGCAGCGCGTTGCGGGCGTCCAGTTGCGCGCGGGTCGTGGGGGTGACGACGGTGCCGCCGCTGGTGGCCAGGGCCTGGTTGCGTTCGGCGAAGGGGCGCGTACGGCGCTCGTAGGCCGCGAAGGCCTCGGTGTGGTCCGGGTGCGCGGCGAGTTCTCCGGCCAGGACGTACGCGCCGACGAGCGCGACGCTCGATCCCTGGCCGGAGAGGAAGGACGTGGCGTGTGCGGCGTCGCCCGCCAGCGCGACACGGCCCCGGGACCAGGTGGGCAGGTGGATCTGGCTCACGATGTCGAAGAACAGGTCGTCGGCCTCCCGCATCGCCGACACCAGCCGGGGTACCTGCCAGACCCGCTCGGGGAACCGCGAGGCGACCAGGTCGCGTTGGGCGCGCGGGTCGCGGAACGCGTCGAGGGGCGGGGTGTCACGGACGAAGGTGAGGAACCCGTGGACGGGCTCGGAGGGTTCGTAGGCGTACAGCACGGCCGCGCGTCCCGGCTCGTTCCAGATGAACGCCTCGTGGGAGAGCCCGAGTTCGTTCGGCAGGGTGAAGCCCGCGAAGACGTGCCCGAGGTAGCGGTGGAAGGGCTCCTCGGGGCCGAAGCGCAGTCGGCGCGTGTTCGAGTGCAGCCCGTCCGCACCGATCACGAGGTCGACGGTGCGGCGGATGCCGCTCTCCAGGACGACGTGTACGGCGTCTCCGTCGTCGTCCAGCGAGGCGATCGAGTCGTCGAAGAGGAACTCGACCCGGTCCCGTAGCGGTGCGTGGAGGGCGTCGGCCAGGTCGCCGCGTCGGACTTCGAGGTCCTGTCCGCTCTCCCCGCCGGACATCTGCTCGGGCCGCACCGCGCCGACGGTGTCCCCGGCCGCGTCGAGGAAGGTGATCCGCCGGGTGTCCACGTGTGCCTCGCGCAGCCTGGGCAGCAGACCCATGCGGTCCACGACCGCCCGTGCCGTGCCGCGGATGTCGATCGCGTAGCCGCCACCGCGTACGGCGGGGGCCTTCTCGACGACGGTCACCTCGAAGCCGTACCGGTCGAGCCAGTACGCGAGTGTGGGGCCGGCGATGCTCGCCCCGGAGATCAGTACGCGACGGTTGGTGGGCCTGGACGTCCTGTGCGTCATGGGAATGGCACCTTTCCACCGGGCGGGCCCGGCATGGAGTCGGTACGTCGCACGCCCCGGAGGACGGCAAAGATACGTACCTTAGGTATCCTTTATGAGGCCGTACGGCACCCCTGGTGCCGTGGCTACGCTCCGAACGATATAGATACCTAACTCAGGTATGCAAATGGAGGTGCCATGAGCCCCGAGTCCCCCGGGGAACCCGCGCCCGACCTCTCCTCCGAGGACCTGCTCGCGATCCTGCCCCGGCTCACGCGACTCAGCTCCGCGCTCAACAAGGGCCGCCTCGTCGACCGCGCCGCCCAGGCGGCCGACCCCTCCCTCGACCGCCCCGCCGTGGGCGTGCTCGTGACCCTGCTGGCCGCCGGCGAACCCCTCCGCATCGGGGGGATCGCCGAACGTATGCAGGTGGTGGGCCCCCACATCACCCGCCAGGTGCAGGCCCTGGAAAGGCGCCACCTCGTGCGACGCGTCGACGACCCCCACGACCGCCGGGCCCGCCCCATCGAGCTGACGGAGACCGGCGACCAGACGGCCCGCCGCTACGTGGCCTCCCTCCTGGGCTGGTTCGCCGAGGTCCTCGACGGCTGGCCCCAGGGCGACCGCGACGACCTCCTCCGTCTCCTCGCCCGCTTCGCCGACGACGCGACGGCACGGTTGGCGCGGCTGGAGCAACCCGGGAACGGCGAGGACTGAACGCCCCCTGGGGCGCGCCTTCCTGGCGCGAGCGGGGGCGAACCGCCGTGCGAGGTGACGTGCCCGTGGGTGCGGGCGCCCCCTCCACCTGACCCGCTGTCCGGGCTGCGCCCGTGAGGACGGCCCCCTGCCGTCCGTCGACCAGGTCGCAGGGAGTCCGGCAGAACGTTCTCTGTCTCGTCGGCAGGTTCCTCGGCCCGGCCCCGCTGGTCGTCGTAGCCGGGCCGGCCCGGGGGGCCGTCGGGCGGTTGGGGGAGGGGTGGTCAACTCAATGCAGTCGGTGGCCACTTCGGTCAGCCAGGCGCGGGCGGTGCGGGGCCGTGACAGTTCGCGCTTGGGCGCCTCGCCCACGAGTCCTCTGCCCGTGTGGGTGGGCGGTGACCGCCCGGGACGGTCGACGTACGCCGATCGGCAAGCTCGGGGTGGCTGCCCAGGCGGGCGACGGTGACCGTCCCCGCCCGCCCCGAAGAGGTCGGGCTCGGATGTCCGCGTCGGAAGCGGCGCTACGCCGGGTTGCCCGGACGTACGGGCGTCTGTCCACGGGGCTCGCCGTAGTGGTCGGTGGGGTCGCGGACCCGCCGGCTAGCCCCCTGAGGGCTCGGACCACCACCGGTCGCGTACTCGCTCTCGGGGCGGTTCCTGGCAGCCTTCCTGGGCGTCGCCGGTGTTCGTCGGCCGTGCTGCTGCCCGTGTTCCCGGTCCGTGTTCGTGACTGTGGTGCCGGTTTGCCCGGAGGGGTGGGCGCCTGGTCAACGGCTCGTCGTGGTGGTCGAGGTGGCCGCATGGCGCCGGGTGTCATGGGTGGCCCGACCACCGGTCGCGGACCCGCCGAGGGGTCAGCTTCTGGCCGCCTTCCCGGGGTGTCGCCGAGGTTCGTGAACGTGTTCCCGACCCGCCCTCGTGACCTGTGGCGTCGGGACGGGGGATCGGTCGGCCGGGATGTGGGCCGGCCGGCCCCGCTCGGGGCTCGCCCACGCCCCGCCCGGCCGCTTCTCGGGGCCTGCGCCCCGGCGGGGCTGGGGCTCAGCCGGGGGTCACCACGCCCTGGGCCACGCCCAGTTCCACCAGGTCCTGGGGGCGCAGCCGTAGCCGGTCGGCGGTCTCGCGCAGTCGGCCGGGGTCCAGTTTCAGGATGGCGCCGGCCGCCTCCGGGGCGATCACCGAGAAGTAGCTGTCCGGGGTGGCCCACAGCCGGCCCGGTGCGCAGAGGGCCAGGGCCCCGCCGGAGCCGCCCTCGCCGACCAGCAGGCTGGTCATCGGTACCTCGGCGGAAGCCATCGCCTCGAAGCACTCGGCCAGCGCGGCCCCGGCCCCCTCGCGTTCCGCGCGGGCGTCGTTGGCCGCCCCCGGGGTGTCCACCAGGGTGAGTACCGGTACGCCCAACCGGTCGGCCAGCCGTACCAGTCGGGCGGCGCAGCGGTAGCCGGCCGGTCTGGTCGCGGTACCGCACTGGGCGGCGAACGCCACGGTGGCGCCGTTCCGTTCACCGAAGCCGCAGCGCATACCCGCGTCCACCCCGCCCGAGCGGTCGCCGTGGATCTCCTCGCGCCGGTCGAAGTAGTCCTCCAGGTAGGCCAGGGCGCCCGGACGCCGGGGGGAACGGGCCCGGGTCACCGCCTCCCAGCCGTCCTCGGGCGGGCCGAGGTCGGCGCCGGACAGGGCGCGCGGCGGTTCGGGGGCACTCTCCGAGGGGCGGGTGAGCAGCCGCAGCCAGCGGCCGAGAGCCTCGGGCAACTCCCGGTCCGGCAGTACCGCGTCGACCTGCCCGGCCGCCCACTGCCCCTCCGCCGAGTACGCCACCGGGTCGGCGTCGGCCGGCCGTACCCGTGACCCGGCGAACCCCACCTGGGCGCCCGAGAGGGCGAGGACCACGTCCGCTCCCGCGCCCAGGGTGGCCCAGCCGCCACCGGTGGTGGGGTCCCGTAGCACGGCCAGCTGGGGCAGTCCGGCGCGGCGGGTGCGCGCCGACTCCCGTGCCACCAGCTGGAGTTGGGACAGTGCCCGGGTGCCCTCCTGCATCCGGCTGCCGCCGGTGGCCAGCAGGGACACCACCGGCAGCCGGTGCCGCCGCGCCACCTGGTGCGCCGCCTCGATCCGTGCCCCGGTGCGTTCGCCCAGCGATCCGCCGAGGTAGCCGAACTCGAAGGACAGCAGCACCACCGGTACGCCGCCCACCCGTCCACGGCCGCAGACCACCGACTCCGGTTCCCCGGTGCGTTCCTCGGCCCGGGCCCGCTGGTCGTCGTAGCCGGGCCAGCCCAGGGGGCCGTCGGGCGGCTGGGGAAGGTGAGGGGCGGTCAAGCCGGTGAAGTCGGTGGCGACTTCGGCCAGCCAGGCGCGGGCGGTGCGGCGTGGGTTCACGACAGTTCCCGCTTGAGTACCTTGCCCATGTCGTTGCGGGGCAGCCCCTCGCGCAGCCGTACCCGGCGCGGCCTCTTGTGCGGGGCCAGTTCCCTGGCCACGTGGTCGGCCAACTCCTCCTGGCCGGGCGGCTGTCCGGGATCCCGGGGCACGATCCAGGCCACGATCCGCTCGCCCAGGTCCTCGTCCGGTTCGCCGGTCACCGCCGCCTCGGCCACCTCGGGGTGGTCCAGCAGGACGTTCTCGATCTCTCCGGCGCCGATCTTGTAGCCGCCGCTCTTGATCAGGTCGGTGGACTTGCGTCCCACCAGCCGGAGTTGCCCGTCCTCGTCCCGGACCCCCATGTCGCCGGTGCGGAACCAGTCGCCGTCGAAGGAGGAGGCGGTGGTCTCCGGGCGGTTGAGGTAGCCGGTGAACAGCTGGTTGCCGCGCACCTGCACCTCGCCGACGGTCCGGCCGTCCCAGGAGTCGATGACCGAGCCGTCCTCCTCCACCAGCCGGATCTCCACCCCGTCCAGGGGGGTGCCCACCGTGCCGGGGCGGTGCGGGCCCGAGAGCCGGACGCTGGTGTTCATCAGCGTCTCGGTCATCCCGTACCGCTCGATCACCCACTGCCCGGTCGCCCGCTGGATGCGCTGGTGCACCGGTCGGGGCAGGGCGGCCGACCCGGACACCAGCAGGCGTGCCCGGCGCAGTGCCTCGGCCACCCCCGGTTCCTCGTCCGCCGCCTCGGCCAGCCGGTGGTACATGGTCGGCACCCCGAACAGCATGGTCCCGCCGGCCGACAGGGCCTCGGCGACCGCGGCGGGGGAGAAGCGGCCCAGGTGCCACACCCGGGACCCGTGCCGCAGTGGGCCGAGGATGCCCAGTACCAGCCCGTGCACATGGAACAGCGGTAGGGCGTGCACCAGTTGGTCCTGGTCGGTCCAGCCCCAGGCCACCGCCAGCGCGTCCAGACAGTTGGCCACGGCACGGCGCGGCAGCAGCACCCCCTTGGGCGGGCCGGTGGTGCCGGAGGTGTAGACGATCAGGGCCGCCGCCTCGGCCGGATGCTCCGGTACGGGGCCCGCCGGTTCGCCCCCGGGATCGGCCTCGGAATCAACGGTGACCGTGACCCGGGGCAGCGCGGCCAGCCCCTCGGGCAGTTCGTCCCCCTCGGCGGCCAGCACCAGGGAGGGCGCGCTGTCGGCGACGATGTGCTCCAACTCCCGTGCGCCCACCCGGGGGTTGACCGGAACCGCCGGTACCCCGGCCACCAGGCAGGCCACCACCGCCAGCGCCGTCTCCAGGGTGGGGGTGGCCCAGACCGCCACCCGCTCCGCCCCCCGCAGACGGGCGGCCAGCCCACCGGCGGCCGAGGCCAACTGGCCGTGGGTCAGCCGGCGTTCACCGAAGCGCAGTGCCTCGGTGGAGGCGGCGGGATGGCCGGGGGCCAGGGAGGGGATCAGCTCGGACACCGTACGCACTCCTTGCCGTCGAGGATGCGCACAGCCTCTCATCACCCGGCCGGGCTCACTCGCCGGCCTCGGCCACTTCCAGCAACCTCCGCTCCTGGTCCGGGCTCGTCCCGTGCCGCACGGCCCGGGGGCCCACCAGGGGAGCGTCCCCCCACTCGGCGAGCCACCGCCAGGTGTCGGCCACCGTCTCCGCCACCGGGCGGCAGCGCAGACCGGTGGCGTGCGCCCGTTCCACGTCCAACCGCTGGAGGCTGTCGTGCAGTTCGCCCGGGGGCAGCCAGATCGGCAGCTGGCTCCACGGCTCCACCCCGGCCCGGGCCACCTGCTCGGGGCTGACCCAGCGGAGGGTGGCCCGGTCGCCGGTCACCCCGAGCGCGGTGTCCAGCAACTCGCCCATGGTGGTGTGGCCCGGTCGGGAGACCAGGTTGTACGGGCCGGTGAGCCCCCGGGCGGCGGCGTCCCACGTCCAGGCGGCCAGGTCCCGGGCGTCCACGTACTGCAGGGGCAGGTCCCGGGGGCCGGGGGCGGGCACCACTCCGCCCCGGGCGAGCCGGCGCAGCCACCACGGCAGCCGGCCCACGTTCTCCCGGGGACCGAGGATCAGCCCGGCCCGGGCGTACACGCCCCGTTCCCCGAAGGCCTCGGCCACGGCCAGTTCGGCGCCCCGCTTGTCCGAGGCGTAGTCGACCGCCTCCGCGTCCGGGGAGCCCTCGACCACCGTCCCGCCCTCGTCCTGTCCGGGTGGGCAGGGCAGGCCGTACACCGAGCAGCTGGACACGTAGGCGTAGTGGCCCGCCCGCCCCGCCAGGGCCCGGGCGCTGTCCCGCACCACCCGGGGCGCCAGCGACCAGGTGTCGGCCACCAGGTCCCACTCGCCGTTGCCCAGGGCCGCCAGCCCCTCCGGGGTGGTGCGGTCACCCAGCAGGTCGGTCACCCCCTCGGGGGTGGGGCGGTTGCCCCGGTGCAGGGCGCTCACCCGCCAGTCGCGCCGCAGGGCCTCGTCGATCAGGGCGGCTCCCACGAAGTTGGTGCCGCCCAGTACCAGTACCGAAGTCATGACCCCAGCCTGCCCCCTCCGCTGCCCTGGGGCGTGACCGTTACGCCCTGGGCAGCACCGCCGGCGGGTTCGCTGGTACGTGGCGGAGGGCCGGCCCCCGCACGGGAACCGGCCCTCCGCCACGTCACGTCCGGCCCTCCGGGCCGGTCCCTCAGTCGTCCGGCAACGCCGCGGCGGCCGGGTCCAGCACCCGGGCCAGGAAGGACCGGGTACGGGCGTGCTGCGGGTCCTGGATCACCTGGGCCGGCGGGCCCTCCTCCACGATGACTCCGCCGTCCATGAACACCACCCGGTCGGCGACCTCGCGGGCGAAGCTCATCTCGTGGGTGACCACCAGCATGGTCATCCCCTCCTGGGCGAGGCTGCGCATGACCGCCAGCACGTCCCCCACCAGCTCGGGGTCGAGCGCGGAGGTCGGCTCGTCGAACAGCATCAGCCCCGGTTCCATCGACAGCGCCCGGGCGATGGCCACCCGCTGCTGCTGCCCGCCGGAGAGCTTCGCCGGGAAGGTGTCGGCCTTCTCCGACAGCCCCACCCGCTCCAGGTTGGCGCGGGCGACACGGGTCGCCTCCTCACGGGAGCGGCCCAGCACCCGGCGTTGGGCGATGGTGAGGTTGTCCATCACCGTCAGGTGCGGGAAGAGGTTGAAGGACTGGAACACCATCCCGATGTGCTCGCGCACCCGGTCGATGTCCACGTCCGGGTCGGTGACCTCGGTACCGGCCACCACCACCTGTCCCTTGGTGGGTTCCTCCAGCAGGTTGACGCAGCGCAGCAGCGTCGACTTGCCGGAACCGGAGGGGCCGATCACACAGACGACCTCGCCCCGGCGGACCGTCAGGTCGATGCCCTTGAGGACCTCCAGCTCGCCGAACGCCTTGTGCAGGCCCCGGAGTTGGATGGCCTCCTCGGGCAGGTCCACCCGGCCCGACCCGTCCTTGGCGGCCCGGGTCGGCCGGGGCTCGTGCCCGTCCTTGGCCAGGTCGCCGCTCTTGTTGAGTTCCGCCATCGTCGGTTCACCTGGCCTTCGCGGTACGGGCTTCCAGCCGGCGCACCAGGTGCCCCAGGGGAAGCGTGATGACCAGATACAGCAGACCCGCGATCAGGATCGGGGTGAGGCTCCGGTTCTGGTTCAGCGCGTCCCGCCCGAACTTCGCCAGCTCGTACTGGCTGGCGGTCAGCCCCAGCAGGTAGATCAGCGAGGAGTCCTTGGTCAGCAGGATCAGCTCGTTGGTCAGCGGGGGCAGCACGATACGGAACGCCTGCGGGATCACGATGGTCACCATCGCCCGGGGGTGTGACATCCCCAGCGAGCGGGCGGCCTCCATCTGTCCCTTGGGCACCGCCTGGATGCCGGCCCGGATGGTCTCGGCGATGTAGGCGGCGCCCACCAGACCCAGGGCCAGCATCACCGTGGCGTACTGGTTGATCTGCACCTGGAAGGCGGTGGGCACACCGAAGCCCAGCGCGATGAACACCAGCAGGGCCGGCACACCACGGAAGAACTCGATGAAGCCGATGGACAGCCAGCGGTACGGGGGCACCGACGACAGCCGCATCAGGGCGAGCACCAGTCCGAGGGCCAGACCGAAGCCGAAGCCCAGCGCGGTGTAGATCACCGTGTTGAGCAGGGCGGTGGTGACGATCTCGGGGAACTGCGCCCTGGCGACCTCCAGGTCGAAGAAGGCGCTGCGGATGGCTCCCCAGTCCGCGACGAGTGCGGCGACCACCACGGCCACCACGAGTACGCCGTACTGGACTCCCCGGATCACCCGTGCCCGCTGGCGTGGTGACATGCGGGACTTCACTGACCGGACTCCTCGGGGGCCTTGCCGAACCACTTCTTGTAGATCTTGTCGTACTCGCCGCTGGACTTGGCGTCCTTGATCGCCTTGTTGATCACCTTCAGCAGGGCGTCGTTGTCCTTGCGGACGCCGATGCCGTAGTGCTCGCCGGTGTCGAACTCGGCGGTGACCTCGGTGTCCTCGTTCTTCTTGATGTAGTCCAGCAGGACGCCGTTGTCGTTGATGCCGGCGGCGACCTGGCCGTTCTTCACGGCGGTCAGCAGCAGACCCAGGTCCTCGAACTGGACGACCTCCAGGCCCTTGGCGTTCTTCTTGGCGTAGGCCTCGCCGGTGGTGGCCTGCTGGACGCCCAGCTTCTTGCCCTTGAGGTCGGACAGCTTCTTGAAGTCCTTGCCCTTCTTGGTGATCAGGGCCTGGGTGGCGTCGAAGTACGGGTCGGAGAAGTCGAACTTCTTCTTCCGCTCGGGGGTGATCGTCATCCCCGCGGCGGCCAGGTCGCACTTGTTGATGTTGAAGTCCTCGCCGGACTCGATCCCCTCGAAGGGAGTGTCGACGATCTCCTGCTTGACCTTGAGTTCCTTGGCGACCAGGTCCACCAGGTCCACGTCGAACCCGACGACCTTCTGGCCCTTCTTGAACTGGAACGGCTCATAGGGGAGGTGGGTACAGGTCTTCAGCTTCCCGCTGGAGACCAGCTCGACATCCCCGTTCCCCTTGCCGCTGCTCTTGGTGCTGGAGCACCCTGCCGTGGCGGCGACCATACCGAGTGCCGCGACCGTGGCCAGGACGGCACTTGACCTGCGTATTCTTCTGTTCGAGGACACGAAGCCTCCAGTAACGGAACCGTTCGACTACCGGACAGGCGGTGCCGATGAGCTGGGGTGCATCCTTTCACCGGAGCGTTGATCTGTCGTGTCCGACAACGTTGCGACCAAATAACGCCTGCCCTGGTGGCGGCCTCTCCATGGCCTCGCCACGGTGTCCCCGGGGCGGTCCCCACGGCAGCTCGACGGCGCCCCGGCGGCGCGCCCCCGTTCCTCATAGGGTGCTGCCGCCCGGAGAGCACTCGGGGCGGGTGTCGGGGGCGCCGGGGAGGGGCCCGCTTTGTCGGCAGGGGCCTACTTGTCCTTGCCGCGACGGCGCCGCTTGCGCCGCTCACGGCGGCTCTTGCTGAAGAACCAGCCGGCCGGAGGCTCGTCCGCCCGCCACGGCTGGGGCTCGGGTGGCTGGTCGCGCCAGCGTTCCCTCAGCATCCTGGTGCGGGCGGCGGGTTCGTTCACCTCGGCCGCGCGGATGAAGTCCTCGTTCAGCTCCAGCTGGGCCAGCTCGTCGTCCGGGTCCGGGCCTTTCGGATCGCGGTTCACAGCGTCTCCGTTCCGCCGGGGCCGCCGGGGTCCGGGGATGTGCGGGCGGCCTCGTGGTGGGGGAACGTGCGGGAGCCGGTACGGGTTCCGGTCACGTTCCCGGGGTGCTTGGCGCCCGCCTCAGTCCAGGCCCCGACGGCAGGACAGCTCCGCCCAGACCGCGTGGCCCTGCCCCTGCTCGCGGGCGCGTACGCCCCACTCCTCGGCCATCAGGGACACCAGCATCAGTCCCCGACCGCCCTCGTCGCCCTCGCAGGGGGACTGCCGGGGGATCGGGATACAGGGGAGGACGGACCCCTCGTCGGCGACCTCCACGCGCAGTCGGCGCCCTATCACCCACAGTTCACAGCTGACCGACTCGCTGTCGGTGTGCCGGACCGCGTTGGTGAACAGTTCCGAGACCATCAGCTCGGCGTCCTCGCGGGAGTCGGCCGCCACCTCCCACTCGCGCAGCCGGTTGACCACCAGGTGCCGGGCGACCGCGACGGAGGTGTCGGCGGCGGGGAGGCGGAAGGTGTCCCGCAGTGCCTTGGTGAAGGTGCCGTTCGTCTCGCGTTTCCGTGCGAGGGCGTCTAGGGGGGAAGCCACCCGCACCACTATGGAGGTGTCGGTCACTCCTGGCAAGGTTCAGGCTGCAATTCGCAGAGTCGCTTGAACGGACTGTGCTTCGCTAACAGCCCATGTCAAAATGCTTACCGGCGACGGCAGTTGAGAGGAAGGACAACCGTGGCGGACGCTCGGCCCTCGGCCCAGGCACCCACCGTTCTGCGCGTGGTACTGGGCAAGCGCCTCCACCAGCTGCGCGAACAGGCGGGGCTGACCTACGAGCAGGCCGCCCGCACGCTGGACGTCACCCACGCCACGGTCCGGCGCATGGAGAAGGCCGAGGTCGGCCTGCGCATCCCCTATGTGGAGAAGCTGCTCCACACCTACGGGGTGACCGACCCCGACGAGGTCGGCGCCTTCCTCGCCCTCACCAAGGAGGCCAACAAGCCCGGCTGGTGGCACCGCTTCCGCGACGTGCTGCCCGAGTGGTTCAGCGCCTTCGTCAGCCTGGAGGGCGAGTCCCACGAGATCCGTGCCTACGAGCCCCACTACGTACCCGGACTGCTCCAGACCGAGGACTACGCCCGGGCCGTCTTCCGCGCGGGGATGCCGCACGCCTCGGACGAGGACATCCAGCGGGGCGTCGCCCTGCGCATGGAACGCCAGGCCCTGCTGACCAGGGACAAGCCTCCGCTGCTGTGGGTGGTGATGGACGAGACGGTCTTCCGCCGCCCCATCGGAGGGCCCGGAGTGATGCGTGACCAGATCGACCGGCTCATCGAGGCCAGCGCCATGACCCAGGTGCGGCTCCAGGTGATGCCCCTGGCCGCCGGCCCGCACCCGGCCATGTACGGGCCGTTCCACATCTTCCGGTTCCCCCTGGAGGAGCTGCCCGACGTGGCCTACTCGGAGTCGCTGGTGGGCGCCTCCTACTTCGACCAGCGTGACGATGTCTCGACCTTCAGGGAGGCCCTGGACCGCATGTGCGCCCAGGCCGCCCCCGTGCACCGGACCGAGGCCATACTCAGCGAGATGCGCAAGGAGATCTGAGCATGGACGGCATCTACAACGGTATGCCCGCCTGCGAGCTGGGCAACGAGGGCTGGCACAAGCCCTGGAGCGGCGGCAACGGCGGCAGCTGCGTGGAGGCGCTCAAGCTCTCGGACGGCCGGGTGGCCCTGCGTCAGTCACAGGACCCCCACGGGCCCGCGCTGATCTACAGCCCCGGCGAGATCGCCACCTTCATCCGTGGGGCGAAGGCGGGGGAAGCCGACTTCCTGCTGACCTGACCCCTCTTCCCGCCGTCCCCCCTCTTCCCGCCGTCCCACCGTCCCGAACACGCCCGGGCGCGCCCCGCGCACACCGTGAGCACCACCGAACAGTCTGGAGAACACCGTGTCCGACGCGGGCTTCACCCCCGACCAGATCGACACCAACACCCCGCACCCCGCCCGGATGTACGACTACTACCTGGGCGGCATGGACAACTACGAGGTGGACCGACGCGCCGCCGACGAACTGGTCAACCACTCGCCGGACGTGCGGATCACCGCCCGAGCCAACCGCGACTTCCACCACCGCGCCATTCGGCACCTGGTGGAGAGCGGTGTACGGCAGATCATCGACATCGGCACCGGCATCCCCACCTCGCCCAACACCCACGAGGTGGCCCGGGAGGCGGACCCCGACGTCACGGTGATCTACGTCGACAACGACCCGATCGTGGCCACCTACGCCGGGGCCAAGCTCACCAACTCCGGCAACGCCGGCTTCGTGCTCGCCGACGTACGCGACCCCCAGGCGATCCTGCGGGACTCCGCCGTAACGGAGCTGATCGACTTCAGCCAGCCGGTGGCCGTACTGCTGGTGGCGGTGCTGCACTTCGTCCAGGACGACGAGGACCCGCACGGGCTGATCTCCGCGCTGACCGAGAACCTGGTCCCCGGCAGCCCGCTGGTCCTCACCCACGGCACCCACGACGTGATCGGTGAGGAGGGGCTGCGGTACGCCACCGACGCGTACAAGAAGTCCACCGCCAACCTCCGGCTGCGTAATCACGCGGAGATCTCCTCCTTCTTCGAGGGCTTCGAACTGGTCGAGCCCGGAGTGGTCCAACTGCCCCTGTGGCGCCCGGAGGGCACCCCGGCGACCGAGGAGGACCTGAAGCGCGTCCACGGTTACGGCGGTGTCGGTATCAAGAGGTGACACCGGCGGTGCCGTCCGGGAGCGCCTCCGGGAGCGCCGTCCGGGAGTACTGTCCGGCACCGGACCCGTCGGGTGACCCGAGGGACCACGGCCCGCCCGGTGCCGTACCACGGACGTCGTCCACCGGCCCAACGGCCCAGCCGCCCCCGCCACTTCACCTGAGAGGAGTGCCAGGGCACCGCGAGGAAAAGACTGTCGCCGAGTGTCAGTAGCCCGTGACACAGTTGCCGTATGTCGATCCCACCGCCGCCCGCCGGCCCGCCCGCACAGCCGCCCTACCAGGGCGGTCCTCCATCCCCTGGCGGTTACGGCGTGCCCCAGCCCCCTCCGGGCGGCGCACCCGGGCCCGGCGGCTTCGGCCCTGGCCAGCCGCCCGGCCCCTCCGGCGGCGGCTTCGGGCCGCCCGGAAGTGGTGGCTTCGGCCCTCCCGGCAGTGGCGGAGGCGGCAACTGGCCCCCGCCGCCGCCCCCTTCCGGCGGCGGCAAGGGCAAGGTGGTGATCGCCACCGTCGTGGCGTCGGTGGTCGTCGTCGCGCTGGCCGTCGGGGGAGTGATGGCCTTCCGTGGGGACGACGGCAAGAAGGACGTCGCCAACTCCTCGTCCTCTCCCGACTCCTCCAGCTCCTCCTTCGAACCGGAGCCCACCGACACCGAGTCGGAGAGCCCCTACGAGAGCGAGGACCCGTTCGACGACGAGCCCAGCGACGAACCCTCCCGGGACTACGAGGAGATCGCCCCCACACCCACGGACGGGGCCCGCCAACACTTCCAGATGGAAGAGGGCGACTGCTTCAACCTGGTGACCTCGAAGGAGGGGCAGGGCCGCAAGGCCTCCTGTGGTTCGGGCCACGACGCCGAGGTCGTCTACCAGGGCAAGCTGCCCAAGGACGTGACGACCGACAGCGCGATCACCAAGAAGGCCAAGTCCCTGTGCAAGTCGCACCTGGACCGGGCCGCGCGGAGGCAGGCGGCGGGCAAGGTCGGCGGCACCCTGATCCAGTATCCGCAGCGTCTGGCGGTGATCCTGGGCGCCAGGACCGTCACCTGCAGTCTGACCGCCGGCAAGGGCGCGAAGATCTACGGCAGGTTGAGCTGAGCCTCTCCCCGGACCCGGTCGGGAGCGCGGGTCCGGGCCCCCGGAAGAGTGGTGGGCGGAACGCCGAACCATGGTGGACGGCGTCCGAAAACTTCCAACAATGCCCGGGAAAGCGTTAGTTGGGGGACGGGCCGTTCAGATTTTCCATGGGCGGGAAAGCTTCTCGGCAGGGCCCTGCGCTGCTACGACGGTCTTGCACGTTTTTTGCACCCCCCACCTCGGAGGCTTGATGAAGTCGTACAGATGGGCCGCGGGCGCGGCGGCCCTCTTCCTCGGACTCGCCACGCTGAGTGGTACCGCCCAGGCTGCCGACCAGTCCTCGGACCTGGCCGCCGCCAACTACGTCGCCCTCGGTGACTCCTACTCCGCCGGTAACGGCGCCGGAGACTACGACGACGACAGCGGCGACTGCCACCGCAGCAACAAGGCCTACCCGGCCCTGTGGGCGAGCGCCAACTCCCCGTCCTCCTTCTCCTTCGTGGCCTGCTCCGGCGCCGTCACCGACGATGTGCTCAACAACCAGGTCAGCTCGCTGAACAGCGACACCAGCCTGGTGAGCCTCAGCATCGGTGGTAACGACGCCGGGTTCGCCAACGCCATGACCACCTGCGTCACCCTGGGCGAGTCCGCTTGCCTGGACAAGGTGGCCGAGGCGAAGGACTACATCAACAACACCCTGCCGGGCAAGCTCGACAAGGTCTACGACGCCATCAGCTCCAAGGCGCCCAACGCCAAGGTCGTCGTGCTCGGTTACCCCCACATGTACCAGTTGAACGGTTCGTGCTCGGTGGGCATCAGCGAGAAGTCCCGTGAGGCCATCAACAGCGCCTCGGACGCCCTCGCCTCGGTGACCTCCGCGCGTGTGTCCGCGCACGGGTTCTCCTTCGGTGACACCCGCGACACCTTCGACGGACATGAGATCTGCTCCGGTGACTCCTGGCTGCACAGTGTCACCGTGCCGGTGTGGGCGGCGTACCACCCCAACGCCAACGGCCACTCCGGTGGCTACCTGCCCCTGCTGGAGCAGAACGCCTGACGCACCATGACCCGCACCCCGTACGAGGGGCGGTGGGTCGACCTCATCCGCCGTACGCGTGACGGGAGATGAGACCGGGAGCGGTCCCGTGCAGGGGCCGCTCCCGGTACCACGAGGGGGGTGCGGGCCTTTCACGGGCCCGCACCCCCCTCACCCGTGTTCAGCCGGTGGTCAGACGCGTGACCACCTGGGGCGGCGGCCCCAGGGCCAACAGCCGGGCGCGGTCACGGTCCTCGTCCCCCGGGCCCCGCTCGGCCCAGTCGCCCGCCAACGCCGCCCGCAGCAGCCGCCCGGCCCGCACCGACGCCGCCCGGGCCAGGAACTCCAGGGCGGCCACGTCCAGTCCGTCCGGTTCCGTCTCGGCGTACAGCGACACCGGGTGTGGTGCCTCCTCCACCTCCGGCGGGGGCGGCAGTGGTGCCGGGGTGAGGCGGTAGGCCTCCAGGGCGAGTTGGCCCGGCGGACCGTCCGGCCGTTCCGCGCCGTCGATCCCGTCCTCGTCCGCCAGGTGCCGCAACCGTTCCTCGGTGAGCCCCCGCAGCAGCAACAGCGCCAGGGGTTCCCCGTCCAACGCCCGGGCCAGCTGGTACCCCAGGGCGGTGGTGTGGGCGCAGTGGTCCCAGCCGCCGCAACCGCACTCCGGCTCCAACTCCCCGACCCCCGGCAGCAGTTCCACCCCGGCCGCGAGGGCGTCCTCCGCCAGCGCGTCGGGCAGCTCACCGTCCAACAGGGCGGCCAGATGCCCCGCCTCGCCGGCCACCACCGACCGCAGCCGCGCCTGGTGGTCGGCCGTCAGCACCGGCAGCAGCAGGTCGGCCCGGTGCGCGGAGCCGTCGCGGTCCCGTACCACGGCGGTGGCCCTGCCGGGGCGTACCGTCACCGCCCCGACCGAACCGGCCCGGGCACGACTCCGCCCCGACCGCAGCGCCGCCTGGTCGAGGCTGCTCTCCTCCAGGGCGGCGACCCAGCCCCTGGCCCACCAGCTGTGGGCGAAGGCCCGGCCCCGGGGCGGGGGTGGTGGGGCGAACGTCAGCTCCCGCGCGGGGGAGGGTCCTCCGGTCACGCGGGCACCTCCTGACCCAGCCGTACCAGGTCGGCCAGTTCCTCGTCCGACAGTTCGGTGAGCGCGGCGTCCCCGGCGCCCAGCACCGAGTCGGCCAACTCGGCCTTGCGGCGCAGCAGTTCGGCGATCCGGTCCTCCACGGTGCCCTCGGCGATCAGCCGGTGGACCTGGACCGGGCGCTGTTGGCCGATGCGGTGGGCGCGGTCGGTGGCCTGGTCCTCCACGGCGGGGTTCCACCAGCGGTCGTAGTGCACGACATGGCTCGCCCGGGTGAGGTTGAGCCCGGTGCCCGCCGCCCGGAGGGACAGCAGGAACACCGGGGGCGCCCCGCCCGCCTCGGGGTGCTCCTGGAACTCCCGCACCATCCGGTCCCGTTCGGCGACCGGGGTGGAGCCGTGCAGGAACCGCACCGGGATGCCGCGTCGGCCCAGGTGGAGTGCGAGCAGCCGGCCCATGGCCACGTACTGGGTGAACACCAGCACCCCGGCCTCCTCCGCGAGGAGGGTGTCCAGCAGTTCGTCCAGCAGCTCCAACTTGCCCGAACGTCCCTCCAGTACCGGCTCGGTCTCGGCCAGGTACTGCGCGGGGTGGTTGCAGACCTGCTTGAGCGCGGTCAGCAGTTTGACCACCAGCCCCCGTCGGGCCAGTCCGCCACTGTCCTGGATGCGGCCCATCAGCTCCCGTACCACCGCCTCGTACAGCCCGGTCTGTTCCACGGTGAGTGAGACCGCGCGGTCGGTGAGGGTCTTCGGCGGCAGCTCGGGGGCCACCCCGGGGTCGGACTTGCGGCGGCGGAGGACGAACGGACGGGTCAACCGGGCCAGCCGTTGGGCGGCCTCCGGGTCGCCGGCCTCGACCGGGTCGGCGTGCCGGGCCCGGAAGGCGGCCAGCGAGCCCCAGACGCCGGGGGTGGCCCAGTCGACGAGGGCCCACAGTTCGGAGAGGTTGTTCTCCACCGGGGTGCCGGTGAGCGCCACCCGGGCGTCGGTGGGCAGCGCGCGCAGCGCCCGGGCGGTGGCCGAGCGGGGGTTCTTGGCGTGCTGGGCCTCGTCGGCCACGACCATGCCCCACCGGGTCGCGGCGAGCCGCTCCCGGTCCACCCGCAGGGTGCCGTAGGTGGTCAGTACGAAGGCGCCCTCGCCCAACCCGTCCAGGTCCCGGGCCTGTTGGTGGAAGCGGCGGACCGGGGTGCCGGGCGCGAACCGGGCGATCTCCCGTTCCCAGTTGCCCAGCAGGGAGGCCGGGCAGACCACCAGGGTGGGGGCGGTGTGGCCCTCGGCCTTCCGTGTCAGGTGCAGGGCGATCAGGGTGACCGTCTTGCCCAGGCCCATGTCGTCGGCCAGGCAGGCGCCCAGGCCCCAGGAGGTCATCCGGTGCAGCCAGCCCACCCCGCGTCGCTGGTAGTCCCGCAGGGTGGCGCGCAACTCCTCGGGCACGGGCGGTGGTTCGCCGCCCTCGGGGTCGGCCAGCTGTTCCCGTAGTCCTTCCAGCCAGCCCTGGGCGGTGACCGGGACGGGTGCCTGGTCCGACGGGTCGTCGTTCTTCCCCGGTTCGGTGGCCAGGGTGCCGGTGAGCGCCACCCCGAGGGCGTCCCGCAGGGTGAGCCGCTGGTCCACCCGCTGACGGGCCCGTCGGAGGGCCTCGGGGTCGACGAGCACCCACTCGTCGCGGAGCCGGACCAGGGGCCGGCCGGCCTCGGCGAGCCGGTCCAGCTCCTCGGGGCTCAGCTCCGCCCCGCCCAGGGCGAACCGCCACCGGAACCGGAGGACCGCGTCCAGACCGAGGGCGAACGGCCGGGGGCCGTCCGGCTGCTCCTGGTCGTCCTCGGGGGCCAGGACTCCCCGGGTGGTCAGGCCCCGGGCGAACTGGCGGGGCCAGAGCACCTCGACCCCGGCGGTCCGCAGCCGGGCGGCGACCTCCTCCCCGAGCAGGGCGGCGAGTTCGGGCTCCTCCAGCTCCAGGCAGTCCGGTACGGCGCGGCGTAGCAGCGCTTCCAGCGGGGGCCAGGCCGCGGCGGCCCGACGCAGGGCCAGCAGGGTCTGGGTACGGGCGGCGGGGCCGAAGCCCTCGGGTGGGTGCCGCCACAGGTCGGCGGCGTCGGCGATCAGCCGGGGATCGTCCAGGCTGTGGACCTGCGGTACCAGGGGAACGCGTACCGCCTGCTCGGCCGGGTCCAGCTCGACCCGCAGGGACAGCCGTACCCCCGAGTCCCGGGAATGGGCCACCTGCTGTGTCCAGGCCCGGTGGCGGGACACGGTTCGGGTGGGGGCGGAGGTGAACTCGGGGTGTCCGGCGGCCCGGCCGGCGGCGGGGGTGCGGGGCAGCCCGTCGGCCACCGCGTCCACGAAGGCGGACAGCAGCCAGCCGGCGTCCGGCAGCCGTGGGGGGCCGTCACCCCGCTGCCCCTCCAGGGGGACCGCGCGGGCGTGGGTGGGCATGGAGCGGGCCAGCTCGTCCAGGCGGCCCCGGTCGTCCGCCCCGAGGGGGCCGACGCCCCAGCTGTCCTGGTCGGTCGGGGTCAGTCGGGGCAACAGCCGGCCCCGGGCGGCCAGTTGGAGGGCGAGCAGGGTGGCGGCTCCCCAGAACGCGGTGGCCGGGTGGGTGTCGGCGGCGGTACGGGCCCGGGTCAGCAGGGGCAGAGCCTCGGCGAGGGGGAGGTGGCGGGCGGCCACGGTGTGGTGCTCGACCTGTCGCGGTGCGGTGGGGTCGTCCGGGAGTACCACGGTGAGCGGGGTGTCCGAGGGGTGGTCGACGGCCGAGGGGTCGTGGGGCGGTTGCCAGAAGGTGAGGGTGGAGTGCCGTGGTGGGTCGGCCGGCAGGAAGACGGCGGGTCGGCGGAGCAGGGTTCCTCCACGGGATACGGGGGCGAAGTGGCCCCTGTTCCCGGGGCACCTCAAATTTGACTAGTGAGGGTCGCCGAGGGTACTGCACCCCCGGGCGATCCCCAAACGGTGCTTCCCAGCGCCTCCGCCCTACGCTGGAGGTGACGGGTCGGGCGTGGGCCGGGCCCAGGAACCGTGGAGGCGGCCACCGCGTTTCACCCAGTGAATGGCCGTATCGGCCGCGCCAAGGAGGCTGGACAGATGACCAACAGAGGAAAGATCGCCGTCGGAGGCGTGGCCGTGGGCCTGCTCCTGTGGTGGCTGACGTCCTTCTGGATCGCCGTACTG
The DNA here is from genome assembly GCF_040606315.1 of Streptomyces sp. NPDC005438. Classification (NCBI taxonomy): domain Bacteria; kingdom Bacillati; phylum Actinomycetota; class Actinomycetes; order Kitasatosporales; family Streptomycetaceae; genus Streptomyces; species Streptomyces sp. NPDC005438. Next base: position 257,265 of record NZ_JBEXEP010000008.1, read on the forward strand.
GTGATCGTGGGAGTGCCCGTCGTCGCCTACTTCACCCTCGACCCCAGCCAGCGCCGTCGCTTCCGTCGGGTCAGCCGCCGGGAGTTGGGGCGCTGAGCCCCGAGGCGAGTGCCCCCTGACCGACAGACCCCGCTCCACGGAACCTGCGTGGATGCCGTCCGGCCCGACCCCTTCGAGGGGGCGGGCCGGACGGGCTTCTCGACGTGCCCGTGGCGTGATCGTTTCCCTCTGCCCCCGTGGTCCCAGCCGCCTCTTCGGGCCCGTTCCACCCCGTCCGTGCGATCTCGGCGGACGGTGGCGAACCGTGAGCGCTCGCTCACGGTGAGGAGAGGAGGGGGGTATTCACGCCAGGGCACCCATGACCTTTCGGTCGTTCTTCGTTCCCGCCGGGACCCTTTCGGGAGGACGGAAGCAGATACCCCTTCGCTATCGCTGGGCGGATGGTTGCCCCCGGGTCGGTCGTGGGTAAGGCTGGCTCCGCACCCGCCAAGGACGAAGGGGGACGGGGATGGCGCTGAGTAGTCGTCTGGACTGGCTGCTGGATGACCTGACGCAACGGATCACGTACATCCGTTACGCGCTGGTGTTGTCCACCGATGGACTGGTGACCGGAGCCTGCCAGGGACTCGAACGGCAGGACGCGGAACACCTGGCCGCGGTGGCCTCCGGGCTGCACAGCCTGGCCAAGGGATCGGGGACGCACTTCCGCGTCGGCGACGTGCGCCAGACCATGATCGAGTACGACGAGGGCGTCCTGTTCGTGACCTCGGCCGGACACGGCAGCTGTCTGTGCGTGCTCACCGGACCCGACGCCGACATCGGCCAGGTCGCCTACGAGATGACGCTGATGGTCAACCGGGTCGGCGAACACCTGGGGCTGGCCGCCCGACAGGGCGCCTGAGGGGCCGCCCCCCCCACCACCGTTCCGCTCCCCGGGGCACGGCCTCCGCCGTGCCCCGGGGAGCGGGTGTGTCACAGCGTGCCCACGTCGGTGACCTTGAGCACCGCCCGGCCCTCGGCGTCCGAGGCGGTGAGGTCCACCTCGGCCGAGATGCCCCAGTCGTGGTCGCCCCGGGGGTCGGCGAAGGTCTGCCGGACCCGCCACAGCCCGTCCTCGGGCAGTTCCTCGATCCGCAGCAGCTTCGGCCCCCGGGCCTCGGGGCCGGTGCCCAGGTCGTCGTACTCCTCCCAGTAGGCGTCCATCGCCTCAGCCCAGCGGCCCCGGTCCCAGCCGGACTCCCCGTCCAGCTCCCCGAGTTCGGCCAGCCGGTCCCAGGCCGCCAGCTCCACCCGGCGGAACATCGCGTTGCGCACCAGCACCCGGAAGGCGCGGGCGTTGGCGGTGACCGGGCGCACCCGCTCGGCGGCCGGCTGGTCCTGGGCGTCCTCCTGGTCCTCCTCGGGGTGCGCCAACTGCTCCCACTCGTCCAGCAGGCTGGAGTCGACCTGGCGCACCAGTTCGCCCAGCCAGGCCACGATGTCCTCGAAGTCCTCCGACTTCCGCTCGTCCGGGACGGTGTGCTCCAGGGCCTTGTAGGCGCTGGCCAGGTAGCGCAGCACGATGCCCTCGGTGCGGGCCAGCTCGTAGTGGGAGACGAACTCCCCGAAGGTCATGGCCCGTTCGTACATGTCGCGGACCACCGACTTCGGTGACAGCGGATGGTCGCCCACCCACGGGTGCGACTTGCGGTACAGCCCGTAGGCGTGGAACAGCAGCTCCTCCAACGGCTGGGGATGGGTGATGTCCATCAGCCGCTCCATCCGCTCCTCGTACTCCACCCCGTCGGCCTTCATCTCGGCGACCGCCTCGCCCTTGGCCTTGTTGGCCTGCGCGGCCAGGATCTGGCGGGGGTCGTCCAGGGTCGACTCGACCACCGAGACCATGTCCAGGGCGTACGAGGGGGACTCGGGGTCCAGCAGGTCGAACGCGGCCAGGGCGAAGGTGGACAGCGGCTGGTTGAGCGCGAAGTCCTGTTGCAGGTCCACCGTCAGCCGTACGCTCCGGCCCTCCGCGTCCGGGGTGTCCAGCCGCTCCACCACCCCGCCGTCCAGCAGGGAGCGGTAGATGGCGATCGCCCGGCGGATGTGCCGGAGTTGGGCGCGGCGGTCCTCGTGGTTGTCCTCCAGCAGCTTGCGCATCGCGGTGAAGGCGTCCCCCGGCCGCGCGATCACCGACAGCAGCATGGCGTGGGTGACCCGGAACCGCGAGGTGAGGGGCTCCGGGTCGGAGGCGATCAGCTTCTCGAAGGTGTTCTGGCCCCAGCTGACGAACCCCTCGGGGGCCTTCTTCCGCACCACCTTGCGCCGCTTCTTGGGGTCGTCCCCGGCCTTCGCCAGCGCCTTCTCGTTCTCCACCACGTGCTCGGGCGCCTGCGCCACCACGAAGCCGGAGGTGTCGAAGCCGGCCCGGCCGGCCCGGCCGGCGATCTGGTGGAACTCCCGCGCCCGCAGGGTGCGCACCCGGGTGCCGTCGTACTTGGTGAGGGCGGTGAACAGCACGGTGCGGATGGGGACGTTGACTCCCACCCCCAGGGTGTCGGTGCCGCAGATGACCTTCAACAGCCCCGCCTGGGCCAGCCGTTCGACCAGCCGCCGGTACTTGGGCAGCATCCCGGCGTGGTGCACCCCGATGCCGTGCCGCACATAGCGGGAGAGGTTGCGGCCGAACCGGGTGGTGAACCGGAAGTCGCCGATCAGCTGGGCGATCTCGTCCTTCTCGGCCCGGGTGCACATGTTGATGCTGGTGAGCGCCTGAGCCCGCTCCACCGCCTGCGCCTGGGTGAAGTGCACGATGTAGACCGGCGCCTGGTGGGTCTCCAGCAGCTCGGTGAGCGTCTCGGTCAGCGGGGTGGTGCGGTACTCGTAGCTCAGCGGCACCGGCCGGGTGGCCGAGCGCACCACGGCGGTGTCCCGCCCGGTACGGCGTCTCAGGTCCTCCTCGAAGCGGGTGACGTCGCCCAGGGTCGCCGACATCAGGACGAACTGCGCCTGGGGCAGCTCCAGCAGCGGGATCTGCCAGGCCCAGCCACGGTCCGGTTCGGCGTAGAAGTGGAACTCGTCCATCACCACCTGGCCGACGTCCGCGTCCCGCCCGTCCCGCAGCGCGATCGAGGCCAGCACCTCGGCCGTACAACAGATCACCGGAGCGTCGGGGTTGACCGAGGCGTCGCCGGTCAGCATCCCGACGTTCTCGGTGCCGAACAGCTTGCACAGGTCGAAGAACTTCTCCGACACCAGCGCCTTGATCGGCGCGGTGTAGAAGGTGACCTCGTTCCTGGCCAGGGCGGCGAAGTGGGCCCCGGCGGCCACCAGACTCTTGCCCGAGCCGGTGGGCGTGGACAGGATGACGTTCGCCCCGGACACCACCTCGATCAGCGCCTCCTCCTGCGCCGGGTACAGCGTGATGCCCCGCTCCTGGGTCCACGAGGAGAAGACGTCGAACAGGGCGTCGGGGTCGGCGTCGGAGGGCAGCTGGTCGATCAGGGGGGTCGAAGTCACGCCCCCCATACTGCCTGTCAGGCAACGGTGAAGGGGAACCGGCGTCGGACGGAAGATCGCCAGCGGCTAACCTGTGTCGCCAACGACTCGACGGACGGCGCCAGTTGGCGGCTCGCCCGCCGTACCACGCGAGACCCAGGGGGCGGGCAGCGACGATGATGGGACCTGCACACTCACTCTCCGGTGCCATGGCCTGGCTGGGCGTCGGCGCCGCCGCCCAGGCCCTGGACCACCCCATGCCCTGGCCGGTCCTGGTGGCCGGCGCCCTGATCTGCTCGGGCGCCGCGCTGGCCCCCGACCTGGACCACCGGTCGGCCACCATCTCCCGGGCCTTCGGCCCCTTCAGCAAGGTGCTGTGCGGAGTGGTCGACGCCCTGTCCTCGGCGGTGTACCGGGCCACCAAGGCTCCCGCCGACTCCCGCCGCTCCGGCGGTCACCGCACCCTGACCCACACCTGGGTGTGGGCGGTGGCCATCGGCGCGGGTTTCTCGGCCCTGGCCGTCTTCGGCGGGCACTGGGCGGTGCTGGGCATCCTGTTCGTCCACATGGTGCTGGCCGTGGAGGGGCTGCTGTGGCGGGCGGCCCGGGTCTCCTCCGACGTACTGGTGTGGCTGCTGGGGGCCGCCGCGGCCTGGATACTCACCGGCATCCTGGACCAGCCCGGCAACGGCGCCAACTGGCTGTTCACCGACCCCGGGCAGGAGTACCTGTGGCTGGGCCTGCCCATCGTGCTGGGCGCCCTGGTACACGACCTGGGAGACGCCATCACCATCTCCGGCTGCCCGGTGCTGTGGCCGATACAGATCAACGGCAAGCGCTGGTACCCGCTGGGCACCCCGCGCTTCATGCGGTTCCGGGCCGGGAGCTGGGTGGAGCTGAAGGTGCTGATGCCGCTGTTCATGCTCCTCGGAGGGGCCGGCGCGCTGCTGGCCACCGGCATACTGTTCTGACCCGGGGCGGTTTCCGGCCGTTCGTGGGCGCCACCCGCCCAGGGGTGCGACCATGGCGAACATGCGCAAGCGCCCGATATCCCGCTGGACCGTGCCGGTCGCCGCCCTCGCCCTCGCCCTGCCGCTGTCGGGCTGCGGCTCCGGGAACTCCGATGACGCCGACTCCCCCCAGGCCAAGAAGGCCCCCCACGCGGGGCGGTCGGCGGACGCCGAGAAGGGCGGACTCCCCGGAGTGGGGGAACGCCTCCAGCGGAAGGTGCCCGAGCGCTCCCGCCAGGTGCTCGCGGTCTACGGCGCGGGCCGCGACTCGGCCAAGGCCCAGGTGAGGCTGTACGTCAAGCGCGGTGACCAGTGGAAGGAGACCCGGCACTGGTCGGGCCACAACGGCAAACGCGGCTGGACCTTCCACCACCGGGAGAACGACAAGCGCAGCCCCATCGGGGTCTACACGGTCAGCGACGCCGGGGGCCTGAAGCCCGACCCGGGCGCCAAGCTGCCCTACCGTCAGAGCGTCTCCTTCACACCGCCCTCCTACTGGGGCAAGAGCAAGCGGAACGACTTCGACCACGTGATCGCCATCGACTACAACCGGGTGCGGGGCACCAGCCCCCTGGACCCCACCCGCCCACAGGGGCAGTCCAAGGGCGGCAGCATCTGGCTGCACCTGGACCACGGCAGCGGCACCTCGGGCTGTGTGAGCATCTCCCGTTCCGGGATGCGGGAGCTGCTGCGCACCCTCGACCCCGACCAGCACCCGGTGGTGGTGATGGGGGACCGGGCGGCCCTGCGGGCCTGACCGCTCAGACCGTCGGCCGCCGCGCCAGCCGGGTCAACAGGGCCCTGGCCACGGCCAGTTGGGGCACCTGCCCCCGTATCCCGCCCTCCCGGCCACGGATCCTCAGCTCGGCCCCCGCCGGTCGCAGCCGTTGGCTGAGCCGCCAGTCGGGGGACCAGGCGAGCAGGGTGCCGTCGGCCCCGCGTACGCCCTCCTCGGTGAGCGACAGTTCGCCCAGGCGCAGTGCGCCGGCCCGCGTGAAGTCCTCGGCCAGCCGGTCGACGATCCGCCCCAGGGTGTGCTGGACGACCAGGGCGGTGAGCCGGTCCTGCCGGGGTACGCCCACCACGACCAGCGGTTCCGGGCTGCCCTCCAGCGCGAGTTCCAGGTACTCGGAGTGGGTCACGGTGAAGGTGCCCCACTCCTCGACGGCGGTGGGGCGGTGCCGTACCGCGAGGACCTCGTCCCAGTGGACCACCAGCCGGGAGTGGGCGTCCTCCCAGACCAGCCCCTCCTCGCAGACCGCGTAGCTGGACGGGCCCTCGTCCGGGGGCACCAGCCGTACGTACAGGCCGCGCCCCACCAGCACTACCGCCACCGGGAGCAGGGCCAGGGCCACGGCCACCGGCCAGGCGTCCCGGGTGGAGACCTCGACCAGGATCCAGACGCCCAGCCCACACAGCAGGGTGACGACGACCCCCATGCCGGTGGTGAAGTACGGGCGGCGTACCGGGAAGTGCCGCAGCCGGGCGCCGGGGTCGGGGCGGGGACGGCCGTACACCTCCCACAGGTCCCCGGTGGCCTCCGGCTCCGGCTCGTGGTTCACCGGGGGCTCCCGGGGTTCCGGGGGAACCGGCGGCGCCGGGGCCGTTCCCGGCGCCACCAGACCACCGTGACCAGGGCGAAGATGACGCCCAGGACCGCCGGTACGAGCGCCACCTCCGGCCCGAGGGTCAGCAGGACGCCGATCGCGGCGCTCAGACAGATGCCGGCGAGGGCGGCCAGCGCCCTCAGACCGCCGAGTGACCGTGGACTCATGGGCCCATCCTGCCGTCGGTGCGCGGGAGTCGGGAGCGGATGCGTCGCTCACGCACCGAATCCCCACAAGCCCGGTGACGGGAGGTCAGGAACCGGTGGGCTTCTCGGAGTCGATCCCCGGCCGCTTGCGGCGCCACTCACCCCGGGTGAAGTCCGGTATCTCCTGCGGGGTGCCGTGGGACCGCACCGAGTCGTGGCTCAGCGGTACCGGGGAGGACCACACCGCGCCGTCGTACACGTCCAGGTCCGGTACCAGGCCGAGCCTCATGCACTGCACCAGCCGCAGCAGCATGATGTAGTCCATGCCGTCGTGGCCACCGGGGGGCTTGGGGTTGTCCTTCCACAGCCAGTGGTCCCACTTCGCGTAGTCGTCGAAGTCGCCCCACTGGTCGTCGTCCCGGTCCGGCTCCAGGTAGACGCGCGGGGGGTAGTCCTCGAACACCCCCTTGCTGCCGCCCAGGATGTTCAGCCTGCTGTACGGGTGCGGGGTGGTCACCGAGTGCTCCAGCCGGATCACCCGGCCCTTGGCGGTGCGCACCAGGCTGATGGCCATGTCGCTCTGGACGTAGCGCTCCTTCCAACTGGGGTCGTCCCGGGGGATGTTGGCCTCCCGGTACTCCGCCAGGCTCACCGAGGGCGAGCCCACGGTGGTGATGCTGACGGCCCGGTCGCCCCGGTTGACGTCCATGTAGTTGGCCGCCGGCCCGAACCCGTGGTTGGGGTAGAGGTCGCCCAGCAGCCGGGTGTGCCACTTACGGCGCCAGGGGCCCTCGTAGTAGTCCGGGTCGAACATCAGCTCCCGCAGGTCGTGCAGGTAGGCGCCGGCCGAGTGCAACAGCTGCCCGAACAGGCCCTCGTGGGCCATCCGCAGCACCCGGGTCTCGTTCCTGCCGTAGGCGCAGTTCTCCAACTGCATACAGTGCCGCCGGGTCCGCTCCGACAGGTCCACCAGCGCCCACAGGTCCCGTACGGTCATCGCCATCGGGCACTCCACCCCGACGTGCGCCCCGCCCAGCATCGCCGCCCTGGCCATCGGGAAGTGGTACTCCCAGGGGGTGGCCACGTAGACCAGGTCCAGGTCGCCGCGCGCGCAGAGCCGGCGGTACTCCCGTTCGCCGCCGGAGTAGAGGGCCGGCCGGGGCTGGCCGGCGTCGGTCACCTTCTTCGCGGCCTTCTCGGTCTTCTCCTTCACCGTGTCGCACAGCGCCACCACCCGCACCCCTTCGAGGGTGAGGAAGATGGGCAGCATCATCTCGCCGCCCCGCTGGCCCAGGCCGATGACGCCGACGCGCAGTGTCCGCCGCTCCTCGAAGGGCACGTTCACCATGGTGCGGCCCTTACGGGGCGGGGTCTGCGCACTGTCGGGCCCGGAGGGCGTCGCGGCGTGGGCGGCGCCGGTGCCCAGCGCGCCCACCCCCAGACCGGCGCCGGTCGCGCCCGCGCCCCGCAGCACGGTACGGCGTGAGAAACCCTGGTCGTTCACTGCTCCTCCAAGAAGTCGGGCGGTGGGAAGGGGACTTCTGGCAGGAGCCTGCTGTCCGTACCGGGGGCTGACAATGCGCCCTCCATGGACTTTCGGCGCCGGGTGTTTGGACTTTCGTGGCCGGCAAGAAATTTCCGCAAGAGATGGAAAAGCTTGCGCGATCCCTTGACGGACCCACGGCCCCCCGGGCAGGCTCCCGCACGGAACCCCACCCCTCGGGTGGCCGTTCCGCCCGGCGACCCCAACGGGCCGCCCACCCACGGCGGTTGGAACGCGTGGCTGACCTGGTGGGCACATACCGGTGTCCCAACCCCCCAAGGAGCCGCAGAAGATGGGAACTCCCAAGCCGAGGCGCCGCCTGCTGGGCGCCACCCTGGCCGGCGTACTCGCCGCCACGGGACTCCTCGCCCTCGCCCCCTTCCCCTCGGGCGCCGCACCCGCCGACGGGCGCGCACCGGGCGGGGACAAGACCGTGACCGCCACCCTCTTCGAGTGGAAGTACGCCGACGTGGCCGAGGCGTGCGCCAACGACCTGGGCCCGGCCGGCTACGGCTACGTCGAGGTCTCACCGGCCACCGAGCACATCGCCGGCGACCAGTGGTGGACCTCCTACCAGCCGGTCAGCTACAAGATCGCCGGACGGCTCGGCGACCGTGACGCCTTCGCCGGCATGGTCGACAAGTGCCACCAGGCCGGGGTGAAGGTCATCGCCGACGCGGTGATCAACCACATGTCCTCCGGCTCGGGCACCGGCACCGGCGGCACCGAGTACCAGAAGTACGCCTACCCCGACACCTTCGAGGACGGCGACTTCCACGGCTGCCGGAAGGACATCAGCGACTACGGCAACCGCGACGACGTACAGAACTGCGAACTGGTCGGTCTGGCCGACCTGGACACCGGCAGCGACAAGGTGCGCGGCACCATCGCCGGCTACCTCGACGACCTCCGCTCCCTGGGCGTGGACGGCTTCCGCATCGACGCCGCCAAGCACATGGCCGCCGAGGACGTCGCCGCCATCAAGGGCAAGATGTCCGACCCGGGCTTCTGGGTCAGCGAGGTCATCCACGGCGAGGGCGAGGCCGTGGAGCCCGACGAGTACACCGGGGTCGGCGACGTCGACGAGTTCCGCTACGGCACCCACCTCAAGAGCGCCCTCCAGGGCGGCGACCTGGCGTCCCTGGCGAACATCGCCGACGGCAAGCTGGACGGCTCCAAGGCCCGTACGTTCGTGGACAACTGGGACACCGAACGCAACGGCTCCACCCTCACCTACAAGGACGGCGACACCTACACCCTGGCCAACGCCTTCCTGCTGGCCCACCCCTACGGTTCGCCCAACGTCTACTCCGGCTACGAGTGGTCGGACAAGGACGCCGGACCGCCCAGCGGCACCGACGGCTTCACCCGCTACCACGCCCAGCAGCCGGTCACCGGCATGGTCGGCTTCCGCAACCAGGTCGGGGACGCGGAACTCGGCGACTGGTGGGACAACGGAGGCGACGCCCTCGCCTTCAGCCGGGGCGACCAGGGCTTCGTCGCCCTCAACGGAGGCGACGGCGACCTCAGCGAGACCTGGACCACCTCGCTGCCCGCCGGCACCTACTGCAACGTCGCCAAGGCGGCACCGGACAACTGCGAGGGCAACACCGTCCAGGTGAACGACGACGGCACCGTCAGCGCCACCCTCGGAGCCAAGGGCGTCCTCGCCCTGCACGCCGGCGCCAAGGCCTGACCCCGCGCTCCCGCGCCCACGCCCCCGGGCGGCCCGTTACCAGGGCCCGCCCGGGGGGCGTACCGCGTGCGGGGCCGACGACCTGGCGGCCCCGTCGGCATCCGTCAGCCACCCGACGGCCCCCGCAGGGACGTCGCCCCGACTCGCGGCCTCGCGGGGCCCGTGGGTGGGCGGCTCGGGGTGGTCGTGGGTGGCCGGCGCCGTTCCCGACGCCGCTGTTGTCCGGGGAGCCGGGGTGCCGGGAGGGCCGGGAGGGGCGGGGTCCCCGGTGGCCTTGGCCGGGGGACCGGCCCCACGGCGCCTACGCTGGGGAGCGACCGCCGCCCCACCGAGGAGTTCCTTGTCGTCGCAGGCCACCGAGCAACCCGAGCCGCCCGAGCAACCTGAGCACCCCGCACGTCCCGTAGGTCCCACGCGTCCAGAACCCGCCACCGGGTCCGAGCCGTCCACCCCGGTGCCCCTGCGACGCGTCCTGAGCCTCTTCCGCCCCTACCGGGGCCGCCTCGCCCTGGTGGGGGTGCTGGTCGTGCTCGCCTCGCTGGTCGGGGTGGCCTCGCCGTTCCTGCTGCGCGAGGTGCTGGACGTCGCCATCCCCCAGGGCCGTACCGGACTGCTCAGCCTGCTGGCCCTCGGCATGATCGCCGCCGCCGTCACCACCAGCGTGCTGGGCGTACTCCAGACCCTGCTGTCCACCACCGTCGGCCAACGGGTGATGCACGACCTGCGCACCGAGGTCTACGCCAAGCTGCAACAGATGTCGCTGGCCTTCTTCACCCGCACCCGTACCGGCGAGGTCCAGTCCCGCATCGCCAACGACATCGGCGCCATGCAGGCCACCGTCACCTCCACCGCCACCTCCCTGGTCTCCAACAGCACCAGCGTGATCGCCACCGTGGTGGCCATGCTCGCCCTCGACTGGAGGCTCACCCTGGTGTCCCTGCTGTTGCTGCCGGCCTTCGTGGCCATCAGCCGCCGGGTGGGCCGGGAACGCCAACGGATCACCGCCCAGCGGCAGAAGCAGATGGCGGCCATGTCCGCGCTGGTCACCGAGTCCCTGTCGGTCAGCGGCGTACTGCTGGGCCGCACCCTGGGACGCGGCGACTCCCTCACCCGGGAGTTCAGCGAGGAGTCCACCCGGCTCGCCACCCTGGAGGTCCGCTCCAGCATGGCCGGCCGCTGGCGACTGGCCACCGTCGGCATCGTGATGGCCGCCCTGCCGGCCCTGCTGTACTGGTCGGCCGGACTGCTGCCGGCGCTGGGCGGTCCACGCCTCTCCCTGGGCACCCTGGTCGCCTTCGTCACCCTGCAACAGACCCTGCTGCGCCCCAGCACCTCCCTGCTGACCACCGGCGTCGACATCCAGGCGTCCCTCGCCCTGTTCCGACGGATCTTCGACTACCTGGACCTGCCGGTCGACATCGCCGAGCCGGCCCGTCCGGTGCCACTGCCCGCGCCCCGGGGAGAGGTCCGTATGGAGCGGGTCAGCTTCCGGTACGAGCCCGACGGCGCCTGGGCCCTGGAGGAGGTCGACCTGACCATCCCCGCCGGCGGCCACCTCGCGGTGGTCGGAGCCACCGGATCCGGTAAGACGACCCTGGGCTACCTGGTGCCCCGGCTGTACGACGTCACCTCCGGCCGGGTCACCCTGGACGACGTCGACGTACGGCGACTGGACTTCGACACCCTGGCCCGCACCGTCGGGGTGGTCGCCCAGGAGACGTACCTCTTCCACGCCTCGGTGGCCGACAACCTGCGCTTCGCCCACCCCGAGGCCAGCCAGGAGGACCTTGAGGCCGCCGCCCGCGCCGCCCACATCCACGAGCACATCGCCGCCCTGCCCGAGGGCTACCAGACCCTGGTGGGGGAGCGGGGCTACCGCTTCTCCGGGGGCGAGAAGCAACGCCTGGCCTTGGCCCGCACCATCCTGCGGGACCCGCCCGTGCTGATCCTGGACGAGGCCACCTCCGCCCTGGACACCCACACCGAGCGGGCGGTGCAGCGGGCCATCGACGCCCTGGCCCGCGAACGGACCACCCTGACCATCGCGCACCGGCTGTCCACGGTCCGGGACGCGGACGAGATCGTGGTACTGCACCAGGGCCGGATCGTCGAACGCGGCGACCACGCCAGCCTGATGGCGCGGGGCGGCCGTTACCGCGAACTGGTCCGACGGGACGGCCCCGCCCCGTCGGAACCGGACCTACGCGAGCGGGAGGAACCGGCCCTGGGGGCCGGCGGCCCCTGAGCGGGCGACCGTCCGCTCAGCTCCGGCCCTCCTCCGCCGTGGACCCCACCCCGGGGGCACCCGTGGAAGCGGCGTCGGCGGGGTGGAACTCCACCACGTCGGGATAGTGCGGACCGATCCACTCGGCGAACCGGTCCCACAGCGCGGCCTCGGTCGTCCGCACCACCTCGTTGGGGTCCTCGGCGGCCTCCATCTGGAAGTGCCGCCACAGCCACTCGCGGAACGCGACGTTCTCCGGGCAGGGGTCGTAGTCCTCGTCGTCCCGCTCGTCGTAGTAGTCCACGGACACCCAGTCACCCATGGGGGTCCAGCCCGAGGCGAGGACCCGCAGGAACTCCCTGATGTCACGGGCGACGAGGTTGACACCGCCCTCGTCGCCCAGGAGCACCACGGGCAGGGTGGCGAGGTCGGTCCGGTCGTCCAGCAGCCAGATCGCGTAGGTCGAGCCGGAGCCGGTGGCCTGGGCGAAGGCGCGGACACGGTCGGCCAGGTTCGGGTATCCACCGTCGTCGTGGGCGAAGTCGACCAACTCGAAGCCGGGGGCGTAGTAGTCGCTGACGCTCTCCTCGAACTCCTTGAGGAGGTTCAACTCCGGTAGGGGCGTGTACATGACCGCGACCCTACCGGCGACCTGTGACAACGCCCCTCCCCGTACCGGACCACCGGCGCCGGGAGGGCCGGTACGCTGCCGCCCCATGAGCCAACACCCCCACCCCCCGGTGGAGTTCGCGTTCCCCGGCCCGCTGCGCGACCGCCTGGTGGGGGCGATCCTCGACGGCCGCAAGACCACCACCACCGGGCTGTGGCGGGAGTACGAGCAGGAGGGCGCCGCACCGGACAGGCCCGGGCAACGCCAACTCGTCCTCGACTCCCGGGGGCGGGGAGTGGCGGTGATCGAACTGGTCGAGGTCCGGGTGCTGCCCCTGGCCGAGGTCGACCTCCGGCACGCCGTCGACGAGGGGGAGGGACACCGTACGGTGGCGGCCTGGCGCGCGGACCACGAACGGTTCTGGCAGGGGGACCAGATGCGCCGCGCCCTCGGCGACCCCGACTTCACCGTGGACGACAGCACCCTGGTGGTGGCCGAACGGTTCCGACTGGTGGAGCGGCTCTGACCGAGCCGGCCGACCACCACAGGTCACGGTCAACAGCACGGCTTTGAGGCCGGGTGGGAGACCGCCTCACCAGTAGCGGAGAACAGCGCATGAGCCGAACCGAGTTCTACGACGACCCACGTGCGCCGAAGCCCAACACGGTGGTGGTGGCCGCGTCCGCCGTGGCCGTGGACGGCGACGGGAGGATTCTGCTGCAGCGAAGAAGGGACAACCGGCTGTGGGCGCTCCCCGGGGGTGGCATGGAAATGTGGGAATCCCTACCGGAGGCCGCGGTTCGCGAGGTGAAGGAGGAAACCGGGTTCGATGTGGAGATCACCGGACTTGTGGGCACCTACACCGACCCCAGGCATGTCATCGCGTACGGCGACGGGGAGGTTCGGAGGCAGTTCAACGTGTGTTTCCGTGCGCGGATTGTCGGTGGCTCCCTCTCCGTTTCTGACGAGTCAACAGAGGTGCGATTCGTGGCGGCGCGTGAGATCGCCCCACTGGATATGCATCACACCCAGCGCCTGAGAATCGACCATTACCTGGCTGGTTCGCCGGAACCGTATCTGGGCTGACGGAAATACCCGTGAGGCCGGCCAGGCCGTCGGGAACCTGACCGTGACAACGGCCAGCCCCTCACAGGCCTCATCCGAGGGAGCGGCGGTCATCACCCTCCCCGCGAGAGCGTCAACGTGGGCGGGCTCTGGGCGGCGCCGACCCGCCCCGAGGGGCGGATGCCCGGCCGTACGCCGCATCATGGAGGAATGGTCAAGGTCGAACTCGTACGTGGCGACATCACCGAGGCCCCCGTGGACGCGGTGGTGAACGCGGCCAACTCCTCGCTGCTCGGCGGCGGGGGAGTGGACGGCGCCATCCACCGCGCCGGTGGCCCCGAGATCCTCGACGCCTGCCGGGACCTGCGGGCCTCGCGGTACGGCAGGGGGCTCCCCACCGGACAGGCGGTCGCCACCACGGCGGGCCGACTGCCGGCCCGGTGGGTCATCCACACCGTGGGCCCGGTCTGGTCGCGGACCGAGGACCGGTCCGACCTGCTGGTCTCCTGCTACCGCAACTCCCTCGCGGTGGCCGACGAGTTGGGGGCACGTACGGTCGCGTTCCCGGCGATCTCCGCCGGTGTCTACCGCTGGCCCATCGAGGACGCGGCACGCATCGCGGTGGAGACGGTGAAGGTCACCTCCACCGAGGTGGCGGAGGTGACCTTCGTCCTCTTCGACGACCGCGCCTACGAGGCTTTCGCCGCGACCGTCTCCTGACCCGGGGGCCGGTCGACCCGCGCTCCCGCTACCGCTCGTCGTCTGCGGACCGCCGGGCGACCTCGGCGCGTACCGTCTCGCGCAGCCCGTCGGAGGTGAAGCCCAGGTCGCGCAGGATCCGCGCGGCCGGGCTCCGTTCCACGCGGATCAGGCCCAGCAGCGCGTGTTCGGTACCGATCCGGTCGTGGCCGAGGTCGTCCGCGACGCGGCCTGCCTCCTCGATGGCCTCCTTGCTCTCCGGGGCGAAGGCGATGTGTCCGCGTGGTGCCTTCGCCCCGGCGGGCGGCAGCGTCTCCTCGACCGCTTCGCGTACGCGTTCCTCCGAACCGGCCTCGCCGACCAGCAGTTCGTGGGCCAGGCCCTGCCGTTCGCCGAGCAGGCCCAGGAGGAGGTGTTCGGTGCTGATGAGGTCGTGCCGGTGGGTGCGGGCCGCTTCCTGGGCGAGCACGATGCCGTGCCGGTTGAGGTAGGTGTACCGGCCGAACGGGCCGGCCGCGTGGCGCTGTTGGGCGGCCTGCTTGGACACGCCGATGGCGTCACCGATCTCGGTCCAGGACGCACCGGTCCGCCTGGCCTTGTTGACGTAGTGGTCGATGAGCTGGTCACCGAGGGAGGACAGGGTCTGGGCGCGTAGTCGTGCTTCCCCGACGCGGGTCAGTGCGTCGGACTCGGGGAGTTCCTCGTCGAGACGGGCGATCAGGTCGGTGAGGCTGATGTCGAGTGGGCTCATGCGTCAAGTGAAACTTGACGATGCCTGGATCGTCAAGACGTAGTTGACGGCTCTTTGGTGTGTGACGTTCACGCCCCGGTGGCGTACGGCTCCAACTCGCCCTGCTGTCCGTCTACTTGGGGTCACCCGGGGTCCCGATTCCGGGAACGCTCAGTAAGCTGTACGGGTGCCTGGGGTCGAGCCGGCACGGGTGGGAACGAGCCGCCACGAGCCGGGGCCGCTGTGGAGCCGGAGGGCGGTCGGCGACGCTGAGGGGGAACCTGTGTCGTGGCGCGTACCGGAGCGGATCGAGCTCACGATGATGCACGAGATGGGCCACAAGAGGGAGCCCGGCCTGGTGCGCTCCCGCGTGCGGAAGACCTCCTGCGTCGTCCAGCGTCCTGAACGGGGTGAGGCGCGGTTCCTCGTCGAGTGCGGCCACTGCGGTCGCCAGGGAGAGTTCGTCATCCAGGACATGGAGACGACCAAGCGGATGCGCCGCCGCCCGATGATCTACTCCCTGATCTCGTCGTTCGTGATGCTGGCACTGGTGGCGTACCTCGCGGTCGCCGGTTTCGGCGGCGGCAACATCACCCTCCAGGTGCTCACCATTCCTGCGGGACTGCTGTTCATCCCCTTCGGGCTCGCGCTGGCGATCAGCCCGAGCGGCAAACTCGGCGCCGTGCCCCCGGAGGGCGTCTCCTTCGACACCAGGACCAGGCGCGAAGGGTTCAGTTACGTCACCCAGGGTGTGCGCCGGCGCGAAGGCGTGTACTGCACCGGACTCGTGGCCCCCGCTCGCTAGCTCCCCTTTCCACGGCTCCCTCCCCGATGTCACCTCGGCCAGTGCCTTCCGGGCGGGGTGGCGTTGTCGCGGGCGCGGCTGGTGCGGCCGGCGGCGCGACCCCGGGGGCGACGCCCCTCGTGACCTCGCGTGTGCGTGGGGTGCCGTGGTGAGGGTGGTTCTTCGGCGCTCGGGCCCGGCTCGGCCGGGGGTGTGATCAGGGTCGCGGTCGGGGCGGAGCCCCCAAGTCCGGTGCCACGGTGACGGGTTGAGGGGGCGCGGGAGGCGGGGTGCGTGAGGGCCGGTCCCGTGCTGGGGGAGGGCGGGGAGGAACGCTCGTGACCGACCCTGTTCAAAAATCAGAATACTGGTTACTGTCCTGCCCGTGAACGCCATCGACGAGCGCCTGCTGACGCGCAACGGCCTGGCCGCCCGGCAACTCGCGGCGACCCTCCTCACCCACGAGGAGAACACCAGGCTGCCGAGGCTGCGGGACGTGGCCGAGCAGTTGGGCGTCGGCAACGGGACCGTGCAGGCCGCCTTCCAGCTGCTGGAGGGGGTCGGCGCGATCAGGACGGTCGCCCGAGGCCACCTCGGCACCTTCCTGGTGGAGGCCGACCGGGCCGTCCTGTGGCGGCTGTCGGGCATGGGCACCCTGCTCGCCGCGATGCCCCTGCCCTACTCGCGACGCTACGAGGGGCTCGCCACCGGACTGCGTACGGCCTTCGAGCAGGCCCGCACCCCCTTCGCGGTGACCTTCATGCGCGGCGCCCACGACCGGGTGGCCGCGCTGCTGGAGCACAAGGTCGACCTGGTGGTCCTCTCGCGCTTCGCCGCCGACCGGCTGATGGGCCAGCACCCTCTGGAACTGGTCGCCGACCTCGGCCCGAGCACCTACGTGGGCGCGCACGGCATCCTGGTGCGTCGTGGGGTCGACCCGGTGTCCCACGGCCTCCGGGTCGCCGTCGACCGTAGCTCCGAGGACCTCGAACTGCTCACCGAACGGGCCTTCGCCGGGCGGCCTGACCTGAAGTGGGTCGAGGCCTCCTACATGCAGCTGCCGGACCTGTTCGCCCGTGGCGAGGTGGACGCCACCGTGTGGAACCTGGACGAGGTGCAGGGCCGCATGGGCGAGGGGGTGGACGTGCTGCCCCTGAGTGACGAGATCCTCGGCGAACTGTCCCTGCGTAACGCCCGCGCGGCGATCGTCGGCCGTGCGGAGGACCGCCCCCTCGGCGTCGTCCGCCAGGCACTGGACCCGGACCTGATCACGGGGATCCAGCAGGCGGTCCTGCGCGGAGACCTCATCCCCTCGTACTGAAAGGGCCTCAGGTGTCCTCGGGAGCACCTCACGGCCAACAATCCAGAATCCCGGTTACTGCCAGCAAGGTGGACGAGCACGGAAGGACCCGATACCGATGGAGGAGCGCCTCGAACAGCGGCTGCGGATGTTCCACGAGGGCGGCCAGGTGCGGCCCCACGTGATCGAGTTCGTCACGCGTGAGCTCGACGCTCTGGCGGCGACCGGACGGGTGGTCACCGAGGACACCGCCGGCATGATGACCAGCCACCTGCTGATGGCCCTCACCCGGCTCCTCGACGGCGAGCCCCTCACGGAGTTCCCCGCCGACGAGCAGGTGGCCGCCGAACTGGCCGACCACCCCGAGGCCCTGGCCGAGGCGAGAGCGGTGGCCGCACGTGCCGAGGCGACCCTGCACGCCTCGCTGCCCGAGTCGGAGATCAACCTCCTGGGCCTCCACCTGGCCGCCCTGGCGCACAACTCCCGGGCCTGACCGACCCGGAGCCAGCTCCGACGCACCGTACGCGGGCCCGCCGGTGAACGAACGCGGTCCCCTCCCGCACCACCTCCCGTACCACGAGAGCAAGGAAGCAGACCATGACGAAGATCCTCACCGGCGGTGTGGGCAAGACCGAGGTCGCCCGGGCCGTCAACGCACTGGACCTCGACGACGTCGAGGCCACCGTCTCCAGCGACATGGACGCCGCCATGAAGCTGCGGGCCGGCCAGGCCGACTACTACCTCGGCACCTGTCACACCGGCGCCGGCGCCTCCCTGGGCGTACTGGTCGGCGTGATGGGCAAGGCCGCCCACACCTTCGGGCGTTCGGTACCCACCGAGGAGGAGGTGGCCGCCCTCCTGGCGGACGGCAAGAAGGTCTTCGGCTTCGCCATGGACCAGATGGACACCGTCACCCCGGTCGTCACCCGCGCGATCGCCGCGCACTCGGGCTGACCCGCCACCCCCGTCGAGCGGACGCACAAGGGAGCCTCCGTTGAACACGTATCTCGCCGCGAGCCTCAGTTTCTCGCTTCCGCAGGAACTCGTCGTCATCGCCCTGTGCGCGCTGACCGCCTACATCTCCCACGAGGCACTGGCCGTCTTCAACGACGGTACCCGGCCCTTCCTGCTCGACTTCATTCGCGGTGAGACCACGCGCAGCGCCACCACCGCGGTCTCGTTCGGGCTGTCCGCCGGGTTCATCTTCGGCCTGGGAGCACCGATGGCGCTGTCCACCGGAGTGCTCAACCCCTGGCTGCTCTTCCTGCCCACCGACGTCCTGGGCATCCTCGCCATGAGGAAGTGGCTGGCGCCGCTCCTCGGCGCCGCCTGGGGAGCCGTCGTGGTCTTCGGGCTCGGCGGGGTGAACTCGCAGGCGCACAAACTGCCGGTCGACTTCCTGACCGCCCTCCAGGAGATGTCGAACCCCATCCTGTTCCTCTTCACCCTGTTCCCGGTGCTCGCCATCACACGGCAGTTCGGCCGGCTGCGGGGCGCCATCGTCGGGGTGGTGGAGCTGGCCCTGGTCGTCATGACCATGAAGCTGTGGCCGGACGTGTTCGCCGGCTCCCTCGCGATGGCCGTGGGCGTGCTGATGCTCCTCGGTTTCGCCGCCGCCCGGGACATAGGCCAGCGCCGCGCCGAACGGGCAGCCGCCAAGGCGGCGGGCACTGGCACCGGCGGGGCGGACACCAAGGCAGCGGGGGGCGCCGACGAGGGGGCCGACGACCCGCTGGAGTCGCTGTTCAGCGCGAGCGCGGCCCGACTACGCAGGCACCTGCCGCTGTTCATGGTGCTGGGCGGCGGGGTGTGCCTGCTGGCGCAGATGCACGTCTTCGGCGGGGGCGAGGCGACCAGCTTCCTGATCGCCAAGGGCCAGTACGCCGAGGCCGCGCAGATCGACTTCTACCGGGTCTTCGGCTTCGTCCCGCTGATCCTCACCACCTCGCTGGCCTCCGGTGCCTACGGCATCGCCGGCTTCACCCTCGTCTACCCGATCGGCTACCTCCTGCCGAACCCGTACCTGGCCGTGCTCGTCGGCGCGTTGGTCTTCGCGGTCGAGGTGCTGCTGCTGTCCCGGCTGGGCAAGCTGCTCGGCTCCTTCCCGTCGGTCCGCGACAGCTCCGAGCACCTGCGCAACGGCATCACCGAGACCCTCGGCCTGGCCATCCTGTTCGGCTCCCTGATGGCCGCGAACACGATGGGCGCCGGCCTGGGCATCCTCATCGTCGGCGGGCTGTACCTGCTCAACGAGGCGATGGGCCGGCCCGTGGTCCGCATGGCCGCCGCGCCGGCAGCGGTCGTCGTCGGGGGCGTGGTCCTCAACCTCCTGTACTGGGCACACCTGTTCACCCCGATCAAGGGCTGAACAGGCGACCGGAAGGCACTGGCAGATGCACACCGTTCGGACCGTCACCGGTCCCCTCGACCCGTCCACGGTCACCGGCCCCGTCCTCCCCCACGAGCACCTGGCCCTCGACCTGCGCCGCGACCACGACCCGGAACCCACCCTCGACGCGCGCCACACGGCCTCGGTCACCGCCGAACTCGCCGCGCTACGCGAGGAGTTCGGCCTGTCCCTGGTGATCGACCAGACCTGCCGGGGCATGGGCCGCGACCCGCGAGCCCTGACCGCCGTCCACGCCGGCTCCGGGGTACCGGTGGTCGCCGCCACCGGGTGGTACTACGAGCCCTTCCACCCCCGCGAGGTAGGGACGGCCGACGTCGGGGAACTGACCGCCACCCTGGTCCGGGACGTCGAGGAGGGCCTCGACGGGACCGACGTACGGCCCGGTCTGATCGGGGAGGTCGGCAGCCACGGGCAGCGCCCCGAGGGAGCGGAGCGCCGGGTGCTCGCCGCCGCCGCCCGGGCCGCCGTACGCACAGGGCTGCCGGTGGCCACCCACGCCCACCTCGGTGTGGGCGGCCCCGGCCAACTCGACCTGCTCGTCGCCGAGGGACTGGCACCCCACCGGGTGGCCCTCGGACACCAGGACCTGTTGGACAACTCGTCCGTCCACCGGCACCTGGCGGCACAGGGCGCCTACGTCGCCTTCGACACCGTCGGCAAGAACGGCTACCAGAGCGACCACACCCGGCTCCGGCTGCTGCTGGCGCTGATTGAGGCCGGGTACGCCGACCGGGCGTTGCTGTCCTGCGACATCTCCCGGCACGCCTACCTCACCGACGAGGGCGGCACCGGCTACGGTCACCTGCTGCGCGCCTTCCTCCCCCGGCTGCGCGCGGCCGGAGCCGACGACGACCTGGTCGACCTGCTGACCCGCCGCAATCCGCTGCGGTTCCTCACCGGCGCCGACCCCGGCCCGCCCACCGGACAGACCGAGCCGACCGGACAGACCGAGCCCACCGGACAGACCCGTACCGCCGCCCCAGCCGACGGAGGAGAGCGCACCCGATGACCAACCCCCGGGTACGGCTGCCCGAGACCCACCCGTTGCCCACCGTTCCGCTGTCCGACGCCATGGCCACCCAGTTCCGGCTCCTGGAGTGCGTGGCACGGCACTTCGAGGGCGAGCAACTGTTCACCGCCGACGTCGGCGTCACGCCCGGGACGGGGCGCCCGCGCGCCACCGCCCGGGTGGAGGCGGTCCTCGCGGAGTTCCTGGGGGCCGAGGCCGCCGCCCTCGTCCAGGGCGCGGGCACCGGCGCGATCCGGGCCGCCCTGACGGCGGCACCGCTCGGCGAGGGCAACACCCGTACGGAGTTGCTGATCCACCGCGCGCCGGTCTACCGCACCACCGCGACGACCCTGCGCGCCATGGGCACCCCGACCGTCGC
The DNA here is from genome assembly GCF_040606315.1 of Streptomyces sp. NPDC005438. NCBI lineage: Bacteria > Bacillati > Actinomycetota > Actinomycetes > Kitasatosporales > Streptomycetaceae > Streptomyces > Streptomyces sp. NPDC005438. Next base: position 277,954 of record NZ_JBEXEP010000008.1, read on the forward strand.
GGTGGACTTCAACGACGCCCGCGCCCTGGACGAGGCCCTGGCGTCCGGGCGGTTCGCCTGGGCCTACGGGCAGCACAGCCGGCAACGGCTCGCCGACCGCTACGACTTGGGCGCCGTCCTGGAGGCCTGCCGGGCCCACGGGGTACGCACCCTCGTGGACGACAACTACGCGGTGCTCCGGGTGCCCCGGAGCGGCGTGGAACTGGGGGCGGACGCCTCCTGCTTCTCCCTGTTCAAACTGCACGGCCCCGAGGGCGTCGGCGCGGTGGTCGGCTCGGCGGACCTGGTGGAGCGGGTCCACGCCGACAACTACTCGGGAGGCGGCCAAGTCCAGGGCCACCAGGCCCTGGACGCGCTGCGCGCCCTCACCCACGTACCGGTGATGTGGGCGATCCAGTCCCAGGTGGGCGCGGAGGTCGCCGCCCGGCTCGACGCCGGGGAGGTGGAGGGCGTGGCCGAGGTCCGCCTCGCCAACGCCCAGGACCGCTGCCTGCTGGTCCGCCTGGACCAGCCCGTCGCCCGTGACCTGCCCGCGGTGGCCGCCCGGTACGGGGCGGCGCCCTACCCGGTGGGGGCCAACTCCCGTTACGAGGTGGCCCCGATGTTCTACCGGATGTCCGGGTCGACCCTGGACGACGCCCCCGAACTGGCCGACTGGACGATCCGCGTCAACCCCATGCGCGCCGGCGCCGATCTCGTACTGGACATCCTGCGCCGCTCCCTGGCCGACCTGCCCCACCCCAAGGACGACTGACCGTGTTCCTCGACACCGTACTGGCCCGCAACCCGGAGCTGGTCCGAGCCGCCGTCGCGCTGCACCGCGAGGGGCGCATCCCCCCCGACACCTATGTGACGGACCTCGACACCGTGGAGGCCAACGCCACCCTGCTGGCCGCCGAGGCCGAACGCCTGGGCCTGACCCTGTGGTTCGTGGCCAAGCAGTTCGGCCGGAACCCCGCGCTCGCCGCCGCCGTCGCCCGCCACATCCCCCGGTTCGCGGCCATCGACCAGGCGGAGGCACGGGTCCTGCACGCCGCCGGCGGACGTGCGGGCAACCTCGGCCACCTGGTGCGGATACCGGCCGCCGCGCTGCCGGAGATGCTCGCCTGGCGCCCGGAGGCCGTGACCGTCTACGACCTGGCCAACGCCGAGGCCGTCAGCCGCGCGGCCAGCCAACTCGGCCACGTCCAGGACCTGTTGGTACGTCTCGAAGGGGCACCCGGCACGGTGTACCCGGGCCAGGAGGGAGGCGTACCGCTGGAGGGGCTGGACGAGTTCGCGCACCACGTCGAGGCACTGCCCGGGGTACGTCTCGCCGGCGTCACCGCCTTCCCCTGCGTCCTGTGCGACCCGGTCACCCGGCGGCCGGAGCCCACCGCCAACCTGGAACTGGCGCTCACCGCACGCGACCGGCTCGCCGCCCGGGGACACCCCGGGCCCAAGGTCAGCGCGCCCAGCGCCACCTGCCTGGCCACCCTGCCGCTGCTGGCCCGCTCCGGCGCCACCCACGCCGAGCCCGGACACGCCCTGACCGGCACCACCCCCCTGCACGCGGTCGACCCGGAACAGGGCGAACGCCCCGGCTACGTCTACGTCACCGAGGTCGCCCACACCCTCGCCGACGGCCGGCCCGCCGTACACGGCGGAGGCTTCTACCCACGCGCCGAGATCAGGTCCGCGTTCCTGCCGCGTACCGGGGCGCGACTGGCCGTGCACCCCATGCCGGCCGAGAACATCGACTACTACCGGCTGCTGGACGCGCCCGCCCGCCCCGACGACGCCCGCGTCGGCGACACCGCCCTCCTCGCCTTCCGCACCCAGGTCTTCGTGACCCGCAGCAACGTCGCGGTGGTCGACGGACTCGCCTCGGGAACGCCCCGCCTGCAGGGCCTCTACGACGCCCTCGGCCGGCCCCTGGACCGAAGGGACCACCCCCTGTGAGCAGGACCGTCATCGTCGTCCTCGACGGCTTCGGCATCGGCGCCATGCCCGACGCCGGAGCACTGCGCCCCGGCGACACGTCCGCCGACACCTGCGGCCACCTCCTGGACCACTTCCGCCGGGTCCACGACCGGGCGCTGCGCCTCCCGGCGCTCACCGCGCTCGGCCTGGGCGCGGTCCACCCGGACCCCGACCTGGCCACCCCCGACGGCAGCCCGCCGGCGGCCACCGGCACCCCACCGGTCACGGCCGGCCGGGCAGCCCTCGGCTACCCGGGTGCGGACACCTACGCCGGCCACCAGACCATGATGGGCGCCGACTTCAGTACGGTCACCGTCGCCCGGCTGGGCGACCACCTGGACACCGTGGCCGCCGCCCTGCGGGCCGCCGGACACCGGGTGGAGCCGCTGGAGGAGGAACCGGTGCTGCTGGTCGACGGCTCGGCCCTGGTGCACGACAACCTCGAAGCGGACCCCGGTATCAACTGGAACGTCTCCGCCCGGCTCGCGGACCTCCCCTTCCCACGCGTCCTCGAAGTCGCCCGGACCGTACGCCGGGTGGCCCCCGTCGCCCGCGTGATCGCCGTCGGCGGCAACGCGGACCGGCCGCTGCCCGACTTCGTCCGCGCGGGCGAGGACGGGACCGTGGGGCTGGACACCCCCGCCAGCGGCTTCTACCGCAACGGGGGGCTCCAGGTGCAGCACCTGGGCGTGACCCTGGACCACACCCGGCAGCTGCCCGACCTCGCCGCCCGCGCCGGGGTCCCGGTGACCCTCACCGGCAAGGCGGCCGACATCCTGGCCTGCGAGGGCGCCGCGCGCCACCCGGCGGTGGACACCACCGAGGTGCTACGGCACACCCTGGACGCGGTGCGGGGCGCGAAGGACGCCCTGGTGGTCGCCAACGTCCAGGAGACCGACCTGGCCGGCCACCAGCAGGACCCCCGCCGCTACGGCCTCGTCCTGGAACAGGCGGACCGGCAACTGGGCGAGCTGACCGCCTCGTTGGACGCCCCGGGGGACTGTCTGATCGTCACCGGCGACCACGGCAACGACCCCACCATCGGCCACGCCTTCCACACCCGGGAGTTCGTCCCCGTCCTCGTCCACCGGCCCGGCTCGGCCCCGCGCGCTCTGCCGGACGCCGGCAGCCTGGCCGACGTCGGGGCCACGGCGGCCCACTGCCTCGGGCTCCCGCCCGGCCGGCTGGCCAGCGGTGTGCCACTGCCGCTCACCCCGGTGGGGTGAGTCAGCCGACGGTCGTCGCCGCTGTTCCGGGTGGGGTGTGCGGGAGGGGGTTGTCCCGGGCGGCCCGCCCAGGTGGCCTGAGCTGGGGGCGGTGCCTCGGTGGGTGCTTGTGGGTGCGTCGTCCCGACGGTGGGGGTGCCCGGCTGGTGGGGCCACTGTCTTGGCTCTGAGTCGGGCCGGCTCGGGCGGCCCGCCCGGGCAGCCTCGGTCAGAGGCCGTACCTCGGGCGGGGCGTTCGTGGGCGCGCCGCCCTGGTGGCGGGTGTCTGGCTCGTGGGCCTGGCGTCTCGGTTTTGGGGCCAGGGCGGCCGGTCGGTGGTCTTCCGTCGCCGCTCGTCCCGATGGGGTGAGTGCACGCGGGGCAGCCCGCTCGGGCAGCCTCGGTCAGAAGCCGTACCTCGGGCGAGGCGCTCGTGGGCGCGCCGCCCTCGTGGAGGCCCGGTGGTGCCCCCGTCGTACCGGCCAGGGGGCCGGCTTCTGGTGCGGTTTCTCCTGGGAGCCGTCGAGGGAGCGGGGCGGGACCTCGGGGGCGCTGTCCGGGGGCCTCCCCGCGGTGGGCCCCGAGGTCCGTTCTCGTCGGTGGGCGGAAAGGCGTGGACGGCACTCCTCGGTGCGGGGGCCCTTCGGAGCCGCCCGGCGGCGGCAGCTTGGTAGCGTGCGGGGCATGTCGAGTCCCGAGTCAGACAGGTCGGGGGCTTTCGGTCACGCCGTCAGCCCCCTCCACCACTGAGTCGCAGCCCTGCCCCCGCACGCTCCGCGTGCCGGGGCGTGACGGGCTGTCGAGCTGGCCGCGGTGACGGGATGACCCTCCTGCCTCTCCTCACCTCGGAGCCTCTCGATGCCCCTTCCGCTGTACCTGCTCGCCCTGGCCGTGTTCGCCATGGGCACCTCGGAGTTCATGCTCGCCGGCCTGGTGCCGGACCTCGCCTCGGACCTCGGCCGCGCCGTCGGGACGGTGGGTCTGCTCACCCCGGCGTTCGCGATCGGCATGGTCGTCGGCGCGCCCCTGGTGGCGGCGCTCGCCCGTGACTGGCCCCGACGCGCCAGCCTCCTCGGCTTCGTCCTGGTCTTCGCGGCGGCCCACGTCGTGGGCGCCGTCACCACGAGCTTCACCGTACTGTTCGCCAGCCGGGTCCTCGCCGCCCTGGCGAACGCGGGCTTCCTCGCCGTCGCCCTGACCACCGCCACCACCCTGGTCGCGCCGGACAGGAAGGGGCGCGCGCTGGCGGTGCTGCTGTCCGGTACGACGGTGGCCATGATCGTCGGCGTCCCCGGCGGTGCCCTGCTGGGCACCCTGTTGGGGTGGCGGGCCACGTTCTGGGCGGTGGCCGCGCTCTGCCTGCCCCCGGCCCTCGGCCTTCTCACCGCGTTTCCGGCGCCCCCCACCCGGGCCGAGACGGGGGACGTACCGGCCCGACGTACCGAACTGGCCCAACTCGCCCACCCACGGCTGGCCCTGGTGATGCTGCTCGCGGCGCTGGTGAACGCGGCGACGTTCGGCAGCCTGACCTTTCTGGCGCCCGTGGTGACCGGCACCGCCGGGCTGGGTGACCTGTGGGTCCCGGTGGCCCTGGTGCTCTTCGGCGCCGGTTCCCTGGTGGGCGTGACCGTCGCCGGCCGGATGTCCGACCGGCGCCCCGGCGTGGTGGTGGCGGCCGTCGGGCCCGCGCTGCTCCTGGGCTGGCCGGCCCTGGCGCTGCTGGCTGAACGCCCCGTGCCGTTGCTGCTGTGGGTGGGCGTCCAGGGGGCGTTGTCGTTCGCGCTGGGCGGCACCCTGATCACGAGGGTGCTGTACGAGGCGGCCGGAGCCCCCACGATTGCCGGTTCGTACGCCACGGCCGCGCTCAACGTCGGCGCGGTGCTGGGGCCCGTGGTCGCCGCCTCCACCCTCACCACCGGGGCGGGCGCCGTGGGGCCGCTGTGGGCGAGCGGTCTGCTGGTCGCGATCGCACTGCTGCTCGCCGTGCCCTTCCGTGCCGTGGTCACGGCCGGCGCCGGTGGGGGCGCGGGTCGGTGACGCCCGGTGGGGCGCGCCGGGTACGGGTCGGGGCGGGAGTTGCCCGGCCCCGACGGGCACCCGGTCACCACTGGTCGGGGGCCGGTCCCCGGCTGGAGGGCGGTGCGTGTGGCGGGGGAGTGGGGAGGGGCGGTGCCCCCGGGGCCTCGCTCCCCGCCGGTGAGCGCTTCCGGTGCCGGACCGCCCGGCTGGGGCGGGGTCGGTGCGGGCTGTGCGGGAGCGAACCGCTGGGGGGCTGGGCGCCCGTCGTGAGTGGGGCAACTTGCCTTGGGCACATGCCCGCTGACAGGACATCAGCTGACGGAAGGTCATCTGTCCGGTGCGCGGGAGTCATGAGCAATGTATTGACATGCCCATTACCTGTAGTTGTACTGAGAAGCGATTTCGTCTCATGGAAGGAGCGAGCCCATGCCTGCAGTCCAGGAGAAGAAGGTCACGTCAGAGGTCGAGGCTGACGAGGTGTTCGACCTCGTCATCGGCGACCTGGAGCAGGAGATCCCGCCGTTGGCCTCGCCGACGAACTCGGGCAGCGGCACCGCGTGTGGTACCTGCGCGGGCATGTACTGCTGTTGACGGCGTACCGGGGGCGTCGCCGACCGGCGGCGCCCCCGGGTGCCCTGCCGTGAAGGACACCCGAACCTGGAGGGGCAGCCTTGTCGGACGTGCGGGCGGACAACGAGCCGCTCTGGAGGGCGAGCGCCCCGGCCGGTGGGACCGAACCACGTGCCGGCGCGGAACTCCCCCCGGTGGTACGGCGGTTGGTGGCCGCCGTACGGAACGGGATGGCGGGCGAACTGTTCCCGCCCGTGGTCACCGACGGACCCGAGGGAACGGTCACGGTCGACCGTTCGCTCAGCGGAGCGGCCGACGCGGACCTGGTCGCCCGGGCGCTCACGGACCGGCGGTTCGCGCCCCTGCTGACCCTGCTGGAGCGGCTGGACAGCTGGTGCGGCACCGCCCGGAACACGTACGCGCGGGTCCTGGCACCCGACGTCCTCGACGTCACCAACGCCGACCTGTTCGGACCGGTGGTCTCCGAGGCCTTCGTGGCCTGCGCCACCGGGCGCCCCCACCACACCCGTAAGCGGGTGCCGGAGTGGGGCGAGCGCTACGAGGCCTTCCTCACCCTCTTTCTGGAACGGCTGCGACAGGACCTGCGGACCGTCCCGGAGGCCGTCAACTCCTCCTCTAAGCGCACCTGTTGGCCCGGCGACCCGAGGTTCACCGGCCCGGTGGTCGCGCTCTGGGCGCACGGGGAGGAGACCCACAACGGGCGCCAGCGCGTCCTGCGCCTGGACTGCGCGGGCGGTGGACGCGTCGCCTACAAGCCGCGCCCCGCCTCCGGCGAGCTGCTGTTCACCGCGAGCCCCGCCCCGCCCCCGGACGGTTCCGGGACAGCGTCGGATCTCCCGGACGGTTCCGGGAGGGCGACCGACACCCCGGCCTCCCTGTTCGACCTGCTCAACCACGCGCCCCCGGCCTCCGGCGAGGTCAGGCTCCCGGTCCTCGGCTGCTGGCGCGGCTCGGACCCCGGCTACCTGTGGCAGGAGTGGATCGAGCCCCCCGCGCAGTGGGGAACGCTGCGCGCCTCGGGGCCGTGGCGGCTGACCGGCACCGTGCTGACGCCCCGGGAGGCCGAGCGCTTCTGGCACCGCGCCGGTTCCCTGACCGCCGCCACCTTCGCCTTCGGCATCACCGACATGATCGGCAGCAACCTGGTGACCGGCAGCCGGCCCGGCGAGAGCGAGCCGCTGCTGTACCCCATCGACCTGGAGATCTACTTCTGCCGGGTCCCCCGCCTCTACGACACCGGCCTGCTGCACGACCCGACGGCCGAGGTGGACCAGCACCACGTGGGCCTGGAGGCCACCGCCCGCTGGTGCAGCGCGGAGGGCCCGGCGGTCTGCTGGCGTACCGGCCCGACCGGCGAGCTGGGCCTCCACCGCAGGCACCGGTCGTACGCCCGGGACGAGACCAGGACCGTCGTCGCCGACACCGAGGGCCGCACCGGGTATGGCCCCTACCTGCCGGCCATGCTGCGCGGCATGTTCGACGCCTGGACCCTGATGTGCCGTCAACGGGCGGCGATCAGCGCCCACCTGGCCGCGACGGCCGGCGACCACTGGGTGCGGGTACTGCGCCAGCCCACCTACCGGTACTTCGACGCCCTGGTGCCCCGCTGGCTGTCCGGTGGGGGCGCCGCCCCCGTACCGGCCGAGCCCGACGTGCGCTTCGACCGGGCCGAACTCGCGCAGCTGCGCCGCATGGACGTGCCGTACTTCGCGCGCTCCCTGGACGGGGGCCCGGTGGTGGAGGTGGAGCCCCCACCGGAGCGGTTCACCGTCCGCCCGGTCGCCGCCAGGCCCGAACCGGAGGGCGGCTGGCCCCCGTTGCCCCATCTGCTCCGGGCGGAGAACCTCGACCTCGCCGGCCTCGGGGTGGCCCTGCGGGACGCGGTGGAGCACGTCTTCGACGACGTACCGCGACTGGACGTCACCGACAAGGCGGCCGGGGTACGGCTGCGGCTGCACAGCCCCGGAGAGGGCGAGGTCGCCTTCGACTGGCCCCGCGCGGGCCGGCGGATCACCTACCTGTGGAACCGGGAGAAGGTGCGGGTGCGCGTCGACCCGGTGAACGCGCCCGAGGAGCCCGCCGAACCCGCTCCGGCCGGTGAGGTACGGCGCAGACTGCTGCGACTGGACCAGCTGGACGGGGCGATCCGCACCCCCTGGGCGGAGGGCGGCATGGTCGACACCGCCGCCGAGCGGCGCCTGCGGACCCTCACCGACGCCGGCATCGCCTGGCTTGCCGAGGTCGTGGACCGGCACGGCTGGCCGGGGCGCCGGATGGTCGGGGCGGAGGCGGCCGGCGCGGCCAGCAGACTCGTCCAGCACGCGCGCGAGCACCTGGAGTTTCGGCAGCGCTGCCTGGAGCTGATGCGCGAGTGCGCCGCCGGCGGCGACCTGCCCTGGCGCGACGTCGCCTACCTCACCGACGAACTGCGTCTCGCCGAGGGGCAGCCTCAGTGGTACGGGACCAGGTTCGAGCCGGTGAACGGACGGTTGGTGCCCTGCCCGATCGCGGAACCGGAGCGGGTCGACCACCGGCGGGCCCGGATGGGCATGGAACCCCTGGCGGACCACATCGAGCGCGTCCGGCAACGGTTTCCCCTCGCGGGGAGCGAAGCGGAGGCATCATGAGCGCACCCACCACACAGGCCGGTCCGGCCACCGACCTCGACTGGACCTCGTTCGCCCGGCGGTACTGGTCCAGCGAACCGGCGCTGGTCCGGGCCACACCACCGGTCAGCGGGGAACGGATCCACGCGCTGAACGTCGAGGCCTGCGCCCCGTTCCGCGCCGGCACCCGGTTCTGGGTGATGCCCGACGTCCGCTTCCTGGCCGGCGACGGCTGGCTGCGCGCCCCGGGCACCCTGCTGCCGCACACCTCGGACCCGGACCTGGACGCCTACCTCGACCGGTTGGACACCGAACTGGCCGGCGAGGGCTACCTGTTGACCGTACGACAGCCGCTGCTGCTGGACTACGCGCTGTGGGCCGCCGTACGGGACACGGTCCGGGGACTGTGGGAACAGGTGGGCTGGCCCAACCTCCCGGTGGTCACCGAGGTGCTCACCGGAGACCGGTACACCCAGCACGTCGGGGCGGCGGAGGAGCCCACCCACGCGGCGCTCACCTGGGTGCTGCAGGGCCGGCTGGACGTACGGCTGTGGGACGAGCGGCACGGCCCCCCACCCGCCGAGATCGCCGACGTGGAGCGGGAGTCGGCGGGGGCGCGGACCCTGAGCGCGGGCCCCGGGGAACTGCTGTACTGGCCGGGCGACCACCGGCACGTGGACACCTACCGGGACCGCTGCGTGGCCCTGCGCCTGCGGATACCGGTGGACGGCCGGCTGCCGTTCACCGAACTGCGGGACCTGCTGGCCGACCTGGTCCACGGCCGGCAGGGCAACGACGAGACGGTGCCCTACTTCCCCTTCCACCCCGGCTCCGGTGTCGACGATCCGGGCGGGGTGCTGCCCCGGCTGACCGAGGTGGGCGAGGAACTCCGTACCGTCGTGGAGGGCGAGGAACTGCGCAGGACCCTGCGGGTCCGGTGGGCGGCGCTGCGGTCGGCCGCCGGCCTCGAACCGATCCCCGAACCCCGCGAGGCGGTCGCGCTGACCCCGGAGGCGCGGATACGCCGGGTGGGCGAGATCGTACGGATGCCGGACGGCCCCGGCCGCGAGGTGTGGGCGGTCAACGGCAACGTCTTCACCCTGCCCGGCGCCGCCGGTGACCGGATCTGGTCGGCCCTGGGCGACGGAGGGGAGACGGACGTGGCCTCGGTCTGCCGTGCCCTCGGTGGCGACGGCTCCGGCGACAGCCGGAACGACAGAAGTGTGCTCGCCCTGCTGGACAGGCTGTACCGGCTGCGCGGCATCGACCTCGTCGAGGGGGAGGCACTATGACACCGGTCACCGAGACGACACCGATCACCGAGACCTCCTGGGACTGGGACACCTTCGTCAGCCGGTACTGGGACCGGGAACCCGTGCTCTACCGGGGAGTCGACGGTGGCCCCTTCGCCGAGGAGGAGGTCTTCGAGGCCTCGGTGCGGGGCAGCCGGCCACCGCATCCGCTGGCCATCCCCACCAACCTCCAGTTCCTGGTGGAGCGGCGGCAGCAGACCCGTCCGCGCGACTACCTGCCGGAACTCTCCGACGGTTCGTTCGAGGGCTACGAGCGGCGCATGGACCAGCGGTTGGACGGCCAGCGCTACGCCCTGGTGGTCCACCGGTTCCACGCCTTCTCGCACCCGGTGTGGCGGCGGGCCAGGCAGTTCTACTCCGGGCTGTGGGAGCGGGTGGGGCAGCCGACCCACAGCGTCGGCTCCACCCTGTTCCACGGGTCGTACGAGCACAGCCCCGTGGGCGTCCACCAGGACCGGTTCTCCACCTTCATGTTCTGTGTGCGCGGCACCAAGCGGATGCGGTTCTGGGCCGAACGCCCCTGGTCCGAGCCGGTGCACACGGTCCTGGACTACCGGCCCTACCTGGACTCCTCCTTCGTCGTCGAGGTCGGGCCCGGGGACCTGCTGTACTGGCCCTCGCGCTACTACCACGTCGGGGAGAGCGCCGGCCGGGAACCGGCCACCAGCGTCAACGTCGGCGTCCCCCGGCGCGAGCACCGGCCGTACTACGAGATCAAGGACCTGTTCCGGGGAACCCGGCCGACCGCCTCGGCACCGCTGTTCACCCCGGACGCCGGCCCCGACGGACGACTGTCGGGCGAACTGCCCACCGCGCTGGCCGACGCCGTGGACGCCTTCAGCCGGGAACTGTCCGAGGAGCCGTTCCAGGACCGGGCCACCGCCCTGGCGCTGAGGGTGAGGACCGGCGGCGGCTTCTGGCCGACCCCTCCACCCGCCGCACCGCCCCCGCTGGACGAGGCCACCCCGGTCCGCGCCTGCGCGCCCCTGCTGGTGGCCCCCGGCGACGGCCCCCGACGGTACGGCGCCAACGGCAACGTCTCCGCCGGCCGGGCCGGCCCCGAGGCCCTCGCCGTACTGGACCGCCTGAACGCCGGCGAGAGCGTCACGGTGAGCGGCCTGCCCCAACCCCTGCGCGACGAGGTCCGCGCCCTGCTGGAGGAACTGGAGAGCTTCCGTGCCGTCACCCGACTCGACACCGGCACCCACGTCGACGGGGAACCGCCCGGCGACACCGACCCTTCGACGGGCGGTGACTGACCGACCCACCCACCGGGAGCGGGCGGCCGAGGTCGTGCGCGAGGTCGCCGACCGGCTGGCCGACCCGGAGGACGTCGCCGGAACCGCCCAAGCCCCGGACAACCTCCTGCGCTACCCGGGCAACCCCCAGCCCGTCTGGAACCCGCTGCTGCTGTCCGACGGGTACCCCGGAGTCGCCCTGCTGTTCGCGGAGTTGGCCGCCCAGGAGCCCGAGATGCGCGGCCGGGCGCACGCCTATCTGACGGCCGGGCTCGCCAGCGGCATCGCGCTGCTGCCGCAGTCCCTGTACGGCGGCATGGTGGCCCTGGCCTTCGCCGGCCACACCGCCGCCACCGGCTTCGGTGGCTACGGCACCATGCTCGCCGGCCTGGACGCGCACATCACCGGTCACGCCCGGGGCCGGGCGCGGGAGGACCGGGAACGCGCGCTCGCCGGCCGGCCGGTCGGCGCCTGGACCCGCTACGACGTGCTGGACGGCACGGCGGGTGTCGGCCGCTACCTGCTGGCGCGGTACGAGCACGGCGGCGAGGAGGCACGCGCCACGGTCGAGCCCGCCCTCCGGGACGTACTGGAGTCCCTGGTGGCCACGGCCACCGCCGACGACGTCGAGTGGGAGGGCGTCCGGCGCCCGGTGTGGTGGATCACCGAGGGACTGGAGTACGGACTCGACGAGCACGTCAACCTCGGCCTGGCGCACGGTGTCTGCGGCCCGCTCGCCCTGCTGTCCCTCGCCTGGCGGGCGGGGGTACGGGTGGACCGGCAGGACGAGGCCATCGAGCGGATGATGGGCCTGCTCACCCGCTGGCGGGTCACCGACGGGACCGGCCCCCGGTGGCCGCACCTGATGAACCGGGAGCACCTCGCCAGTGGCCAACCGCACGGACGTGGACGGGACTCCTGGTGCTACGGAGCGGCCGGCACCGCCCGCGCCGTCTACCTCGCCGGCGCCGCCCTGGACCGGGCGGACTGGCGGGAGGAGGCGCACACCGCGCTGCACGGAGCGCTCTCGGCGGCCACCGAAAAAGGCACCGTCGACTCGGCCCTCTGCCACGGCTGGGCCGGGCTGCTGCACCTGGCCCAGCGGACGGAGCAGGACAGCGGTGACCCCGCCTACCGGCCCCTGGTCGACGACCTCGCCGGGCGGGTGGTGGAAGGCTTCGACCCCGAGGCCCCCTTCGGCTACCGCTACCACCACCACCTCGCCCCCCGCGACCTGGACCGCCCCGGCTTCCTGGAGGGGGCCGCCGGCATCGCCCTGGCCCTGCACTCCTACGCCACCGGCCAGCCCCCGGCCACCTCCTGGGACGGTGCCCTGCTGATCCGGTGACCCCGGCGTCCCCGTACCCGTCAGCGGTCGCCCGGGCCGGGAGGGTGAGCGACCACGGGGTGGAGGAAGGCGTCCTCGAACTCCTGGCGTGCCCTGCGGGTGCGGGCGGCGCGCAGGGTGCGCTGACGGTCGCTCAGGCCGGGGTCGTCGAGGGCGTGGTAGCCCGTGTCGAAGGAGTTGCGGGCGACCGGGAAGGTGCCGTGCCGCAGGCCCTCGACCAGGGTGGTGCAGTAGGCGACCAGGACGGCGAACTCCTCCGGCTGGTGTCGGGCCTCGACCGAGTACGCCTCCCGCAGCGCTCCCGCCTCGTCCGACAGGTGCAGGCGCGCCGTGTCGTCCAGCTCCCAGAACATCCGCAGCGCCAGGGCGCGGTCACAGCGGGGGTGGCGCACCACGGCGAGGGGCACGGTGAAGCCCTCGTCCCAGTTGTAGGCGCTCATCAGCTCCCACAGGAGCGTCTCGTCGGACAGCGCCGCGACCCGTTCCGCCAGGACCGGGTGGTCACCGGGACCGTGGTGCAGGACCTGCTCGACTTCGGGGTGCATGGCCGTCCTCACCGGGTGCCCTGGATGGTCGCCGTCAGACTACGGCCCCCTCACCGGGGGCGGGGGGGCACGGGCCCCCTCCGACGGAGAGAGGTCAACCACCGGGCACCGTCCGGTGGTTGACCCCCTCGGGCGGGTCAGGGGTGGGCGGGGGCGACGGGGTGGTCCTCCGGGGAGAAGCCGGCGACCTCGGCCGTACGCAGGACCGCGCGGGCCCGCCGTACCACCGCCTCGTCCACCATCCGGCCCCGGTCGTCGACCAGGACGCCGCTTCCGGCTTCCTCGAAGCGGCGCACCAGCGCGCGGGCCTCGGCGACCTCCTCGGCGTCGGGGGTGAAGACCTCGTTGACGACCGGTACCTGGGCCGGGTGGACACAGGTGCGCCCCCGGAAACCCAGGCGCGCGAACCGCCGGGTGGTGGCGCGCAGTCGCTCGGGGTCGGCGAGGTCGGTGAACGCCGGGGCCAGGGGCGGGGCCAGCCCGGCCGCCGCGCAGACCAGCACCAGCCGGGACCGTATCCACAGCAGTTCCAGCCCCTCCGGCCCCGGGTCCACCCCCAACTCGGCGCAGAGGTCGGCCTCCCCGAGGTGGAGCCGGGCCACCCCGGGGGCCCGGGCGATCTCCTCGGCGGCGGCCACGGCCGAGGGGCTCTCCAGCACCGGGCACAGCACCGGTGGGGGACCGTGGGAGCCCCGGCCCAGCAGGTGGTACGCCTCGGTGACCTGTCGGGCCGACTCCGCCTTGGCCAGCAGGACGCCGTCCCACGGCAGCCCGGCCAGGGCGGCGAGGTCCGCCGTGCCCGCTGCGCCGGGGTTGACCCGTACCCACACCCGGGGCCGGGGCCGGTGGGTGAGCCCGGCCAGCCAGTCGACCACCGTGGCGCGGGCCACCTCCTTGCGGGCGGGGGCCACGGCGTCCTCCAGGTCGAGGATCAGCGCGTCGGCGCCCCGCTGTTCCGCGCGGGCCAGCATCTCCGGCCGGTCCCCCGGTACGTACAGGGCGCTGCGCACCGGGGACGGCACCACCCCGCTCATCGGGACCGCACCCCCCGGGGGACGTACGCGCCGAGCGGGTCGCCCTGGACCTTGCCGTCCCGCAGCACGTGGTGGCCGCGCAGGAAGGTGTCGGTGACCTGGGCGGTCAGCTCGAAGCCCTCGAAGGGGGTGTACTCCTGGGAGGACTCGGAGTCGGCGGCGCGCACGGTCCAGGTGCGGTCGGGGTCGACCAGGCAGAAGTCGGCGTCCTTGCCCACGCCGAGGTCGCCCTTGGTCTCCAGGCCGTACCGCCGGGCGGGGTTGGCGCTGCTGAGAGCGGCGATGCGCCCCCAGGACAGCCCCCGGGGCCGGCCCTCGGTGATGAGGCCGGGCAGCAGGTACTCGGCTCCGCCGAAGCCGGACCGGGCGAGGAACACGTCGTCCTTGGGGGTGCCGAACTTCAGCTCCTCGCGGCAGCAGGCGTGGTCGCTGACCACCCAGTCGACGGTGCCGTCCAGCACGTATTCCCAGAGCGCCTCCACGTCCTCGCGGGGCCGCAGCGGTGGGTTGACCTTGCCGCCGATCCCGCTCGCGGTGTCGATGTCCGCCAGCAGGTGCCCGACGGTGACCTCCCGGCGGAAGTCGATGTGCGGGAAGGCGCGGGACATGCGGACCGCCGCGTCCAGGGCCTTGCGGGAGCTGAGGTGCAGCAGGTTGATGGTGGGCAGTTCGGTCTCGTGGGCGAGGTAGGAGGCGATCGAGACGGCCAGGCCCTCGGAGTGCGGGGGCCGGGAGGCGCTGTAGGCGGCCAGGCCGCTCAACTCGCCGGCCTCCTCGACCAGTTGGCTGTAGGCGGTCATGATCTCGGCCGTCTCGCAGTGCAGGGACAGGGAGATCCGGTCGGCCAGTTCGGGGAACCGCTGCCGGGCCTGTTGGATGCCGCGCATCACGAACTCGAAGTGGGCGTAGTCGTAGCGCTCGCCCTCGGGGGTCATCAGGAACGAGTTCTGGTCGGAGGAGCGGCCGTGCAGGCCGTGGCTGCCGTAGAACATGAAGACCTTGAAGGAGGTCACCCCGAACCGTTCGATCAGCTCGGGTATCTCGCTGATGTGTTCCCGGCTCATCGGCGCGAGGTGGTACGCGTAGTCGACGTGGGGCCGGCCCTCGGTGGCGGCGAGGACCTCGGGGAAGAACTCCCGGTACGGTCCGCCCCGGTTGAGGTAGTACTGGCCGGTGCGCATGTAGGACAGGGCCGTGGTCACCCCGCCCTGGGCACAGGCCCGGCTCTCCACGGCGGCGTCCCGCGACAGGTCGTGGTAGATGCCCCAGTGCTGGTGGCCGTCGACCACCCCGGGGAACGCCAGCCGTCCGGTCGCGTCCACGACCCGGTCGGCGTGTTCGGCCGGCAGCCCGGGCTCGACGGCGGCCACCACCCCGTCGCGTACGGCGATGTCGGCCTCGCGGGGCTCGTCCTGGCCGGGGTCGACCACCCGGGCGTTCTTCACCAGCAGGTCGTAGTGCTGTGTGGACATGAGGGTTACCTACCTTCGTACGGTGCCGCGTGATCGCTGGCGCGGGGTGGGTTCGCAGGGGGGCGGCAGGGGTCCAACAGGGGGGCGAGGTCGGGGAGTTCGGCCAGCCGCGCGGCGGCGGCGCGTACCGCGCCGGCACGGTCGGCGTCCAGCGCGCCGGACACGTTGTCCTGGAACTTCAGGCCCAGCTCCTCGGCGCTGAGGGGGCGTTGGGGCCCGCCCCGGTTGGCGAGCACCTCCGCGTACCAGACCTCGCCGTCGGTGTCCCGCACGGTGAGCGTGGCCGGGAACTGGCGGGGGAACACCTCGGTCGCCCGGGGGTCCGCGACCACCTCGACCCGGGCCATCAGGGCACGGCGCCCGGGGTCGCGGGCCAGCTCGTCGGTGTAGTCGGCGAGGGTGACGCCCAGCCCGTTGCCCGGGCCGCAGAGGGCCGCCGCCAGTGCGTACGGCCCGCT
The DNA here is from genome assembly GCF_040606315.1 of Streptomyces sp. NPDC005438. Taxonomy (NCBI): domain Bacteria; kingdom Bacillati; phylum Actinomycetota; class Actinomycetes; order Kitasatosporales; family Streptomycetaceae; genus Streptomyces; species Streptomyces sp. NPDC005438. The sequence goes on from NZ_JBEXEP010000008.1 coordinate 293,745, forward strand.
GAACTGGGCCTGGTAGCCGGTCTCGGGCGCGCGCTTCTGCTCGATGGGTTCGCCGACGGTGCGCAGCACCGGCGCCGGGACCCCCAGTACGGCGCTGGCCACCCGTTCTGGGACCAGGCCCCGGGCGCGCAGTTCCAGGGCGGCGTCCACGGCGGCGTGGGTGAAGTGGTTGGCCGGGTAGGGCTTGTGGAAGATCTCCGGGGCCGCCCACCGGGTGCCGAGGTCCTCGGTGATCTCGGTGGGGGAGTAGTTGCCGTGCAGGAAGGCCTGGAAGAAGCCGAACCTGCCCTCCAGCACGGTCGGCGGACCGGTCAGGCCCCGGGCGGCCAACTGCGCGGCGGTGACGGCGGCGTGGGCGGCCCAGCCGCAGTGCAGCCGTTTGACGGTGCCGCCCGTCCGGTTGGACTCGATGATGCCCGAGGCGGTGGAGGCGGCCAGTCCCAGCGCGTCCCGTACGCCTTCGTGGTCCAGGCCCAGCAGTACGGCGGCGGCGACGGCGCCGCCGAGGGTGCCGCAGATGGAGGTGGCGTGCTGGCCGTGCTCGAAGAAGGTGGAGTTGCCGGCCCGCCGGTCGTAGCCGGCCATGCCCAGACGCACCGCCACCTCCAGTCCGAGAGCGGTGGCCCGGACGGTCTGGGCGCCGTCGGCGCCGGCCAGTTCGGCCGCCGCCAGGGTGGCGGGCACCACCGAGGCGCTGGGATGCAGGACCGACGGCAGGTGGGTGTCGTCGAAGTCCAGCGAGTGCGCCAGCACCCCGTTGGCCAGGGCCGCCTGCGCGGCCGGTACGCGGGGGAGGGCGAAGCCGACCACACGGGCCTGCTCCGCGCCGCCCTGCTCCGCGACCAGGTCCACCACGGCCCGGCTGGTGGGCAGGTGGCGCGCGGCCACACACAGCCCCAGCACGTCCAGGACCCGGCCGCCGATGTCGTGTACCACCTCGGCGGGAAGGTCGGTGGCCCGGGTGCCGGTGGCGAAGGCCGCCAACTCGTCGGCGAGGGTGCGTTCAGCCATGGTGGCCGCCGTCGGTGTCCGGGGCGGGGGTGTCGGCGGCGCTGGGGACGCTGTGGCCGTTGGGGGCGCTGTGCCCGGGGACCAGGGCCAGCGGGCGGACCGGCGACCCGGTGGCCCCGTAGAGCGGCAGCGGGGCCAGGACGAAGGTGAACTCGCGCACCCGGTGGGCGGCGACCTCCTCCAGGTTCATGGTCTCCACCAGGTAGATGCCGGCCTCCACCAGCAGCACCCGGTGGGCGGGCAGGTAGGCGTGGCCCCGACCCGGCGACAGGTGCTCGAAGGCGATGGTGTCCGCCCCCGCCGCGTGCACCCGTCGCTCGGCCAGCCAGCGGGCGCCGGCCTCGCCGACCCCGGGCACACCGGTGTCCGCCCCGGGGTACACCGAGCGGTCGGGGTGGTCGAAGTGCCGGCCCCAGCCGCTGCGGACCAGGACCACGTCCCCCTCGCCCACCGGGGTGCCCTGGCCGCGTTCGGCCGCGTCCAGGTCGTCGGGGGTGATCTCGTAGTCGGGCGGGCAGGGTTCGCCGAGGACGGCGGGCACGTCCAGCAGCACCCCGCGCCGCACCATCGGCGCGATGGTGTGCACGCCCAGTTGCGCGTACCGCCCGCCCGCGCCGGCCTGGGCCGCGTCCACGCCGCCGTGCAGCAGGCCGTTGTGCGACACGTGGGCGAGGGCGTCGATGTGCGTGCCGACATGGGTGCCCATGACCAGCATGTCGTTGGCGGCGGAGCCACCGTCCTCGCGTACCCGGTCGCCGTGGCGGCGCGGCAGGGTGTGCCAGTAGGCGGGGTGGTTGGGGGACTGGGGCATCCCGACGGTCAGCTGACGGCCGAGGTCGTACACCCGCAGCCCCGCGCGCACCACGTCGAGCAGCGGGTCACGGTGGGTGGGAGCGGCGGTCGGGGCGCTGGCCGGTGGGTCGACGGAGGTGGTGGTACTGCGCACGGGCGGATCCGTTCTCGTCGTTGGGGATGTCCGGTCGCCGGGGCGGAGCCGGACGGGGAGGGCGAAGCCGGTTCAGGTGACGACGTGCCGTTCGCGAAGTCGGGCCAACTCGTCCTGGTCCACGCCGAGTTCCTTGACCAGCACCTCGTCGGTGTCGGCGCCCAACGGCCGGCCGGTGAAGCGGATCGACCCCGGCGAGCGGGACATGCGCCACATGACGTTGTGCATCAGCAGCGGCCCCAGGTCCTCGTCCGGCACCTCGGTGAGCATCCTGGTCTCCCGGACGTGCGGGTCCGACACCAGGTCACGGGCGTCGTAGATCGGGGCGACGGCGGCTCCGGCCCCGGTGAAGCCGGCGACCACCTCCTCGCGGGTGCGCGCGCCGATCCAGTCGGCCACCGGGGCGTCCAACTGGTCGGCGTGGGCGGCCCGTCCGCCGCCGGTGGCGAACCACGGCCGGTCCACCAGGTCCGGGCGGCCGACCAGTCGCATCACCCGTTCCGCGATCGCCTGGGCGCTGGTGGAGACCGCCACCCAGTGGCCGTCCCGGGTGCGGTAGGTGTTGCGGGGCGCGTTGTTGGTGGAGCGGTTGCCGTGGCGCTGGCCGACCTCGCCCAGCTGCTGGTAGACGGTCGGGGACGGGCCGACGGCGGTCATCAGGGGTTCCAGCAGGCTCATGTCGATCACCTGGCCCCGGCGCTCGGGGTCCCGCTCACGGGCGTAGAGCGCCATCACCGCGGCCGAGGAGGCGGCGACCCCGCAGACGCTGTCGGCCAGGCCGAAGGCCGGGAGGGTGGGCGGCCCGTCGGCCTCGCCGGTCAGGTGGGCGAAGCCGCTCATCGCCTCGGCGAGGGTGCCGAATCCGGCGCGGGAGGCGTAGGGCCCGTGCTGGCCGAAGCCGGTGATCCGTACGGTGACCAGTCCCGGGTTGTCGCCCGCCAGCCGCTCGGGGGCCAGCCCCCACCGCTCCAGGGTGCCGGGGCGGAAGTTCTCCACCAGTACGTCGGCGGTGGCGACCAGGCGACGGAAGAGGTCGGCGCCCTCCGGGTCGGAGAGGCTCAGCCCCACGGTCCGCTTGTTCCGTGACACCTCCTTCCACCACAGCGGGTGGCCGTCCTTGCTGGGGCCGTGGCCCCGCAGACCGTCGCCGGCCACCGGGTGTTCGACCTTGATCACGTCGGCGCCGAAGTCGCCCAGGAGCTGGGCGCACAGGGGGCCGGCGAGGATGGTGGAGGCGTCCACCACCCGCAGTCCGTCCAGCGGTCCTCGGGTGGCGGGCTCGGCCTCGTGGGTGACGGGTGGCTTCACGTCGGATCCTCCTCACTGTCGGGGGCGAGGGAACCCGCGCCCAGGTCCGCGGACACCTCGCGGGCCGCGCGGGCGACCGCCCGGCCCATCAGGTGGCGTTCGTCGCTCTGGAACAGCTCCTTGGTGCCGCACACCGAGATCGATCCGACGACCTGTCCGGTGACCCCGTACACCGCCGCCGCGACGCTGGCCGCCGCGACCTGGCGTTCGCCGAGGCTGGAGGCGTAGCCCAGCTCACGGATGCGGGCGATGTCCTCCCACAGGGCGGAGGAGGAGGTGATGGTGGCCTCGGTGACGCTGTCCAACCGGTGGTGGGCGATGTAGTCGGCGATCTCCGAGTCCGGCATCGCGGCCAGGATGGCCTTGGAGGAGGAGCCGGCGTGCAGGGGGTGGGTGGTGCCCAGGGCGACCGACATCCTTATCTCGTGGTGGGAGAGCACCTGGTCGGCGTAGACCCGGGACCATCCCTGGCGGATCGACAGGGTGCTGGTCTGGCCGGTGCGTTCGGTCAGGTACGCCAGGTGCCGGTGGGCGACCGCCGGGATGTCCAGCTCCCGTACGGCGGCGAGCCCGATGCTGAGCGCGCCGGGGCCCAGGCGGTAGAGCTTGCTCTCCTCGTCGAACCCCAGGAACTGGCAGGCCACCAGTTCCCGGAGGATCCGGTGGGTGACCGCCTTGGACAGACCGGTCTCCCGCGCGACGCTGGAGACCCCGCTGGAGTGCGGGGACCGGGCCACGGCGTCGATCACGCTGACGGCACGTCCGATGGTCGAACGGGTCTGCGTGGCGGGGGCGTTGACGTCTTCGGTGATCATCTGCGACCTCGGTGTTCGGGGGCCGACGGGCGGCCGGTGGTGGGGGAGGGTGCGGAGCGGGCGCCTCAGCCCCCGCCCCGTACCCGGGTGGTCACCCGTATGTTGCCGCGCACGGCGCGGGAGTACGGACACACCCGGTGCGCCCGCTCCACCAGTTCGGCCAGTCGGTCGGTGGGGGACTCGGCGTCGACGGTCAGGGTCACCCCGAGTCCGTAGGCGGTGGCCACCGTGCCGAGGGTGACCTCGGCGGTGACGGTGGCCTCGCCCAACGGTCGGCGGTCGCGGCGGGCGACCGCCTCCAGGGCGCTGCGGAAGCAGGCGGCGTAGCCGGCGGCGAACAGCTCCTCGGGGTCGGTACCGGTCTGCCCCTCGGACCGTTCGGCGGGGCGCAGGAGGGCGAGGTCCAGCGAGCCGGTCTCCGAGCGGGCGCTGCCGCTGCGGCCACCTCGGACCGTGACCCGCGAGGTGTGCAGCGGCCGGTAGCCGTCGGGGTCCCGCGACAGGTGGGCGCCCTCGTCGGGGTCCGCCTCCGTGATCCCGTGGGCTTTCCCGGCTTCCTCGTCGGCGTGGTCCCGCACGTGCCGTGCCACCTCCTCGGCGAACGCCTCGGGCCGCTCCTCGGCCACGAAGTCGGTGCCGCCGGGGATCACCACCAGGGGCGCGTGCGGGAACGCCCGCTTCACCTCGGCGTTCATACGGTTCAGTACGTCCTCGCTGCCGTGGCACAACAGCAGTGGCAGGTCGGCGATCTCCTCGGTACGCGGACGGTGGTCGAACACCGCGCGGTAGGCCACGCCGTAGTCGGGGCCGACGCTGAGGTACTCGGCGACCTGCCGGCTCGCGGAGTCGGCGCCGATGGTCGGGTACAGCCACCGCACCCGTTCCCAGATGGTCCGCAGGTGCCCGCCCTCGTCGTCCAGGACGTAACCCGGGGCGTAGGAGGCGGCCTTGGCGGCGCGTTCCTCGTCGGAGTAGACGGGGATGCCCTGGAACACCAGGCCCCGCACCCGCTCCGGCCGCTGGCGCGCGGCCTCCAGGGCGAAGACGGCGCCGGTGTGCTGGCCGAGCAGGTGGATCCGGTCCAGGCCCAGGGCGTCGGCGATCTGCCAGACCGCCCGGGCGTACCGCTCCACGGACCACGGTTCGGGTGCCGGGTCGGACATCCCGAACCCGGGGGTGTCCACCGCGATCGCGCCCACCCCCCGGTCGGCGAGGGGCTGGAGCACCGGTTCGTAGGTCGCCGAGGACAGGGGTGACTGGTGCAGCATCAGCAGTTGCGGGTCGTCGGGGGAGCCGGCCCGGCGGTAGTGCACCTGCCCCCACGGGAGGTCGAGGTAGCCGCGCACGGAGGAGCCCTTGAGGTCGGTGGTCATGTCCGGTCCGCCTCTCCCCCGGGGGCGGCGGCCAGCGCGGCCATCACCTCGATGACGTGGCGCACCCCGGCGCGGTAGTCCTCCAGGCTGACGCGTTCGTTGGGCCCGTCGACGCCCGCGTCGGCCCGGGAGACCCCGACGCCGACGATGGGCCGGCCGCTCAGCACGCCCTGGTTGCCGATCCACTGGGTGAAGGGCTCGACCACGGGTTCGGTGCCGTACGCGCGGCGGGCGGCGTCCGCCACCAGTCCGACGAACTCCTCCCGGTGGTCGGTCAGGTGGGGCCGGCTGGTGGCCATGGTCTCCAGGGCGAGGTCGGCGAAGCCGTGGGCGTCCAGGTGGGACCGCAGCAGGGTGGTGACCTTCTCCGGGTCCTGGCCGGCGATCAGCCGTACCTCCAGCTTGGCGGTGGCGCTGGCCGGGATGCCGAGGGTCACGTCGTCCCGGTTGTCCCCGCCCTCGATCCCGGTCACGGTCAGGGTGGGGCGGGTACGGATGGCCACCGCGGCCGAGGCGTCGTCCAGCCCGCCGAGGAAGGCGTCCACCCCGGCCCGGTCGCGGACGTACTCCCCGGGGAAGGGCAGGGCGCGCAGCATCGCCTCCTCCTCGGCGGTCGGGGTGCGGGCGTCGGCGGCGAACCCCTCCACCAGCACGGTGCCGTCCGGGCGTTGCAGGCTGGCCAGGGCGGCGGCCAGCCGGATGGTGGCCGAGGGCAGCAACGCGGTGTTCTGGCTGGTGAGTTCGCGCCGCAGCGTGTGGGCCGTCAGCCGCAGGTACAGCACGCCCTTCTCGCCCAGCTTCAGCAGCGGTCGCCCCTGGTCGTCGGTCCAGGAGTTCTCCCACAGGGCGGCGTCGGCGGCCACCCGGTCGGCGTGCGCCTCCACGAAGGGGCCCAGCCCCGGACTGTGCAGCCACTGCTTGCCCTCGATCAGGTAGCGGCTGGTGACCGGGGGTTCCAGACCGGCCAGCCGCCAGGCTGCGGCGGCGTGGATACGTGACATCAGGGCGCCCTTGTCGTCGGCGACGCCCCGCGCGTACAGCCAGCCGTCGTGGATCTCGGCCGCGTACGGGGGGCTGATCCACTCCGCGTCGTCGCCGGTGGGCTCCACCTCCACGTCGTAGTGGTTGAAGTGCAGCAGTCGGCGGCTCCCGGGGGTGCCGGCGATCTCGCCCAGCACGTACGGGTGGGAGTCGGTCCAGGGGATCACCTCGCCGGTGCCGCCCCAGCGCCGCAGGGAGGCGGCGAGGAAGTCGGCGGTCTCGCGCATGTGGTCCGGTTCCTGGCGACGGCTACGGATGCGGCACAGGCTCTGGAGTTCCTCGACGAACTCGTCGAGGTGCCGGTCCAGCGCCTCCCACACGGGGGTGGTGTCAGGCTGGTTCATCGGTGTCCTTCTCCTCGGGTGACGCCTGGGCGTCAGTGGATGGTGGCCCCGCCGTCCACGAACAGCACCTGGCCGGTGGTCATGGCGGAGGCGGGGGACAGCAGGAAGACGACCGCCTCGGCCACCTCGGTCTCCGTCACCGGGCGGCCCAGCGGGATGGAGGCGAGCTTGTCGGCCATGTACGCGGGGTCGGCCCGCACGTCGCTTGTCATCGCGGTCGGCACGATGGTCGGGGCCACGGAGTTGACCCGGATGCCGTCGCCCGCCCACTCCAGGGACAGCACCCGGCTCAGGTGCATCACGGCGGCCTTGCTGACGCAGTAGCCCACCGAACCGGTCACGGCGATCCGGCCGTTGGTGGACCCCAGGGTCACCACCGACGCCTCCGGGGCGGCCACCAGCGCCGGGTGGGCGGCCCGGGTGACCTTGAAGGTGCCGGTGAGGTTGACGTCCAGTACCTCGGTGAAGTCGGCGTCCGAGGTGGTGGCGGCCGGCCCCCGGCGTACGATCCCCGCGCAGTGCACCAGGTGGTCCAGCCGCCCGTGGGCGGAGGTCACCTCCGCCACCAGCCGTTGGCAGTCGGCGGTCCGGGTCACGTCCACCCGGTGGGCGGTGTGCCCGGCGCCCGGGGGCGGTGACCAGTCGGCCGGGTCGGCCCGGTCCGCGCCGGCCACCGCGCAGCCCCGGTCGGCCAGCAGCCGGGCCACCCGGGCGCCGATGCCCTGGGCGGCCCCGGTGACCAGGGCGGTACGGCCGTCGAAACGGTGCGGGTCGGCGGTCACGAGGCCACCACCCGGTTCTCCTCGGCCCAGAAGGCGATCCGCCGTTGCAGCAGGCGGATGAGGAAGTGGGCCACCAGGCCGAGGGCGGAGAGCACGATCAGCACCGCGAACATGCCGGCGATGTCGAAGTTGTAGTTGGTCTGGAGGAGCAGGTAGCCCAGCCCCTCCTTGGCGCCGATGAACTCGCCGACCACCGCGCCCAGGATGGCGAAGACGATCCCGATGTCGAGGCCGGCGAAGATGAACGGCAGCGCGCTGGGCAGCCGCACCATGCGGAAGACCTGGAACCGTCCGGCGCCGAAGACCTTGAGCATCTGGATGCGGTCGGCGTCGGCGGACCGCAGCCCCTCGATGACGTTGACCAGCATCGGGAAGAAGGCGATGACCGCCGCCATCACGATCTTGCTGGTCATCCCGAAGCCGAACCAGACCACGAACAGCGGCGCCAGGGCCACCTTCGGAACGGTCTGGAAGGCCACGATGTACGGCATGAACGTCCGCTCCACCAGACGTATCTGGGAGATGGCGGTGCCCAGCAGGAGTGCGGTGGCGACCCCCAGCAGGTAGCCGATCAGGGACTCCTGGACGGTCACCTGGAAGTGCGTCCAGAACATCGGGTCGCCGAGCTGGGTGACCAGCGCGTCGGCGATCCGCGAGGGCCGGGGGAGCACGTACTCGTCCACGCCCAGGGGGCGCAGGGCGAACTCCCACACCAGCACGACCACCACGAACACCCCGGGTACCAGAACGAGTTCGGGCCGTTCGCGCAGGTCCAGGCGTCGTCGGGCCGGGGCGCCGGACGGGGGTCCGCCCCTGCCGGACCTGCGGGGCCCGCGCTTCCTGCCGGTGCCTTCCGCCCCGGGCACGTCACCGGAGGTCTCCGGTCGGGTGACTGTCATACGGGCCTCCTCAGTCCATGACGCCGGCGGCGTTGAAGTACCGGCGGATGCGGTCGACGTAGACCCCGGCGCGGTCGGAGGCCATCACGCCCAGGTCACGTGGGCGGTCCAGCTCGATGTCGATGATCTCGGCGATCTGACCGGGCCGGGGGGTGAGCACGATGACCCGGTCGGACAGGAACACCGCCTCGGGGATGGAGTGGGTGACGAGCGCGATGGTCTGGCCGCTCTGCCGCCAGATCCGCAACAGCTCGACGTTCATGTACTCGCGCGTCATCGCGTCCAGCGCGCCGAAGGGCTCGTCCATCAGCAGCACCGCCGGGTCGTGCACCAGGGCCCGACAGATGCCGGCGCGCTGCTGCATCCCGCCGCTCAGCTCCGAGGGGTACTTCTCCTCGAAGCCGTCCAGCCCGACCATCGTCAGCAACTCCCGGGCCCGCTCACGGTGGGTGCCCCGGTCCAGTCCCTGGACCTCCACCGGGACCATCACGTTCTGCAGGATGGTCCGCCAGGGCAGCAGCGTCGCCTCCTGGAAGACCATGCCGATCTCCGGCATCGGTCCGGCGACCTCCCGGCCGGACACCCGCACCTGGCCGGAGCTGTGCGGGATGAGCCCGGCGAGGATCTTGAGCAGTGTCGTCTTGCCGCAGCCGGACGGGCCGACGACGGAGACGAACTCCCCGCGCCGTACGCGGAAGTCGATGCCCTTCAACGCCGTGGTCGGCTCGGACCGGCGGGGGGTGTAGGTCTTCTCCAGGCCGGCGACGTCGATCCACGCGTCCTCGTCGGCGCCCTTCCGTGTCTCGGCGGCAGGCCGTCGCCCTAGCGTCCTCATGGCCATGCTGGGTCCTTTGCTGGGTGTCACGGGGTCAGTGGGGCTACTTGGCGGCCTTCCGGGCCTGGGCGACGACGTCCTTGGCGTCGAAGTCGTTGGCCTTCTTCAGCAGGCTTCCGTCCCAGGCGTCCGCACGCTTGACGTCCTTCTTGATCTGGCCGGACTCCTTGGTGTAGGCGACCGTCTTGGTCCACTCCCGGTCGCTGATGGCGCCCCAGTCGCCGAACTCGGCCGGCTTGCCGCTGGTGGGGGTGGCGGTGTCCATCCACGCCTGGAAGACCTTGGTGTCGTCCGAGAGGCGGTCGGCGGCCTTCTTGCCGGCGAGGATCTGGGGGAAGGCGCCGTAGCCGTCGCGCATGGCGGCCTCGGGGTTCACCGCGGAGAACAGCATCGACTGGTACGAGGCGCGCAGGTACCGGGTCAGCACGTCCCGCTTCTTGGCGATGGTGTCCTCGCGCACCGCGAAGGTGATGGAGCGGATGCCCTCGAACATGTCGGGGTTCTTCAGGTAGCGGAAGTCGGTGCCGGTGTTCTCGATGGAGGTGTACGCCTGGGTGTAGAGGGCCAGCGCGTCGACCTTCTTGTCCTTGAGCGCGGCGGCGGCCTGGGCGCCGACGCCCACCGGCAGCAGCTCCACGTCCCGTTCGGGGTCCAGCCCCGCGTTGCGCGCGTAGGCACGGGCGTACATCGCGGAGCCGGAGGCCAGCGAGATCACCCCGATCTTGCTGCCCTTGAGGTCCTTGGCCTTCTTGATGTCACTGCCCGGGGGCACGGCCATCCGCCAGGGCCAGTTCTGCACCAGGCCACCGACCGCCTTCACCGGTACGCCCTTCTCCCGGGCGGCCATCACCGCGCCCAGGTCGGCGGCGGTGATGTCGGCGCTGCCGGAGGCCACGGCCTGGAGGGCGGCGACCGAACCGTCGGCGTTGCTGGTGGAGACCTTCAGCCGCGCGTCGTTGAGGAAGCCCTCCTCCTTGCCGACCGCGTAGGTGGCCACCTCCTCCTTGGGGCCGAGCACCGCGGACGCGATGGAGAACTCCACCGAGTCGCTGCCGCCCTCTCCGGCACGGGAGGCGCCGTCCGAGCCGCAGGCGGTGACGCCGGTCAGTCCGAGCACCGTCAGCAGCAGGACGCTCAGTGTGCGTGTGCGTTTCATGTCCGACACCTCGTTCGGGAGGGTGAGTCACTGGCGACCGGAGCGCCCGGGAGTCCGGCGAGGGCGAGGTCGTTGTAGACGTGCTGTTCGTGGATGCGGCCGTCCCGGACGACGAAGACGTCGACGTACCGGACCCCTTCGAAGGGGTGGCCTTCGAGGTCCTCGCCGTACAGGGTGCCGAGCGAGGTGACCGCCGTACCGTCGTCGAGGGGCGCCTGGAAGTACCGGTCGCGGTGCTTGCGGACCCAGCGGTACGTTCCGGCCGCCTCCCGGGCCATCGCCGTCAGCGAGTCGTGGCGGCGCCCGCCGGGGAAGACCAGTACGGCGTCGGGCGCCAACAGCCGCTGGGCCTCGGTCAGTTCGCGCTCCTCGCACAGCCGGAGGTAGCGGTCGACCAGCACCGCGCAGTCAGCCGGTGGCGCGCCCATCAGGCGGCCTCGCCGGTGAAGCGGGCGGTCCACTGCTCCCGCAGGGGGTGCTCGGCCGGGCCGGACTCGGAGAGGATGGCCGCCAACCGGCCGGTGAGCGCCTCCCGTTGGTTGTCCAGGACCCGCCGTTCCTTGGGGTCGGGGGTGAAGTCGTCCAGTTCACCGTCGGCCAGCACGCCCTGCCGTACCAGCAGGGCCTCGGTGGCCCGCAGCCGCTGGTTCACCACGTGGACCTCGGTGCTGAGCTGGAGCACCAGGTCCAGCAGCCGGCCGATCCTCGGGTCGTCGAAGTAGTCGAACTCGTCGCTCATGATTCCTCCGGCTTCTCGGCGGAGAGGACCGCCCAGGGAAAGTGCCATTCACGTCGGTCGCCCCAGCCGTCCTCGCGCACGCCGTCCCTGCGTTCGTCGAAGGGGCGCCAGGTCGCGGCGGTGAGCCCGGCCTCGGCGCACATGGCCGTCAGGTCCGAACCGAACAGGTCGTGGAAGAAGGGCTCGTTGTTGCGTTCGGCGTGCTCGAAGATGGTGGCGTCCCGGAAGGGGTCGCCGGTCGGCTGGAACTCCAGGAACCGCAGCGCCCCGCCCGGCCGCAGCAGTCGCGCGGCCTCGTGGAGGGTCTGGCGGACCGCTTCGGCGGGCATCTCGTGCAGCACCATGGTGCCGGTGACCACGTCGCACGAGCCGCTCTCCAGGCCGGTGTCCCGGCCGTCGGCCTGGAGGTAGCGGATCGCCACCTCCTCGTCCTCGGCCTCGGCGTGTGCCAGCCGCAGCCCGGGGGCGGCCAGGTCCAGGCCGATGACCTCGGCGTCCGGGTAGCGGTACGCCAGCGGGCGGGTGCTCTTGCCGAAGCCGCAGCCGATGTCGACCACCCGGGAGGCGTCGGCCTTCTCGGGCAGCGCCGTCTCGGCGAACAGCTTGTGGAACTTGTAGCCGTCGTTGTCCCGCAGCATCACGATGCGGGCGCCGAACTCGTAGACGTAGGCCGACAGGTCGTCGGAGTGGAAGCCGCCGGGCTGGATGTGGATGTCGAAGTCGGTGTACCAGGCGGGCAGTTCGAGCGTGGAGTTGAGCTCCAGCGAACCCAGCCGCCCGTCGGACGGGGTGTCCAGCTGGGCCAGCAGCCGGTCGCGGCGCTGGAAGACCGCGTCGCCGGCGGTCTTCCACAGCATCTTCTGCTGCACCCGCTCCAGGTGGCTGAACCAGGGGTAGAGGGGGAGCCCGCGCAGCCGTACGCCGGCGCCCTCGACGGTGTCGGCGGGGTCACCGGTCTCGGCGTACTCCTCGACCAGCGCGGGGTAGACCTGGCCCGCCCACTTCTTGCGCAGGGCCAGGATGAAGTCGACGGCTGACCTCTCGTCCAGCGTCAACTGGTCCTCGATGTCGATCATGTGATGCTTCCTCAGCTCGTGGTGCGGGAGGGGTGCGGGGAGGGGGCTGTCCGGCCCGGGGGCTGGCGCACACGGCGGTACGGCGCGGAGGGGCCGTACCGACGGGTCGCCGACCCGACGGCGCGGGGCCTGGCGGGCGCGGTGGCTTGCGAGGGGGTGCGACGCCGGGCCACCGGGCGGGGTGTGCGCGGTGACGGCGTGTGGTCCGGGACCGTGGGATGACGGTGTGGACGCCGGGCGGTGCGGGCGGGCCGCCACGGCGGTGCGTGGGCGGCGGGTTCGTAGGGGTCGCGGGGTCGGTGGGGTCGAGGGCGCGTGGCGTGAACCAGGTCAGCGCGACGCGGCGGTACGGGACGGGGCGGCGGCCTGGAGCAGGGTGGCCGCGTGGGTGTTCTCGGTCAGGAAGGCGCCGGTCATCCGGCCCTCGTAGACGGCTTCCAACAGGGACCGGGGGGCGTTGGCGTCCCCGGCGACCAGCACGGTGGGTGCGCCGTCCTCGTGGTCCAGCGCGCGGTACAGCTCGTCGGCCGCGTCCGGTCGGGCGACGTCCACCACGGCGGTGATCCCGGTCAGGGACTCGTGCCGGCCGTTGAGGGTGTCGCGCAACAGGACCGTCCGCCCGGACGATCCGGCCACCTCACGCAACAGGTGGGCGCGGACGCCGAGTTCGCCGAGTCGGGCGGTGAGCCCGAGCCGGGAGTAGGTGGTGATCTGCGGGAACAGGCCCGCCAGCGGGGTCACCAGGTGGACCAGCGCCCCCTGCCTGGCCAGGTGTTCGGCCAGCGAGGCGGCCTCCCAGCCGCCCCGGTCGTCACGGACGACCACGGAGCCGTACAGCTCCGGTGGCCGCGCGGCCAGCCCCCGGGCCGCCGCCCGGACGTCGAACACCGGTGGGCCGTCCGGCAGTTCACGGCGTACGGGGCGCGACCCGGTGGCGACCACCACCGCGTCGAAGCCGTCCCAGCGTCCGCCCGCCACCAGGTCGGCGGCGGTGACGGCCCGGCCGAACCGGAACCGCACCCCGGCCCGTACGGCGGCGCGGTACTGCTCGGCCACCAGCAGGGCCAGCCGTGAGCGGCCCGGCACGGCGGCGGCGTCGTTCACCTGCCCGCCCCAGGTCTCCCCGGCCTCCAGCACGGTCACCTGGTGTCCCGCCTCCCGGGCGGCGATCGCGGCGGCCAGCCCGGCCGGGCCGGCTCCGACCACCCCCACCTGGCGGCGGGGTACGGGTCCGGCGGCCCGTACGGCGTTCCACTCCCGCTCGGCGCCCACCTCGGGGTTGACCACGCAGGAGATCGGCAGGCTGACCTCCAGCCGTCCGACACAGCCCTGGTTGCAGGCCAGGCAGGAGTGGACCTCGTCGGCCCGCCCTTCGAGGGTCTTGCGGACCAGGTGGGGGTCGGCGATGTGCGGCCGGGCCAGCCCCACCAGGTCGGCCTCGCCGGCGGCCACCAGCTCGGCGGCCTCGGTGAGGCTGTCCAGCCGGCAGACCGCGAGCACCGGCAGGTCGGGGTGTTCCCGCTTGAACAGCGCGGCGTGGTGACGGAAGGGCGCGTGCGGGAAGCTCATGTCGGCCATCTGCGTCGCCAGGGACGCGCTGCCGTGGTAGGCGGAGTGGCTGACGTGCACGTACGCCAGCGGAAAGTCCTCCCGCAGCCGCCCGACGATCTCCAGTACGTCCGGTGGCCGCAGCCCGCCGGCCAGGAACTCGTCGGCGCTGACCCGTACCCCCAGGGGCAGTTCGGGGGCCTGGTCCCGTACGCGTCGGAGGACCTCCCGGGTCAGGCGCAGCCGCTTCTCCGGCGTCCCGCCCCAGCGGTCGGTGCGGTGGTTGGTGAAGGGGGACAGGAACTGTTGGAGCAGGTGGCCGTGTCCCAGGTGCACCTCGACGCCGTCGAAGCCGGCCCGCGCCATCCGGCGAGCCGCCGCCCCGAACGCGGCGACCGTCACCTCCAGGTCGCGGTGGCTCATCGCGTGCGGGGTCTGGGCGCCGCCGGACCAGGGCTCGGTGCCCGGCGACCAGGAGGCGGTACGTGTCGCGTCACCCGAGGCCTGCCGTCCGGCGTGCATCAACTGCGCGAACATCCGGGCCCCTTCGGCCCGTACGGCGTCCACCACGCGGGCGTAGGCCGGTACGCAGTCGTCGTCGAAGCAGCCGAGGCTGATGTGCCGTCCGGCGCTGGTGGGGTGGACCCGTACGGCCTCGGTGATGATCAGTCCGGCGCCGCCGCGAGCCCGCTCGGCGTGGTAGTGGGCGTGCCGTTCGGTCGGCTCGTTGGCATGGCCGAAATTGGTGGTGTGACCCGGAACGAAGACGCGATTACGCAGCTCGACGCTTCCGAGTCTGTAGGGCGAACTTACGGCTGATATACCGGACTTATCCACGGAGCCTCCCGGCGACTGCACACCCAGAACCCGCGGGAATGTTCCAACTAGCGGAACGTCGTTCCCATGGGCGGAACGCTAAGAGGGCTTTCGTGTCGCCGTCAATAAGCCAGTGGGGAAAACTTTGCGCACTGACAAAACGGGGCATCCTGTCGGGCGGTGATCCACCGCCGGGGGCTTGCCCCCGGGTCTCTCTGCCTCTGGTCGCCGGCCGGGTCGCCCGCTCCGCTCCTCAGGGGGCGTCGCCCCGGGCCCCGGGCCCCGGGTTGCGAGCCGGTCCGGCCCGTTCTGGACTGGAGGGGGTCGGTGGGCGTCGCCCGTACGGCGTCCGCGCCGGGTGTGGAGGGAGGGGCCGCGATGAGCAACGGTTCCGGTCGCCATCCGATGAGCGACATCGGGCGGCGGGCCGCCGCGCGACGGGAGGGGCTGGGGCTGTCCCGCGAGGAGGTCGCCGGACGGACCGGTGCCGCGACCTCCTACATCGCCTACCTGGAGGAGCAGCCCGCCGTCCCCTCCGGGGGGTTCCTGGTGCGGCTGGCCCACGCGCTCGACACCAGCGTCCAGGACCTCACCGGCTACCGCGCCGACCTCCCGGTGGGAGGGGCCGGAGCCGGACGGGACGCGCGGCTGAGCCCGCTCGACGTGGAGGAGTGCTGGCGCCTCCTCGACGACCACGGGGTGGGGCGCGTCGCCGTCACCACCGCTGACGGGCCGGCCATCTGGCCGGTCAACTACCGCGTCCACCAGGGGCGGCTGGTGTTCATGACCGCCGCGGACTCGGCGCTGGCCGCCGCGTCCGGTACCGAGATCCCGTTCGAGGTGGACCGCCTGGACGAGGCCTTCAGTCAGGGCTGGAGCGTGCTCGTGGTGGGTCCGGTGAACACCGTGAACACCGTGGGGGGCGAGGAGGTCGCCGGTGAGCTGTCGGAGGCCGGCCGTTTCGGACCCTGGGCCGGCGAGGGGCGGGGCACCGTCATGACCCTGCGCCCCCGCAGGGTCACCGGTCGGCGGATCACCGTCCGGGGGGCGCCCGGTGGTGAGGCGCGGGCCTGAGGTGGGCGCGTCCCCGAGGGGCGTCAACCGTGCGCTGTCCGGGGTGGGTTGGGAGAGCGGACGGGATGGTGGCCCGTTCTGGGGGTGGCCGGGCCGGTGGGGCCGCACGGTGTCGTGGCTTCCGGCGTGTGCCGGGGTGGGCGGGGGTCGTGGTGTGTCGACCGGTTGTCCTGGCGTCGAAAATTAGTGACAATCGTTTTCATTAAAGGGTCCCCGTCGACCCCGCCCCGTACGACGGACCCCGACCTCCCGCACGGAACCGGAGCCCCTGATGACCGAGAAGACCCTGAAGCCGGGCACCGTCGAGGAGACGGTGCTGATCCCCCTCTACGCACGGGCGGTGGAGACCCGCCGGGACGACCCCGCCCTGCGTGACCCCCGCGCCCGCGAGATGGTCGAGGCCATCGCGTACGACTACGAGAAGTTCGACGGACAGCCGAGCCTGCACGGGGCCGTGATGCGCACCCTGCTGTTCGACCTGTGGACCCGTGACTTCCTCGCAGAGCACCCCACCGGCACCGTGATCGAGATCGGTACCGGGCTGAACACCCGCTACGAGCGCGTCGACAACGGCCGGGCCCGCTGGTACGAACTGGACCTGCCGGACGTCATCGCGCTGCGCCGCGACTTCCTCCCGGACACCCCGCGCCGCACCATGATCGCCGCCTCCGTCACCGACCCGACCTGGCCGGACCGGGTGGACGGCCCCGGCCCGTACCTGGTGTGCGCCGAGGCGGTGTTGGCCTTCCTGCCCGAGGAGGAGGTGCGCGAGGTCGTACGGTCGCTCGCCCGGCGCTTCCCGGGGGCGCTGCTGGCCATGGACTCCTCCGGGCCGGGGATCGTGTCCACCCAGGAGCGGCATGACGTGCTCAGCAAGGTGGGGGCGAGTATGCGCTGGGCCTGTGCCGACCCGGCCGAGGTCGCCGGCTGGTACGAGGGCCTGGAACTGCTGGACACCCACACCATGACCTCGCTGCCCGAGCGGCTCTACCAGGACCTGCCGGCCGCCTACCGTCAGATGGTCGACGCCCTGGTGCCGCAGCGGCTGCCCCAGGTGGAGGAGTACCGGATGAGCCTCTACCGCTTCCCCTGACCGCGCCCCCTGCCGGCCCGACTCCCGCCCCACGCCGGGTGGTCGGCCCGACCCGACCGGGGCGCCGGCAGGGGCCCGTACGGATCGCCGAGTGCGGGAACCGCGTCCGACGATCACCGCGTCGCTCCTCGGGAGGGCTGACACAACTCGACGACAGGTGGTCCACGTGAGCGACTCGCGACCGCGTCCGAACCGGCGGACGGCGTTGACCCTCGTGGCGGGAACGGCCGTCACCACGATGTGGCCCCTGGCCGGCCCACCCGCGCACGCGGCCTCCCGGCGCGGGAGCCTGGCCGGGCGACTGGCCGCGCTGGAGGAGGAGTACGGCGCCCGGCTGGGCCTCTACGCCCACGACACCGCCACTGGGCGGCGCCTGACCCACCGCGCCCGCGAACGCTTCGCCCTGTGCTCGACGTTCAAGACCCTCACGGCCGCCGCCGTGCTGCGCGACCTCGACCACGACAGCTCCCACCTGGCGCGCCGCGTCCACTACACCGCCGAGGAGGTCGAACCGGCCGGGTACATCCCGGTCACCGGCCGCGAGGAGAACCTCGCGAACGGACTGACCGTCGCCGAACTGTGCGCGGCGGCCGTCTCCGAGAGCGACAACGGGGCGGCCAACCTGCTGTTGCGGCAACTCGGAGGTCCCACCGCCGTCACCCGCTTCAGCCGCTCGCTGGGCGATCCGGTCACCCGGCTCGACCGGTACGAACCGGACCTGAACTCGGCGGAACCCTGGCGGACCACCGACACCACCACCCCGTACGCCCTCGGCCGCACCAACGCCCGCCTGCTGCTCGGGCGCGCCCTGGAACCCACCGACCGCCGGCTGTTGAGGCGCTGGCTGGTGGAGAACACCACCAACGGCGAACGCTTCGGCAAGGGCCTGCCGGACGACTGGGTGCTGGCCGACAAGACCGGTGGGGGTGACGCCTACGGGGTCGCCAACGACGTCGGCGTGGTCTGGCCGCCCGGGCGCTCCCCGATCGTGCTGGCCGTACTGTCCACCACCCACGACCCGGCCGGGCCCGGTCAGGACGCCCTGGTGGCCCGTACCGCCGGCCTGGTGGCCGAGGAACTCACCTGAGCCGGTGACCCGGTGGGGCGCCCCGGCGGCGGCCGACCGCCGCCGGGTGTCGTACCCCTCCGCTACCGTCGGGCCCGTCCCGGAACAACAGAGGGGGTGGTCCCGTGGTCCGGTCGGACCCGCACGCGGTACGCGCCAGCGTCGTACCGGGCGAACGCCCACCCGCCCGCGTGCTGATGGCCCTGCACCGGGCGCTGGGGCTCGGACTGTCCGAGGTACGGCGGCGCACCGACACCGGGCAGCCACTGCTGGACGTGGAACTGTTCGGCAACGACCGGGCGGAGGTCCTCGCCCGACTGCGGGCGGTGCTCGACGCCCTCGGTCCCCACGCCCACTCGGTCCACGAGTGCCTGGGCGACGAACCGCCCTCCGAGGCGAACCGGATCGCCCCCCAGGTCCTGCTGCGCGTCCTCTCCGACGGCACGGAACCGGTGCCCGCACCGCCGGTCCGCCCGGTACCCGACCCTGAGCTGAGCCGGGTGATCGCCACCGCCACCCGGGCGGCGGTCACCGCGCTGCGCCGCCAACACCCCGACCGTTTCTACCTGTTCGCCCTGCTCACCACGGGCGAGGCCCTGTCGCCCCACCTGGCCGCCTGCTCCCTGGAGGGCGACCGCCGCCTGGGCCTGGAGGCGTGGAACCCCGCCGACAGCCCGTACGCCGTCTGGGGCTACCGGGAGCACTACGGCGAGGTGGCGCGCGCCTTCGACCAGCGGGGGCAACCGCACCGGATCGAGGACGAGGCGACGGCCGAGGCCGAGTACGACCTCCGGCTGGCCTCCATGGAGGAGGCCCTGCGCCTGCTGGACGCGGACGGGCTGTTCGGCCGGGGACCCGACCGCGCCGGGGTGCTCCTCCAGGCGGGCACGATGCCGCCGGACCACACCGACGCAGGCTTCGTACGGCGTCTGAACCCGGCCGGCCCCCTGCGCGAGCGGTGGCTGACGGAGTGCGCGGAGCAGCCGGGCCCGCCGCCCGACCCCCTCGCCGCCGCCGAACTCGCCGCCCACCGGGGTGGGTTGAGCGAGGCACCCAACCCCACGGTGGCGGAACTCTGGCGCCTGACACCGGGTCTGTACGGCCCGGACGGGCTGGCGCTGTACGGGCCGCACTCCCTCGCCGAACGCGGCACCACCCACGAGGTGGCCCACTACGCGCCGGGGTGGGCCCTGGTCGGCGACGACGGGGGCGGAGGCGGCCTGCTCATGCGGGCCCCCGGACCCGACTTCGCCCCGGCCCTGGGGCGTACGTCGGCCGAGGTGTACCGGCTCGACCTGGGGGCGCTCACCGAGGACGTCCCCGGCGAGGGGGAGTTCGTCACCGACGACCTCATCGGCTGGGCGGCCCGCCGGAGGGGCGCGGTCCCGCCGTCGTGAGCCTGAGGCGGCGCGGGCGGACCCGGCCTGGGCCACCCGGCCACGGGTACGCCCCCTGAGCGCCGGCCCCCCGGGGCAGGGGCCAGCCCGGGTGGCGGTGTCCCTCTCCGGCGCCCTCGGAGAAGAGGCTCGGCGTCCCCCACCGGGGCGCCGGCCGGGGGCTGCCCCCACCCCGGACTGACCGGCCAGCGTGATGGTCCGTACCCGCCGCGTGGACGACCGTGGAACCGCTCCCGCCCCCTCGCCCACGGAAGGCAGCACCATGCGTCTGATCGCGGTCACCGCCGTCGCCCTCTCCCTCACCGCCGCCACCACCCCGGCCGCGCCCACCCCGGGGGACGGCCCCGTCGAGGGGGTCTGGCGGGTGGACGGCTACGGCACGGTGCTGTCCGTGCGCGGGGGAACCCTGCGGCAGTACCAGACCACCGACGTCAGCTGCCTCCAGGGGGACCCGGCACGTGGGACGGGCCCCGGCCGGTACGCCACCTCCGACGGCACCGTCCTGACCGTCCGCCTCCGGGGCGACCGCGACCACGCCACCCTGCGGGAGGAGGACTCGGTGGGCTGGCGCGACCTGCGGCGGCTCCCCACCCTGCCCGCCGAATGCGGACGTACGGTGCCCGAGGACCCCCGGACGACCTTCGACGTCTTCTGGCGGACCTTCGAGGAGAACTACCCCTTCTTCGCCGCCAAGGGCGTCGACTGGCACCAGGTGCGTGAGCGGTACCGACCCCGGGTGCGTGAGGACACGTCCAGGGATCGGCTGTACGCGGTCCTGAGCGCGATGGTGCGCCCCCTGCACGACGCCCATGTGGCGGTCCTGGACGGTGACCGGGTCTTCTCCCGCGTCCGGCCCGGAACGGTTCCGCCCACCCCGGAACTGGACGCCCGGGTCAGGAGGTTCGTCCGGGAACGCGACCTGGACGGGGCCCGGAACGTGCGGGACTTCGCCCGGGGCCGGATCACCTACGCCGACCTGCCCGGCGGTCAGGGGTACCTGCGGGTCTCGGGCTTCGGCGGCTACGCGGAGGACGACTCCCACCCCGCCCAACAGGCCGCCCTGGACCGGGCGTTGGACGCCGTACTGGACCCGGACGACGGCCGGCGCCCCCACGGACTGATCCTCGACCTGCGGGTCCACGGCGGAGGCTCGGACGCCCTGGGCGTGCACCTGGCCGGACGCCTCACCGACACCCCCTACCTCGCCTACGCCAAGCGGGCCCGCAACGACCCCCACGACCCCACCCGGCACACCCGCCCCCAGCCGGTGCGGGTCACCCCCCACGACGGCCCCCGGTACACCGGCCCGGTCGCCGTACTCACCGGTGGCTCCACGGTCAGCGCCGGGGAGACCTTCACCCAGGCCCTCCTGGACCGCCCCGGCCGCACCGTGCGGATCGGGCAGCCCACCCAGGGTGTCTTCTCCGACGTGATGACCCGCCGGCTCCCCAACGGGATGGCGGCCATGCTGCCCAACGAGGAGTTCCTGACCCGGACCGGGCGCACCTTCGACGGCACCGGCATACCGCCCCACCTGACCGAACCGGTCTTCACCGAGGGGGAGTTCGCCCAGAACAGGGACTCGGCCTTCGACCGGGCCCTCCGCGTCCTCCCCGGGGCCCACGTCGAGACCGACTGAGGAGGGTGGGGCCGGACGCCTCCGCCGGTGGCAGGAGCCGTCAGCCTGTGAGTAGTTTGTGGCTATGCCACCACTTGTCACAGTATTCCCGCCCGACAGCGACGGACGACGCGCGGTCCGCTGCGCCGGGGAGGACCTGGGCCGGGCCGGCAGCCTCTACGAGGTCATGGACCTGCTGAACGGCGTCGGACTCAACGCCGCCGCCACCGCCTTCGAGAACACCGACGTCTTCGAGTGGCGGGGCGGCGGACCCTACGTCTGGCCCTCCGCCCCACGGCCCCCCGGGACCACGGACCCCGACTGAGCCGGACCACCCGGGACCGTGGGCCCCGGGGTTTCGCTCCCGCCCACGGCGGCTGCTCGGCCGTCCCGCGCCGGCACCGCCGCCGGCCGGAAGGAGCGGCGGCGAGGGGCCCGGAAGGTGGCCGACCACGTCCTGACCCGACTGAGGGAGGGAGATGTCGCGTACGCCTTCGCGGACCGCTGGGACAGGTGACGGAAGCAGGTGCCCCAGCCGGGCATCCGCGAAGCGGAGCCAGTGCCGGGTGGAGGGGAACCCGAGCAGTGCCTGAGCGACAGCCGGGCACACGAGCTCAGCGTCCGTTCGGTTTCGGGGGTCGCCTCCCGACCCGGCGACCAGGCGCCACATGGTCACCGACGCACACACCCGGTGCGGCCACAAGGACGTCCGGGGGTGTCCTCCCACGCTGACCAACGGGCGCCCTTCGCCACGGTCGCGACCACCACGGACATCAGGCGCACTGGTCCAGGGTGTGTCGTGGGGATCACCGCGAGGCTCGGGTGCGGTGTCGCCGGGCGTGCCGCACCTCGCCGTGTTGTCGCCGTGGCGGTCGGGGTCGACTCCTCCTCCGCCCTGCTCGGTCCCGTAGCGCACGCCACCAGAACGCGCTCCCTGGTCTCCCCAGATCCACCGACACCCCTAGGAGCCGGTGCCCCCGTCAGCGCCGACCCGCTTCCGTACGTCGTCCACCACCGACCTGTCCAGCGCCGCTCGGACCAGCGCCGCGGCGAACACCGCCAGCTGGTCGCCGGGGACGAGGCGGGCCAGCTCGCCCGGTTCGGCCGGCAGTCCGAGACGCTCGGCGCCCTGGGCCGCCTTGGGGTCGATCCAGGGCTCCAACTCGGTCCACAGGCCCTGGACTTCGCGGAGGAAGATGTCGGCCCCGGTGGGCCCGAGTCCGGGAACCTCCTGGAGCAGTTCGCGCATCCGCCGCCCGTCGCCGTCGGCCTCCTCGCGCAGCTTGCGCAGGTCGCCGCCGTACCGCTCACGGACGAAGTCGGCGCCCTTGCCGAGGGTGGTGGAGGTGCTCTCGTCGTAACGGCGGTAGTGGCCCTCCACCAGGGCGTCGACCCGCTGCTGCCAGGTGGCGTCCCGCATCCGTCCGGGGGTGCGCAGGTCGGCCTCGAACAGGGCGTGGGCCGCGTCCACGGCCACCGAGGCGCGGATACGGGCGCTCAACAGGCAGGCCAGCACCAGCAGTTGGTACAGGGGCTGAGGGGTGTCGCGCAGCCGGACACCGGCCTCGGCCGCGTAGGTCTGTCCATGGGTGTCGAGCAGGGCGCGGGCGGTGTCCCGCGCGGTGACCGTGGTGCTCATGGCGTCCCTCCCTGCGGGCGTGCGGGGCCCTGTGCGGAGCGTGGGCCCCGGTGGTGGGGCGCGTCGGCCGGGGCCGGGCTCCGGCCGGTACGCGGTGGTCGTACATGTTCGGCGCGCACCGGGTACCCGCCCGCCATGGACGACAACCGCCGCCGGCACCGGTCACCGCGAGGCACCTCGGGAGGCGGCCGTGACCAGCGGATACGGGCCGGCCGCCGTACCGTCACGGTTCACCGGCCGGACAAGGTGCTCTTTCCCCGCGACGGGCTGACGAAGGCCGACCTGGCCGACTACCACGCGCGGTTGGCCCGCCACATGGTCCCCGAACTCCGGGGCCGGCCGCTGATGCTGGAGCGCTGCCCCGAGGGGGTCGGGGAGCGGCCCCACTTCATGCAGAAGGAGACCCCGGCCCACTACCCGGACTGGGTGCGCCGAGCCGAACTCGCCAAGGAGGGCGGCACTGTCAACCACACCGTCTGCGACAACGCCGCCACCCTGGTCTACCTCGCCGACCAGGCCTCCGTGACCCTCCACCGCTGGCTGTCCCGGGCGGACCGCCCCGACCGGCCGGACCGGCTGGTGGTCGACCTCGACCCTCCGCACGACGACTTCGAACGGGCGCGGGAGGCCGCCCGCCAGGTGCGCGACCTGCTGGACCAGCTCCGGCTGCCGGCCGCCCTGATGTCCACCGGCTCCCGGGGACTGCATGTCGTCGTCCCCCTCGACGGGCGCACCGACTTCGACGGTTGCCGGACCTTCGCCCACGAGCTGGCCGAGGTGCTGGCCGCACGGCATCCCGACACCCTCACCACCGCGTTCCGCAAGTACCGCCGGGGTGACCGGCTGTACCTGGACGTCCAGCGCAACGCCTACGCCCAGACCGCCGTCGCCCCCTGGTCGGTACGGGCCAGGGAGGGCGGTCCGATCGCCGTGCCCCTGCCCTGGGAACGCCTGGACGACCCCGACCTCGGGCCCCGCGCCTACTCGCTGCGGGACGTGAAGGCGGTACGCGAACTCGCCGAGTCCAGGCCCTGGTCCGACCTCGGCCGGGCTCGCGGCCTGCGGGCCGCCCGGGAACGTCTGCACCGGCTGGACTGAGCCGGGGGCCGGGGCCTCGGGCCGTCCACGGGATGACGGTGCCCGGCCACCTCGGCCGAGCGGGCCCACCCGGGGGAGTGGCAGGGGCCGGGGCTTTCCTGTCACTCCCCTTCCTTCGGCGTACACCCCCGCTGGTCGGGGTGCCGGCGGTGGTGTCGGTGGTGGCGGCTAGCATCCCCCGCACCTGCCCAACCCGGGCCTTCGGCCTGGCCCTTGTACGGGAGAACACCCCATGGACACACCGCCCGACGTACCCTTCGACCTCCCGCCCGGCGGCTACACCCAGCAGCTCGACGGCCAACCCGCCCTGGGACGGGACGGGATGCCCGTGCTGTGGGTGGCCCGGAGCGCCGCCCCGGCCGGCACCTGGGCGCGGGCCCGTGCCGCGCACACCGACACCGGATGGTGGCCGCTGCTGCTCTCCGCGCCCGACCACGAGGAGGACGGGCCCAGCGGCTGGGAGAGGGTGGGGCCCTACCTCCCGGGGCCGGAGGGCATACCGCCCTCCACCGGGGACGTGGAGTCGCTGCTTCTCCGCTGCTGGCGGCACAGCACCTCCGTCGATCCCGACGACGACATCACCCCGGAGGAGCGGTTGGCCGTGACGGCCCCGTACGGGAACGTCTGGCCCGGTCTGGCCCCCGCCGTGCCGTTCGACCGGGACCCCGACGCGACCGCCGACGCACGCGCCGGCGAGTTGGAGGGTTCGCCGTCCGCCCGTCTCGGCCTGGTCCGTGCCGGTTCCGGCCTGGAGGCGTTGGAGGTCCTCGGCTGGAGCGCCCCGAACAACCACGGCTACGAGACCGAGGACGCCACGGCCGTCCTCGCCGACTGGGAACGGCGTTTCGGCACAAGGGTGTTGGAGATCTCGGGCGCCACCCTGGTGCTGAGCGTCGCCAGCGTGCCCGGCGACCGCGAGCGGGCGCTGAGGGTGGCCGCCGAGCACTTCGCACTGTGCCCCGACGCCGTCTGGCAGGGCACCACCGTGTCCGACACCCTGGAGGGGTACGCCGAGTCCCTCGTCGGCAAGGACACCTGGTCCTTCTGGTGGGACTAGGCAGTCCCCGCCGGGTCCCCACCGGGATCAGGGCTGGAAGACGACCTTCACCGCGCCGTCCTTCTTCCGCTGGAACATCTCGTACGCCCGGGGCGCCTCCGACAGCGGCAGGTGGTGGGTGGCGAAGTCGTCCACCCCCAGCGGGTCCTCGTCGGTGAGCAGCGGCAGGATCTCGGGGATCCAGTGCCTGACGTTGGCCTGCCCCATGCGCAGTTGGATCTGCTTGTCGAAGAGGGTGAGCATCGGCAGCGGGTCGGCCGTACCGCCGTACACCCCGCTGAGGGAGATGGTGCCGCCACGGCGCACGATGTCGATGGCGGCCCGCAGGGCGGCGAGGCGGTCGACGCTCGCGTTCTGCGCCAGCTTCTCGGACACCCCCTGGGGGAGCATCGCGGCGGCGTTCTGGAGGAACTTCGCCGCCCCGTTGCCGTGGGCCTCCATCCCCACCGCGTCGATGACGCTGTCCGCGCCCCGACCACTGGTCAACTCCCGTACGGCGTCGCCGATCTCGCCCTCGCCCTCGTGTTCGCGCAGGTCCAGTACGGCGACCCCGCGCCCCCGGGCCCGTTGCAGCCGCTCGGGCACCAGGTCGACGCCGATCACCTGCCGCACCCCCTGGTGGAGGGCGATACGGCAGGCCATGTCACCGATCGGCCCGAGGCCCAGGACGACGAGGGTGCCGTCCCGGGGGACGTCGGCGTAGGCCACCGCCTGCCAGGCGGTCGGCAGTACGTCGGACAGGAACAGGAACCGGTCGTCGGGGACGTCCGAGGGGAGCCGCACCGGACCGTACTGGGCCTGCGGCACCCTCAGGTACTCCGCCTGCGCGCCGGGCACCGCCCCGTACAGCTTGGTGTAGCCGAAGAGGGCGGCACCGGCCCCCTGGGAGCGCACCTGGGTGGTCTCGCACTGGGTCTGGAGCCCCTGGTCGCACATGAAGCACGAGCCGCAGGCGATCTGGAAGGGGACCACCACCCGGTCCCCGGGCGCCAGGTCACCCGCCTGGGAGCCGACCTCCTCCACCACGCCCATGGGTTCGTGGCCCAGCACGTCCCCCGGCGTCATGAACGGCGCCAGCACCTCGTACAGGTGCAGGTCGGATCCGCACAGCCCGCTGGAGGTCACCCGGATCACCGCGTCCGTCGGCTCCTCGATGACCGGGTCGGGCCGGTCCTCCACCCGGACGTCGTGCCTGTCGTTCCACACCACAGCCTTCACGCCACACACCTCCGAACGTGTCAGTCGACGGGACCTGTCCGCCCGTCAGTCGGCCGACAGGGCCTGGAGCGGTTCACCGACATCGGGCGCCGGCAGGGCCCGGGCCAGGTCGGCCCGGGCGACCACGCCCACCAGCCGGTGGCCGTCGATCACCGGCAGACGCCGTACGCCGTGGTGGGGCATGGTCGCGATGACCTCCTCCACCTCGTCGTCGGCACCGACCGTCACCGCCTCCTCCTGGGCGAGTTCGCCGGCCCGTAGTTGGTGGGGGTCGTGCCCCCGGGCCAGTACCCGGGTGACCACGTCGTGGTCGGTGAGCATCCCCTTCAGCCGGTCGTCCTCGGCGCCGCGGAGCGGCAGCGCGTCCACCCGCGGGGCGGCCGTCCGCCGCGCGGCGGTCCGCACGGTCTCGTCGGTGCGGACACGGTCCGCGCCGGGCGTCATGATCTCGCGAGCGGTCGTCACGGAGTCCCACTCCCAGGCTCACGGTGCCCTCGCTGTCGGCTGACCGGGCGGGGGCACCCTGTCGTTCCACCGGTCAGGTCGACCGGGTTGCCCGTCGGGGCGCCTTCCAATCCAATCCGACCCGGGCCGGTCCACCGGTGCGCCGGGTCCGTTCGGCCTCGCCGGACCCGCCGTGTGCCCGGGCGCGACCCGACGCCGCTCACGTGTGGTGGCGGCCGGTCGCGCCCCCCGGGGTACCCGCTGCGTGGGCTGATCCCGTTGGACGCCGTCCCGGTCCCGGGTCACCTCGGCCGCTTCAGCCCGCAGGCGGTCACGGCGGGTTCAGGTGGTACCGGCCGCCTTGGATGCCGTCCCGGTCCCGGCCCCGGTCCTGGTCATCGTCGGCTGACCGGGCGGGGTGGCTGTGGCGGGCTCAGGCGCCCTCGTGGGGGGTGGCCTGGTTGTACCGCTGGGCGGCCCGCTCGTTGAGGTGGCTGCCGGCCCGACGGAACCAGTCCCGCCAGCCCGTCGTCGCGGTGTCCCCGGCCCGGCCGTCCTCCGGGGCGCCGTCCGAGGGCAGCATCCGGGCCAGCAGTCCGTTGAGCGCCGTGGTGGCGGTCGGGGCCACACCGTGGGCGAGCGCCCCGGCGCGGGCCACCGGGGTGAGGACCACCCGGGTACGCCGGTGCTCGGCCGCCCGTACCACGCGCTCGGCCGCCCGTTCGGCGTCCATCGACAGCAGCGGCGTACCGGACAGCGCCGAGAACCACGCGAACTCCGCCTCCCGCCGCCCACCGAACTCGGCCTGCCGGTGGGAGCCGGTGCGCATCAGCCCCGGGTGCGCCGCCGTCACGCTGACGTCGCTGCCCGACAGTTCGGCGCTCAGGCCCTCGGCGAGGGAGGCCACGGCCGCCTTGGCGCAGGAGTACGGCACCAGGTGGGGCACCGCGAGCAGCCCGCCGATGGAACCGGTCAGCACCAGGCGGCCCCCGACCGGGCTCTGCCGCAGCGAGGGCAGCGCCGCCAGGGCGGTGTGGACACAGCCGTGGAACATCACGTCCATCGTGGTGCGGAAGTCCGCTGGTTCCAGCGCCTGGAGCGGGGCGACCTGGATGACGCCGGCGTTGGCGAACACCGCGTCCAGCCCGCCCTGTCGGCGGGCGGTCTCCTCCACGGTGGCCGCGACCCGCTGGGCGTCGCGGACGTCGCAGACCCGTACCGAGGGGGTGCGGCCGGTGTGGTCACGTATCCACCGGGCCGCGCGGTCCAGTTCGCCCTCGTCCCGGGCCACCAGGGTGACCGTGTTGCCCCGCTGCGCCACACGGGCCGCCAGCAGCAGCCCCAGGCCCCTGGAGGCTCCGGTGACCAGGGCCGATCCGTTTCTCAACTCCCGTGTGGCGCCGGTACGTCCGATCCTCATCGTCTGCTCCTTCCCGTTACCGGACCCGGTGGGGGACGGCGGAGGCCCGGTGCTTCCCGTACCGACCGGGGTGCGCCGTCGTTCCCGGTCGCTCCCCGGGCGGATACGTCCCGGTGCTCGGCCGCCGTCGGCCCCGTGTGGAGGACGGCTGCCGAGGTACCCGGCCGCCATGAGTGACGACACCAGCCCGGACCCGGAGCCGGGCGCCATACCGCCTCCGCAGCCGCCCCGAGAAGGTGGGCCCCAGGAGACCCCTCCGGCGGAGGGCGGTACCTCCTTCACCGGGCCGGACGAGAGCCACAACCCCGGCCGGGGTTGGGCGAAGGCTCCCCTCGCCGCGCTCTTCGTGGTGGTGCTGCTGGTCGCCCTGTTCTTCGCCTTCTACGGGCTGGAACTGTCGCGGAGCTGAGTCCCCGGCCCGGCCCGGGGACTCGGGCGCCTCGGCGTCTCCGGTGGCTCCGTGGCCCTGAACCGCCGGGGCCTCGGCGGGTTCGAGCGGGTCGACCTCCTGGCGTATCCGGGCGCAGACCTGGCGGAGGATGCGGGAGACCTGCATCTGGGAGACGCCCAGTTCCTCGGCGATGGCGCTCTG
This sequence comes from Streptomyces sp. NPDC005438, assembly GCF_040606315.1. Taxonomy (NCBI): domain Bacteria; kingdom Bacillati; phylum Actinomycetota; class Actinomycetes; order Kitasatosporales; family Streptomycetaceae; genus Streptomyces; species Streptomyces sp. NPDC005438. Next base: position 322,150 of record NZ_JBEXEP010000008.1, read on the forward strand.
GGTCTGTTCGCGGTAGAAGCGCAGGTACAGCGCCCGACGCTCGCGGTAGGGGAGACGTCGTACGGCGGGTTCCACCGCCTCGTACAGGGTGATCCGCTCGTAGCGGGAGTCCTCCTCACCGACCTGGTCGGCGAGGGGCCTGCTGTCGCCCTCGGGGTCGGTGGGGGCGGCTTCCAGGGAGAGGGTGCGGTAGCTGTGCAGCGCCTGCTGTCCCTGGCGTACCTCTTCGGGTGTGAGGTCCAGGTACTCGGCGAGTTCGTCGGTGGTGGCGTCGCGTCCGGCGTGGGTCTGCCAATCACGGGTGGCGGTGCGGACGCGGTTGCGGAGTTCCTGGACGCGGCGGGGGACGTGGACGGCCCAGGTGTGGTCCCGGAAGTGTTTGCGCAGCTCGCCGGTGATGACGGGGACGGCGTAGCTCTCGAAGGCGTGGCCGCGTTGGGGCTGGAAGCGCTGTACCGCCTTGGTGAGGCCGAGGGCGGCGACCTGTTGGAGGTCCTCGGTGTCCTCGCCGCGTTCGCGGTAGCGGCGGGCCAGCCGCCGGGCCATGGGGAGCCAGGCGTGAACGAGGTCCTCTTGCAGATGATGGCGGGTGTCCGGGTCGGTGGTGCGGGCCAGTTCGGCGAAGGCGGCCTCGGTGTCCGGGCGGTCGGGGTGGGGGCGGCGCCGGCCGGTGGCGGGCTGGGACGACAGGGGCTTCACGGAGGATCACTCACCAGACGGGGGAGGGAGTGGGTGGCGCTGTGGAGAGGAAGGTCGAGGAGGGAGGATGCCGCCCGGTGAGGGCGGAGGCCCTGCCCCGTACTCGGGACGGGTGACCGGGCACGTTCAGTGCCGTTCGGTCACCTTCGGGTGGGAGCCACGGAACGGGCGGGCGAGGGCACGGGGCCGTCGGTCCGCCGTCGTGGCGCTCTCACGTTCATGCGCTTCGACCCCCTCTGCGTCGGGGGTTGGGGGTGTCGTACCGGGAGCCGTAACCGGAACCTCGGTCACGGGGCCCATCCTCGCCGGGTTGCCCGTCGCACGGTTCGCAAACCCTCCCGGCGCCGCCGGATCGGAGGAAGAGGGGCCGGCCCTGGTGGAGTGGCCGGGTACGGGACTCGCTGGCCCACCTGGCCGGGGGAGCGCCGTGCTGATGGGCGGCCTCTCAGGGGACCGGGCCACTCCGGTTCGCCAGCCGGAGCGGTCCCGTGTCCCCGTCGCGGCTGACCCGTGCGCGGCGTGGGGTCGCCCGAGCCCGGGGCGGGCCCCGGAGTCACGCCGCCCGGGTACGTCGGCCCCGGACCAGCGGGCGCCGGGCTGACCCCCGGATGGTGGCCGGGCCCCTCGGTTCGGCTGCGGCCCGGGGGTACGGCGCCGCCCTCGGGGTCCAACCGCCCCGTGCCGTCGGGAAGTTGGCGGGGTACGGGGCGGCCGGGTCCGAGCAGGGGGCTCGGCCCCCACCGAACGCTCACCGGTACGCCCTTCCGAACCCGGCGAGGGCGGGACCAGCCCCGGTTGCCGGGGTGGGCGTCAGTCGGCGAGGTCGGGCCGGCCGAAGAGGGGCGCGTAGCTGGAGGGCAGCTGGCTGAGGACCTGGTCGACCTCACCGCCGGAGACGGCGTCGGCGACCGTGGTCAGCACGGCGCTGGCGTCCCACACGGCGGTACGGGGCCGGGCGCCGGTACGTTCGGCCACCCGCTGGTGGAACTCCTCGATACCGAAGCCCTCCGCGCGTGGCACCCCGCTGTCCGTCAGCATCGGGCCCAGGTCCCCCGGCATCTGGGAGGCGAGGTCCGCCACCTCGTCCGGGGTGATCCGCTGGGCCAGCACCTCCAGTACGGCCCGGGTGACCTCCCGGGCCTCGTCGGGGCTCCCGTACTCTCCTCGTTCTCGCACCCGGGCGAGGAACTCCTCGTACCGCATCGACGCCTTCGTGGTCGGTCGCGGGTGACTCGGGTGACCTGGCGGGTCGGTCGGTCAGTGGCCCGGGCGCGCGCCGTGGCCGGACCGCGAGGTGCGGCGGGGCGCGGCCCGGTCCACCAGGGGGATGCGCAGCCGCAGCACCCCGCCCTCGTAGGAGGCGCGCACCCGGTCCACGTCCAGGGCCCTGCCGAGGGGGACCCGTCGGCTGAACGTCCGCGCCGGCCGTCTGGCCTCGGCGCCGCCCTCGCGCGGGCCCACCTCGTCGTGGGGGCCGCGCTCCGCCCGTACGGTGACCACGTCCCCGTCGACGCTGACCCCGATCGCCTCCCGGGGGACCCCGGGCAGATCGACGTCCACCAGGAAGGTGTCCCCGTCGCACCAGGCCTCCACCGGCTCACCGGACCTCGGCGGAGGGGCGCCACGAGACCGATCGATCAGACGCTGCCACTCGTACAGGGGGTTGGTGCGCTTCAGCATCCCGGCGGCCCTCCTCCACTGGGGGTGTTCGTGGCCACAGTCCCGGTGTAACGCGCGTCCGTCCGCACGCCAAACGGGTCCGCACGCCAGACGGCCTCGGACGGGTGGCCGCCCCGCCCTCCCGTAAACCGGGTACGTCGGCTCCACCGGAACCGGCCGGTGCGGCCCGGTGGCGGCGATCGGTGGCGAACGACGCGCTGCGGAGGGTGTCAAACCGCCGTCGCCCGGTACCCGGCTCCCATGGCGAACGACCTGACCTCGCGAACCCCCCACGACCACCCGCTCAGTGACCCGGAGATCCAGGCGCTGGACGCCCACTGGCGCGCCCTGGCCTACCTGTCGGCCGGCCAGCTGTACCTGCGCGCCAACCCCCTGCTCCGGGAACCGCTGCGACCCGAGCACGTCAAACCCCGGGTGCTGGGCCACTGGGGCACCTGTCCCGGACTCGCGCTGCTGTACACCCACCTCAACCGGCTGATCACCACCCGGGGTACCCCGACCATGGCGGTCTGGGGCCCCGGCCACGGAGCGGCGGCCGTCCTGGCCGGCGCCTGGATGGAGGGCACCTACGGCGAACTGTGGCCCGACGTGTCCCGGGACGCCACCGGCATGGAGCGGCTGTTCGCCCAGTTCTCCCAGCCCGGCGGGGTACCCAGCCACACCTCCCCCGAGGTGCCCGGATCGGTGCAGGAGGGCGGGGAACTCGGATACGCCCTCTCCCACGCCTTCGGCGCCGCCTTCGACAACCCCGACCTGCTGGTGTGCGCGGTGATCGGCGACGGCGAGGCGGAGACCGGGCCGCTGGCCGCCTCCTGGCAGGCCACCACCTTCCTGGACCCGGTCCACGACGGCGCGGTGCTGCCCGTACTCCACCTCAACGGCTACAAGATCGCCAACCCCACCGTCCTGGCTCGGCTGCCCGAACGGCAACTCGTCGACCTGCTGCGCGGCTACGGATGGGAGCCGCTGTTCGTCACCGCCGACCTGGACACCCCCCGCAGCGCCGTCCACCACGCGCTGGCCGGAGCACTGGACACCGCCGCCGAACAGATCGAGACGGTACGCCGGCGGGTACGGGCCAGCCCCGACGCGCCCCGCGAACAGTCCCACTGGCCCCTGCTGGTACTGCGCACCCCCAAGGGCTGGTCCGGGCCCCGGGAGGTCGACGGCCTCCAGATCGAGGGCACCAGCCGGGCCCACCAGGTACCGCTGTCCGGTGTGCGCGAGGACGAGAAACGGCTGCGGGAACTGGAGGACTGGCTCCGCTCCTACCGGCCGGAGCAACTCTTCGACCACCGGGGCCAACCCCGGCCCCAGGCACTGGAGTTCGTGCCCGGGGGAGACCGGAGGCTGGGCTCGGTGCCCCAGGCCAACGGCGGCCGACTGCTGCGCCGGCTCCCGCTGCCCCCACTGGAACCGCACGCCGTCCCGGTCGAACGGCCAGGCGCCTCCGCACACGAGCCGACCCGGGTACTGGGGGCGTACCTGGAACAGCTGATGCGAGCCACCGAAGAGGAACGGGACTTCCGGCTGTTCGGCCCGGACGAGACCGACTCCAACCGGCTCTCCGCCGTCTGGGGCGCCACCGACCGGGGCTGGCAGGCCGAACAGCTGACCACCGACGAGCACCTGGGCCGCCACGGACGGGTGCTGGAGGTCCTCTCGGAGCACCTGTGCGAGGGGTGGCTGGAGGGCTACGTACTGACCGGCCGGCACGGACTCTTCGCCTCCTACGAGGCGTTCACCAATTTGGTCTCCAGCATGGTGTCGCAGCACGTGAAGTGGGTGCACAGCGCCCGACGGGTGCCGTGGCGGCGACCGGTCGCCGCCCTCAACCACCTGCTGACCTCGCACGCCTGGCGTCAGGACCACAACGGCTTCTCCCACCAGGACCCCGGCTTCATCGACCACGTCCTCAGCAAGAGCCCCGACGTGGTGCGCGTCTACCTCCCGCCCGACACCAACACCCTGCTGTGCGTGACCGACCACGCGCTACGCACCCGCGACACCATGAACGTGATCGTCGCCGGCAAGAACTCCTGCTTCGACTGGCTGGGGCTGGAGGACGCCCGTGACCACTGTGCCCGGGGGCTGGGCATCTGGGAGTGGGCCGGCACCGAGGGCGCGGGCGAGCCGGACGTGGTCCTCGCCTGCGCGGGCGACGTGCCCACCCAGGAGACCCTGGCCACGGCCGACCTGCTGCGGGAGTGGCTGCCCGACCTCGCGGTACGGGTGGTCAACGTGGTGGACGTGGCCCGGCTGATGAGCCCCTCCGAGCACCCCCACGGACTGTCCGACGCCGACTTCGACACCGTCTTCACCCGGGACCGCCCGGTGATCTTCGCCTACCACGGCTACCCCTGGCTGGTGCACCGGCTGACCTACTCCCGGGCGGTCCACGACCAGCTGGTCGTACGGGGCTACCGGGAGTCCGGCACCACCACGACCCCCTTCGACATGGTCGTCCGCAACGGAATGGACCGCTACCACCTGGTGCGGGACGTGGTGGACCGTACCGAGGGACTCGGGGCCCGCGCGGCGACCGTACGGCAGCGGGCCGTCGACATGCGCGAGCGGCACCGGCGCCATGTGCTCCGCCACGGCACCGACCTGCCCGAGGTCGCCGACTGGCACTGGTCCCACCGTTGACCCGGGCTCCGCGCGCCCGACCTCCTCCGGGAGGCGGGCCACCCCGAACGACCGGCAAGACCTCCGACCACAGGAGCAGCCCATGCCCCGGAAACGTCCACGTGTCGTGATCGTCGGCGCCGGCTTCGCCGGCTACCAGTGCGCCCGGACACTGCTGCGGCGAACCCGTGGAGCCGCCGAGGTGGTGATCATCAACCCCCACGACTACTTCCTCTACCTGCCCCTGCTCCCCGACGTGGCCGCCGGGGCACTGGAACCCCGCCGGGTCACCGTCTCCCTGACCGGCACCCTCAAGGGCGTCACCCTGGTCCTCGGGGAGGCCGACGGGCTCGACCCCGCGCGCCGCACCGTCAGCTACACCGACCCCGAGGGCGTACCCGGAAGGCTCGGCTACGACCGGCTGGTGCTCACCGTCGGGAGCGTCAACAAGCTGCTGCCGATCCCCGGCGTGGCCGAACACGCCCACGGCTTCCGGGGGATACCGGAGGCCCTCCACCTCCGCGACCACCTGATCCGGCAGGCCGAGATGGCCGCCGTCACCCCCTCACCCGCCGAGCGTGAGGCCCGCACCACGGCCGTCGTCGTGGGCGCCGGATACACCGGGACCGAGGTCACCGCCCAGGGGGTCCGGCTGACCGACGCCCTGCACCGGCAGAGCGCCGCGCTGGGGCAGGGGCCCCGGCCACGTTGGGTACTGGTGGACCTCGCCGACCGCATCCTGCCCGAGCTGGACCCCCGCCTCTCCCGCGCAGCCGACCGGGTGCTGCGGGAGAGGGGCGTCGACGTGCGCACCGGGGTGTCGGTACGGGAAGCCACCGGGGAGGGCGTCCAGCTGAGCGACGGCACCTTCGTGAGCAGCCGCACCCTGGTGTGGTGCGTGGGCGTACGCCCCGACCCCTTCGTCGCCTCCCTGGGCCTGCCCACCGAACGCGGACGGCTGTGCGTGGACGCCGCCCTGCGCATCCCGACCCACCCGGAGGTCTACGCCTGCGGGGACGCCGCCGCCGTCCCGGACCTGACCCGGCCGGGGAACCTCACGGCCATGACCGCCCAACACGCCCACCGGCAGGGGCGGTTGGCGGCCCACAACATCATCGCCTCCCTCAGCCACGGCCGGTTGCGGCACTACCGGCACCACGACCTCGGCTTCATGGTCGACCTCGGGGGCGCGGACGCCGCCGCGAACCCGCTGCACGTGCCCTTCTCCGGTCCGCTGGCGGCGGCCGTGACCAGGGGTTACCACCTGCTCTCCCAGCCCGGTAACCGCTCCCGGGTGGCGGCCGACTGGCTGTTGGACGCCGTACTGCCCCGGCACGCCGTCCAGTTGGGGCTGGTACCGGCCCGGGCGGTGTCGCTGGAGACCACCACCCCCACCGCGCCCCCGGCCGACCGCGCCCGGATGGTCCGACGCGAGTGAACGCCAACGCCGCCGGGGGTGCCCGGACTCCCGTACGCCCGGGCGCCGTTCCGGGCGTACGGGGGAGGGCGCCGAGTCCGGTGGACGGCTCGCGGGCACGGTGCGCCGGTGGACGGCGGTCCCGGTAGTACCGGCACTCCCGGCCGCGCGCCCACCCTCGTTGGGATGGGCTGGCCGGTCGGGCACCGGCCCTCCGGTTCAGTACAGGGTCCTCAACAGGGAACGCTCGTAGGGCACCGTCTCGTGCAGGCGGTTGGCGAGGGCCTTGGCCGCCCAGTCGGGGTTGGCGACCAGCGCCCGGCCGACGGCCACCAGGTCGAACTCCTCGCGTTCCATGCGGTCCACCAGGGCTTCCAGGTCGCTGGAGACTCCCACCTGCCCCTCCGACTCCCGCTGGCCGAGGAACGCCCCGTCCAGGCCGACCGAGCCGACGGTGATCGTCGGCCGGCCGGTGAGTCGCTTGGTCCAGCCGGCCAGGTTGAGGTCCTCGCCGGCGAACTCCGGCTGCCAGAAACGACGGGTGGAGGCGTGGAAGACGTCGACCCCCGCCTCGGCCAACGGGGCGAGCAGACGCTCCAGTTCCCCGGGGGAGTCGGCCAGCCGCCCGTCGTAGTGGCCGGCCTTCCACTGCGAGAACCGGAACACCACCGGGAAACCGGGGCCCACCCGTTCCCGGACGGCCCGTACGGTCTCGGCGGCGAACCGGGCCCGGGAGACGGGGTCACCGCCGTAGGCGTCGGTGCGCCGGTTGGTCCGGTCCCACAGGAAGCTGTCGATCAGGTAGCCGTGCGCCCCGTGGAGTTCCACCCCGTCGAAGCCCAGCCGCTGGGCGTTCGCCGCCGCCCGGGCGTAGGAGGCGACGACCTCGTCGATGTCCTCCAGCGTCATGGCCGTGCCCTTGGCGGAGCCGTCCAGGGCCAGGCCCGAGGGACTCTCCACGAGTACGTCGGGGGAGTCCTCCCCACCGGTGCCGGTGACCCCGGTGTGCCACAGCTGGGGCACGATGCGCCCGCCCGCCTGGTGCACCCGGTCCACGACCCGCGCCCACCCGGTGGAGGCCGCCTCGCCGTACAGGCGTGGCACGTCCGGGTGGTCGGCGGCCTGGGGCCGGTCGATGTAGGTGCCCTCGGTGATGATCAGCCCCACGCCCGCCTCCGCACGGCGGGCGTAGTACGCGGCCACCTCGGGTCCCGGCACGCCACCGGGGGCGTGGCGCCGGGTCATCGGCGCCATGACCACACGGTGCGGAAGGGTCAGGTCGCCGACGCTGAAGGGGCGTCCCAGGGTCCGGGTGATGCGCTGGCCGAGGTCTTCGAGAGTGCTCATGTCACCAATCCGTTGAAGGTGTCCGTTCCGGCGCGTGACTCCCGGGCGGTTCCACCACGCCCGTCGGGCCGCCGGAACGCTGAACGCGCCGGCGACCTCGGGGAGTTCGGTGTGCCCGGCGTACCGGTGCGCCAACTGGCGTGGGCGCCACGGCAGTTGGGCGCCCCCGCGCGGGTGTCGATCTCCGTCGGGCACGCCGGGTGTAACCAGCCGGGGGCGGATTCCCTTCCCGCGCCCGGACACCGAGGGGCTCCCGGCAGAGCGGGCGCCCCGGCGTCCGGGCGCCCCGCGCGGAGGGCCCCGAGGTCAGTCGTCCCGCTCGTCGGCGGCGACCTGGCGCAGAGTACGGCCGGTGCGTACCGAACGGGCGCGCAGCGGGTCGGGGGCGTCGCGGCCACCGGCGCGGGCGTCCTTCTTCTTCACCAGCAGCCACGCCTCCCGCTCGGTGGAGTCCGGCCCACCCCGGAAACGGGTGAGGGCGTAGGCGCCGCGCAGCTTGCTGCCGTCCAGGCGGAAGGTGGCGTGCCCGCGCTCCAGGGCCTCGGCGAAGGTGCGCCCGCGTTCCGTGGTGCTGCTCGCCAGGGGCGCGTAGGTGCCCTCGTCCCAGATGATGACGGTGCCCGCCCCGTACTCGCCCCGGGCGATGACCCCCTCGAACTCCCGGTAGTCCAGGGGGTGGTCCTCGGTCGGCATCGCCAGCCGCTTGTCGTGGACGTCCGCCGAGGGGCCCTTCGGTACCGACCAGGACCTCAGCACGCCGTCGACCTCCAGGCGGAAGTCGAAGTGCAGGGCGCGGGCCTGGTGGATCTGGACCACGAACACCGGCTCCCGGCCGCCCGGACCCCGCTCGCCCCGTGGCTCGGAGGTGCGGTCGAAGTGCCTCCTGGCGCGGTACGTGGCCAGGCGGTCGCCGTCGCCCTTCGGCGAGCGGTCACCGTGGGTGCCGTCCGCGTGGTGGTCGTTCACACCTGCCGCCTCCCGCACGCCGGCCGTCGGGCGCGGCGGTCCGGCGCGTTCGTCGGTCGTCCCCGGTCCACTGTCGCGCTTCGCGGCCGGGCCCGCACACCGGCCGGCTGCCCGGGCGGGCCGGTGGCCCTGGCAGGACGGGGGTCGTGTGCACCGGCCGGTCGCGAAGGTGAAGCGGGTCCGGGGGTGCCCACGGGCGCGGAACGGTGCCGGTCGTCCGGCAGGGGTGGGGGCCGAGGACACGGGGCGGGGCCGGGCGCCGCGAACGCCCGCCCTCGAAGCGGCGTTGTTCCGGCCCGGCCCTTGCGGAGGCGAAGGTACGGCGGGCGGACACGCGCCGTACCGGCCCTCGGCCCCGTGCTCCTGGCGTGGTCCCCGGCTGTTTCCCTCGCCTGGTGAACAGTCCCCACTTCGGGGGTTCCAGGGGAATCCCAGCGGTCTGGGGGAATTGCCGTACATGGAGTGACCAGGGCGTATTTCCCGTGGATGTCACTCCGAGGCGTTCGCTATCACTGTTTCTTGACGCGTTCTTGACAATGCCTGGGAACGCGGCCAATCTCATGCATCGCCATTCGGTTCTGTTCGGTGCCACCTTTCAGGGAGAGGCAACCCCACATGAGTTCACGTTCTGTCAGAGTGCTGCTGTCGGTAGTCGCGGCAGTGGGTCTGATGCTCGCCGCCCCCTCGGCGGTGTCCGCCCTCACGGGTCCGGCACCCGCCAAGACCGCTGACGCGAAGATCACCGACGGTTGCTACACCTGGAGCGGGAACCTCAGCGAGGGTGCCTCCGGCGAGGCCGTCCGTCAGCTGCAGATCCGGGTCGCCGGCTACCCGGGAACCGGTAGCCAGATCGCCATCGACGGGCAGTTCGGCCCGGCCACCAAGGCCGCGGTGCAGCGCTTCCAGTCCGCCTACGGCCTGTCCGCCGACGGTGTCGCCGGCCCCCAGACCTTCAACAAGATCTACGAACTCCAGGACGACGACTGCACCCCGGTCAACTTCACCTACGGCGAGCTGAACCGCTGCAACTCCGACTGGTCCGGTGGCAAGGTGAGCGCCGCCACCGCCAAGTCCAACGCCCTGGTCACCATGTGGAAGCTCCAGGCCATGCGGCACGCCATGGGTGACAAGCCGATCACCGTCAACGGCGGCTTCCGCAGCGTCTCCTGCAACAGCGCGGTCGGCGGCGCCCCCAACAGCCGTCACATGTACGGCCACGCCGCTGACCTCGGCGCCGGCTCGCAAGGCTTCTGCGGCCTGGCCAAGGCGGCCCGCAACCACGGCTTCACCGAGATCCTCGGCCCGGGCTACCCGGGCCACGACGACCACACCCACGTCGCCGGCGGTGACGGCCGCCTGTGGTCGGCCCCCAGCTGCGGCATCTGATCCCGCACCGGATCACCTCCCGGATCGACTCCAGGAACACGGCGCCCGCCCGGTACACCTACCGGGCGGGCGCCGTGTTCCTGCAGCCGGTTCCGCACCTCCTCGGGAGCCGTCACCGGGCTCACGTTGCCGCCGGAGCCGGCCGGTTCGGGGCGTCGCGTGGAGGTCGGTGAGCGCGTTCTGGTGGGGTGGGCCGGCCCTCAGCGGCCTACGGCGACACCGCCCGGCCTCGTGGTGATCCGAACGCCAGGCCCTGGTGCGGCGCGTCGTCCACCGCGAGGACGGTGAGCACGGCGGCGGTCAACGCGGAACGCTCCACCATCCCCGCCACCGACACGTTCTCCGACCGCGCGTGCGCCCCCGAGCCCACGGCGCCCATGCCGTCCAGTACGGGAGTGCCGTGGGCCACCACGAAGTTGCCGTCGCTGGCTCCGCCCACCGAGGTCTCCGACAGTTCGAGCCCGAACGCCTTCGCGCAGTCACGGGCCAGGTCGGCGAGGGCGGCGACCTCCTCCGTACGCTCGAAGACCGGGCGGTTCCAGTCGCCGCCGACCTCCAGCCGGGTCCGCCGGTCGACCGGGGCCAGGGCGGCCAGCGCCGCCCCGACCCGCTCCCGTTCGGCGGCGGAGGCGACCCGTACGTCGAGGTGGGCCACGGCCCGCCCGGCGGTGACGTTGCTGCGGGTACCGCCCTCCACCACCCCCACGTTGAGCGAGGTACCGGCGTCGGGGTCGCGCAGGGCGGCCAACGCCAGGATCTGGTGGGCGAGTTCCTCCACGGCACTGGCCCCGGCCGTCGGGTCCAGCCCGGCGTGCGCCTCCCGCCCGGTCACGGTGAGGGAGAACAGCCCGACCCCCTTCCGGGCGGTCTTGATCGCGCCGTCGGCCGAGGCCTCGAAGACCAGGGCGAGCCTGCTGTCCGCCGCCTCCGCCACGATCGCCCCGGAGGAGGCGAGGCTGCCGGTCTCCTCGTCGCCGTTGAGCATCAGGGTGCAGGCCGGCCGGGGCAGCCCCAGCGCGGTGAGCGCGCGCAGCGCCCACACCGCTTGGACCAGTCCGGCCTTCATGTCGAAGACCCCGGGCCCGGTCACCAGGTCGCCGTCCCGGTGGAAGGGCCAGGTGTCGAGGGTGCCGGTGGGCCACACCGTGTCGTAGTGGGCCAGCAGCAGCACCGGACGCGGGTCGCCGGTGGTGGCTCCCCGGGCGGCGTACCGGCGTACCAGGACGTCACCGCTGTCCGCGCGCGGTGACCTCTCCTCCGCCTCGGGCGCTCCGAGCCGGTCGTCCAGCCAACTCCGCAACCATTCAAGGCAGTTGTCCAGCGCGGCCGGGTCGTCGCTGGCACTGCCCTGGGAGGTGTACGCGGCCAGGTCGGCGACCATGTCCTCCCGGTGCTCCTCCAGCCAGGCCCTCAGTGCCTCGGCCCGGTCCGGGCCCAGGTCCGGGGGCGGGGAGGCGGCGAGACGGTCCAGCCGGTCGAGCCGTGCCTCCGCCATCCCCCCGGGGGCGCCCTCCAGTTCCCGTAGGTCGTCCAGCACCGCGCGCAGCAGCGGGGTGGGCAGGCCCGACCGGTCGGCGTGGGCGAAGACGTGGGCGTAGTGGGTGGTGGCCTCCACCGGGCGGTTCCGTACCGCCAGGTCACGCCAGATGCCGCTGCGGTCCTTGACCTGGGTGCGCAGCCAGGCGGTGAGCCGGTCGAAGGCGGCGTCCCGTGCCCCGGGTTCCGCGCCGGCCACGAACGCCGACGGCTCGAAGGCGTCGAAGGGTTCCAGGGTGATGCCCAGCCGGCCGGCCACCTGGTACACCTCCGCCGCGACGGCGGCCATCGCGGGCCGGTGGCGGTCGATGAGGTCGGCCATCGGGGCGTCGGCGAGGGCGGTGGCGGCCAGCATGGCGCCGAAACCGGCCTTGGCCCACAGGTACCCCTCGACGTTGGCGCTGGCCACCACGGTGCCCCAACTGCCCAGGTCCGTGGCCAGTTCACGGATCCGGGCGCTGACCGGGGCGCCGTTCGGTTCGCCCACCACCAGGGCCCCGGCGCCGCCGTCCAGGACCACGCCGGGCTCCACCACGTCGGCGAAGATGTTGACGAACGCGGCGACCGTACGGTCCGCGCCCACCCGCTGGGCGATCAGCTCCTCGTTGAAGCCGTTCTGGAGGGAGACCACCCAGCCGTCCGGGGCCAGGCGTGGGGCGATCCAGTCCAGTGCCGCCCCGGTGGCCTGCGCCTTCACCGCCAACAGCACCCGCCCCAGGGGGCCCGGGAAGTCCTCCGGTGTGGTCGCGGTGACCGTGACGCGTTCGCGGCTGGCGCCCCTGTCGATCACCAACCCGTGGGCGCGGATGGCCTCCACATGGGCCCGGTCGCTGTCCACGACGGTCACCGGGTGGCCGGCCCGGGCGAGGGCGAAGGCGAGCGTGCCGCCGATCGCCCCGGCGCCGACGACGGTGTAGCCGGCGGATCCGACTCGCCCGGTGGACCGGGCGGGCTCGGCGGGTTCGCTGGACGGGGTGTACTCGGCGGGAGTCGAGGGCTCCTCGCTCATCGGGGGCGTCCTTCCGTGGTGGCTGAGGTGGTGCGCGCGGCCGGGGTGGCCGGGCCCGCCGGGTTCGGGTCGGGGGAGGGGGCCGGGTCGCCGGGTTCCCAGATGCGGGGCAGGAACGCGGCTCCGGTACCGGAGCCGCCGTCCACCCGCAGCACCTCACCGGTCACCCAGGAGGCCTCGGGGCCGGCGATCCAGCACACGGCCCGGGCGATGTCGCGGGGGTGGCCGGGGCGGCCCAGGGGGTTGGCGCCGACCGCCCGGGCGTACTCCTCGGAGACGGGGTTGCAGTCGCTGTCCACCGGGATGAAGCCGGGGCTCACGGCGTTGACGCGGATGCCGTGCGCGCCCAGTTCCAGGGCGGCGGCCCGGGTGGCCATCTCCAGCGCCGCCTTGGAGCTGGCGTACGGGCCCCCACCGGGGCGGGCGCGCAGGGCGGCGCCCGAGGAGATGTTGACCACCGAGCCCGGGCGGCCCCGGGCGGTGGCCAGGCGGGCGAAGGCCGCCGTCGCCAGTACCGGGGCCCGCAGGTTGACCGCGAACAGCCGGTCCCAGCTGGAGGCCTCCAACTCCGCCATGTCCAGCGAGGGGTAGAGGCCGGCCGCGTTGACCAGCACGTCCACCGGCCCGTGCGCGGCCCAGGCGTCCTCGACCAGGGTGGCGGGGGCGTCGGGTGCGCCCAGGTCCGCCGGGAGGGCGACGGTGGGGACGCGGAGCCGGGTGGCGGCGTTCTGGAGGGCGTCGTGGTGGCGGTCGGTGAGGGTGAGGACGGCGCCCCGGGCGGCGAACTCCTCGGCGATGGCCCGGCCGATGCCTCCGGTGGCGCCGGTGACCAGGACGTGGGGCATCAGCTGAACTCCTTGTCCCGGGTCTCGGGCATGGTGAGGTAGACGACCAGGGAGATCAGCGAGGCGGCCGAGACGTAGATCCACAGCAGGTGGCTGACGCCGTTGTCGTGCATCCAGGTCGTCACGTAGGGCGCGGTGCCTCCGAAGAGGGCGACGGCCAGGGCGTAGGGGAGGGCGATGCCGGTGGCCCGCACCTCCGGGGGGAACTGTTCGGCCATGATCACCGCGCAGTTGGCGGAGTAGCCGAGGATCAGCAGGATGCCGACGAGCTGGACCAGGAAGACGCTGAGGAAGCTGTTCCCCAGCAGGTGCAGCAGGGGCCAGGCGAGGACCACGAAGCCGCCGGCGAAGCAGGCCATGGTCGGTTTGCGGCCCACCCGGTCCGACAGCAGGCCCACGAAGGGCAGGGCGACGACGAAGATCAGCAGACACAGGGTCTGGGACAGCAGGGCCGTACCCAGCGGGATGCCGGTGGTCAGGTTGGCGTAGGTGGGCAGGTAGTTGACCCAGATGTAGTAGGTCAGGGTGCCTGCCACGGTGATGCCGACGACCCGCAGGGTGGCCCCGGGGTGCTCCACGAACATGGCCTTGATGGGGTTGGTACGGGTGGTCCCGGTCTCCCGCATCCGGTGGAAGGACTCGGTGTCCTCCACCGAGACCCGCAGCCACAGTCCGACCAGCCCCAGCAGCCCGCCGGCGACGAAGGCGAGGCGCCAGCCCCAGGAGTGCAGGGCGTCGTCGCTCAGGGTGGAGGTGGTGAGGGTGCCCAACAGGGAGGCGATGAGGACGCCCCCGGCGACCGACACCTGCTGCCAGGACCCGGCGAAGGCCCGTCGGCCCCGGGCCGCCGACTCGACGAGGAAGGCGGAGGAGGAGCCGAACTCGCCGCCGGCGGAGAAGCCCTGGATCAGCCGGGCGAGCAGCAACACCAGCGGGGAGAGGATGCCGATGGTCTCGTACGAGGGGGTCAGGGCGATCACGAAGGCGCCGCCGGCCATCAGTCCGACGGTGAGCGTCATGCCCTTCTTGCGGCCGTGGCGGTCGGCGTAGGCGCCGAGCACGGCGGCGCCGATCGGGCGCATCACGAAGCCGACCGCGAAGACCGCGAGGGTGGACAGCAGAGCCACGGCCCCGTCGGACTTGGGGAAGAACTCGTCGGCGATGATCTTCACGAAGATCGAGTACAGCGCCCAGTCGACCCACTCGACGGTGTTGCCGATGGTGCCGGCCACGATGGCCTTCTTCTGGGCGCCGGTCATCCGGTGGGTGAGGGGGGCCGTGCCCTGGGGGCCTGGCGCCCCGGCGGGGTCCTTGGGTGTGGTGCTCATGAGCGGTGCTCCGGGGAGAGGGGGGAGGGACGGGCGGTGGTCCGTCCGCGCAGTACGTCGCGGGCGACCTCGGCGAGTTGGGCGTGGGTGGCGTACCAGACGCCGGGGTGGGCGGCGATGTGGTCCAACAGCTCCCGCAGGGCCACCAGTCGGGAACGGTGACCGATCACGTGGGGGTGCAGGGTCAGCTGGAAGACCCCGCCGTCCCGGTAGGCGGCGTCGAACTCGTCCGCCCAGATCTCCCCCACGTCCCGGGGGCGACTGTGGGGCCGGACGGAGCCGTAGCGGTCCATGGTGAAGTAGGGCGCGTCGTCCCGGATCCAGTCGACGGGGATCTCCACCAGCCCGGTGGGCCGTCCGTCCGCCACCACCTCGTAGGGCTCGTCGTCCGCCATCAGCGAGGAGTCGTAGGCGAAGCCCAGGTCCAGCAGAATGTCCAGGGTCGAGTCGGAGAAGTCCCAGGAGGGCGTACGGACCCCCACCGGCCGTTGTCCGGTCAACGTGGTCAGGGTGTCCAGGGCACGCGCGGTCAGCTCCCGCTCGTCCTCCCGCCCCAGCAGGGTGTTCCGCTCGTGGATCCAGCCGTGTACGGCCAGTTCGTGGCCGTCGCGGGTGTAGGCGCGGGCCTCCTCGGGGTGGATGAGGGCCGAGACGGCGGGCATGAAGAAGGTCGCCGGGACGCCCCGGCGATCGAGCAGTTCCAGGATCCGGGGGGCGCCGGCGCGAGCGCCGTACTCGCCCTGGGCCAGCCGGCCGGGGCTGGTCTCCCCGTCCCGCAGCGGGATCGTCTCGTGGTCGGAGTCGAAGGAGAGGCAGACCGCGACCCTGGCTCCGTCGGGCCAGTCGGCGGGCACCAGGCGTCGGCCGGCGCGCACGGCGTCGACGTGTCCGCGCCAGGTGCGCTCGGACCAGCGCCAACTCTCCGGGGGCAGGGGGGAGTCGTCAGTGGGCATGGGTGTCTCACAGGTGTCGGGTACGCGGGAGTGAGGCGTGCCTGGGGGGCGGCACGGCCCGGAGGGGGAGGGGTGGTGCGGTCGTGCGCGGCGGGGGAGGCCGCGGCTCAGATGGTGTGGTCCATCAGGTGCCAGGAGTACTTGAGGGTGGCGAGGTGCAGGGTCACGTCGTAGGCGATCAGTCCGGGTAGGGCCCCGATGACGTCGCTGGTGTAGCGGAACAGGTCGGCACGGCGGGGCAGGACCATGTGGCCCGCCAGGTTGAAGCGGCCGGTGGCCGCCCCCAGGAACTTCGTCCCCGGGTGTCGCGCGAGCTGGCGCCCGGCCGAGTCGAGCCGGTCCGGCTCGATCGACAGCCACACCATGAACTCGGCCTCGTAACCGAGCAGGCGCGGCTCCACCAGGGTGCGGAACTGGAGGACGCCACGGGAGATCAGCCGGTCCATGGCGCGTGCCACGCTGGACTCGGTGTGCCCCAGCCGTCGGGCCAGCACGCTGACCTGGAGGCGGCCGTCGTCCTTGAGCGCCGCCGCCACGTCCTGCTCCAGACCGGTCAGCGCTTGTGGCGCCCGGTCCCAGTCGTCGCGTTCACACGACGAGGTCAGCGAGGCGGGACGCAGTTCCCTGGCCGCCTCGGGCGGCAGCAGTCCGGTGTCCCACACCGCCGCCGAGGTGAACGCGCGGATGACGGCCACCGCCTCGGTACTGGTGATCAGTTCGGCACCGGGCAGGTCGGTGAACAGCATCCGCATCATCTCGTCGTTGTCGCGGGCGACGAAGTCGACGATCAGGTCGGCGCTGCCGGTGACCACGGCCAGGAAGCGCACGTCGGGGCTGGCGGCCAGCTTCGCCGCCAGGTCCAGGCCCCGCCCGGGCAGGGCCTGCACCCGCACCAGCATGGAGGAGCCCTCCCCGGTACGGTCCAGTTCCATGGTGCCGACGACCCGGAGCAGCCCCCGCTCGCACAGGGAGCGGTAGCGGCGTTGGGCCGTCGTCTCGCTGGCGCCCACCCATCGGGCCACCGCGCTCCACGGGGCACGGCCGTTGAGCTGGAGCGCCGCGATCACACGGCGGTCCAGCTCGTCGACGGTGTCCTGCGGAACTCGGTCGGTCATGGAGCGGGACGCTAATCAGCACGTCAGCCAGCGTCAACGCGGGAATCCGGCACCGGGACCGGCCCGGAGGGGCGCACTCCGGCGTACCGCGCGTGATCGCGGGGGAAACACGCGCAGTTCGACGCCTCGGGCGGTGCCACGGGTGCCGGTGAAGGATCGCGCCAGGGGCCGACCGAAAAAAATCCGCCAGGGTGCCGTCCTCGGCGGGCGAGGGTGAGCGAGGTCCGTCCGCCAGGTGTTCCCGGGGCTCCCGGTGGCTCCCGCCGGGGCCAGGAGGGCCGAGGTGGGGAGCGGCCAGTGGCCGGAACCGCGCGAGTACGGTCCGGTACCCGGCGCTGACACCCGGTGTACGGCGACGGGGGCAAGGGCCTCCGGGACGAGACCGGTGGCGGTCGTGGGTGCGGGCTTCGTGGGCGGTGCCGTTGGTGCCGTTCATGCCTTCGCGGAGCACCTCGAACGGGACGCCGACGTGTTGGGGGCGAGGTACGGGAGGGCCTGGGGACGGGGTCCTGGTCGTGGGCTTGTGGTGCGCCGGGGACTGCTCCTTCACGCTGGTGACCGGGTGTCCGATGACCACGGCCGGGTGTGGCCCCGGGGTCGGGGAGGTACAGCAGCCCGGCGACCCTGAGGCCCTGGCTGGGGAAGGTGACCCCCTCGCTCATCACTCCGCCGTGGCACAGGAGTTCGCGAAGCTCCCGTAGAGGGAGATTCCCCCCGGTACGCGCGGACGCGTACCGGGGGGCACGCGAGGGGAACCGTCCAGCTGATCGGGGCCGCCCGGAACGGCGGCCCACGCGGCGCCCGCCCCGCACCGCCCCGAGGTCAGGGGGTCAGCTCGCGGGCCTTCTGGCGCAGGGCGGCGGAGACCGTGGCGAACAGGTCGCTGATCGCGCCGGAGGTGCAGGGCAGTTCGGGGTTCCAGGGCAGCACGGTCGCCCGCGCGGTCAGCCGCTGCCAGGCCGGCACCGTCTCCAGTCCCCCGATCGGCGTCGCGTTGCCGCGTACGTCGGCGAGGACGATGTCCGGGGCGGCCTCGACCACCTCCTCCCAGGGCAGGGTGGACCAGTTGGCGCCGGGGCCCGGCATGTCCAGCAGGCGCACCCCCGCCTCGGTCAGCTCCTGGAGGTCCGGCCAGGCGCCGGGGCGGGCCACGTGTGCCCGGTCCGGTCCGGCGGGGGAGAGGGCCATCACCCGTACCCGCTCGGCCTCGGCGGCGGTCCCCCGCAACTCCTCGGTGCTCCGGGCCAGCGCGGTGTGGGTGGCGTCGGAGGCGGTGTCCCCGCTCGGCTCCGCGCCCAGGGAGCGGGCCAGTTCCACGAAGCGGTCGCGCAGCGAGAACAGACGGTGCCCGGCCCCCACGCCGAGGGCCACGGTGGGAACGAGTGCCTCCACCTCGGCGGCGACCTCCGGGCCGACCCCGTACAGCTGCTTGCCGTCGTAGGTGACCGACACCAGCAGGTCCGGTTCCGCCGCGAGGATCACCGGGGCGGTGAGGGAGGAGCCGGCGCCGAGGTAGGGGGCGCCGGAGGGTGCCAGGGTGGCCGCCTTGACCGGGTCGAGCCCGTCCTCGTCGTGCACCGAGCCGAACACCCCGGCCACCGGCAGGCCCAGGTCCTCAAGGACCGCGGCGGCCTGTGCGTAGGCGACGATGCGGCGTGGTCGTCGTGACGCCGTGACCTCCCAGTCGCGGTCGTCCCGAAAGGCCCAGCGGCTTTCTCTGGTCATGAGTCCTCAGCCCACCCTCGTGCATGTTGTCCACCGGGGATCGCCCGGGTTTCCCCAGTAACATCCCCCGCTGATGACTGCCCCATACACGTGATGCCTGAGGGGCTGGGGGAGCGCCACGGGTGAAGGGACCGAAATCGCCCCTCGACCAGGGGGGTTGGGGGAGCCGTGGGAGTTCCGGGCGGAGACCGTCCTCGCGGGCGGGTTCGACGGGCCGTGACGGAGCGTCAACCGCCTTCGTGGGGGAGGGAGTCGTCCCGCGAGGGTGCCCCACACCGGGGGCGGGTGGGTGTTACAGGTCCGCCGTGACCGCCCGGAGCAGCGTGGCGAAGGTGTCCCCGTAGGTCTCCAGTACGTCGTCGGAGCCGAAGTCGTAGAGGACGAACTCCCCACCGCCGTCGGGGGTTTCCCGCAGCACGTACTTCCAGGAGGCGCCGGTGTCCCCGACGACCGCGCACGCCCAGGGGAGGTCGTCGTAGTCCTGGGAGCAGCTGACCACCTCCGCCACGTCGAAGAACCTCTGGTAGGCCCTGCCGTCCGCGAGGGCCCCGTTGAGGTGGCCGTTGAACGATCCCACCCGGGTGAGGAACTCCCGGTAGTCGGACGGGAAGGCCACCCCCAACTCCCGCTGGGCCCGCGTCACCTGCTCGGCGCTGGCGGGCGGGTCCGGGCGGTCGGCCGGGGGGAACAGCCGGTCGAGGTCGGGGTCGGGGGCGCTCATCCGCGAAACCCTACCGGGTCCCGCCGAAGGCGCCCCGGGACAGAGCGGTACCGGGAAAGGCCGGCGCCCCCGGGCGGTCCCGCTCCGCCCGGGGGCCGTCCCGGAGGGCCGGTACGGGGGTCAGCCGGCCTCGGCGAGGTCGACCGGCGCACCCTCCCGCGTGGACCCGTCGGGGGCGGACCGGCTCAGCAACTCCAGGCACACGTCGGTGATCATGTCCTCCTGGCCGCCGACCAGCCCCCTGCGTCCGACCTCCAGCAGGATGTCGCGGGTGTCCAGGTCGTAGGTGCGGGAGGCCGCCTCCGCGTGGCGGAGGAAGCTGGAGTAGACCCCGGCGTAGCCCAGGGTGAGTGTCTCCCGGTCGACCCGGACCGGGCGGTCCTGGAGTGGGCGCACCAGGTCGTCGGCCGCGTCCTGGAGGCCGTGCAGGTCGCAGCCGTGGGCCCAGCCGTGGAGTTCGGCCACGGCGGCGAACGCCTCCAGGGGGCAGTTGCCGGCGCCGGCACCCTGTCCGGCCAGGGAGGCGTCGACCCGGGTGGCTCCCTCCTCCACGGCCACCACCGAGTTGGCGACCGCGAGGGAGAGGTTCTCGTGGGCGTGGATGCCGATCTGGGTCTCCGGGCGGAGCACCGCGCGGTAGGCGCGTACCCGTTCCCTGGTGTCGTCCATGGTCAGCCGGCCGCCGGAGTCGGTGACGTAGACGCAGTGGGCGCCGTAGTCCTCCATCAGCCGGGCCTGTTCGGCCAGGGCGTCGGCGGGGGCCATGTGGCTCATCATCAGGAAGCCGGACACGTCCATGCCCAACTCCCGTGCGGTGGCGATGTGTTGGGCGGAGACGTCGGCCTCCGTGCAGTGGGTGGCCACCCGTACCGAGCGCACGCCCAGGGAGTGCGCCCGGCGCAGGTCCTCGATGGTGCCGATGCCCGGGATGAGGAGGGTGGTGAGGGTGGCGTGCTCCATCACCTCGGCCGCCGCCTCCAGCCACTCCCAGTCGGTGTGCTCCCCGGGGCCGTAGGTCAGGCTGGAGCCGGCGAGCCCGTCGCCGTGGGCGACCTCGACCGCGTCCACGCCGGCCCGGTCCAGGGCCCGGGCGACGGACCGTACGTCGTCCAGGCGGTAGCGGTGGCGGATGGCGTGCATCCCGTCCCGCAGGGTCACGTCCTGTACGTACAGGCGCTGTTCGCCACTCACGCGGCCACCTCCCGCCGGCCCCGGAGGGCCATCTCCTCGCCGACGCGCAGCGCGGCCGAGGTCATGATGTCGAGGTTGCCCGCGTACGCGGGCAGGTAGTGGGCCGCCCCCTCGACCTCCAGCAGCACCGTGACCTGGGTGCGGGGGCGGTGCTCGGGGGCGGAGGCGCCCCGCCCGTTGCCCAGGGTGTGGGTGGGGACCTGTGGGGGCAGGTCGAGGAACTGCACCTGGTGCTTGAGCCGGTAGCCGGGTACGTAGTCGGCCACCGCGTCGACCCGTTGGCGTACCGCGCGGGCCACCCGCTCCCGGGTCGCCGGGTCCAGCCGGTCGGTGAGGCACAGCACCGTGTCCCGCATGATCAGGGGCGGTTCGGCCGGGTTGAGCACGATGATCGCCTTGCCCCGGCGGGCGCCCCCGACCCGCTCGATGGCCAGCCGGGTGGTCTCGGTGAACTCGTCGATGTTGGCCCGGGTGCCGGGGCCGGCGGACCGGGAGGCGATGGAGGCGACGATCTCGGCGTACTCCACGGGCACCACCGAGGACACCGCCGCCACGACGGGGATGGTGGCCTGGCCCCCGCAGGTCACCATGTTGACGTTGGGGGCGTCGAGGTGCTCGGTGAGGTTCACCGCCGGCACCACGTACGGCCCGATCGCGGCCGGTGTGAGGTCCACCAGCCGCTTGCCCAGGGGTGCCAGCGCCTCGTGGTGGGCGCGGTGCACCCGGGCCGAGGTGGCGTCGAAGACCACCTCGATCCGGTCGAGCGACGGGTAAGCGAGCAGCCCCTCCACTCCCTCGTGGGTGGTCTCCACCCCCAGCCGTCGGGCGCGGGCCAGCCCGTCCGAGTCGGGGTCGATCCCCACGAACAGCGCGACGTCCAGGACCTCGGACAGCCGCAGGACCTTGATCAGCAGGTCGGTACCGATGTTGCCGGAGCCGATGATGGCCGCCTTGGTGGTGGTCACCTCGCCTCACCTCCCTCGAAACGCACGTCCACCTCGCCCAGACCCGACACCCGTGCCCGGTAGGTGCCGGGGGCGGTCACCGGGACCATCGGCCCCAGGGCACCCGACAGCACGACGTCGCCCCGGCGCAGGGCCGAACCCAGCCGCTGGTGGGTGGCGGCCAGCCACCGCACGGCGGCCAGCGGGTCACCCAGGCAGTCCGACCCGCGCCCCGTGGAGACCGGTCGGGAGTCGGCGTACATCTCCATGCGCACCGCGCGGAAGTCGGTGTCCCCCACGGGGGTCCGCCGGTCGCCCAGTACGAACAGGGCGGAGGAGGCGTTGTCGGCGACGGTGTCGGTCAGGGAGATGTCCCAGTCCCGGATCCTGCTGTCGACGATCTCCAGGGCGGGCACCGCGTGGTCGAGCGCGGCCCGTACGGTGTCCGGGTCCAGGGGCCCGTCCAGGTCGGCGCCCAGCACGAAGGCCACCTCCGCCTCCACCTTCGGCGCGATCAGCGAACCCAGGTCGACCAGCCGGTCCCCGGAGCGGTCCATGTCGTCGTACAGCACCCCGAAGTCCGGTTCGTCCACGCCGAGTTGGCGCTGTACGGCGGGGGAGGTGAGGCCCACCTTGTGTCCGACCGGCCGGGCGCCGAGGGCGCGGCGGTGTTGGTTGAGGTGGCCCTGTACCGCGTAGGCGGCGGCCGGGTCGTCGCCCAGCACCTCACGCACCGGGTCGAGGGGACGTACGGCGCGGGCCGCCTCCCACAGCCGGGCGCCCAGGGCCGCGTACCGGTCCGGGTCGTCGGGGGAGCCGCCGCCCGAAAGCGGGGAGCGGATGTTGCCGGATGTTCGCATCAGTGTTCCTCGAAGGGTGAGACCGGCCGGAGCCGGGTGTCAGCGGGTGAGTCTGCGCGGGTCCACTCCGGGGTCGGTGAGGGCCCGTTCGTCGACGGGGCTTCCGGCGGCGACCAACCTGCGGGCCGCGCGCACCAGTCGGGGATCGTCCACCGCCGCGCAGCCCAGGAGCGCCGAGTCCGGGCCCAGCCGCAGTACGGACTCCGGGCCGCCCCTCGGCCCGGGGCGGCGGACGGTGCGGCCGGGCCCGTTCACGCTGCCCACGCACTCCAGGTGGACGCCGTGGCGGTCGGACCAGAACCAGGGCACCGGTTCGGTGGGAGCGGGCTGGCCCAGCAGGGCGGCGGCCACCACCCGGCCCTGGTGGAGGGCGGCGTCCCAGTGCTCGGTCGCCGGGAGCAGGGTGCCGTCCGGCCGGCGGCGCCGGGCGCAGTCGCCGGCCGCGTACACCCCCGGGGCGCTGGTGCGCTGCTCGGCGTCCACCAGTATTCCGTGGTCGGTGTCGAGACCGGCGGCCTCGGCCAGCGCGGTGTGCGGGACGGCGCCGACCGCCACCAGCACGGTGTCGGCGACCAGTTCGGCACCGTCCACGTGCAGCACCAACTGGTCGCCGCGTTCACTGACCCGGGCCACCTGTCCGGTGACCACCCGCACGCCCCGGTCCCGGTGCATCGTGTGCAGGACCTCGGCCAGGTCCGGGCCGACCACCTGGGCCAGTGGCGGGTCGGCGGGGTCGACCAGGGTGACCTCGGCCCCGGCCGCCAGCGCGGTGGAGGCCACCTCGGCGCCGATGAGGCCGGCGCCCACGATGACCAGGCGGGTGCCCGGGGCCAGTTCGGCCCGCAGCAGGTCCGCGTCCCGGCGACCGCGCAGGGTCCTCAGCGCCGGGTGGTCGCCTCCGGGTACGGGCAGTCGTCTCGCCCGTGCTCCGCAGGCCAACACCACGGCCTCGGCGGCGAGTTGGCGGCCGTCGGTGAGCTGGAACCTCCGCTCGGACGGGTCCAGCCACTCCACGTGACCGGTGACCAGTTCGATCCCCTGCTCCCCGTACCAGTCACGGGGCGCCAGCAGCAGGCTCTCGGCCGTGGCCTGACCGGCCAGGTAGCCCTTGCTCAGCGGGGGCCGGTCGTACGGGGCCCCCTCGGGGTCCACGATCACCAACTCGCCCTGGTAGCCGTCCTGTCGCAGCTGTCTGGCGACGGTCACGCCCGCCAGGCCGCCCCCCAGGACGGCGACCGACGCGGGTGCCTCGGACAGGGGCATGTCCGTCTCCCTCCTCGTGTGTGGGGTGTGTGCTTGCGGTCCCGCTGGCGGTTCCCGCGCGCGGGTGCGCCGGTGGTGGACGGGTGCTTCACAGCATCGAGCTGCCGCCGTTGACGCTGAGCGTCTGGCCGGTGATGAAGGAGGCCTCGGCCGAGGCCAGGAAGGCCACCGCGCAGGCGACCTCCTCCACCGTGCCGGGCCGGCGCATCGGGATGGTGGCGCGGATCTGCTCGTGGAACCGCTCGGTGTCCTCGCGTTCCTCGGGCGGTGCCTGTTCCAGCCGTCGCCGCGCCTCGGGGGTGACGACCCAGGCCGGTGCCACGGTGTTCACGGTGACTCCGGTCTCCGCCAGTTCGCGGGCCAGCCCGGTGGCCAGGGCGTGCACGCCGCCCTTGGCGGCGTTGTAGACCGCGTGCCGGTACAGCCCGTTGCGGACCGACTCGGCGCCGACGTTCACCACACGTCCGTAGCCGCGTCCGGTCATGTGGGGCAGGGCCGCCAGGGTGCAGTAGAGGGTGGTCCACAGGTTGCGGTCGACGGTCGCCCGCAGGGTCTCCTCGGTGTGCTCCGGGGTGGCCCGGATCACCCCGCCGCCGGCGCAGTTGACCAGGACGTCCACGGCGCCGAAGTCCTCGACGGCCACCCTCAGCAGTTCCTCGGCGTCCGCGTGGTCGCTCAGGTCG
Source organism: Streptomyces sp. NPDC005438 (assembly GCF_040606315.1). Classification (NCBI taxonomy): domain Bacteria; kingdom Bacillati; phylum Actinomycetota; class Actinomycetes; order Kitasatosporales; family Streptomycetaceae; genus Streptomyces; species Streptomyces sp. NPDC005438. The sequence goes on from NZ_JBEXEP010000008.1 coordinate 346,446, forward strand.
CCCGCGAGAGTGCGCACCTCGTGCGGCTCGGCTCCCCAGTCGTCGACGGCGAGGGCCAGTTGCTCCGCGCTGAGGTCGCCCAGGACCAGCCGGGCGCCCTCCTCGCGCAGCCGTCGGGCGATGCCCAGGCCGATGCCGCTGGCCGCGCCGGTCACCACCGCCGTACGGTCGACGAAGCGTCTAGTCGTCACTGCCGGCCTCCTCCGGCCCGACGTAGACCTGTCCCTCCGCGACCCGGGTGGGGTAGCGGCGCAGGCCGAGTACCGCGGGGAAGCACAGGGGGCGTCCGTCCCGGACGTCGAAGCGCGCGTTGTGCAGGGTGCAGACCACCTCGTGGCCCTCCAACTCGCCCTCCTCGCCCAGCGACCACTTCTCGTGGGTGCAGGTGTCGGAGGTGGCGAAGAACTCGCCGTCCACCCGATAGAGGGCGACGGGTTCGTCGACCCCCGGAATCGTCCCGGGGGCGACGGTCAGGGATTCCCCGTCCTCCAACTCCCCGGTATCGCACACCGATTTCCACGTTTCCAGCATCTGGTTACCGGTCATTTCCCCGCCTTCGGTTCGCGGCCCTCACAGGACGAAACTGATCTTTCCCTGGGGTGCCAGTCGGTCGTGTGTCAGTACGGCCTTCTTCCGGCGAATCAGGAAGGCGTCCCGGTGCGGTACGAGTTCGTACCGGTAGTGGCCGGCGTACTGGTCGAACTTTCCCGCCTTCATCCGGGAGACCAGAAAGGTGGAACGCGCGGTGATGGTCTCCGGCGTACGTTCCTCGACCATCACGTTGCCGATGATCCGGCTGGTGCGGGAATGCGGGAACTCGGCGTGCGCCTCCGGCTTCTTCAGCCGGATGATCCGCTGTTCCAGCATGGTGCGGCGGTCGTGGATCAGCGACCAGGTCGTCCCCGGGTCGCCGTCCGGGTGGTCGGCGGCCGGCACCTCGTAGGTGCAGTCCAGGGTGAACAGCTCCACCCACTCCTCCAGCCGCCAGTCGTCCAGCAACGCCGCCTCGCGGTAGAGGAACTCCTCCACCCGCAGGCGGAGCGCCGAGAGGCTGAGGTCCACGGTCTCGGTCGTCATCGGTCATCCCCTCGGCAGTACGGACTCGGCCTGGTGCCCGTCACGGGTTCCGGCGCGGTCGAAGGGCACGAACTCCTCGACCTCGCGCGGCAGTTCACGCCCGGTCATGGACCTGTTCCACTGCCGCCACCAGGCGCGCATCTGCAACTCGTCGTTGGCCGCCGGCCGTTTCTTGCCCATCCCCTTGGAGATGTCCGACCAGGCCATCTCACGGCGGGCGCCGAAACCGCGCTGGGCCTGCTCCAGCGCCTCCACGTCGTCCGGGGTGGCCAGCCCGGCCGGTCCCCAGAAGGTCAGCGCGTTGTCCACCCGGTAGCGCAGGGACTCCTCGTCCAGGCCCCGGGGCGCGATGTGCCAGCTGGACACCTCGGTACGGGCGGGCCCCAGCGGGTGGATGGTCCGCAGGATCATCCCGAAGTTGAGGTCGATCATCACGAAGGACGGGAAGTACACCGAGTTGCGCGCCAGGTTGAACACCGCCGTGGCGTAGGACTCCCCGAACCGCTCCACCGCCCGCTCCCGCATCGCGGCGAGCGAGGACCGTACGTGGTCGTTGGCCAGTGGCAGCCCGTTGCCGGGGTACATCAGGGTGGCGTTGCCGTTGCCGAACTCGGTGCCCAGGCCGGCCGGGGGCACGCCGTTGGTCGAGGCGTCGCCCAACATCGGCGGGGTCTGGCCGAGTTCGAGCATCATCTCGAAGTAGGTGTGGTGCACCGACTTGGCGTGGTAGCCGTCCACGCTGTTCTCCACCAGGAGCTTCCAGTTGGCCTCCAGGGTGTACTGGTGGGACCCCTCCAGTACCTGGATGCCCTCCTCGCTCTGGTCGGTGACCAGGTCGAACAGGTACGTGGAGGTGCCCAGCCACTCCGCCAGCCCGGGGCCCTCGTCGGAGAAGTTCACGAACCAGAAGCCCCGGTAGGAGTCGGTGCGGGGCGAGGGCAGTGCCTTGTAGACGTCCACCGGGGAGACCGCGTAGTCCTCGTTGGCCGGCACGTTCACCAGCTCACCGGAGTTGCGGTAGGCCCAGCCGTGGTAGAAGCAGGTGAAGATCTTGGCGTTGCCGCTGGTGTGGCGGCACAGGGCCGCACCCCGGTGCAGGCAGGTGTTGAGCTGCACTCGTACCCGGCCGGTCCGGTCCCGGTTGAAGATCACCGAACGTCCGCCCACGTCGCGGGTGCGGAAGTCGTTCCTGCGGGGCAGTTCGCTCTCGTGCCCCACGTACAGCCAGGTCCGGTCGAAGATCCGCCGACGTTCGCGTTCGTACACCTCCGGCGAGGTGAACACCTCGCGGTTCACCTGGAACAGGTGGTTCTCACGGTCGTCGATCACGTACTCGGTGGTCATGTCGCGGCTCCTCCCTTGGGGCTGACCGGCGGTTCGTAGGTGAGGGACGGCTCCGGCGGGACGGTGGCGCCGTCCGCCAGCGCCTCCCGGGGCGCGGACGGGTGGTCGTGCAGCGAACGCCCCCGGGTCTCGCCCAGCAGCAGCGCCGACAGCGCGCTCAGGGCGGCGAGCAGCGCCAGCATCGAGGCCACGACCGCACTGCCGTAGGCGGCCAGCAGGGGTGCCGCGACGATCGGGGGCACCGCCCCGGCCAGCAGGCTGCCGAGGTTGTACGAGACCCCGGTGGCCGTGGAGCGGTAGGAGGTGTGGAAGATCTCCGGCAGGAAGGCGGTGGTGGTGCCGCTCGCGGCGCCGACGCAGAACAGCACCGCCGAGATGCCCAGGGCCAGGGGGACCAGCTCCCCGGTGTCGGCCAGGGCGAACAGCACGTAGGCCAGGGGTACGGCCACCAGGGCCGTCGCGATCATCACGGTGCGCCGGCCCCACAGGTCGGACAGCCACGCCCCGGCGACGCTGCCGATGATGTTCGCCCCGATGGCCAGCGCGTTGACGGTGAGCATGGTGTTGCGGGAGAAGCCCAGGGTCTCGGTGCCGTAGTTCGTCATGTAGACCGAGCCGATGTAGAAGAACGAGATCCACATCAGCACGGTCCCCGAGGCCAGCACGGTCTCCCGCCCCTGGTGCCGCAACAGCTGGACCAGGGGCGCGCGGCGGGCGGCCTCGTCCCGGGACCGTTCGGCGGCGGCACGGAACACCGGGGTGTCCGAGACCCGCAGCCGTACCCACATGCCGACCGCGACCAGCACCACGCTGAACAGGAACGGCAGCCGCCAACCCCAGCTGAGGAACTGGTCGTTGGACAGGGTGCCGCCGGCGAGGAGGAAGGCGACCGTGGCCAGCAGGATGCCGGCCGAGGTCCCCAGGGTGGGCGACAGCGCGTACAGGCCCCGTTTCTCCCGGGGCGCGTACTCCCCGACGAACAGGGCCGCGCTGGACCACTCACCGCCCACCGCCAGGCCCTGGAGGAAGCGCAGCGCGACCAGCAGCAGGGGCGCCAGTGTCCCGATGGAGTCGCCCGAGGGCAGCAGCCCGATCAGCGCGGTGGACAGCCCCATGATCAGCAGGGTCATCACCAGGGTGGTCTTCCGCCCGCGCCGGTCGCCGATGTGGCCGAACAGCAGGCCGCCCAGGGGCCGGGCCACGAAGGCCACCCCGAAGGTGGCGAAGGAGGCGGCGACCGAGGCGGCGTCGCCCAGGGTCGGGAAGAAGACCTTGGGGAAGACCAGCGCGGCGGCCGTCCCGTAGATGAAGAAGTCGTAGTACTCGATCGTCGTGCCCAGGAATCCGGCGGTCACGACGCGTCTGAGGGTTTTCGCGTCCGGGGGATTCGGGGTGACCACGTGTTCGCTCATGCGTTCCGCCTGTCATGTGTTTCCGGGGCGTCGGCTCGTCACCCCTCGTTTCGCACCGTAGGAGGGCGGGTGAGTTCCTTCGCCGGGGAGTTCCAATGGCTGGAACAGAGAATTTCCACGCTGTTGCCGACGGATTTCCGGGGTGTTCCGGCCACCGGAACACCGGCACCGTGAAACGCCCCCGCCGTCCTACGTTCACGCTCCAAGGAGCGGACCCACCAGGTGAGGCGGAAAGACACCATGCGGATCGTGGACCACACAACGGACGTGCCCGACAAGATCCTTCACGTGAGGTCCGTGGGCTGTGACGTCAACATCATCGTCGGGACCCACGACTCCAGCGGCGTCCCCTTCACCACCGTCGAGGTGCTCCCGCACGAGCCGGACGAGGACGGGGTGAACTGGCTGCACCACGGCACCTCCAGCGTTCTGGTCATGCCCGTCGACTACTGAGCCCGACGCGGTACCGACGCGCCCGTGGGCGTGAGAGATGGAGGAGAAGTGACGACGAGCCGATTCATGGCCCTGGGCATGACCCACTACCCGATGCTGGCCGGCACCGACGAGCACATGGCCGGCCTGCTGCGCTGGACCCTCCGTGACGAGGCGATACCCGAGGAGGAGAAGGACCCGGCCAACTGGTCGGAGCGGATGCGCGCCGAGTGGGGCACGGACGAGGGCCGCTCGGCCGCCGCCGGGCACCGCCGGGCGCTGGTGGACGGGCTGCGGCGCTGCCGCGCGGAGCTGGACGCCTTCGCGCCCGACCACGTGGTGGTGTGGGGCGACGACCAGTACGAGAACTTCCGGGAGGAGGTCGTACCCCCCTTCTGCGTCCTGGCCTACGGCGACCTGGAGGTCCCCGCGTTCGAGGTGATGAACGAGCGGGGCAGCCCGAACCAGTGGGGGCTGCCCGAGGACAGCACAGTGGTGCTGCACGGGGACGCGGCCCGGGCGCAGGAGCTGGCGGACGGGCTGATCCGCCGGGGGTTCGACATGGCGTACTCCTACCGGAAGCGGGCCGGCGCCCACTTCCCCCACGCCATCCTCAACACCCAACTCTTCCTCGACTACGACAACGCCGGCGCCAAGCTGCCCTACCGGCTCCTGCCGGTGACGGTGAACTGCTACGGACAGCACGCCATCGCCCGCAAGGGCGGGCTGGCCCGCTTCGCCGACATCGAGGAGGAGAGCCTCGACCCCTCCGGCCCGACACCCCGCCGCTGCATGGAACTGGGCGCGGCCATCGCCCGGCACTTCGCCGAACGCGACCAGCGGGTCGCCTTCGTGGCCTCCTCCAGCTGGTCGCACGCCTTCCTGGCCGACCGCCTCTGGCACATCCGCCCCGACGTGGAGGCGGACCAGCGGCTGTACGCGCTGATGCTCGCCGACGACTACGAGGCGCTGGAGGAGGTCACCACCGCCGAGATCGTGGAGGCCGGACAGCACGAGATCCTCAACTGGTACTGCATGTGGGGAGCGGTCCGCGAACTTGGCCTGGCCCGACAGTGGTCGACGATGGTCACCACCGAGGTGTTCAACTCCGACAAGCCCTTCGCGGTCTACCGATGACGCGCCGCGCCTCCGGCTCAGCCGACCACCGGGAACCAGTCGTCGTGCCCCTGCGCCAGCACCGCCTGGTTGTCCCGGGCGATACGGTCGGCCACCACCCGTACCGCGTCCGCGTGCTGCCGCCCGAACTCCTCCCCGGTGGGCACCGACACCGACACCGCGCCCACCGCCCGGCCCCGCATCACCACCGGGGCGGCGATACAGCTCACCCCCAGCCGCCACTCGTCCCGGGCGTAGGCGACCCGGGTCTCACGTACCACCCGCAGCTCCCGGTCCAGGTCGGCCGGGTCGGTCAGGGTCCGCGGGGTCGACGCCCGCAGCGGACGCTCCAGCGCGCGGTGGACCTCGTTCGGGGTGACGAAGGCCAGCAGGGCCTTGCCGACCGCCGTGGCGTGGGCCGGCAGCACGTCCCCGGGCTGCCCGGTACGCAGGGTCGAGCCGCTGGGCACGAACCGCTCCACGAACGCCACCTGGTCGTCCCGCAGCGCCGCGAGGTGCACATGGGCCGTGGACCACTTGTGCAGGTGGGCCAGGTGCGGGAGCGCGGACTCCCGCAGGCTCTCCACCGGCATCGCCGCCGCCAGGGTGCGGATGCGTATCCCCAGCCGGAACCCGGAGCCGTGGGGCTCCAGGAAACCCAGCGGCACCAGCCGTCCGATCAGCCGATGGACGGTGGACTTCGGCAGCCCGCTGTGCCGGGACAGCTGGCTCAGGGTCAGCACCCTGCGCTCCGGTCCGAAGGCGGTGAGCAGCTCGAACGCCTTGGAGAGGATCGAGGCCGGGGCGGCGCCGGCCTCGCTGGGCGGGCCGTCCACGGACGGGTCGCTTGCGGTGTCCATCGCGGTGACTCCCCGGTGATCCTCGGTGATCCAGTGATGTGCCAGGACCGCTCGAAGCCGTCCAGAGCCGGGAAGCCCGCCGGTGGCACTGCGTACGGCCACGCGGGGCGTCCCGGTCGCCGGGCGATGCCGGCCTGCCTGCCCCCCTTCGCGAGGTCACCCCGGCGTGCGGACATCAGCCGAGGTCAGGAACACGAAAAGGCAAACCCATGGCCCGCTTCATGTCAATAGACGTGCATTCGCATCATTTCGACATCGGCCCCGAGGCACCGGAAGGCGATCCCCACGCCCCTCGGCTGGTCCGCGACGACGCGGCCAACGGCCGCGTCCTGTGCGGGAGTTCGCTGTTCCGCCGGGTGCGCGCCCCGCTGTGGGACGTGGAGGCGCGGCTGCGTGAGATGGACGCGGCCGGGGTGAGCCACCAGGTGATCTCACCGGTACCGGTGGTGATGGAGCACGCCGGCCGCACGGCCGACCCCGGCTTCGCCCGTACCGTCAACAGCTCCCTGGCCGCCGCCTGCCAGCGGTCCGGGGGCCGGCTGCTGGGCCTGGGCTGCCTGCCGGCGCTGCCCGGGGAGGAGGCCCTCGCCACCGTGGAGGAGTGCCGCGCCCTGGGCCTGCGGGGAGTCGAGGTCGGCACCACCGTCTCCGGCCTGGACCTGGACGACCCCCGGCTGCGCCCCCTGTGGCGGGAGTGCGAGCGCACCGACTCGGCGGTGTTCGTCCACCCCGTGGACGGCGGCCGGAAGGTGGTCCGCCGCCCCGGCGGCCCGTACGACCTGGGCCTGGGCATGACCACGGACACCGCGCTGGCCGCCACCGCGCTGGTCTTCGGCGGGGTCCTGCGCGAGCACCCCCGGCTGCGGGTGGCGCTGGCCCACGGCGGGGGCACCTTCGCCGCCGCCTATCCGCGACTGCGGACCGCCGCCGCCCTCCACGGCGGCGCACCGGAGGAACACGACGCGCTGGTACGGCGCCTGTGGGTCGACTCCCTGGTCTTCGACGAGGAACTGCTCGGCCCGCTCCAGCACCGTTTCGGCCCCGACCGGCTGCTGCTGGGCAGCGACGAACCCTTCTTCCCCGACCAGTTGCGGCGCTCCCGGCGGGACCTGGTCTCCGCGACCGGGCGCGGCCTGCTGTCCGGCGATCCGCTGGTGGCCAACGCCCTGGAGTTCCTGGGCCTGCCCGTCCCGCCGGCCGCGCCCGGGCCCGGGGTGCCCGCCCCGCGCGCACGCCCCTCCGGCGCCCTCTGACCCCTGCTGTCTCCCACTGCCCCCCACTGACCCCACCTGACTGTCCACGACCGAAAGGAACTCCGCATGGCCCTCACCGACGAGAACCTGGTGCCCGTACCGGGCATGGCCAGCCGCTGGGTACGGCTGGCCAACGGCGCCCGCGCCCACTACATGACCTCCGGCGACCACGGTCCCGCCGTGGTGCTGCTGCACGGCGGACTGCCCGGCTCCTCGGGGCTGGCCGGTTGGCGGTTCATGGCTCCCTACCTCGGCGAACGCGGCTTCCGGGTGTACTGCCCGGACATGCCGGCCTTCGGTCTGTCGGACCCGCGCGAGGAGTACTGGCCGCACGGCATGGAGGATTTCGTCGACTTCGTGCACGCCTTCGCGGAGGCGCTCTGCCTGGACTCCTTCCACCTGGCCGGCAACTCCATGGGCTGCATGAACACGGTCAACTACACCGTCGCCCACCCCGACCGGGTGCTCAGCTTCGCCCTGATCGCCGGCGACGTCGGGGACGTGGTCCCCGAGGAGGTCAAGCCGCCGGCCGGACAGTTCCAACTCACCGCCTACGACGGCACCCGGGAAGGGATGCGCCGGATGATGGAGGCGATCATCAACTCCGGGGACGCGGTGACCGACGACCTGGTGGAGATGCGCTACCTCTCGGCGGCCGAACGCCTCCAGGCCCACCAGCGGTTCTGGCCGACCCTGCTCCAGTACCGGCACCTGGTGCCCTGGACCGACCCCAACCGGGCGGCCCGGCTCTCCACCCGGGGCCGGCTGGACCGGCTGGACATCCCCGGCATCTACCTCTACGGGCAGAACGACGTGCTCACCCCCGTGGAGTGGGGCCACACCCAGGAGGACCACCTGCCGAAGGTCCAGTTCTTCTACCCCGAGGACTGCGGGCACCAGGGCCAGACCGACCGGCCCGACCTGTTCAACCCGGTGTTCGAGCAGTTCTTCCGGGACGGACGGATCGACGGAACCCTGGCCGACAAGGCGGGCGTGTCCACCCGCCGGCCCGAACTCCCCGTCATCGACCGGCATGACGGTCGGTAGGCAGGGCGTACGAGCACCGCTGGCCACCGCACCGCGTTCCGCGCCCCACGCCGGAGGAGGGGACTGGCGTGGGGTGGCGGCGGTACTCTTCGCCGTCGCCTGGGGCGGCAACTCCTTCACCCCGCTGCTGGGCCTGTACCAACAGGCCCTGGGGCTGGACGAGTTGGCCGTGAACGTCCTGCTGGCCGCCTACGTGGTCGGCATCATCCCCGCGCTGTTCCTGTCCGCCCCGCTGCACCGCCGGCTGGGCCCCAGGAGGCTGCTGCTGCCCCTGGCGCCGCTCAGTGCCCTCGGCTCCCTGCTGCTGGTCGCCGGCAACCGGGGCTATGCCCTGCTGTTCCTCGGCCGGGCCGTCATCGGCCTCGCCCTCGGGGTGGCGATGGTCGTGGGCGCAGTCTGGCTGACCGCGCTCTGCTCCGAGAGGGGCGGTGGCGACCGGGGCGGGGGAGTGGGTGCCCGACGTGCCGCGCTCAGCCTGACCGCCGGCTTCGGCTCGGGCGCGGCCGTCATGGGCGTGCTGGCCCAGTGGGCGCCGGCCCCGACTGCCCTGCCGTACACCCTGCACCTGGCCCTGTGCGCGGTCGCCGGGGTGTGGGTGCTGCGCAGCCCCGACGTCCCACCCCCGACCGAGCCTCCGGGCGGTCCCGCCCCGCCGCTGCCCGCCCGTACGCTGCTGCGCGTCCTCCCGGTGGCCCCCTGGATCTTCGGCTCCCTGGGGCTGGCCTACGCGGTACTGCCCCAGGTGGTGCGGCCCCGGCTGGGCGGACTGGTCACCGTCTACTCCGCCCTGCTGTGCCTGCTCAGCCTCGGGGGAGGCTTCCTGGTGCAGAAGTGGCTGGCCCGGCGCGGGGGTTGGCGTCGACTGTCACCGGCCCCGGTCGGCTTCGCCCTGTTCCTGGCGGTGGTCGCGGTCACGGTGCCGCTGCTCGACGTGCTCTCCCCCTGGCTGGTGCCGGTGTTGTGCCTCCTGCTCGGCGCGGCCTACGGGCTGATGGTGGCCGGCTGCCTGGTCGAGGTGGAGGCGACCGTGCCCCGGGCCCGGCTGGCGCGTGCGGTGTCCCTGGTGTGGGCCTGCGCCTACGGGGGGTTCGCCCTGCCGGTGGCGGTCTCCACCGCGCACCGCCTCCTCGGCTGGGGGAACGGGCTCACCCTGGTCGTGACGGCCACGGCGGCGCTCACCGTGGTGGCCCTCGGCCGCCTCGCCGCCCACCGGACGCCGGCCCGCACGTCGGAGACCGGGTGACCGGGCCGCCTCGGTGGCGTACGGGGAGTGGGTCGCCGCCGGGGCGGCAGGTGACTCGGGGCCGGGGATCGGCTCGATGTCCCGCGCTCGGGGACCGGGTGGATGGGGTGCCCGTATCGGTTCGGGTGGCTCGTGACGGTCTCCGGTACTGAGGGGTGAGCGTGGTGCCAACGGCGCCCCGTCCATGGGGAGTTGGTGCCGTGGCCGGTGCCGGGGCGCCGGGTGGCTCGGGGCCGGGGGTGAACGTCGTTACGGCCGTGCCGCGAGCGGGGGGTCGGCTCGATGTCCCGCGCTCGGGGACCGGGTGGCGCTGGGGCCCGCCCCCCGGCGACGGCTGGTGCTCCCGCCTCGTCACCGGGGGCCCACCTCCCGCGTCGTACTCAGGCTCTGAGGGCCGAGGGGGACCTGGGGTCGGCCTGCTCCTGGGCGGGCGCGCCGTCCGGGGAGTCGCTGTCGCGTACCCGTGCGGCGGGGATCACCAGGGCGACGGCGGCGGACACCACGGCCACGGCACAGCCGACCACCAGGCCGGTCTGGAACCCGGACTCGGAGGTGAGGGTGTGGCCGCCCATGGTGGTGGTCATCTGGGCCAGGAGCGTGCCCATCACGGCGGCGCCGATGGAGGTGCCCAGCGAACGCATCAGGGTGTTGAACCCGTTGGCTGCGGCGGTCTCGGACTGGGGGACCGAACTCATGATGAGGGCGGGTACGGAGCCGTAGGCCAGCCCGACACCACTGTTGATGACCATGATCGACACCATGATCCCCCAGGCGGAGCCCATCAGGGCCAGCGAGACCGCGTAGCCGGCGGCGATCACCAGCGCCCCGCTGACCAGGGTGAACCGGGGGCCCCGGGCGTCGGTGAGCTTGCCGCCCAGGGGGGAGACCAGCATCATGGTGAGCCCGCCGGGTGCCATCCACAGGCCCGAGGCGAGGATGGACTGCCCCAGTCCGTAGCCGGTGGCCGAGGGGAACTGGAGCAGCTGCGGCATCACCAACATGCTGGCGTACATCGAGAAGCTGACGAACACCGAGGCCACGTTGGTGAGCAGTACGCGGGGTCGGGCGGTGGCGCGCAGGTCCACCAGCGGGTCCCTGGTGCGCAGTTCCCAGACCCCCCACAGCAGCAGCACCAGGGCCGAGGAGCCGAACAGGGCGAGGGTGGTCGTCGAGCCCCACCCCCAGTCGGCCCCCTTGGAGACGGCCAGCAGCAACAGGACCAGCCCGGTGCCGAGGCTGAGCGCGCCGGGGGCGTCGAAGCGCTGACCCCGCGCGGTAGCTGGAACCTGGGGGACGGTGGCCCGGATCAGCAGGGCGAGTACGAGGGTGAGCGCCGCCGAACCCCAGAACAGGGCACGCCAGTTGGCGTACTGGACCACGGCGGCGGACAGCGGCAGCCCCAGGGCGCCACCGATGCCCATCGAGGCGCTGACCAGGGCGATGGAGGAGCTGAGCCGCTGGGGCGGGACCACGTCGCGCAGCAGGGCGATGCCCAGGGGCAGCATCCCCATGCCCATGCCCTGCATCCCCCGCCCGACGATCATCGGGACGATGGTGGAGGAGAGGGCGCAGACCACCGAGCCGGCGACCAGCGGTACCGAACAGGCCAGCAGCATCCGGCGTTTGCCCAACATGTCGCCGAGGCGCCCGGAGACCGGTACGCAGACCGCCGACACCAGCAGGGTGACCGTGACGGCCCAGGTCGCGTTGCCGGGGGTGGTGTCCAGCAGGCCCGGCAGCTTGGGCAGCAGTGGGGTCACCAGGGTCTGCATGACCGCCGCGAGGGTGCCGGCGAGCGCGAGTACGGCGACGATCCGGCTGGCGCGTGAGGGGTCGACCACCGCCGCCTCGGCGGGTGGTTCGTGGGTGTCCGGTCGCAAGGGTTCTCCTCGGCTGTTGATTGCTTCGGGCAACCGTAAGTCAAGCGCTTGACTTAGATCCAGTCGGGGTATGCACTGGTCCGGCCGGAAGCCCGGCCCGCGAACCAGAACGGCTTGAGAGGACACCTGTTGACCAAGGCCCACGACGAACGACCGCTGCCCTATCCGCTGCGCGCCCCCACCGTGTTACAACCCCCGGAGCCCTGGGCTCCGCTACGCGAACGGTGCCCGGTCGCCCGGGTCACGCTGCCCAGCGGGGACGAGGCCGCCCTGCTCACCCGGTACGACGACGTGCGCGCCGCGCTGTCCGACCCGCGCCTCACCCGGGAGGGCATGGCCCGCCCGGACGCGGCACGGGTCTCCGCCGGCGACTCCGAGGGCGTCTTCAGCAGCCCCATGGCCCGCACCCTCAACGCCCAGGGGCACGAACGCTGGCGGCGCATGGTGGGGCGGTGGTTCACCGCCCGGCGCATGGCCGCCCTCCGGCCCGACATGGAGCGGATCGCCGAGCGGCTGGTGGACGACATGACCGCCGAGGGCGCCCCCGCCGACCTGGTCAGCGGTCTGGCCTTCCCCCTGCCGGTCCACGTGATCTGCCGGATGCTCGGCGTCCCGCACGAGGACCGGGACCGCTTCAAGGTCTGGTCGGACACCTTCCTCAACACCACCCGCTACTCCCGCCACCAGACCGACACCGCCCACCGGGAGTTCGCCGCGTACATGTCCGGCCTGATCGAGGCCAAGCGCGCCCAACCCGGTGACGACCTGCTGAGCCTGCTGATGAGCGGCGCCGAGGGCACCGGCGCACCCATGGAGGACGAGGCGCTGGTAGCCACCGGACAGGCCCTCCTGCTGGCTGGCCACGAGACCACCGCCGGCTACATCGCGCTGATGGTGGCGCACCTGCTCTCCCCACGGCAGCGATGGGAACGCCTGCTGGCCGACCCCTCCCTGATCCGGCTGGCGGTGGAGGAGAGCCTGCGGTTCGACCCCAACGGCGCCCGGTTCGGGATGGTCCGCTACGTGGAGGAGGACGCCGAACTCTCCGGTGGACGCCTCCGCGCCGGGACCACCGTGGTGTGCAGCATGGCCTCGGCCAACCGCGACGAACGGGCCTGGGAGCGGGCCGACGAGATGGCCCTGGACCGCGCGCCCAACCCCCACCTCGCCTTCGGCGCCGGACCGCACTCCTGCCTGGGACAGCCCCTGGCCCGTACCGAACTCCAGGTGGCCCTGGGCGTCCTGCTGCGCAGGCTGCCCACCCTCGAACTGGCGGTACCGGTCGAGGACCTCCGCGCCCAGGAGGGCCTGCTCACCGCGCCGCTGCGCGCGCTGCCGGTCACCTGGTAGGCGGCCCCCTCCCGGTCCCGGGCACCACCCGGGGCGAAGTCCCCTGCCGTACCGGGTCGTTGGCGTGCCCGCGAACGCCGCCCCACCGTCCGTCGAGCCCCCGACGGACAGTCCCGACAGACACCCCACAGAAAGAGGGAGAACGACCGATGAGGATCAGCGTGGACGAGGAGAAGTGCTGTGGAGCCGGGCAGTGCGTGATGATCGCCCCGGAGGTGTTCGACCAGCGGGACGAGGACGGCATCGTCGTCCTGCTCGACACCGAACCGGGTGCCGAACAGGCCCCCGCCGTACGGGAGTCGGCCGAGGTGTGCCCCGCCGCCGCCATCCACCTCAGCGAGGAGGGGTGACCGCCGCGCCACCCCGGAGCGTCCTGGTCGTCGGGGCCTCCGCCGCCGGACTGGGCACGGCGGAGGCGCTGCGGCGCAGGGGCTACGAGGGCCGGCTGACCGTTCTGGACGCCGGGGCGGCACCTCCGTACGACCGTCCGCCGCTGTCCAAGCAGGTGCTCGCCGGCCAGTGGGAGCCCGACCGTGCCCAGCTGCGCCCGCCCGAGGCGTTGGCGGCCCTCGACGTGGAGTTCCGTTTCCGGGAGGCGGCGGTCTCTCTGGACGTGGGACGCCGCACGGTGCGTACCGCCTCGGGCCGGACTCTGCGCGCGGACGTGATCGTGCTGGCCTGCGGACTGGTGCCGCGCGCCCTTCCCGGGGCGGCCGGGCTCGACGGGGTACACACCCTGCGCACCCTGGAGGAGGCCCTCGCCCTGAGGGCGGCGCTGGGCCAGGAGGTGCCGGTCGTCGTGGTCGGCGACGGCGTGCTGGGGTCGGAGATCGCCGCGACCTGCGTCGGCCTCGGTCGGGACACCACCCTGGTGGGGCCCCAACCGGCCCCGATGGCCGACCAGTTCGGCACCCGGGTGGCCTCGGCGCTGGCGGCGCTGCACCGCCGGAACGGGGTACGGCTGGTGCACGGTACGACGGTGACCGCGCTGTCCCGGAAGCGGGGAGCCGTCACCGGGGTGCGGCTGCCGACCGGGGAGACCCTGCCCGCCGGGGTGGTGGTGACGGCGGTCGGCTGTCGGCCGGCCACCGACTGGCTGGCCGACAGCGGCCTGGACCTGGACGACGGTGTCCGCTGCGACGCGCGCTGTCGCGCCGCCCCGGGCATCTACGCCGTGGGTGACCTCGCCCGCTGGCACCACGAGGGGACGGGTACCACGCTCCGGCTGGAGAACCGTACGAACGCCGGTACCCAGGCCGTCGCGGTCGCCGCGAACATCCTCGGAGCGGACCGCCCCTACACCCCGCTCCCGTACTTCTGGACCGACCAGTTCGGGGTCCGCGTCCAGGGGTACGGCATCCCCGGCCACCGGGCCGAGACCCGGGTGATCGAGGGCGACCCGGACGAGGCGGGCGGAGGCTTCGTCGTCCGCCGTGACCTCGACGGCCACCCCACGGCCGTACTGGGCTGGAACATGCCCAAGCGGGCCCGTACCCACGCCACGGCGCTGCTGGGCCCTCGCTTCGCCGCACCCGCGCGCACCGGCCCCCCGTCGCCCGCCCGGCAGAGAACCCCGCGACCCTCCACTCCCGCCACTTCAGCCAGCACAGCCAGCGAAGGACACCGATGACGACCCCGACCCCTGTCGAACCGTCACCCTCCGACCTGCCCGCGTTCCCCGCACCCCGTTCCCGCGCCTGCCCGTTCGACGTCTCGCCCCCGATGCGCGACCTCGTTCCCCTGGGCCCGGTCACCCGGGTCCGCTCCTGGGGCGACAGCACCCCCTGGGTGGTCTCCGGGCACGCCGAACAGAAGGCGCTGCTCGGCGACCGGAGGCTGAGCGCCGACTTCTCCCACCCCGGCTTCCCCAGTCCCGTGGACCCTGGCAGGTCCCACAGTGGTTCGGGCGACCTGAGCTTCGTCGGCATGGACGACCCGGAGCACGCCCGGCTGCGCCGGATGGTCAGCGGGGCCTTCACCGTACGGCGGATCGAGGCCCTGCGGCCGGTGGTCCGCAGGATCACCGAGGAGTTCGTGGACACCATGCTCGACGGGCCCCGGCCCGCCGACCTGGTGCGGGACCTCGCCCTGCCCGTCCCCTCCCTGGTGATCTCCGAACTGCTCGGAGTCCCCTACGAGGACCACGAGTTCTTCCAGCGCAACAGCAAGACCATCGTCTCCTCGGTCGCCGACGCCCGGCAGCGCCGCCAGGCCCACCAGGACCTCGCCGACTACCTCGACGAACTGGTCGGCAGGAAGACGCGGGAACCCTCCGACGACCTGCTCTCCAAGCTCGGACGGCACGTGGCCGACGGCGAGTTGACCCGACGTCAGGCGTCCGCGATGGGCGTGCTGATGCTGCTGGGCGGGCACGAGACCACCGCCAACATGATCGCCCTGGGCACACTGCTGCTCCTGGAGCACCCCGACCAGCTCGCGCTGATCCGGGACACCGACGAGCCGAAGGTGGTGGCCACCGCCGTCGAGGAGTTGCTGCGCTACCTGACCATCGTCCACCTGGGGCGGCGACGTACCGCCACGGAGGACATCGAGGTGGGCGGGGTGACCATCCGGGCCGGGGAGGGGGTGATCCTGCTCAGCGAACTCGCCAACCGCGACCCCGAGGTCTTCCCCGACCCCGACACCCTGGACCTGACCCGGGACGCCCGGGCGCACCTGGCGTTCGGCGCCGGCACCCACCACTGCGTGGGCCAGCCGCTGGCCCGGATGGAACTCCAGGTGGTGTATCCGACCCTGTTCCGTCGGGTCCCCACCCTGCGCGTCGCGACCGGACTGGACGAGGTCCCCTTCAAGGACGACGCGGTGATCTACGGCGTCCACCGGCTCCCGGTGACCTGGTAGCCGGTGGAGCAGCACGACAGGGGCGGGGCCGGTCTCCCGGCCCCGCCCCCGATGTCGTGTCCTACTTGACGGCCTTGATCAGTTCGCCGTCCGTGGTGTCACCGGACAGCTCCCACAGGAAGGTGCCGCCCAGGCCCTCCTGCTCCTTGTAGTCCATCTTCCCCGCGATGGTGGAGGGGGTGTCGTAGCTCCACCAGTCGTTGCCGCAGTGCCCGTACGCGGTACCGGCGACCGTGCCGGTGGCGGGGCACTTGCCCTTCAACTCCTTGTAGTCGTCGATGCCCTGCTCGTACTTGCCGGTGGCCGGGCCGGTCGCCTTGCCGCCGGGCTTCTCGTCGGTCACGCCGGTCCAGCCGCGTCCGTAGAAGCCGATGCCGAGCAGCAGCTTCGAGGAGGGCACCCCCATGTCCTTGAGCTTGGTGATGGTGGCCTCGGTGTTGTACCCGTCCTTGGGGATGCCGTCGTACGAGGTCAGCGGGGAGTGCGGGGCGGTCGGGCCCTCCGCGTCCCAGGCGCCGAAGTAGTCGTAGGTCATCGGGTTGTACCAGTCGACGTACTCGGCCGCGCCCGCGTAGTCCGCCGCGTCCAGCTTGCCGCCCTCGGAGGCGTCGGCCGGGATGGCGGAGGTGATCAGATAGTCCTCGCCGAACTTGGAGCGCAGCGCGCTCATCAGCTTCGGGTACGCCTCGCGCCCGCTGGTGTCACAGCTGAGCCCGCAGTCGTTGGGGTACTCCCAGTCGATGTCGATGCCGTCGAAGACGTCCGCCCACTTGGAGTTCTCGACCAGGTCGTAGCAGGACTGGGCGAAGGCGGCCGGGTCCTTGGCCGCGTCGGTGAACCCACCGGACCAGGTCCACCCGCCGAAGGACCACAGCACCTTGAGGTCGGGGTGCTTCTTCTTCAGCTTGAGCAACTGGTTGAAGTTGCCGCGCAGTTCCTGGTCCCAGGTGTCGGCTTCGCCGTCCACGGACTGGTCGGCGGTGTAGGCCTTGTCGGTGGCCGCGTAGGCGTCGCCCATCGTGCACTTGCCGCCCTGGACGTTGCCGAAGGCGTAGTTGATGTGGGTGAGCTTGTCGCCGGAGCCGGAGGTGTCGATGTTCTTGACGTGGTAGTTCCGGTCGTAGACGCCCCACTCGGTGAAGTAACCGACCACCTTGGAGTCGGCGGCCTTCTCCGGGGCGTCGGAGGTCTGCTGTGCGGTGGCGCTGCCGGCGGTGGCGAGCAGCCCCGCGCCGAGTACGGCGCAACACAGGGTGGAGACCAGCGCCTTGAAGCGGGCGCGGGGCAGGTGCGGTCTGGGCATCGTGTCTCCTCGGGGGAGGGCATGGGGGGACGGTGCGGGGATCCGCTCAGCCCGCGCGGGCGGGCTGACCTCGGACGCCGCCGGGTGGGACGTGGTGCGACGATGACCGGAACTGTAAGAGGACTAGACCAGCGGGTCAATGGTCTGAACCAAGCTGGTGTACGGGGAGGTGGCGCGGGTTCGGGTCGGAGTGCGCGAGCCGTGGGCCGGTGTCTCCGTCGGCATCCCAACGTTCCGACCGTGAGGGTGAGTTGACCCCTCCTTCGGGGCGGGTCGGTCAGAAGTGCGTCTGCGCCTCGACCCGCTCGCGGACATCGGGTGTGCGCGGGGCTGTCGCCGGCCCCCGACCCGGGGGAGAATCGGCCCGTTGGTTCCCGGGGGCAACGGTTTCCGGCCGTCACCAGTGGGGCCCGGGGAGGAGGGTCTTGGCGCGGGCGACCTTGGCGGCCCCGGTGACCCCGGCCGGGCCCACGTGGACCGGTACCCCTCCCGACGCGTGGCCGCTGGGCGTTGGGGCTCCCCGGCGTCCTTCTCCATCTCGGGGCGGGGGTCGGTGTGTGGTGGGGGTACGGATCGGGCGCACGGGGGCGCGTCGTGCCGAAAACGGGTCCTCCCGGTGGATTCGCGACCGGCCGGCTCGACGGAGGGTGGGGATCCGCTTCCAGGAGGTGACAGCGGTGGGCGGGTGGCGGGGGACCTCCGGTTGACCATTGTCGAGGGGCAACCGTTGTATGAGTAGGATCTGTGTCGGCCAGGGGCGGGCCCCGTTGCGGAATGCCACCTGGAAATCCATAGGAGGGTGTTCCTAGATGGCCGTCGAAGAGGGCGAAGAGTCAGTTCTACGTCGCCGACTGACCGAGGTGCTGGCGCACCGACGGCAGGAGACCGTCGACCGCTGGACCCAACTACAGGTGGAACGGTCCGGGATCGAGGCCGGCGCCTTCGAGGAGGACCTGCACGACGAGGCCGAGGCCGTGATCGGAGCCCTCCTGGGGGGCCTGTCCACCGAGGTGCCGACCGAACACGTGGTCCGGGAGTACGACCCGCTGCGGGACGCCGTCACCGAACTGTCGCTGCGGCGCGCACGGGGCGGGGCCTCCCCGACGGACACCTCGCTCGCGGTGCTCTCCCTCAAGGAGGTGCTGCTGGAGCGGGTGCGGGCCGAATTCCCCGACGCCCGGGAGCTGTTGGCGCTCGCCCTGCTGATCAACCGGCTGCTCGACGCGGCCGGTGCGCTGTCCTTCGAGACCTACGCCGAGGGCCGGGAGAAGATCATCCGCCGGCAGAGCCAGCAGCTGCTGGAGGTCTCCACCCCGGTCGTACGGCTGTGGAACCAGGTGCTGGCCGTCCCCCTGATCGGCAACCTGGACACCGCGCGCAGCCAGGTGGTGATGGAGAACCTGCTGGAGTCGATCCAGACCCACGAGGCCACGGTGGCCATCATCGACATCACCGGCGTCTCCACGGTCGACACCTCGGTGGCCCAGCACCTGATGCAGACCGTGAAGGCGGTACGGCTGATGGGCGCCGACTGCGTCATCAGCGGAATCCGCCCCGGAATCGCCCAGACCATCGTGCAGTTGGGCATCGACCTGTCCGGCATCCTCACCCGGACCACCCTGGCCGACGCCCTCGCCGAGGCGATCCGCATCACCGGCCAGCGCCCCGAGGAGGCGAAGGGGACGCGTGCCGCATGACCACCTTCGAGGAACCCCCCGCGACCGTTCCGGTCCTCAGACTGGGTGACACCCTGGTGACGGGGCTGCTCAACGAACTGGACGACAAACGGGCCGTGGCACTGGCCGACGAGCTGACCACCCGTATCGTCGAGGACGGCGCCCGGGGCGTGTTGTTGGACATCTCACGTCTGGAGATCATCGACTCCTTCGTCGCCCGCGCGCTGATGGAGCTGAGTACGATGGCCCAACTTCTCGGCGCGAGAGTGATCGTCGCCGGGATGCGCCCGCCGGTGGCCATCACACTCGTGGAGCTGGGTATCGAACTGACAGGAGTGGAGACCGCGTTGGACGCCGAGGCCGGTATGGCCGCCCTCGGCTGGAGCCGCTCCCTCGGAAACGGCCAAGGCACGACGTGACCGTATCGGAGCCTTCCCCAGAGGCGACGGAATCCGTCGCGCCGCCCTCGGAGGTCGGCGCGGGGACACTGGTGGAGGAACACGTCTACCCGGTCCAGAGCGAGGACGACCTCCTCACCATCCGGCACGCCGTCCGGGCGGTGTCCCGCCAGGTCGACTTCCCCATCGTCGACCAGACCCGGGTGGTCACCGCCGCCAGCGAACTGGCCCGCAACGCCCTCATCCACGGGGGCGGCGGAAGCCTGCACATCCAACTGCTCCACGAGGGCGGCCGGATCGGGGTGCGCCTGATCGTCTCCGACGACGGCCCGGGTATCGACAACCTGGAAGGGGCCCTCACCGACGGGTTCAGCACCGGCAACGGGCTGGGGCACGGACTGGGCGGCGCCCGGCGGCTGATGCACGCCTTCGACGTGCACACCCGCAAGGGCGGTGGCACCACCGTGATGGCCGCCCGCTGGAGCACCCGATGAGTGACCGGATGTCACGGCCGCCGGCGACCGTGCAGATTCGGATCGACCACCACAGCGCCGTGCACATCGCCGCCACCCAGGCCAGGGGCCTGGGCGAGCGCCTCGGACTGACCGGCGCCCGCCCGGACCAGGCGGCGACCGTGGCGAGCGAACTGGCCACCAACCTCGACAAGTACGGGCGGGAGGGCATCGTCTACCTCCAACCCCTGCCCCTGGGCGAGGGATTGGAGATCCTGGCCGTCGACCGGGGGCCGGGAATGTCCGACCCCGGGCTGTGCCTCACCGACGGCTACACCACCTCCGGCACCCTGGGCACCGGCCTGGGCGCCGTCCGGCGGATCGCCAGCGACTTCCGTATGCACTCCCGCCCCCGGGCCGGCACCGTCACGGTGGCGCGGGTCGGCGCGCCCTCCGCCGTACCGCCGCGCGGGGTCGGCGCGATCTGCGTCCCCGCCGACGGGGAGGAGGCGTGCGGTGACGGCTACCTGGTGCGCGAGGACGGACCCACGCGTACCGTCGCCCTGGTCGACGGGTTGGGGCACGGGCCGGACGCGGCCCGGGCGACCCGGCAGGGCCTCCGCGCCTTCGCGGAGGGGGACCCCGAACTGGGCCTGTCGGCCGTACTGGAGTCGATGCACCGCGCGATGCGGCACACCAGGGGAGCGGCTGTGGGAGTGCTGCGACAGCGGGCCGGAGAGCTGGAGTTCTGCGCCGTCGGCAACGTCCGGTTGTGCGTGATGTCCGGGTCCGGCGCCGAACGGCGCATGGAGGCACGACCGGGGATCGTCGGATGGAACATGCCCACACCACACACCCGCGGTACGGCGTTGGGAGTCGAGCAGATGGCCGTGATCCACTCCGACGGGATCGAGGCGCGGTGGACCCGCGACACCTCCCCGCTGTTGTGGGAGAGCTGGCCCGAGACCCTGCCCGCCGTACTCAGTCACCGCCACCGCCGCTCACGGGACGACGCCAGCGCGGTGGCACTGGCGGGTCTGGCATGACCGCCGAGGTCCCCCTGCGCACGCTGACCCAGGTGCGGCAGGCGGTACGCCGCTGGGCCGACCGGCACGGCGTACCGGTGGCCACCCGGGCGCGACTCGCCCTCTCCGCCGGCACGGTGGCCCGCCCCTGGCTGGCGGACGGCCACCCCCTGCTGGTCCGGGGCCGCCGCACTCCGGCCGAGACCCCCGACGGCGGCCGGGAACTGGTCGTCACCCTGGTCACCCCCGGACCGGTACGGGCGGCCACCACGGCCCGACTCCCGCAGCCCGCGCGGCGTACCGGCGAGGGCGCCGCGTGGCACCTGCCCCTGGACGAGGCCGAGGACCCCCGACCCTCCCGGGGAGAGGCGAGGGCCACCGAGGAGGAGTCGCTCGCCCTGGTCGAGGAACTGGAGGCCGTCAACCAGCGGCACCGGCTGGTCAACGACGAACTGGCCGAGACCAACAGCGGAGTGCTCGCCCTCTACGTCCAACTGGAGGAGCGGGACGAGCAGTTGCGACGTGCTCACGGCCTGGTGCTCCGCGAGATCGAGGACGCCCTGCGCCCCGCCCCGCCCGAGGTCCCCGGCGTGGAACTGGCCGTGCACTACGCCCCCGCCGAGGCCGACGCCCCCACCGGGGGAGACCTCTACGACTGGTTCGTACTGCCCGACGGCACCCTGCACGTCACCGTGGTCGACGCCCTCGGGCACGGCATACGGAGCACCCGCAGCGCCCTGAACGTCACCCACTCGGTGCGCACCCTCGCCCTGGAGGGGCACGGCCTGGAGCACATCGTGGAGCGGGTGAGCACCGTACTCAACGACCTGGACCCGGAGTTGATGGCCACCCTGCTGCTGGCCCACCTCGACCCGGCCACCGGGGAACTGCTGCTCGCCAACGGCAGCCACCCGCCGGCCCTGCTGGTCCGCGCGGACGGCGACACCGAGTACGTGGAGGTCTCCGGCCGGGGCGTGGGCTTCCCCGCACCCGGCAGCGACGAGGTGCGCCGCGTCTTCCTGGAACGCGGTGACCTGCTGGTCCTCTACACCGACGGCCTCACCGAGAGCCGACGGAACCCGATCGAGGGGGAGGAACGGCTGGCCGCCTCGGCGCACAAGCACCTGTCCTCCCCGCTGGAGGAGGTGCCGGCGGCCATCGCCGAGGACATGCACGTCGAGGTCTGGCACCAGGACGACACCCTCGCCCTCTGCCTCCGCCGCCCCGAGGGGCCGGTCGGCGGGGCGGGGTAACACCCCGGTCTGACGGGGTGGTTGGGCGGACCCGGCGGCGAGGCGCTTTCGCGTCCGGCGATGGTCCGTGGCCCCCGCTGATCGCTTCCGCCGGGGGGGCGTCCCGGTCGGTCGGCATCAGATTCTGTACATCGAGCCTTCCGCCACGACGTAGTGGCACTTCTCCCCGACGAAGCTGAGGAAGCGCCAGTCCTCCCAGTCCGTCCGCGACTGGGGGAAGGCAGCCCGGCACAGTGACCCTGGTCCGGTCCCCGGAGTCCTCCGGGGACCGGACCAGGGCGAAGTTCCCTTCGTCACGGCGCTGTTGGTGTCCCGAAACGTTCGGGAGCCCGCTCGCCCGGGGGCACCTGGCCCTCGGCTCCGGTAGCGCAACGGACGCGTGTGCCTCGGTGGTTTCCCGTTCAGGTCTCGTGAGGGAGTGCCGGGACCCCGAGGCTCTGACGGAATTCCGGCGGGAGGCACTGGGCGTCTTCACGCGGTCCCAGCACCAACGGCAGGGCCCCGCTAGGCACTTGGCCGAACGAAGTGCCTTGCGGGGCAACCACATCGCAGACGACACCAGCGCCGGTGCTGCCTGGCCGGCATCGCCGTGCGTCAGATCGGCAGGTCCCAGCCGGGCCCGTCCTCGGCACCCAGCCACACCCGCTGGCCGGAGGCCGACACCGTGATACCGAATTCCTCCTGGTGGGGTTCGCCGGCGTCCTGCCAACAGGAGACTGCCCGCTCGACTCGTTCCCACAGCCGTACCGGCCCGCGCTGCACGACGCTCCACCCTCCGTTGGCGTGGGGCGCCGTCCGGGCGTACGAACCGGTGGACACGTCCCAGAGAATCTGTTCCGCTCCCGCCCCCAGGCGCTCGGCCGAGGGCGCGGCGAGCTGAGCGACCCAGCCTCCGGTCCAGTTGTCGAGCTTTGCAGGGTCGATCTGGCTCGGGCGCTCCTCACCGGGCAGCAAGGCCAGCGTCGGGCGGGGCGGCCTGTCGTGGGGTCGGGCGATCATGAAGCTGGTGTATCCGGGCAAGAACCGGCCTGTGGCCTGGCCAGGGCCGGTGACGTCGAGCAGAACGAGTGCGCTGGCGTAGCTCCACCCCGACAGGGTGACCAGGATTCTTCCGCCCGGCCTCACCTGGTGTAGCCACGGGAGCGGGACGTACCGGACCGAACAGGTGGCGATGAGTCGGTCATACTGCCCGCCGCCGGGGTCGCCACGCAGTCCGTCGCCGATGACCAGCCGGGGAGTGAAACCGGCGGCCCTGAGTGCCGCGGCAGCGGCCTCGCCCACCGTGGGGTCGTACTCGACGCTGGTGAGGTTGGCGTCTCCGAGATGATGCGCCCCGAGTGCGGTGGAGTAGCCCGTACCCGTGCCGATCTCCAACACCCGGTCTCCGACCTCGGCGCTGAGTTGGTGCCACATACGCAACACCAGCGACGGAAGGGTGGAGGACGACGACGGAGAGCCCGACACGGACTCCGCGGTGACGTCCTCCGGCCGGGTCCGGCCGTCGAGTTGAGTGATCAGCGTCTCGTCGCAGTAGATCCCCTCCAGCCACCCGGGGTCGCCCGCGCGGACAGGACGGTAGCTGGTGGGGACGCTGCCCGGCACCGCCTGGAAGTAGGCGTCCGTGAACAACTCGCGGGGTACTGCCCTGGCCGCTTTGCTCCACCCGGGCTCTCTGAGGACGCCCTCCTCGGTGAGCCTGTCCACGAGGGCGGCGCGGAGCCGGGGCGCTGTACTCATGTGCCAGGGCCTTTCTCCAGTTGGTCGGCGATGGCGAAGGCGATGGCCGTAGTGGTCTCGGCCGACTGCCACGCCCATTGGCCGTTCGGGTTGCACTCAAGGAAGTACCACTCGCCAGAGGCGGTTACGGCGAAATCGAACGCGCCGTAGATCAAACGGAGTTCGGTGAGGTACGCCGTGATCGGGTGCGCCACGGACGCCGGCACTTCGATCGGTTCGCACGTCATCAGGTCCTGGCGGTAACGCCAGTCGAGGTCCGGGCTGTCGATACGCGTCCCGAACAGGCGGTTGCCCACCGCCGTCACCCGTGCGTCGAAAGCCTTGTCCACCTTGGCCTGGAACAGGTGGGGGCACACGGAGACGGCTTCGGTGATCTCGGCCTCGCGCACCTTTCGAACCCACACGCTGTGTGGCTGGTCGTCCACGCGATACCTGGTGTTCCACAGTGGCTTGTAGACCACTTCGCCACGGTGCGACGTGATGAACTCCCTCGCTTCTTCCGGGTCGTTGGTGATCGTGGTGTCGGGCACCAGGAAGCGGCAACGTTGCGCGGTGGAGAGTTGTGACGGCTTGAACTCGGCAGCCCGGTTGTTCCACGGATGGTTGACGTAGCGCGCCTCGGGCAGGGACGCGAGGATTCCTCCCGCACCCCACAGCGCCTGTTCTGCTGCGAACCGACGGTCCTGGCCGTCCAACCCGGGTGGGCCTTCGTAGGGCGAGGGTCTGCGCACCCAGACCGACCGAACCCGGGTGGTGTCGAGTTCCCGGCTTGTGGTGCGCAAGGTGCCCCACTGCCTGTTCGCGCGGTACGTGGCCGTCAGTGAAGCACCCGTATGCAGGTCAGTGCCGGGGTCGAGGCGCACCACGGGAACACGACGTCGGGCGAGGAGGTGTAGCACCACGTCCGCTGTCACGTCGTAGGGGTTGGTCAGCACCAGTACCGACCCGCGCTCGTCCATCAGCCGGAGCTCTGATCCTGATCGTAGGACTCGGTACTGTCCGTGTCGGTCGCGCCGCCCGGTCCTGCCCCGTCACCGGGGGCCGTCGTAGTGGGAGTCAGCCCGCTCGTGCTGGTGCCGTGACTGCCCAGTTCGACCTGCCGACCGTGTTGATCTCTGATCACCGCGACCTGTGTCTCCGGGTCGATCACGGGCGTGTACCGCGGAATGGTGGTGGTGGCCGTATACGGGCCCATTCGGCGCGTGCCCCACGGTGCGGGCGTCTGCGTCATCTCCTCCGTGCCTCCGTTCCTGGTGGTGCTGACAGTCCGACAGCTCGGACCGGACCGCGACACTGTCCATCACGTCCCGGCGGTTCGACCTGTTCGGGGCCGGCCGCTCTCGGCTGGTGCGGTGGCCCGTCCCTCTCACTGGGTCTGGGTGATCAACGCGAAGGGAGGAGGGCGGGAGAGTGCAGAGGGCCAGCGCGGTCAAGATGGGCGACCTGGTAGCGGCTTCGGACCTTCCTCCGTCTCAGCGGTGTCCCGGCTGACGACACCACGTTAGGGACGTCATGGTCCCGACACCGAGCCTGTTCTATGTTGTTGCACGCGAATTCTCAGCCCAGAGCCTCAAGGGCCTCTGACACCAGTGACCGGGCGTCCGCGCCGTAGACGGCCAACGCGCGCAGGTCCGTCCACGCCCTGACGTACATGCCGACCTCACTTGGTGCGGTGAGCGTGATCTGGGCCGTGAGCAGTTCCACATGCACACGCTGGTCGTCGAAGACGTCGAAGGTCTCGAGAGTCCACATTCCCCGTTCCCGTACGGAGAAGGGGATGATGCCCAGGGAGACGGCGGGAAGGGACATGATCGACAACAGGTGCCCCAACTGCCCTGCCATGGCCTCGGCTTCGCCCACCTGGTACCGCAGGACGGCTTCTTCCACGATCAACGCGAAGCGGTGTGTTCCCTCGTGCAGCACGCGGGCTCGGGCCATGCGGGCATCCACGGCTTCCGTCGTGTCGTCGGGGGTGCCGTGAAACCGGCTGATGGACGACAGCAGTGCCGCGGCGTAGGCGGGCGTCTGGAAGAGGCCGGGCACGACGTGTGAGGCGTAACCACGGTGCAGTCTGGTGCGCTCGTACAGGGGGAGTCGGGCCTCCTGTAGACGGCGCAAGCCGGTGCGCTGTAGTCGTTTCCATTCCAGATACATGGAATGGGCCGTGCGGGAGGCCGCCACTATGTCGGCTACCTGGTCATCCGCATCGCAGGCGGCGCACCACGCTCGGATGTCGGCGTCGGACGGGGGTGTGCGAGCGCTCTCGATACGAGAGGTCTTGGACTTGTGCCAGCCGCAGCGCGCGGCCAGCTCATGCCCCTTCAGGCCGGCGTCCAGGCGCACTTCACGGAGCCGTGCGGCGACGGCCTTGCGCGCGCTCTCGACACTTGATGACTGGTACTGGGGCATGAGTCAGCGAGGTGAGACGGAGAACCTCTCGTGCGGGGTAGCTCGTTGCCAGATGGCCTCGAACGCCTCACCGAACTTCTCGATCACGGACGGGTCGTGGCACATCTCGTTGCGGACAAGCGCGCCGTCTCCGGCGAAGTGACCGAACCTGATCGACCGGTCATCGAATATCCACAGGTCAGCGCCCGGAACGAGCAGTGTCGCGGCATCGGAGCGTGGTAGCCATCGCACCTGCTCTCCTGCCTCCTGATTGAGACGCGCCACCTCGTACTCGAACCGGATGTACTCACTGACCGGTACGGACACCACCCGCACCCGGCGCATCGTCACACCACGGGCGACTGCCTCTCGCACCAGGTCGGTCCAGGTTCGGAAGTCCTCGACGAACGCGGGTGTGAGCCGACCCTCCCGCTTCCACTCGGCGAACCAGCCGCCGTCGTCATACCCCTCGTAGGTGTCCCGCAGTTCGAGGTGTACGGCTGAGCGGTGGCAGTCCCCGATCAGCTCACTGAACGGTGGAACGCTGCTCGGCTTCATCGCACGCCTTCCTGATCAGCGGCACCATGCGCGCCGGAATACGGATCACCGCCTCGGAGTCGGGGATGTGCCCGACCGTCAGGCATTCCGTTTCCGTGTTCTCATCGGCTTTCCACCCCTGGACCACCAGATCGGCGGACCTCTCGTCCACCCAGACTGTCGGGCAGTTGTCGCCGTTGGTGTTCGGGTCCTTGCCGAGGAACAGTAAGGCCATGAGCGTCACCCCTGCGGTCGCGGTTGCATCTGGTTGCAGAGCGTCGCCCCGCCGAGTGGGCAGCGTGAAGTCCGTGGGCGCGGGCCCAGTTACCGCACACGCCGAGTCGGGCTTGCTGTTTCCCTGACGGCTGCCCGTGACGAGGGCCGTCCGGTCCCCGGAGGACTCCGGGGACCGGGCGGCCCCGATCTGTAGATCACAACACTTAAATCAAGTAACAA
>NZ_JBEXEP010000009.1:0-174683 GCF_040606315.1 Streptomyces sp. NPDC005438
GTGACGGGTCGACCCGTCACCGCCCCCTCTGGTTCGCCTACGGGGCGAGCCGACGCCGCCTACGCCGAGGCGTCGTGGCGTACCGACAGCAGCCGCTCCAACTCCTCCTCGCGGGCGGTCGCCGCCACGAACAGCAGCTCGTCGCCCGGCTCCAGGGTGAGTTCGCCGCCCGGGGTGAGCACCCTGCTGCCCCGGATGATGGTCACCAGCGTGGTGTCCGGGGGCCAGGAGACCGCGTCCACCCTCGTACCGGCCAGGGCCGACTCGGGGGGCAGCGTCAGTTCGACCAGGTTGGCGTCACCCTGGCTGAAGCGCAGCAGCCGCACCAGGTCGCCGACGCTCACCGCCTCCTCCACCAGGGCGGACATCAGCCGGGGTGTGGAGACGGCCACGTCCACTCCCCAGGACTCGTTGAACAGCCACTCGTTCTTGGGGTTGTTGACCCGGGCCACCACCCGGGGCACCCCGTACTCGGTCTTGGCGAGCAGGGACACCACCAGGTTCACCTTGTCGTCCCCGGTGGCCGCGATCACCACGTGGCACCGCTCCATGGCCGCCTCGTCGAGCGAGGTGATCTCACAGGCGTCCGCCAGCAACCATTCGGCCTGGGGTACCCGCTCCACCGAGATCGCCGCCGGCGACTTCTCGATCAGCAGCACCTCGTGCCCGTTCTCCAGCAGTTCGCCGGCGATGGAACGACCCACCGCGCCGGCACCCGCAATCGCCACCCTCATCGCTGCCGTGCCTCCTCCGGGCCCTTGGCGAACGCCGCCTCCACGTCACCGACCTGGTCGCAGCGCATCATCACGTGCACCAGGTCCCCCTCCTGCAGCACGGTCTGTGACTGCGGCAGCATCGCCTCGCCCAGCCGTGTCAGGAAGGCCACCCGTACGCCGGTCTCCTCCTGGAGCCGGCTGACCCGGAACCCCACCCAGGCGGTGGAGATGTGCACCTCGGCCAGCTGCACCCCGCCACTGGGGTCCCGCCACAGCGGTTCGGCGCCGGAGGGCAGCAGCCGCCGCAGCATCTGGTCGGCGGTCCAGCGCACGGTGGCCACCGTGGGGATGCCGAGCCGCTGGTAGACCTCGGCCCGCCTGGGGTCGTAGATCCGGGCGGCGACGTTGTCCACACCGAACATCTCGCGGGCCACCCGGGCCGAGATGATGTTGGAGTTGTCGCCGCTGCTCACGGCCGCGAAGGCGCCCGCCTCCTCGATACCGGCCTCACGCAGGGTGTCCTGGTCGAAGCCGATACCGGTCACCCGGCGACCGCCGAAGCTCGACCCCAGCCGCCGGAAGGCGGTGGGATCGCGGTCGACCACCGCGACCGTGTGGCCTTGCTGCTCCAGGGCTTGTGCGAGTTCGGCGCCTACCCGCCCGCACCCCATGATCACTACGTGCACGCCGTCCCTCTCGTTCTCCACCGGGGCCGTACAAGGATGGCATGGCCTCACCCCCACGATGCTCCCCTGTCTTTCGTTGACCAAGCCCGGTGCGGGAAGGGGGTGACCCGAGCCGACGTACACTGGGCCCTTCCGCCGGACGTGAGCGAAGCCGTCCGGCCACCCACACCCCCAGCTGGAGTCGTTCCGTATGCCCCAGACCACGCCCGAGGCCGCCCCGTCCCTCGTGGGTGAGGAGTACGAGGTGGAGGTGGGCCCGGTCGCCCACGGCGGCCACTGTGTCGCCCGCACCGAGAGCGGCCAGGTGCTGTTCGTCCGGCACACGCTGCCCGGGGAGCGGGTGGTGGTCCGGGTGACCGACGGCCACGAGGGCGCCCGCTTCCTGAGGGCGGACGCGGTACGGGTGCTGGAGCCCTCCCGGGACCGGGTCGAGGCCCCCTGCCCCTTCGCCGGCCCGGGCCTGTGCGGAGGCTGCGACTGGCAGCACGCCAAGCCCGGCGCCCAGCGGCGGCTGAAGGCCGACGTACTGGCCGAACAACTGCTGCGGCTGGCCAAGTACACGCCGGAGGAGGTCGGTTGGGACGGCACCGTGGAGCCGGCACCCGGCGACAAGCTGCCCGCCGGCGAGGTCCCCGCCTGGCGCACCCGGGTGCACTACGCCGTCGACGAACAGGGACGGGTCGGGCTGCGCAAGCACCGCTCGCACGAGGTGCAGCACGTCGACCGCTGCCTGATCGCCGCCCCCGGCGTGAGCGAACTCGGGGTGGAGCGTCGGGAGTGGCCGGGCATCGCCTCGGTGGAGGCCATCGCGGCCAGCGGTTCCACGGACCGCCAGGTGGTGCTCACCCCGCGCCCCGGCGCCCGACTGCCCCTGGTCGAGCTGGACCGGCCGGTGTCGGTGCTGAGGATCGGTGAACGGGACCGTCAGGTCCACCGGGTACACGGCCGTGACCTGGTACGGGAACGAGCCGACGGCCGCACCTGGCGGGTCGGCGAGGGCGGTTTCTGGCAGGTGCACCCCCAGGCCGCCGAACTGCTGGTGGACGCCGTGATGCGAGGGCTCACCCCTCGTAAGGGTGAGATGGCGCTCGACCTGTACTGCGGGGTCGGCCTCTTCGCCGGCGCCCTGGCCGACCGGGTGGGGGAGCAGGGCGCCGTACTCGGCATCGAGTCCGGCAAGCGCGCCGTGGAGGACGCCCGCCGCAACCTCGCCGACTTCCCCCGGGCCCGGGTGGAGCGCGGCAAGGTGGAACGGCTGCTGCCCCAGACCGGCATCGACCACGCCGACCTGGTCGTCCTCGACCCCCCTCGTACCGGTGCCGGCCGCCAACTCGTCCAGCACCTCGCCAAGTTGGGCCCCCGCCGCCTGGCCTACGTCGCCTGCGACCCCGCCGCCCTCGCCCGCGACCTCGCCTACTTCGCCGACGCCGGCTACCGCCCCCGCTTCCTCCGCGCCTTCGACCTGTTCCCGATGACGCACCACCTGGAGTGCGTGGCGATCCTGGAGCCGGCGAGCAAGGGTTCCTGAGCTGCGCTGTCCGTGAAGCGGGGGAGGGAACGACGGCCTCGGTTAGTACCGAGAGACCTGATGACGGTGCTGACACCGAGTCCACGGCGAGCCTGGTCTGAGGTGTGCCGTACGGCACGTGAGCTGGAGCCACCATTGGTCTGCCGCTCGAGTTGGTCAGCCAGCGTCATCGCGTGCCGAGTCGATGTGGGCCTGATTCCGTGCCGAACTCCGGCCGTTGGTGGTGTAGTTGGCCACATGGGCACCGTGCCCTCTGCTTTGGACAGACGGAACAGGGTGGGAGTCGGATGGGGTGGGTGCAGGCGCTGTCGCTGGGTGTCGTTTTCCTGACCGTCATCGCCGTCAGGCAGTGGGTGCTCTACCCGGGCAACTGGAACGAGATGTTCGGCGAGGAGTACGCCGCGCAGCGGCGAGCGCTGGCACGCCGCCGTCTGGAACTGCGACGGGCAGAGAGGTCCAGTAGCCGACACCGCGCGGAGGCCGTGGCGAAGGTCGAGCGGGCGAAGCGCGCTCATCGGGCCCTGATCAGGAGTCATGAGGAACTCGTTCGGAGCCTCAGGGAGAGGGAGCCTGGTGACCATGTCACCGCGCTGGGCAGGGTCGCACTGCATGAGCACGCCCTGTGCGTGTACGAAGAGGACGGCCCGCTCGACGAGGAGACCGGGCACCGTGCGCCGGCCAGCGGACAGGGCACGTACATGTGGCTGGCCGACCTGACCGTCGAATGTGAAGCGGTGGACTCTCCACGCGAGACGCACCTGGTGCTGAGAGCGGAAACCGAGCGACGTGTGCAGGTGACCTATCACCACACCGAGTACCCCGAGCGCTTCGTGCGCGGTCTTGTAGTGGACATCCAACACGCGATCACGCGGGCCCAGAAGGCTCGGGAGCAGAGGCAACGGGAGATCGCGGATGCCGAGCTCCGACTCGAAGAAGTACGCGAGGACAGGGAAGACATCGACATCGCCCTCACGGAACTGAAGCAGGTAGAAGCCGAGGAGGCGGTGAATCCCGCAATCCCACGGGCGCGAGCCGCCAGGGAAACGCAGCGCAACGAGTGGGAGACCCTTACGGGTCGCCGGCCCCTGCTGTAGCCCGGCAGCCCATGGCACGACAGCGGATGGTGATCTAGCGCTATGCCCCCCCCGTGTGGCTGGCCCTGCCAGAGGAACCGGGCCTGCCAATGGTTTCTGCTGTGGCGCTTGTGCCTCCCGGCGCGGTGTGGGTGGCTTCACCGCCGCAGCGCGAAGGACGTGCGTGGGGCGGGCGTCCACGTGCCGGCCTGGCCTGAACTCGTCCCGCGTACATCGGGCTTGGTGGTGGGCCGAGGGAGTGCCTTCGGCCCCCGCTCACCCGACCTCTCCCGTGGCGGTTGCTGGGACCCGTTCATCACCGTTGTCGTGGGCGTGATGCCTGGAGGCCGGCCACGAGGAGGGCGAGGCCGAACTCGAAGTGGGGCGCGTAGTCCGGTTCGGTGAGGGTGGGGAGGGCCGCCGGGAGGTGGGGGTACGCGGCGGGGGAGATCGCCTCGCGCAGCACCTCGGCGTCCGCCGGAGAGTCACCCTCCGACCGTAGCTCGGCCTGTTCCTCCAGGGTGGCGGCAGTTGCCTGCTCCTCGCGTACGGGGCGCCCACCTGGGGCGAACTCCTCGGCCGGGAAGGGGATCGGCTCATCACGCCTGCTGGGCGTCCCGCTTCCGGGTGCGCTCCTGGTCCGACGGCGGCGAGGGCTGGCACCGACTGGTGCCCTCGCCTCAGGAGTCCGTGCTCTCGGCGTCGGGGTCGGCGGACTTGTCGGGTACGACCACCAGGCTGACGATGTGGCGGGTCTGCCCTTTCCCGGAGCTGGCGCGGGCTCGGCGCGCGACGACTTCTTCGAGTTCCTCGACGAGCCGCGCGTACTCGTCGTCCGTCAGGTGAACGGTGCCCTGCCGGTAGAGCACGTTCTCGCGTGCGGGCTCGGTGTCCTCTCGGGAGAGGTAGCGCTCGAAGTCGGCCATCAGCGCTCCGGTGAAGACCGTGAACGCCTGCCGGTGGTCCTCCTTGGTCATGGTGAGACGGGCGTCCTCGTCGACGAGGGCCTCGTCCTGGCGTACGCGGTAACTGCGCTCGACGGTTCCGCGTACCGGTCGCTCCCGTACGACTTCGATGACGCCGGCGCGGGTGAGTGTGGCGACGTGCCGGTACATGGAGGCGGCCGGGATGTCCGGCATCCGGTCCCGGAGTTGGGCGGTGGTCAGCTCGTCGGCTCCGAGGAGCGTCTGGAGGATGCGCATCCGCACGGGGTGGAGCAGGAGGTTCGCTTGGGCCATGGCGCCCATGATCTCACGCCTGATAACGTTCTCGATATTGAGAACAATGACCTCACGGAGTCCTGCGTGCACACCGCCCCACGTGAAACCGCCCTCACCGTCACCACGGACGACGGCCCTTCCCTGGTGGGAACCCTGACGTTGCCCACCGGGCCGGGCCCGTACCCGGCCGCCCTGCTCCTGTACGGCTCCGGCCCCCTGGACCGGGACGGGAACACCGACAAGCTCCCCCTGAACCTCGGGCGGCCGCTGTCCGAGGCGCTGGCGGCGGCCGGGGTCGCCACCCTGCGCTACGACCGACGCGGAACGGGAGACAGCCCCGGTGACTGGCGGACGGCCGGCTTCACCGACAACCGCCGGGACGCCGGTCGCGCCCTCGCGGTCCTCGCCGCGCACCCGTGCGTACGTACCGACTCCCTCGCGGTCGTCGGACACAGTGAGGGCGCCCTGCATGCCATGGCCCTCGCCGCCCGGTACGAGGTCCGGGCGGTGGTGCTGCTGGCCGGCTTCGCCCGCCGTGGCGAAGCCGCCCTGCGCTGGCAGGCGGCCTCGGTCCTCCGGGGGATGCCCGCACCGCTACGCCTGCTGCGGCGCCCGCTGGCGGCGCTGGGAAACCGGGCGCTCACCCGGATCAGGCAGACCCGTAAGCGCACCGCGCGGATGTACGGGATGCCGGTCAACGCCCGGTGGATGCGGGAGATGCTCGACCACGACAGCCGCCACGACCTCACCGCCGTGAGGGCACCCGTCCTGGCCGTCACCGGCGACAAGGACATCCAGGTGCCGGCGGCCGACCTGGCCGTGATCGAGGGCCTGTTGCCGGCTGGTGGCGCGGAGGTCCACCGGGTCCCGGACCTGACCCACCTGCTGCGCCGGGACCCCGCGAGGCACACGCTCCGCTCCTACCGCCGACTGCTGCGCGAACCCGTCGACCCCGCGCTCCTCGACCTGGTCGCCACCTGGACCGGCGACCGGCTGGGAGCCCGGATCGACGAGACCGCCGCCGAGGGACGGAAGCCGTCCGCCTGACCCCGGCCGCGAACACCACTACGCCGGACACCCGCCGACCTCCCACAGAAGGAACCTGGGTATGCCCACTTCGCCCCCACAGCCACAGCCGGTGCCCGCGTCGCCGGGCACCGGAACCGCTCCCACCCCTGGCCGCTACCGCAACGACCTGGCCCTCTTCCTGGCCATCGCGTTCGTCACGAGCTGGCTGGCCTGGAGCGTGGCCATAGCCGTCGGCGGGGAGTCCACAGCGCCCCCCGCCAACCTCCCCTACACGCTCGGCGCCTTCGGCCCACTGGCGGGGGCGTTGGTGGTCCGCGTTCTCCGCCAGCGGCGCCGCGAGCCGGTGCCCGCGCAGGTGGTCGCCTTCCGCCGCGAACATCTGGTCTGGGCGCCGGCACTGATGGCGCTCGGCTCGGCGACCGTGGTGGTGGCCGCGCTGTTCGGGTACGCGGCGGGCGGCCCCGCGCTGTCCCTGGACTCCGCGGGGGACATGGCGGAGAGGATGGGTGGCCCGGCCGGGTTCCTCGTCGGGATGCTCGTTTCCGGTCCCATCTCCGAGGAGGCCGGTTGGCGCGGTACCGCTTATCCAAGGCTGCGCGCGACGAGGGGCCGCTTCCAGGTCGGTCTGCTGCTGGACGTCCTCTGGGCGCTGTGGCACCTGCCGCTGTTCCTCATCGAGGGGACCCCACAACACGAGCTGGGCCTGACCTCCGGGAGCGGCGTCCTCTTCGCCGTCAGCAACATCCCGATGGCCATGCTGGTCGCCTGCGCCTACGACCGCGCCGGCATCGTGGCGGCCATCGGGACGCACTTCGCGGTCAACCTGTCCCTGGTCTCGCTGGGCCTCACCGACCCAGTGGCCCAGGCCATGCTGATCGGCGTCCAGTCGATCGCCGTGGCGCTCCTCCTGGTCAGCGGACGCGGGAGCGAGGAGACCGGCCGGCGTCCCGCCCCGACGGAGGAGGAGCACCCAGGGAAGAACGCGGCTCACGCCTGAGGGCGTCCCTGGGGCGGGAGGCCTCGCCGTGCTTCGCCTCCCACCCCGATGCGCGCGCCCCGGTACGGGCGACGGGTCGGGGTGGTGTCCCACGTCCCGCAGGGACGAGTCGAGGTGTGGTGCCCGTCAGCGGTTGGCGGAGTTCCGTGCGTCCAGGTGCCGTGGTGCCGAAGCCGGCTCGTGGGTGACGCGGATCTTGGACTGCCCGTGGGGGAGGGCCTCCCAGTCGTCCATGAAGCGGGCGGCGAGACCGTGGCGGGCCGCGAGGGCGGTGAGGGTCTCGGTGCGGTAGTAGAAGTCCTCGTGGAGTACGTGGTGTTCCTCGCCCTCCGTACGGTCGAAGGTGAAGTCGAACCAGCCGCCGGGCGCCAGGACGCGGCCGACGTGGGCGAGGCACTCCTCGATCACCGGCAGCGGCGAGTGGGAGAACACGCTGTGCGCGTGCACCACGTCGAACGCCCCGTCCGGCAGGAACCGCAGCCTCAGGTCCCGTACCGGGGTCAACGTCGGCAACCGTTCCTGGAGGCCCCGCTCCCGGAGGGTGTCCTGCGCGGCGAACAGGATGTCGGGGGAGATGTCGACCCCGTAGTAGTGCCCGGGTTCCAGGTACTCGATGAACCGCCACCCGGCCCGCAGGTTGCCGCAGCCGATCTCCAGGAGGCGGTGCTCCGGGCGCAGCCCGTGCTCCACCAGGTAGTCGAACTGCATCGCCCCGAGGGCCAGCCAGCGCTCCCGGCTGCGGCCCCCCACGGCCCGGTCCGGGTCGCGGCGGGTGTCCGAGCGCATCACCGCCCGGTAGTAGGCGACGTGGTCCGGTGAACGGTGCCGCAGCCAGGTGTCCCGCACGGTACGGCGCAGGTGTCGCGGTACCCGGCCGGGGTGGCGCAGCGCGTAGGTCAGGCGGTGGCTGAGGGAGGCACGGTTGGCCTTGAGCTTCTGGGACATGGCTGCTCGTTTTCGTTGAGGGGCCGTGTTTCCAGAAGTCTCACGCCGGGGGCGCTCGCGCACCTCCGACGGCCGGCCGCCCCGACCGGTGCGGTCGGGCCATGCCGATGTCGGCCGATCGGATGATGTGGGCCGGGGCGTGCCCTTGTATACGTGGAGTCGCGGTGCCCGGTACGGGGGAGTGCCCGGGGCCGGAGTGAAGCCTCAACGAGTCGATGGGGACCTGGTGGTACCGAAGGACACGGAGCCCGACCCCGACGCGCGTTGGCTGTCCGCCGCCCTGGACGTCGCCTTCGTCCTGCTCCTCGGCGGTGCCGTGGCCCGTTTCCTGACGCACGGTTCGGCCGACGGGGTCCGTACCGGCTGGGTGCTCGCCCTGTTCCTGCTCTTCGGCGCCGTCTACCTGGCCGGCCGGCTGACCGCCCCCGCGCCCCGACTCGGCGAGCGCCCCACCGGCCGCCACCTGTGCTGGCTCGCGGTGGTGCTGGGGCTCTGGCTGCTGCTCCTCGCCCTCGAACCGAGCGCCACCTGGTGCACCATGCCGGTGCTCTTCACCGGACTGCACCGGCTGCCCGTACGGATGGCGGTCTCCCTGGCGGCCGGACTCGTGGTGCTCGTGGTCCTCTCCGAGGTACGGGTGTCCACCGGGGGCTTCAACCCCAACCTGGTGATCGCCCCGGTGACCCTCGGTACGGTGGCCACGGCCGTACTCGTCCACAGCCGGCGGCTCACCGGCCGTCAACGCGTCCTGATCGACGACCTGGTGCGCACCCGTGGGGAGTTGGCCGCCACCGAACGGCACGCCGGCATCCTGGCCGAGCGGCAACGGCTGTCGGCGGAGATCCACGACAGCCTCGCGCAGAGCCTGTCCAGCCAGCGGATGCTGCTCCAGGCCGCCGAACGGCACTGGCACTCCGACCCCGACACCGCCCACGCCCACGTACGGGACGCCGCCGCGACGGCGGACCGTGGGCTGGCCGAGGTCCGCCGCTTCGTCCGCGACCTGACCCCGCTCGACCTGGCCGAGGACTCCCTCGTCCAGGCGCTGCGTACCCTCGCCGCGCGGGAGGGCCCGCCCGGGCCGGCCGTCGAGTTCCGCCTGGACGTGGAGCCGGGCGTCGCCGGGAGGTTGTCGGAGCCGGTCGAGGCCGCGCTGCTACGGGTGACCCAGCAGGCCCTGGCCAACACGCGGGAGCACGCCGGGGCGACCCGGGCCGTGGTCACCCTGACCTGTCTGGAGGATCGGACCACCGTGGACATCGCCGACGACGGCCGAGGCTTCGACCCGGCCCGGTCGTCACCAGCCGGCCGGGACCGACCGGGGCGGCGCGGCCGTCGGGGTGGCCGGGGGTACGGGCTGCCCGGGATGCGGACGCGGGCCCGACAGGTCGGCGGCACGCTGACCGTGGACTCCACACCGGGCGAGGGCACGGTGGTGTCGGTCTCGGTACCGGCCGCGGCGGGCGCCGCCGAGGGGGCCACCGCCGCCGGCCCGGGAGAGGAGGCGCGGTGACCCCGGCCGACACCGGTGCCCCCGACAGCCCCACCGTCCGGGTACTGCTCTGCGACGACCACGCCGTCGTCCGCGCCGGGCTGCGTGCCCTGCTCTCCAGTACCGAGGGCCTTGAGGTCGTCGGGGAGGCCGGCAGTGGTGAGGAGGCCCTCGACATGGTCGCCGCGCTGCGGCCGGACGTGGTGCTGATGGACCTGCAACTGGGCGCCGGCATCGACGGCGTGACCGCCACCCGCCGGCTGACCTCGCCGGACGGGGGGCTGGACGGGGGGCCGGAGGGCGCCGTACCTCCACGGGTCCTGGTGCTCACCATGTTCGACACCGACGCCGACATCCAGCGCGCCGTCGCCGCGGGTGCCACCGGGTACCTGCTGAAGGCGGAGCCGCCGGAGTGCCTCTTCGCGGCGGTACGGGACGCCGCGGCGGGCCGTGGCGTGCTGTCCGGCTCGGTCGCCGACCGGGTCGTCTCCCGACTGCGGGCCCCCGGCCCCTCCCTCACCAGCCGCGAACGCGAGATTCTCGCCCACCTCGCCGAGGGCCTCGGCAACCGGGAGATCGCCCGTGCGCTGTTCCTGAGCGAGGGCACGGTGAAGACCCATCTCGGCCGCGTCTACGCCAAGTTGGGCGTCCACACCCGCGCCGGAGCGGTGGCCACGGCGGCCCGTCACCGTCTGCTGCCGTAGGGCGCGCCGTTCGGGCCACCGGGAGGCTCCCGCGTACGGGTACCGGGACCCCGCTCCCCGCCCAGGCTGTGGCCCTCGCTGGCGCTGGTGCCTCCGGCAGCGCCCCCCCCGGGGTGCGCCACCGGTTCTCGTGGTGCCGCTGCTCCGACCCGCTGGCCCCCGGCGCTCGCGGCCCTCCGTGGGGCTCGGGCCGGAGGTGGACGGGCCACGCCGGCTGGCGGACCGGCCGGGTGATCCTTGGGGTAGGCGCCGGCTACGGGGCCGGGGCGCCCCGGCCCTGGTGGGTGCCCCTCCTGGCTTCGGGGTGGGAGTACCGGGACGTACCCGGGAGTGTGGGCGGAGCCTGTGCGAGCCTCACCGTCCGGGGGCGGGCGTGGCAGACGGGCCTCACCCGGTGCCGCTTCGGCGGGGAGGGTGGTGCGCGGTGGAGGCGACCAGGGTGTTCGCCGCGACGATGACGAGGATGGCGCACCAGGCGGGGCCGTCGAGGCGCTGCCCCAGTACCAGGAGGCCGACCAGGGCGGCGAAGACCGGGTTGACGCTCATGAACACCCCGAAGAAGTGGGCGGGCACCCGGCGCAGGGCCAACAGGTCGGCCAGGAACGGCACCGCCGAGGAGAGGACACCGGCGGCCAGCGCGCAGGCCAGGGTCGTCGGGGTGGGACGGTGGTGCCACAGCACCCAGACGCCGACCGGCAGGTAGAGGGCGCCGGAGACGGCCGCCGCGGCGGCGGATCCCCGTAGGCCGGGTACGCGTGAGCCGACGGCCCGGTTGAGCAGGATGTAGCAGCCCCAGCAGGCGGCGGCCAGCACCGCCAGCCCGATGCCGACGTAGTCGGTGGAGGGCGTGGGGCGGGTGAGCACGGCGACCGCGCCCATCGCCGCCACGGCCGCGAGCAGGTCGGTACGTCGACGGGAGCCGGCGAGGGCCACGGTCAGCGGGCCGAGGAACTCCAGGGTGACGGCCAGGCCCAGCCCGATCCGTTCGATCGCCGTGTACAGGGACAGGTTCATTCCGGCGAAGACCAGGGCGAGGCCCAGCACCGGACGCCACTGCGCCGCGCTGAACCGGCCCGGCCGAGGCCTGCCCACGGCGCAGAGGACCACGGCGGCCACCCACTGCCGTACGGCCACGACTCCCAGTGGGCCGATCACCGGGAAGGCCAGCGCGGCGAGGGCCGCGCCGGTCTGGTTGGACAGGCCGCTGCCCAGCATCATCGCCAACCCGCCCAGCCGTCCGCCGCTCGGACGGTCGTCGGTGGGGTCGGAGGCGGGTGCCGCCGGGGTGGCGACCGGGGAGGAATCGGTCCGCATGACCGCCACCCTGAGGTCGGCGGAGCCATACGCAAAATGCATCCAGACGGCCACCCATACGATGGGTGTATGGACGCGCGGCGGGAGGAGAGAGCGGCGAGGGCGCTGGAACTGAAGCACCTGCGCTACCTGGTCGCCATCGTCGACACCGGCAGTTTCACCGACGCCGCCCGGGAGTTGGGCACTTCCCAGGCCGCCGTCTCCCGCACCCTGGCCGCCCTGGAGAAGCTGCTCGGGGTGCGACTGCTGCACCGTACGAGCCGCAGCGTGCTGCCGACCCCGGCCGGTACGCAGGCGCTCGCCCGTGCCCGGGTGCTCCTCGCCGGCGTGGACGAACTCGTCCACGAGGCCGCCACCGGCCACACCCGGCTGCACATCGGTCACGCCTGGTCGGCCTTCGGCCGGCACACCACCGAGTTCCAGCGCCGCTGGCGGGAGGAGCACCCGGACACCGAGCTGCGCCTGATCCGCCGCAACTCTCCGACCGGGGGGTTGGCGGAGGGGCTGTGCGACCTCGCCGTCATCCGCGCACCGGTGGACCTGACGCCCTGGGCCCATGCCCTGATCGGTCACGAGGTCCGCTACGTCGCCCTGGCCTCCGACGACCCCTGGGCCCGGCGCCGTGGTGTCCGCCTCGCGGAGATCCCCGGCCGCACCCTGGCCCTCGACCGCCGTACCGGCACCACCACCCTCGACCTGTGGCCCTCCGACCACCGGCCGGAGGTGGAGTACACCGGGGACATCGACGACTGGTTGGCGGCCATCGCCACCGGCCGTTGTGTCGGGCTCACCCCGCAGGCCACGGCCGCCCAGTACCGGCGGGACGGCATCGTCTACCGCCCGCTGCGTGACGCCGACCCCGTGCCCATCCACCTGATCTGGCGTGCGCACGACCCCCATCCCGCCGTGCACGCCGCGATCGCCCTCGCCGCCCAGCTCTACCGGAACGGTTCAGGCGCCTCCGCCTCGGTGGGGGCGCGGAGGTAGCCGGTACCTCGGTCGGCTCGGCCACCACCCCGACTCGGGTGGCGGTGGGGGTGGTGGTGCGCCCGTCTGCCGTGTCGAGTCCGGTTCCGCCGAGGTCGGGCGGTGGGTGGCGTCGTTACGGGGCGTCTGGGGTCGCCCCTGGTGTCGTTGCCGCCCGGGGGTGCGCGTACCGGTGGGCCGAGGTAGCGGGCGCTTCGGTCGGTCCCCGGCTGCCGCCCCCACCCGGGTGGGGGCGTCGTCGTCGTACGGGGCCTGGCGTCAACTCCCGGTGGGGCTCCGGTGGTTGGGGTGCGGCCTGGTGCCGCGCCCCCGGGTGGGGCGGGGGCGGTTGCCGAGGCGCGAGGGCGCAAGTAATAATGACAACTGTTTTCAACAAGGGGGTGGGGGCGTGCGCCAGGTGCCTGAGGAGGGCGGGGGAGAGGCACCGCGCGCTGGTCCGTCCGCCGCCATGAGGACCGCGACCGGGTCCACGCGCCCACGGGTCCGGCCACCCTCGCCGTACCCGGAGTGAACCTCGCCGGCACCCCGCCACCGTCGAAGGGGACCCCACGCGAGGTCGACCGGCGGGATGCGGACACCGGGCTCGCTGAGGTCACCGCGCCGCGCCTGAGGTGACCTCGCCTCACCCCAGCGCCCCCGCCGGTCGGCGGGCCACGCCTCTCCGCGCCCCTGCTCCCTTCCGCACCCCCGGAAGCAGCTCCAGAACCAGAGCCAGAACCAGCTCCAGAACCAGAAAGGCGACCGACTTGGCCGCTCCACGATCAACCAGAGTCCTGATGGTCAGTTCCGCGCTCGGCGTGGGATGTGGCATCGCGGTCACGCCGCTGGTCTACGCGAACATCGCGTTGAACGCGGCCGGTCCGATCGCCGCCTTGGCGATCGTCGGCGCCTACTGTTTCGCCCCGGCGCTCGGCCTGGCCGTGCTACGGCGCCCCGGTACGGGCATCCTCACCGGACTGGTCGCCGGTCTCGTCCAGGTCCCGGTCACCCCCTTCGGCTGGCAGATGATCCTGACCGCGCTGATATGGGCGCTGCCCCTGGAACTGGTCTTCCTGGTGACCCGCTACCGGTTGTGGGGAACGTCCTTCTTCGTGGTGGCCGGCGCGATCGCCTGCGCCCTGGCGGCGGTCACCAGCGTCCCCGCCTACCAGCTCGGCGACTTCGCCGTACCGGTCGTCGTCCTGGCCCTCGCGGTGCAGCCCCTGAGCGGTGCGGTCGCGACGTTGTTGGCGAAGCTGCTGTCCGACCGCTTGGCCAGGGCGGGAGTCGGACCGAACCTGCGCCCGGTCGAGCACCGTGGCTGAGGCGGTCGACAGCCGGCGGGACCCCACGGCGGCGCCGCCTGCGCCAGACCACGAGATCCCCCTGGTCGCCGCCGAGGGCGTACGGGTCCGGCACGTGGACGCGACCCGTGACGCACCGTCCGGGGTGGACCTCACCGTCACCCGTGGCGAGGTGGTGCTTCTGCTCGGCCCCTCCGGCTGCGGCAAGTCGACTTTCGCGCTCACCCTCAACGGCCTCATCCCGCACAGCGTGGAGGCACGGTTGGGCGGCACCGTACGGGTGGGTGGGGCGAACACCACCGCTCTGGGTACGGGCGAACTGTCCACCCAGGTCGGGATGGTGTTCCAGGACCCGGACGCCCAGGTCGTGATGACCACCGTCTTCGACGAGGTGTGCTTCGGCTGCGAGAACCTGTGCTGGCCCAGGGAGCGGGTGGAGTCGGCCGCCCGCGCGGCCCTGGAGCGCGTCGGCCTGGCCGACCGTGCCGGCGACGATCCGGCGGACCTCTCCGGGGGCGGGCGCCAACGACTCGCCCTGGCCTGCGCCCTGGCCATGGAACCGGGCCTGCTCGTCCTCGACGAACCCACCACCAACCTCGACCCCTCGGGAACCCGGGACCTCTACCGGACTCTGGGCGAGGTGGTGGCCGAGGGAGACCGCGCGATCGTCCTGATCGAACACGACCTGGACGAGGCGATGGAACTGGTCACCCGCGTCGTCGTCCTCGACCGCGAGGGCCGGGTGGTCGCCGACGGAACGCCGGTGCGGGTGTTCTCCGAGCACGAGCAACTCCTGGACGCCCTCGGGGTGTGGACCCCCGCCACGGTCCGGGTGGCCCGGCGTCTGCGCGCCGTCGGCACCCCTCTCGAACCGCCGCCCGTACGGGGAGGGGAACTGGTCGACCGGCTGCGGGCCCACCCTCGCCTGCCCGAGCTGGCCGCGCCGGCTCCCCGGCGGCCGGCCGGAGAACCGCTGGTCCGGGTGGAGGGCCTGCGGCTGCGCCGTGGTGGACGGGAGGTGCTCCGCGACGTCTCCCTGCGGATCGCGGGCGGGGAGTTCGTCGCCGTCGTCGGCGTGAACGGGGCGGGGAAGACCACGTTGGCGCAGTGCGTCGGCGGCCTTCTCACCGCCTCGCCCGGGATGGTCGACATCGCGGGGCTGGACCCCGCCCGCACCCCGGCCCGCCGGCTGGCGCACGAGATCGGGTTCGTCTTCCAGAACCCCGAGCACCAGTTCGTCGGGGAGACGGTCGCCGAGGACCTGGAGATCGGCCTGCGGATCGCCGGCGTACCCGAGGAGGACCGAGCGGCCCGGGTCACCGAGGCTCTGGAGCGGTTCCACCTGGAGGAGCACGCCGAGCGCAGCCCCTTCGTGCTCTCCCACGGGCAGAAGCGTCGGCTCTCGGTGGCCGCGACCCTGGCGGCCGAACCGAAGGCGGTGGTGCTCGACGAACCCACCTTCGGGCAGGACCAGGCCGGCGCCACGGAGCTGATGAACATGCTCACCGGGCTTCAACGGGACGGAACCACGCTGGTGATGGTGACCCACGATCTGCAACTGGTGGCCGACCACGCCGACACCGTCGTCGTTCTCCGGGCGGGGGAGGTCGCCGCCGTGGGGCCCCCGGCCGAGGTCCTGACCAGGGCGGCGACGCTGTCCGAGGCGGGGCTCGTGGCACCGCCCCTCGCCGCCCTGGGACGGAGCGTCGCCGACCGCCACCCGCACTGGTCGGACCTGCTGCGGTGGGAGCAACTGCCATGAGGCGGGCCCTGTTGGAGAGCCTCAACCCGCTGACCAAGATCGCGGCCTTCCTTCCGGCGATGGCCCTGCTGGTCGTCTCCCGGGACCCCTCGTTCCCGTTGTGCTGCCTGGCGCTGAGTGCCCTGGCCCTGCTGTTCCTCTCCCGGGTTCCCCTGGGGCGGTTGGGGAAGGTCGCGGCTGGTCTGGCGGTGATGCTGCCCGCGCTCTTCCTGTTCTTCTGCGTGGCCCCGTTGGGTGCCGTGCCGGCCGCCGACACCCCGGTGTTCACCCTCGGTCCGCTCCGGGTCTTCGAGGAGAACGTCCTCGTCGCGGTGACCGTCTCCACCAAGATCGCCGCCCTGTTCACCCTCACCACCCTGGGCGGGCTCACCACCGATCCAGGGGACCTGGTACGGGCGCTCGTGCAGAACGCCCGTGTCCCGTACCGGTTCGGCTACGCGGCCCTGGCCTCGTTCCGGTTCGTCCCCCGCTACCGGCGCGAACTCACCCTGATCCAGACCGCCCGCCGGGCCCGGGGCATCCCCGTACCGGAGGGCGCCTTCGGGCGGCTCCGCCAACTGTCGGCCGCTCTGGTCCCGTTGCTCGCCGGAGGGGTGCGGCACGCGGAGCGGGTCGGACTGTCGATGGACGCCCGGGGCTTCGGCGCCCATCCGACCCGTACCGAACGCACCCTGACACCACTGCGGGTACGCGACGGGGTGGTCCTCGCGGCCGTCTGGCTGTGGACCCTCGGCACGCTGTTGGTCCTGTGGCGGTCCGGTCTGTTGCGTCCGCTGATCCTCTTCGACTGATGGAACTCCCCGGTGTCCAGAGGGAGTTCGGCGGGCGGAACGGGAGGGTGGACGGCTCGCCCCGCCGTCGTACGGGTGATGGCCGAGGGGGGACCCCGGCGTGGTGACGACGATCGCGGTGCGGGCGCCGCCGGCCGGCCAGCAGCCACCAGCCCCGCCCAGCCCGCGCGGTCGACGGCGGTCGCCCTCCGCGTTGTCGGATCAGCCGGAGGGTGAGCCGGAGTGCCCCGACGACGAGGAGGTAGGGGAGCGACCTGGGGCGCGGCACCGAGCACGCTGCGGGGCGGGCCAGGTC
This sequence comes from Streptomyces sp. NPDC005438, assembly GCF_040606315.1. NCBI lineage: Bacteria > Bacillati > Actinomycetota > Actinomycetes > Kitasatosporales > Streptomycetaceae > Streptomyces > Streptomyces sp. NPDC005438. Next base: position 16,823 of record NZ_JBEXEP010000009.1, read on the forward strand.
GGGGTCTTCCGCGCGGTAGCGCGGGTGGGCGCTCAGGTCGACGGCGGCTCGTAGCGTGGGTCGGAAGCCGGTGGTCGACGTCTCGCCGGTGCTGGCCCGGGGTGGAAGTGTCGGTGACGCGGAGGGACGGGTCGCCGGGGACGCGTACGCCGCCCACGAACGGCGCGTCGAGCGGGTCCGGGCCGGTCAGCGCGGCGACCAGCGCCATGGTGACCGCCGTCGACATCGACTCCAGCGGACCGGGCACCCTCGCCAGGACGGTCCCGCCGGTGGACCACCGCCGCTGTCGAGAACGACGGAGAGCTGGGCGAGGGGGCGGCAACTCCCTGGCTGGGACCGGGAGTTCCCCCCCGTACGGCCACGGATCGGGGAGCCGTAGCGCCCCCGGGCCCACGTGCTGGTCCGGTGACGGACGGCACGTGGGCCGGACAGGGAGCCGTTACCCCAGGTCGGCGTCGAGACGGTCGGTGATCAGCCGGGCGACCTCGGGCAGGTGGTCGTCCAGGTAGAAGTGGTGGCCGCTCCACTCGCTCAGCTCGAAGCCCTCGGGGCTGACGGCCCGCCAGGCGGCCACCTCCTCCCGGGTGGCCTCCGGGTCGGAGTCGGCCGCCAGCGCGGTGACCGGGCAGCGTAGGGGCTCCATCGTGGGCCGGTAGGTCTCGATCAGCTGGTAGTCGGCCCGTACCGGGGGCAGGAAGAGTCTCCGCGCCTGCGGGTCGGCCAGCAGTTCCGTGGCGGTGCCGGCCAACCGGGAGAGTTCGGCGACCAGTCCGTCGTCGTCCCGCTGGTGGACGGTGCCCGGGCGGGACAGCTGCGGTGCCTCCCGGGCCGACACGAACAGCCGCAGCGGGTCGGGGTAGCCGGCGCGGGCCACGGCGTGCGCGAGTTCGTGGGCGACGGCCGCGCCCATGCTGTGGCCGAACAGGGCCCAGGGCCGTTTCGTCCAGGGGCCGACCCCTTCGAGGAGGTCGGCGACCAGGTCCGGCATCCGGGTCAGCGAGGGCTCGCCGATACGGCTGCCCCGCCCCGGGTACTGCACCGCCACGACCTCGACCGAGGTGCCCAACGCCCGCTGCCACTCCCGGTAGGCCGAGGCGCTGCCCCCGGCATGGGGGAGGCAGAACAGCCTGACCCGGGCGTCGCCGGTGTCCTCGAAGGTACGGAGGCAGGGGTGCCTCAGGGTGTCCGTGCCCATCTCAGAGTTCCCCCTCGTCCACCGTCGGGCCCACGGTCCGGCGGCTGTCGGCGACGAGCGTGGCCAGCTCCCGCAGGCCGCTCACCAGCACCCGCTCGAACGGCACGCTCACCCCGAAGGCGCGCTCGATCCCCGTCAGCAGGCGCATCCCTCGCAGCGAGTCCCCGCCCAGCGACAGGAAGTCGTCCCCGGGCCGCACCCGGTCGACGTTCAGCAACTCCCGCCACAACGCGGCCAGTCGCCGTTCCACCAGCGCGGTGGCCTCGTCCGGTTCCTCGGGGGGCCGGCCGGCCGCCTCGCCGACCTCGGCCGGGGAAGGAGCCGGCCCGACCTCGGCCGGTGGAGCCGTCCGGCCGGTGGGCAGCCCGAACTCACGGTGCCACCCGGAGGCCGTCGTCAGCTCGCGTACCAGTTCCTGGTACGCGGCGAACCGTCGGTCGAGGTCGCCCTCGGGGAAGAGCGCGTCCAGGCTGTCCCAGACCAGCGTCACCCCCGCCCCGGTCTCGAACACCTGGTGGTCCAGCCAGACCTGGGGGGTGCTGGTCAGCCCGTCGACCGGATCGCCCAGGAAACCGGTCGAGTTGGCCATCGACCGGCCGCCGACGGACAGGACGCTGGTGAACACCACGGGCACCACCAGGGAGGTGCCGCGCCGCGCCCGCTCCCGCTGGACGTCGACGGCGGAGAACTCCCGGTGCTCCAGGTCCGCCCCCAACCGTTGCTGGACCCGACGGCTCAGGCTGGCCTGGTTGTCCCCGGGCGCCAGGTGGCAGCCCAGCAACAGCAGGGTGGTGAAGTCCCCGAGGATCCGGTCCACGTCGGGGTGGACCTCCCGGCGGTCGAACAGGGTGAGGTTCACGGTCAGTTCGCGCTGGTCCGACCAGTCGGCGAGGGTCCGTACATAGGCGGTGAGCAGCGCGGTGGAGGGGGTGACGCCGACCTCGCGGGCCCGTGCGCACAGCTGGTCCCACTCGGGGGTGGGGAGGGTCCACGCCCGGCGGGTGAAGCGGGGGCGGGTGACCTGGGCCGGCGCCTGGGCCAGGGGCAGCGCCGGGGCCTGTGGCAGCGAGTCCAGGCGGTCCAGCCAGTACTGTCGCGCCCGCTCACCGGGAGGGGGCGACTGGTGGACGTAGTCCCGGAAGGTGGGGGCGACCTCGGTGGTGGTCCGGCCCTGGTAGCCGGCCGCCAACTCCTCCAGCAACAGCAGGATGCTCAGCCCGTCGAGCAGGGTGTAGTCCACGGCGAGGCCGATCCTGGAGCGGTCCGCGTAGTGGGCGACCGCGAGGTGGTGGGCGGGCCAGTCGGCGAGGTCGAACTCCCGGCGGGCCACCTCCTCCGACAGCCAGCGCCGTGCGGAGTCCCGGTCGGCCGCCTGGCGTACGTCGACCGTGGCCGGCCCGGGGTCGGGCAGCACCCGCTGCTGACCCTCGGAGGACACCACCGCGCGCAACATGTCGTGGCGTTCCACGACCTGCCGCCAGGCGTCCCGCAGGCGGGCCTCGTCCACTCGCCCGGTGTCGAACTCCAGGTAGTACGTCGTCCCGCATCCGCCCAGTTCCAGTCGGGCGTCCCGGCCGAGCCAGTACGCGCGCTGGACCGGCGTCAGGGCGAACGGTTCGTGCCGTCCCGCCGGGTCCGGTACCAGTGCGGTCGGGCTGGTGGACGTGGTGGTCTGCGGATCACCCAGTTCGGCGGCGAACCGTCGCAGCCGGGGGTGGCGGAACAGCGCGGCGACGCCGACGTCCGTGTAGCCGGCCTCGCCCAACCTGGCGAGGACCCGGGTGGCGGTGAGGGAGTCGCCGCCCAGGGCGAAGAAGTCGGCCTGCCGGTCGGTGACCTGGGCTCCCAGCACCTCGGCCCAGATCCCGGCCACCCGTTCCTCGGCGCCCGGACGCGGCGGTTCGGTGTCCGCGTGCTCCTCGTCCTCGGTGAGCGCTCCCAGACGCGCGGACAGTGCCGGCCGATCGACCTTGCCGTTGGAGCTGAGGGGCAGGGAGTCGGCGACCACCACCAGTTCGGGGACCATCGACGGAGGGAGGAGAGCGCGTACGACGCGGCGGAGGCGCCGCCCGTCCGGCCGCTGTCCGTCCCGCCCCACCACGACGCTCAGCAGCCGGCGGTGACCGTCCGGGCCGGTCTCGACCAGGCTGACCGCGTGGGCCACCTCGGGGTCGCTCTCCAGGGCGCTGTCGATCTCCCCGAGTTCGATCCGGTGTCCTCGCACCTTGACCTGCTGGTCCCGGCGCCCGAGGAACTCCAGCGCCCCGTCGGGGCGGTAGCGGCCCATGTCGCCGGTGCGGTACCACCGTTCACCGTCCGCCTCGACGAACCGTTCGGCGGTCAGCGTCGGGTCCCCGGCATAGCCGAGGGCGACGCCCGCGCCGCCGATCCACAGTTCGCCCACGGCCCAGTCGGGGCGGTCGCGTCCGAGGGGGTCGACCACCCGGAAGCGCTGGGCCCGCAACGGGTACCCGTACGGCACGGACACCCAGTCCGGGGGCACGGTGACCGGCACGTCCATGGCGTTCGACCAGATGGCGGCCTCGGTCGCCCCGCCCAACGCGGTGAGCCGGGCGCCGGCCCTCGCGTGCAGGCGGGCGGAGAGGTTCAGCCCCACCCAGTCACCGGACACCAGGGCCAGCCGCAGTGACCGCAGCGCGTCGCCGTGGGCCGGCCCCTCGGCGGCGGTGAGGAGCATCTCCAGCAGCGCGGGCACGCTGTTCCACAGGGTCACCCGGTGGCGTCGTACGAGGTCGCACCAGACGCGGGCGTCCCGCCAGGACTCCGGGGGGACCACGACTAGGGTGCCGCCGGCTCCCAGTACGCCGAACACGTCGAAGACCGAGAGGTCGAAGGCCATGGCGCTCACCGCGAGCACCCGGTCCTCGGGGCCGACGCCAGCGCGGTCGACGAGACATCGGACGGTGTTGCGCGCCGCCGCGTGGCTCACCTCGACGCCCTTGGGCGCACCGGTGGAACCCGAGGTGAAGAAGACGTACGCCGCGCCGTGCGGGTCGGTTTCCACCGGCCCCGACAGGGGGTGGGGGTGGGCCAGGGCTTCGGCCAGGCACTCCTCGTCGATCTCCCGAACGGGCGCGCAGCGTTCCCGGATGCGTTCCCTTCGGGCCGGGGGCTGGTCCACCCCGACGGGTACGTACGCGGCTCCGGCGGCGTGCACCCCGAGGACCGCCGCGACGGCCTCGGCGGACCGGGGCAGCCGTACGGTGACCCGGGAGCCCGGCGTGACGCCGTGGGCGGTCAGCCAGCCCCCGACGCGTAGGGACATCGACCACAACTCCCGGTAGCTGAGGGTCCGTTCACCGTCGATGACGGCTGGTGCCCCGGGGCGTTCGAGGGCGCGTTCGGCCAGGTCGGCGCCCAGGGTCCGGGGCGGGTAGGGGGCCTGGGTGCTGTTCACCTTGTCGCGTACCGCCCGCTGTTCGGCCGGCAGTGGGAACCGTGCCTGGTGTTCCCAGGTCGTGGTGAGGGCCAGCGACTCCACGAACTGCTGGTAGGTGGCGAACATGGCGTCCAGCGTCCCGGCCGGGAAGAGGTCGTCCACCGCGTCCCAGACCAGCAGCACGCCCTCGGGGGTCTCGTAGACCTGGTGGTCGAGGTGGACCTGCGGGGTCTGGGAGACGGCGTAGACCGGGCTGCCCAGGTGGTCGGTGACCTCGGCGTCGAACAGTCGGGTGCCGAGGGTGCTGGTGAACACCACCGGGGCGGCGGGGGTGGCGAGTTGGTGGCGGCGGGAGAGGTCCCGGGCGACGTCGACTCCCGAGTGGTCGGCGTGGGCCAGCGCCTCGCGTACGGACTGGGCGACCGCCTCGGTCCGTTCGGCGAACGGCGCCGGCCGCGTACAGTCCACCGGCACCAGGACCAGGCTGGTGAAGTCGGCGATGACCCGGTCGATGTCGGGGTGCACGTCCTGGCGGTCGAAGACCGGCAGGTTGAGCAGGAAGTGTCCGCCGTCGCTCCAGTTCGCCAGCACCTCCGCGTACGCGGTCGCGAGCGCCACCGAGGGGGTGCACCCGTACGACCGGCACACCTCGGAGAACCGTGCCCAACGGGCGTGGGGCACCAGGTGACTTCGGCGGTGGAACCGTGGCCGGGTGAGGGTGGAGGGGTCGGCGGCCAGCGGCAGGGCGGGGCCCAGCGGCAGGTCCGCCAGACGGTCGTGCCACCAGCGGCGGTGTTCCTCAGCCCGGCGGGCCGGGCGTATCGCGAGGTACTCGGCGAACCGGACGCCCGGCGCGGGGCCGGGCCGCTGTCCGGCGAGCCCGGCGGCGAGTTCGCGGAACAGGATCTCCAGGCTCATCACGTCACCGACGATGAGGTCCAGTTGGAGGTGGACCCGGGTGCCGCCGTCCGGCAGCAGGGTGAGGGCCACGTCGAAGACCTCGCCCCGGGCCACGTCCAGCCGGCGGTGTGAGCGTTCCCGGCGGACGCGGGCCAACTCCCCGTCCACGTCGGTGGTGTGGCGCAGGTCGGTCACGGTCGGTCCCGGCCAGGGGCTGACCGGGAGGACGCGCTGACGGCCGTCCTCGTCCACCCGGGCCCGCAGCATCTCGTGCCGGCGCACCAGGTCCCGGACCGTGGCCTCCAGGGGGTCCGCCGCGACGGCCCGTGCCGCGTCCTGGTCGAACTCGAAGTAGACGTGGCAGCCCACGCCGCCCAGCACCTGTTCGTCGGCCCGCCCCTGCCAGTAGGCGCGTTGGACGGCCGTCAGGTCGAACGGTTCCCCCGGGTCGCCGGTGGCGGGAGCCGCTGTGCCCTCCGGTGCGGGGGGTGGGGCGGCGGGGTCGAGGTCGTGCCACCAGTCCAGCCAGCGGCTGAGCCGGGGGGCGGCGGCCAGGTCGGCGAAGGTCCGGTCGAAGCCCCTCTTCCGCCAGCGTTGGAGCAGGCGCATCAGTCGCAACGAGTCCAGGCCCAGGGAGATCAGGTCCGCGTCCGGGTCCAGCTCCTCGGGGTCGAGGTCCAGTGCCGCCGCCACTTCCTCCAGGACTTCGCTCGGATACGTCACGTCTGTCATCTCCCTTGGACGAGCGGGCCCTTCTCCCGGACGAGTTGGCCTCGGCTTGGCCACATGGTACTGATAACCATTACCATCTAACGAACGCTCCCTCGCTCGCCGACCCCGGGGTTCGGCCAGCTCACGACCCTGGAGGTGCCCGATCGCCGCCGCACACGCGAGACGCGCCCACTCCGAGACCCACCTCACCGATCCACCGGTGCTGTGGAGACCGGGGGCGCGGGACACCCTCCTCGGCCGGTTCGAGGACCGCGTCCGACAGCGGCACGGCGTCACCGGCGGATACCCGGCCGTATGGCGCTGGTCGGTCGAGCAACCGGCCGCCTTCTGGACCGAGTTCGCCGACTTCTGCGGCCTCGACCTGTCCCACGGCGCCACGGTGCTCGACGGGGACCGGATGCCGTCGGTGCGCTGGTTCCCCGGCGCCCGCGTCAACTGGGCCGAGCAACTCCTCACCCCCACCCCGCTGGCCGCCAAGGACGCCGCCGACCCCGCCCTGTTGCGGGTGGCCCCCGCCGAACGGCGCGAGGTCAGCTACGGCCGGCTACGGAACGAGGTCGCCGCCTTCGCGGCGGCGCTGACCGAACTCGGCGTCCGCCAAGGCGACCGCGTGGCCGCCGTGTGCCCCAACGGCATCGAGGCGGCGGTGGCCGTACTCGCCACCGCGTCCCTCGGCGCGGTCTGGGCCGCCTGCTCACCCGACGCCGGCCTCCAGGCCGTGGGGGAGCGTCTCGGCCCCCTCGAACCCTCCGTGCTGATCACCGGCCACACCCCCGACCCGGCCCTGCTCTCCCGGCTCCCGACCCTCAACGCGGTGGTGACCCTCGACGCCGACCCCGAGGAGCCGCCCCGCTCGCACCCGCCCACCGAGAGCTGGACCGCACTCCTGGCCCGGCACGAGGGGGCGCCGCCGCGCTTCGCCGCGACCGAGTTCTCCGACCCCCTGTGGGTGCTGCACACCTCCGGGTCCACGGGCCCGCCCAAGGGACTGGTGCACGGGCACGGGGGAATGGTGCTGGAGCACCTCAAGGCCCTGGGCCTGCACACCGACCTGCGGCCCGGGGACCGCTTCTGCTGGTCCACCGGTACCGGCTGGATGATGTGGAACTACCTGCTGGGCGGACTCGCGCTGGGAGCCACGGTCGTCCTGCGGGACGCCCCGGCCAGCCAGCCGGACCTGTACGCGCTGTGGCGTCTGGCCGCCGAGGAGAGGCTCACCCACCTCGGGGTGTCCGCCCCCTACCTGCACCTGTGCGCTTCGGAGGAGCTGACGCCGGGACGTCGACTGGACCTGTCACGGCTGCGGTTCGTCGGCTCCACCGGCTCCCCCCTGGCGCCCCGGGCGCAGGCGTGGGTGAGCCGTTCCGTCGGTGCGCACGTCGCCCCCGCCTCGGTCTCCGGCGGCACCGACGTGTGCACCGCCTTCCTCGGCTGGGCGCCCACCATGCCCGTACACCAGGGCGAGATCGCCTGCCGGACCCTCGGTACGGCCGCCACCACCGCTGACGCCCTCGACCACGACGACCCCTACGCGGCCGGCGCCGAGGGCGAGTTGGTGCTGACCCGACCACTGCCGTCGATGCCGGTGGCGATGTGGGACGACCCCACCGGGGAACGCCTGGCCGCCGCGTACTTCCCCGAGGGGGACGGCGTGTGGCGGCACGGGGACTGGGTGCGGTTCACCCCCACCGGCGGCTGTGTGGTCAGCGGTCGGTCCGACAGCACCCTCAACCGGGGCGGCGTCCGCATGGGGACCGCGGAGATCTACCAGGTCCTGGAGAGCCTGCCGGACGTCGACGACGCCCTGGTGGTCGACATCCGCCGCGACGCGCGTGCCACCGCCGAACTCGTCGACTGGGAACGGGAGATGGTCTGCTTCCTGGTCTCCGCCACCCCCACCCGGGCCGTGGCCCGTACGGCACGCCGGGCCCTGACCGAACGGCTCGCCGCCAGCTACGCGCCCGACCACGTGTTCTTCGTGCCCTCGGTGCCCTACACCCTGAACGGCAAGCGGTGCGAGGTCCCGGTCCGACGCATCCTGGAGGGCGTCCCGATCGAGTCGGCGGTCAGCAGGGCGACGCTGCGGAACCCCGAGGCGCTCGACGCCCTGCTGACGGCCGTGGACGGTCAGCTGTGAGCGGCCGGCCGCCCCTCCGGCCCGCCTCCGCCGGCCAACTGCCCTGCGGAGAGCCGAGGTTGCCGCATCGGGGCGATCAGTTCCGGCACGCCCAGCTTGGCCGACAACGCCTGCCAGGCGGTGGCGACCTCCAACGCCCACCCGACCTGGCGGCGCCGCGCCTCCGTGTCGGTCCGGGCGGCCACCACCTCCCGCAGCGTGGACAGGATCGCCTCGGGCCACTGGCGGGCGAAGACCTCGCGGTAGGACGCCTGGTCCACCGCGCCCACCGGCTCCACCACCGGCACCTCGACCACGGGATCGTCCACCCGCAGCCGGTGGTCACCGTCGCGCGGCACGTGCATCCGACGGTTCCACAGCACCGGGCCGTGCGTCTCGGCCAGCGACAGCACCCCGTCCTCGGTGCCGACCTCGACGCGGTGCATCAGGTACGCGTGGTTGTCGGGGTCGTCGGGCTGCACCTGGTTCTGGATCCGCAGCACTCCGGGTACGCCGCCGATCACGGCCTGGACCACCCGGAAGGGGCGCGGCGTGGAGGCGCACCGCGCGAGGTCCGGGCCCACCTCGGCGACGTCGAACGCCCAGGGCCGCAGGCCCCCGGTGGCGCGGCCGAGCACGTCGAGCAGCGGCAACAGCACCTGGCTGTTGGCCGCCGCGTCCCAGAAGCGCAGGTCACCGGACTCGCGCAGCCGAGCGGTGGCGTCCAGGAAGCGGCGGACGGCGGCGATGTCGGGGTAGAGCGTGTTGACGGCGTAGGGGACGCCCCGGTCGCGGGCCACCCGTGCGCAGGCGCTGATCTCCCGGGTGTGCACGGGGTGTTCCTGGAGCACCGGCACGCCACGGCGCAGCAGTTCGGCCGCGATGTCGCCGCCGGGGCCTCCGGTGACCGCCGACCGCAGGACGACCGCGGCGAGGTCCACCTCGGTGTCCACCGCGTCCAGGCTGGTGTACAGAGGGACACCTATTTGCTTTGCGTAACGCTCGGAGTAGGCACTTCCCCCGGCGAGCAACCCCACCAGGCGGAACTCGTCCGGTGCCAGGCGAAGGGCGTCGACATAGCGCCGTCCAAAAGACGTTCCCGCCACCAGAACCCGCAGGGGCCTGTCATTCATGGGTCTCCTTCTCTCGGTTGTCGGGTCGGGATTCCGGCGATTCAAGCACACCGCCATCCGATGGGGAAACGTCGAACGTCACTCGGCGAGAAACAGCGAGACCGCTTTCGAGGAGAACGCCCATGAGCCGCCGCCGTTGCGCGCATATTCTGACGCACGTCCACGACCTCCACGAAGCGGTACGGGACCTGACCGCCGCCGGGTTCGACGTGACCTACGCCAGTGACCCCGAGACCGCGCAGAACGCCCATGTCTGGTTCAGCGAGGGGCCGATCATCGAGATCGTGACGACGCCCCGGCGCGCCGCGCTCCTGCGTCCCCTGGTGGCCCTGCGCTGCGGGTACGGCGGAGGGGCGAGGATGATGCGTTGGGCCAGGTCAGGTGAGGGTTTCTGTGACCTGGCGGTGGTGGCGGACACCGACGACCTCGGTGCGGAACTCCGTGAGCTGAGGCGCCTGGGCTGCCGTACCGGAAAGGCGGTCCCGTGGACCAGGACCCGGGCCGACGGGGAGCGGGTCGAATTCGCCTTCGGATATCCGAGCAGCGATCGCGTCCCCTTTCTGACCACGCCTTACCGACCCGACCAGCACCCGGCCCGCACCAGCCACGCCAACGGCGCCACCGGGGTCACCCGTATCGGGTTCGGTGTCGCGCCCGAGGAGAGGGAAGCGGTGCGCCTGGTGATACCCGACGACCCGATTGTTCAATTCGAGGAATCCCTTCGCACGGGAGTGCGCTGGGTCGAAATGGCGGGCCTGAAGGAGACGGTCGATCCGCTGTTTTCCCACGGTGCCGTGTTCCGGCCGGAGGGGGAGTGAAGCCATGAGTGACGTCGCTGCGGACGCGTACGGTCCGCTCGCGCGGGACGTACGACAGGGAGAACGAGTGCGAACGAGAGCAAACGAGATCATCGAGGAGTTCCGCGACGTCGGGATAGAACTCTGGATGGACGGTGAGCGCCTGCGCTACCGGGCCCCGCAGGGCGCCATGACGCCCGAGCGCCGCCAGATCGTCGCGGACTGGCGGACCGAACTCGTGGAGCAGCTGAGCCGCGACAGCGGTGACCTGGTCATCCGCCCCGACGAGGCGGCCCGGTACGAGCCCTTCCCGTTGACCGACGTGCAGCAGGCGTACCTGCTGGGCCGGGACGACCCCCGGGGTCTGGGCGGGGTGGCCTGCCACGGGTACGTGGAACTGGACCGCACCGGCGAGGACCCGGCCGCCCTCGAGAAGGCCTGGAACCAACTGGTGGCCCGGCACGACATGTTGCGGGCGACCATCTCCCGGGACGGCTACCAACGGGTGGCACCCACGGTCGACCACTACCGCGTCGCGCACCACGACCTGCGCGGCCAGTCGGCCGAGGTGGTCGCGGCCGAACGCGGGCGCATCCGGGACGCCCTCGCGGGCCGGATCCACGACACCACCCGGTGGCCGCTGTTCGAGCTGCGGACCAGCCAGAGCGACGACGGTACGGTCCTCCACCTGTCGATGGACTCCCTGATCGCGGACTGGGCGAGTGCCGGGGTACTGCTGAGCGAGCTGGACCGGCTGCTGCGGGGGGAGGAACTCCCCGAGCTGGAGCTGAGGTTCCGCGACTACGTGGTGGCCGAACGCTCGCTGCGGGACTCCGCGCGGTTCCACCGCGACCGGACCTACTGGACCGAGCGGCTCGACGACCTGCCGCCGGCCCCCGAACTCCCGACCGCCGGGCTGGGCGCCGGCGGTTCCCCGCCGTCCTTCGAACGGCACAGCGCGCGCTTCCCCGCCGAGACGCTGGAGGCCCTGCGCGACTCCGCGCGCCGGCACGGGATCACGGACACCGCCGCGGTCCTGACCGCCTACGGCCTGGTGCTGTCCCGGTGGAGCCTGGACCCCTCGTTCAGCCTCGCGGTCACCCTGCTCGACCGCCGCCCCTGGCACTCCCAGGTGGACGCCGTGGTGGGCGACTTCACCTCGGTGACGATCCTGGAGGTCACCGATCCGGCCACCCGGAGCGTCGCCGAACACGCGGTGGCAGTCTCCCGCCAGCTGCTCGCCGACCTCGACCACCGTTCCTTCTCCGGGGTCGAGGTGCTACGGGAGCTGGGGCGGCGCCAGGGAGGTTCTGCCGCGCTCGTACCGGTGGTGTTCACCAGCGGGATGGGGTCGCGTCAGGGCGGCGTCGGCGGACGGGAGTTGTACGGCATCTCCCAGACGCCCCAGGTGATCCTGGACTGTCAGGTGTCGGAGGACGAGGGCGGCCTGCGGGTCGACTGGGACGTGCGCTCGGGGATCTTCCCGCCCGGCGTGGTCGAGGACCTCTTCGCCACGTTCACCGCGCTCGTGGACACCCTCGCCACCCGACCGGAGCGCTGGGAGGAGCCCGCCGAGGTCGAACTGCCCGAGTGGCAGCTGCGGGAACGGGCCGAGGCCAACGGCACGGACGGCGAGGTGCCCGAGGGGCGACTCGGGGAGGCCTTCTGGGAGCGGGCCCGGCACCGCCCCGACGCCCCGGCCGTCCGTACCGGGGCCGGAGTGACCACCTACCGCGAACTCGCCGACCAGGCCGCGGCGGTGGCCCGCCGCCTCACGGACGGCGCCGTTCCACGGGGGGAGCGTCCCCGACGTGTGGCGGTCACGGCCGCCAAGGGCCCCGCCCAGATCGCGGCGGTCCTGGGGGCGCTGCGCGCCGGCGCCAGCTACGTACCGATCGACCTCACCCAGCCCCGGCACCGCCGTGACCGGATGCTCGCCACCGCCGGCGTCACGACCGTGCTGACCACGGCGGACCTGGCCGACTCCCTGGAGGTCCCCGAGGGGACCGAGACGGTGGAGGTCGACCGCCTGGACCCGGAACCGGACTGGCCGGCCGCCCAGGGCGGCGACCCCTCGGGCGAGGCGTACGTGATCTTCACCTCGGGTTCCACGGGCGACCCCAAGGGCGTCGTCATCAGCCACGCGGCGGCGTCGAACACCGTGGTCGCGGTGAACGAGCAGATCGGACTGGGCCACGAGGACCGGGTGCTGGGCTTGGCGATGCTCGGCTTCGACCTGTCGGTGTGGGACGTGTTCGCCACCCTGGGAGCCGGAGCCTGTCTGGTGCTGCCCGACAGTGGCCGGCCGGGCGACCCCTCCCACTGGGCCGACGTCGCCCGCCAGCACCGGGTCACCGTGTGGAACTCGGTTCCCGCCCAGTTGGAGATGCTGTGCGAGTACCTGGACACCGACCCGGCCTCCCGACCGGAGGCGCTGCGGGTGGTGATGGTCTCCGGCGACTGGGCGGCGCCCACGCTGCCGGCGGCCGTCCGCGCCCACGTCCCCGAGGTGGACGTACTGGTGATGGGAGGGGCGACCGAGGCGGCGATCTGGTCGATCCTGCACCGGCCGGGCGACCCGCTGCCGGACTGGCCGAGCATCCCCTACGGCCGGCCGCTGACCAACCAGCGCTTCCGGGTGCTGGACCGGAGGCTGCGCGACGCCCCGGTGTGGGCCGCCGGCGAACTGTGCATCGCCGGGCACGGGTTGGCGGAGGGCTACCTCGCCGACCCCGACCTCACCGAACGGCGCTTCCTCACCCACCCCGGCGACGGGGAACGGCTGTACCGCACGGGCGACCTCGGCCGCTACCGGCCGGGCGGGCTGATCGAGTTCCTCGGGCGGGAGGACAACCAGGTCAAGATCCGGGGGCAGCGCATCGAGTTGGGCGAGATCGAGGCCGCCCTGCGCTCCGACCCCTCGGTGGCGCTGGCCGCCGTCGCCGTCGCGGAACGCCCCTCGGGGGAACGCGTACTGGTCGCCGCCTGGACCCCGGCACCACAGTCGCGGGAGGCCGAACCCGATCCGGCGCGGTTGCGGCGACGGCTCAGCGACCGGCTGCCGGGCCACATGGTCCCGGCCCAGCTGGAGAGGGTGGAGCACCTGCCGGTCACCCCGCAGGGCAAGGTCGACCGGGCCGCCATCGCCGCCCTGTTGGCCGTGCCCGAGGGACCGGACGCTCAGGGCACTGACCGTACGGAGGTCGCTGGGAACGCCGCTGGGAACGCCGCGATGAACGCCGCGATGAACGGGGTGGAGCGGCGGATCGCGGCCGTGTGGGCCAAGGCCCTCGGGCTGTCCGACATCGGTCGGGAGGACAACTTCTTCGACCGGGGAGCGGACTCCCTGATCATGGCGCGGGTGGCCGGACGGCTGCGCGAGGAGGTCCAGGAGGTGAGCCACCTCGCCTACGACGTCCTGCTGCGCACCATGCTGAACCAGCCCACCATCGTTGCCCTCAGCGCACTGCTGGAGACACCCGCCACCGGACCCGACGAGGCGGACCGCGTGGTGCCCGAGCGGGCCCCGGAGGCCCGGACCGAGACCGACCGGGCCAGCAACGCCCTCCTGGTCGACTTCTCCACGGTCACCGAGGGCCCGACCCGTGTGCTGTTCCACGCGGCACTGGGCACGATGGACTTCTTCCGTGCCCTGGCCGGCGAGTTGGCCGCCCAGCGGCGGGGCCCGGTCGTCGGCGTGGCCGTGGCCGACGCGGAACGCTACTGCGCCCTGGACCACACCGAGTTGGTCAGCCGTACCGCCGACGACTACGCCGAGCGGCTCGTCCGGGAGCACGGTCCACGGTTCCAGCTGGTCGGCTACTGCCTGGGCGGGGTCCTAGCGGTGGAGGTGGCGCGCCGGCTGCTCGAACGTGGCATGGACGTGGTCGACCTGACCCTGGTGGACAGCGTGCCGATGCTCATGGACGTGGCCGACCCGTTGGCCCTGGAGTGCATCTTCATGCCGAACCTCAACCTGGACCCGGTCGCCACCGTGTTCGGGCCGGGCGTCGACACCGCCGACGTCTACCGCGCGGTCGACCTGGTGGCCGCCGAGAACGGCAACCGCATCCCTGTGGGGGCGCTGGCCGAGGTTGGCGGCGACCCGGGGCTGGACCGTGTGGCGGCGGTGGCGCGGAAGCGCGGGGCGCTGCACCAGCGGGAACGGTTCGCGGAGTACACCCGGGCCGCGTCCCGGCGCGGCGACCTGGCCGTCGAACCCGAGATGATCCCCGCCCTGTTCCGGGTGTGCAGCCACAGCCTGCGCGGCGCCTACGTGGACCCGGACGACTACCCGGGCGACCTCACCTTCCTCAAGGCGACCGAGGACCAGTCCTTCGGCGTCTCCGGCGGGGTCGGGGACCGCACCGTGCCGTTCTGGCGGGAGCGCTGCCTGGGCGAGTTCACCGTCCTGGAGACGCCCGGCAACCACTTCAGCATCATCCAACCACCCCACGTCACCACCGTCGCCCGGCACCTGGACGCCCCCTGGCGAGGCGGTCGGGGCGACACCGGAGAGGCCCAGTGACCACGACGACCCCGCACGACGAGCCGCCGGAACGGACCGACACCCCGGCCCCCGAACCCCGGGCGAGGACCACGGCCGAGGCGATGAGGGAACTGCGCGCCCCCGTCAGGGCGCTGACGCGCTCGGGCCTGGTCATCGCCGGCGTCGGAGCGCTCAGCCAACTCCTCCCGTACGTCGCCATCGTGGAACTGGCGCGCGGCCTGCTGGCCCCCGGAGAACCCGACCGCGCGCGGATCATCACGGTCAGCGTGGTCGCGGTGGTCGGCATGGCCCTGGGCTGGACCGCCAACGGGCTCGCCCTGTGGCTGACCCATGTCGCCGACGCGAGGGTGCAGGCCCTCATCCGGCGGCGGCTGGTCACCCGGCTGGGACGGGTTCCGCTCGGCTGGTACACCGACTCCTCGTCCGGCCAGGTACGCAAGGCCGCCCAGGACGACATCGACGACCTGCACCACATGATCGCCCACCACGAGGTGGACCTGGTCGAGGCGATCGTGCTGCCGCTGGCCGCCCTGTCCTACCTGGTGTGGATCGACTGGCGGCTGGCCCTGCTCGCGCTGGCCAGCTTCCCGGTCTACGCCGCCGCCTACGCGTGGATGTGGCGTGGCTTCGCGGACAAGATGGCCCAGATGGACGCCGGCTTCGGTCGGGTCAGCGCGGCGATCGTCGAGTTCGTACACGGCATCGCCGTGGTGAAGTCCTTCGGGCGGCTCGGCCGCGCCCACGAGGCCTACCGTCGCGCGGTACGCGACTTCGCCGAACAGTACGCCGGCTGGGTACGCCCGGTGATCCGGGTCGAGGCCGTCACCTCCATGGTGATCTCCGCCCCGGTGGTCGCCCTCGTCGGAGCCGTGGGCGGAGCGTGGTACGTGGCCCACGGCTGGGTCACGCCCCTGGACGTACTCGCCGAGATCCTGGTGGCGATGGTGCTCCCCTCGACCATCCAGCGCCTGAACACCGGCATCTCCGCCCAGCAGCGGGCCCGCGCGGCGGCGGAACGGATCACCACCCTGCTGGACACCCCGCCCCTGCCGGTACCGGAACAGCCGCGCACCCCCCGGGGCAACGAAGTCCGGTTCCGTGACGTGCACTTCGGCTACGGCGACAAGCGGGTGGTCAACGGGGTCGACCTCCACTGCCCGGCCGGCACGGTCACCGCCCTGGTCGGCCCCTCGGGAGCCGGCAAGTCCACCCTCGCCCACCTGCTGCTGCGGTTCCACGACGTGGACTCCGGCAGTGTGGAGGTCGGAGGGGTGCCGGTCAGCGACATGCGCCCGGAGGACCTGTACCGGTCGGCCGGCTTCGTCCTCCAGGAGGTTGCCCTCCTGCACGGGACCGTCGCCGACAACCTGCGGCTGGGGCGCGCCGACGCCACCGACGAGGAACTCGTCGCGGCGGCCCGCGCCGCCCAGATCCACGACCGCGTCCTCCAACTACCGCGCGGCTACGACTCGGTGGTGGGCGAGGACGTCGACTTCTCCGGCGGAGAGGCACAGCGCCTGTCGGTGGCCCGGGTGCTCGTCGCCGACACTCCCGTCCTCGTACTGGACGAGGCCACGGCCTCCACCGACGCGGAGTCGGAGGCCAGGATCCAGCGGGCGCTCTCCGCCGTGGCCGCCGACCGCACGGTGCTCGTCATCGCTCACCGGCTGTCCACGATCGTCGGCGTCGACCAGATCGCGGTCCTCGACGAGGGCCGGGTGGTGGAGCTGGGCACCCACGAGCGGCTGCTCGCCCTGAACGGACGGTACGCCCGGATGTGGGCGGCACACGAGGCGGTGGAATCAGCGTGATCAACGACCTTACGGCCCTCCTCGGTCCCGAACGACGCGGCCAGGTCAGGGAACACCTCGCCTGGCTGGTGGCGTACGCGGTCCTCCAGGGCGTGACCATGGCCCTGCTGGTGCCGGTGCTCCGGGCGTTGCTGGACGAGGACGAGGGGCGCACCCCGCTGTGGATCGGCGTGCTGGCGGCGGCGGTCGTGGTGACCTGCGTGGCCCGCTATGTGCAGGCCATGAAGGGCTTCCGGCTCTCCCTGCTGGTCCTCGCCTCGATGCACGAGCGCCTCGGCGACCGGGTCGCCGAGCTTCCCCTGGGCTGGTTCTCCTCCGAACGCGTCGGGCGCCTGTCCCGGTCGGCCACCGGCGGCACCACCTCGGTCACCAACATCGCGGCGTTCATGCTCGAATCCGTGGTCACCGGAGTCGTCACCCCGGCCACCATCGCGGTCGCCCTGCTGGTCATCGACTGGCGCCTGGGCGTGGCCGCACTGGTCACCGCACCGCTGATCATCTGGGTGCACCGGCGGTGCGCGACCTGGATCAGCCGGGGTGAGGAACGCGCCGAGGACGCCAAGACCGAGGCGGCGAACCGGGTCGTGGAGTTCGCCCGGCAACAGCCGACCCTGCGGGCGTTCGGGCGGGCCACTGGCGGCTACCCACCCCTGGAGGAAGCGATCGAGAGGCAGAACATCGCCGGCTCCCGCTGGCTCGCGGAGACCATGCCCCGACTGCTGGTGAACGGCCTGGCCGCCCAACTGGCCTTCGTGGTCCTGATCGGGGTCGGCGTCTTCCTGGGGCTGGCCGACTCCATCGACCCGGTCACCCTGGTCGCCCTGCTCGCGCTGTCCGCCCGCTTCGTCGGCCCGCTGGCCGAGGCGGCGGCACACAGCGGCAACCTCAGGATGGCCGGCAACGACCTGCGTCGCATCGCCGACATCATGCGGGAGCGGCCCCTGCCCCAGCCGACGGAGCCGAAGAAGCCGGAGCCCACCGGCGAAGTGGAGGTCGACCACGTCGACTTCGGCTACGTACCCGACCAGTTGGTCCTGCGGGACGTGAGCTTCCACGCCGCGCGCGGAACCACCACCGCCATCGTCGGCCCCTCGGGTTCGGGCAAGACCACCGTCACCCGGCTTCTGACGCGTTTCTACGACACCACGGCCGGCACCGTCCGGGTCGGGGGAGTGGACGTGCGGGAGCAGACGACGGCCGACCTGATGGCACAGTTCGCCCCGGTCACCCAGGAGACCTACCTCTTCGACGACACCCTGGAGGGCAACGTCCGCCTGGGCCGCCCCGAGGCCTCGGCGGAGGAACTGCGCGAGGCCGCCTCCATCGCCGGAGTGGACGAGATCGTCGAACGGCTGCCGGACGGCTGGCGGACCCGCGTGGGGGAGGGCGGACGCTCCCTGTCCGGCGGCGAACGCCAACGGGTCGCGCTAGCACGGGCGTTGCTGAAGGACGCGCCGATCGTGCTCCTCGACGAGGCCACGGCGGCCCTGGACCCGCAGAACGAACGCCACGTCACCCGTGCCCTGCGCACACTGCGGGAACGGTCGACGCTGATCGTCATCGCCCACAACCTCCCGACCGTCGCCCACGCCGACCAGATCCTGGTACTGGACGAGGGGCGGATCATCGCCCGGGGCCGTCACGCTGAACTGCTGGACGGCTGCGCGCTGTACCGGAGGTTCTGGAACGAGCGGAAGTCCGCCGCCGACTGGCGGCTGGTCGACTCCGGGCGGCGACGATGACCGAGGTCACCCTGATCGGCCTCGGCGAGGTCGGCACCGAGGCCGCCCGGATGCTCGCCGCGAGCGCCGGTACGACGGGGCTGACCGTCGCCGGCCGGCGCCCGGGACGGCTGACGGAGCGACTGGAGCGAGCCGGCGTCCGGGCCACCGTCCGGTACGCCGACCTCACCGACCCGGGGTCGCTGCGCGCGCTGGCCGAGGAGACACAGGTCCTGGTCAACTGCGCGGGCCCCGCCGAGGAAGTGGGGAACCGGCTGGTGCGGGCGGCGGTGGACGGCGGCGCCGACCTGGTGGACGTGGGCGGCGACGACGTACTCCACCGTCAGCTCGACCAGGACCAACTGGCGCGGGCCGGACGGGTGGTGGTGGTCTCGGCCGGGTTGCGGCCCGGACTCACCGGGCTGCTGCCCCGGGCGGTGGCGAACCGGCTGGCCGGCTGTGCCCCCGCCAAGCCCGCCAACCCCGACGGCCCCGCCAACCCCGCCGGTCCTGTCACCCGCGATGACCCCGCCACCTCCGGCGCCCCGCCCGGGCCACCCCGGCTACCCCGACCACTCCGGCTGCGCGCGGTGGTGGGCGTCCTGGACCGGTTCACCCTCACCGCGGCCCGCGACTACCTCGACGCCTCGGAACTGGTCCGGCCCCTGGCGACCTGGCGGGACGGCGCCGTCAGCCCACGTACCGCCCGCAGGGGCCAGGAGGAACTGCCCTTCCTGGGCCCGGTACCGCTGCTCCCGGGGCTGGACCCCGAGGCCGAACGGCTCGCCGTACGGCTGGGGTTGGAACACGGCGACTGGGCGACCGCCCTGCGGGGCGAACACGTCGCGCGGGCCTTCGACCTGACCCGGGGGGCCGACCCGGCCACCGCCGCCGAGGCCCTGAGCCGAGCCAGCCAACTCGACCTGACCGGGCGCACGCCCAGCACGGTGCTGCTGTTCGAGGTCACCGGCCCGGACGGCACCCGCTGCCTGGTACTGCGCGGCGAACGTCAGGCCCGGCTCAGCGCGGCGACGCTGACCGCCACGGTCCTCGCCCTCGGCGGCGGGCCCGAGGACCGGGCACCGCACACCTGCCCGCCCGGCGCCCACTTCGCGGCCGAGGTCCTGGACCCGGAGTGGACGCTGCGCCAGGTCCGCACCGCCGCCCCCGAGGTGGCACCGCTGTGGCACGACGGCCCGCTCACCGACCTGTTGCCCACCGAGGAGGGCCTGCTGTGACCACGGTCCCCGACCCGCCCCCGTACCAGGACGACAGCCGAACGCTGGCCGCGCTGGAGAGCCTGGACCGGATCAGCCTGGCCGCGATCCACGCGGAGCTGACCGGCTCCCGGGCGCTCGACGACCAGCCGGCCGACCTGGACACGGTGTGCGCGCGACTGCGTGTCCAGGACCGCCACCGCTGGCTGGTACGACGCTGGCTGACCGCCCTGACCTCCCGACGGCTCGCCCATCACACCCCGGACGGCCACTGGACGCGGACGGACACCACGCCTCCACTGGAGGATCTCGGCGCACTGCCCACCGTCTACGCCGCGGCCGGCTTCGACCAGCGGATGGCCGGCTTCCACCAGAACGTCCTCAGCCGACTGGGGCCGCTGCTGCGCGGGGAGGAGGACGTCCAGCGCCACTTCTTCGGCGAGGGCGAGGTGGTGTCAGCCCTGCGCAGCTACCAGGACGGTACGGTCAGCCGCCACCTCAACACCCTGGCCGGCCGCACGCTTTCACGGCTCCCGGCGGACGGCCCCCCGCACGTCGTCGAACTCGGCGCCGGCGTGGGCCTCGCCACCCGGGCGGCACTCGACGCCCTGGGCGACCGCCCGGTGTCCTACCTCGTCACCGACGTCTCGCCCCTGTTCTCCGAGGTCCTCCGGGACCGGTTCGGGCCACGCCTCGCCGGCTACACCCACCTGGACATCAACCGGCCCCGGCCGGCGACGGTCCCGGCCGGTCACGCCGACGTCGTCCTGGCCGGCAACGTCCTGCACAACGCCGTCGACCTCCCACGGAGCCTGGCACTGGTCGGCGAACTCCTGCGTCCCGGCGGCAGCCTGCTGTTCACCGAGTCCGACCGTGAGCGCCCCGCCATCCTCACCTCGCTGATGTTCCTGCTCTCGTCACCGCCCGGCGCCCCCCGCGCCGGGAGCCGGGACCGGCGCGCACCGGCCGACCGCACCTTCCTCACCGTCGACGAGTGGCGCGAGGAACTCCACGACGCCGGCCTCACCCCGCTACGGGTGACCCCGTCGCCCGGCGACCGGTACGCCGGCTGCGGACAGATCCTCGTACACGCCCGGAAAGAGCCATGACCGACACCCGTGCGCCCTTCGGCGCCCCCTTTGACGCCCCTCTCGACGAGGTCGCCGCCGAGGCGGCCCGAGCCGTGGCGGACCTCGACCTGGCCGAGGCGGTCTCCGCCTTCGGGGAACTGAACCGGCTGTCCCGCCGGGCCATGTTGTCGGCGGTGCTCTCGGCGGTCTCGCGGAGGGCGTCGGCGACGCGCGACTCCGGTGCGCCCACCGACCCGGAGCCCACGACCGTCGACGCGGTCACCGAAGCGCTCCGGCCGGCCCCCGGTCGTGAGCCGCTGCCCGGACGCTGGCTGCGCGCCCTCGCGGAGGAGGGGCTGGTCGCACTCGACGGTGAACGGGTCCGGTTCCCCCGGGGCCTCGACGGAACCGACCCGGCGGGCGACGAGCCCGCCTGGGAACGGCTGGCCGAGCGGTGGCGCGCCGTCACCGACAGCGCCGCGACCGTCGAGTACGTCCACGACAACGTCCGCCACCTGCTTCCCCTGCTCCGGGGCGAGACCCCGGCCCTGCTCACCCTCTTCCCCGAGGGCCGTGACGAGCGCGCCCGCACCCTGTACCGGGAGAACGTCGTGACCCGCTACGGCAACGCGGCACTGGGCGCGGTGGCCACCCGGCTGGCGACCGGCCGGGAACGGCGGAGCCCGCTGCGGCTGTTGGAGGTCGGAGGCGGTACGGCCGGCACCACCCACGCCCTGCTGCCGCGACTGGCGCGGCTGCCCGTCGACTACACCTTCAGCGACGTGTCCCCCTTCTTCTTCGACCGCGTCCTGACCGAGTACGCGGCGGTACTCGGCCCCGACCGCTTCCACACCCTGACCTTCGACCTGAACCGCGCACCGGACGAACAGGGCCTGGCCCCCGGCTCCTTCGACCTGATCGTCTCCGGCGGAGCCCTGAACGCGGCCGTCGACACCGACGCCGCCCTGCGCCGGCTACGTCGACTGCTGTCACCCGGCGGCGTACTGGCCGTGACCGAGCCGACCCACGACGAGGACTGGGTGGCCGTCTCCCAGGCCCTGCTGATGCCGCCACCGAAGGACGTACGGGCCCGTACGGGCGCGGCCTTCCTGGACCACCCGCAGTGGCGCGCCGCCTGGGAGGACGCGGGGCTGCTCCTGGTGACCGACCTGCCGGAGCCCCACCACCCGTTGCACCCCCTCGGCCACCGCGTGTTCGTCGGCGTGGCCGACGCGTGAGGCCGGGGACAGAACCAACCGAGTACGAGGAGTCAGCATGTGTGGAATAGCCGGCTGGGTGTCGTTCCAGCGGGGAGTGGGGAGCGCCCCGGAGGCCGTCGGGCGGATGACCGAGACCCAGCGGCTGCGCGGGCCCGACGACGCCGGAACCTGGAGTGACGCCACGGCGGCCCTGGGCCACCGCCGGCTGTCGGTGCTCGACCTGGAGGGCGGCACCCAGCCCATGACGCACCGGGACCCCTCCGGCGAGGTGGTCCTGGTCTACTCCGGCGAGACCTACAACTACCGCGAACTGCGCCGGGAGTTGGAGACCAGGGGGCACCGGTTCCACACCACCTCCGACACCGAGGTGGTGCTGCGCGCCTACCTGGAGTGGGGCGACGCCGCCCCCGAGCGGCTGAACGGCATGTTCGCCTTCGCCCTCTGGGACCAGCGCGAACGACGGCTGCTGCTGGTCCGCGACCGTCTGGGCATCAAGCCGCTGTACGTACGCCGCACCACCGACGGCGTGATCTTCGGCTCGGAGACCAAGGCGATCCTCGCCCACCCCGAGGTACCCGCGGTGGTCGACCTCGCCGGCCTCCGCGAACTCGTGGGCTTCACCAAGGCCGACGGCTGGGCCCTCTGGCAGGGCGTCGAGGAGGTCGAACCCGGCACCGTGGTGACCCTCGACCAGCGCGGCTACCGCAGCCGGGCCTACTGGACGCTGGAGCCCCGCCCCCACGACGACGACCTGGACACCACGGTGGCACGGGTCGGCGAACTGCTCGGCGACACCGTGGAACGCCAACTGCGCGCCGACGTACCGCAGTGCGTCCTGCTGTCCGGCGGCCTCGACTCCAGCGCGCTGACCGGACTGGCCGCCTCGGCGGTCGGCGCGGAGGCACTGGACACCTACTCGGTGGACTTCGCCGGATACGAGGAGGGGTTCCGCACCGACGAGATGCGCGGCACCCCCGACGCCCCGTTCGTACGCGACGTGGTGGCCCACGTCGGCTGCCGGCACCAGCAGGTGATGCTGGACTCCGACCGACTCAGCGACCCCGAGCTGCGGCGCCGGGTGGTCGCCGCTCGGGACATACCGGTCGGCCTCGGAGACCTGGACACCTCCCTCTACCTGCTGTTCTCCGCCGTCCGGGAGCGCGCCACGGTCGCCCTGTCCGGTGAGTTCGCCGACGAACTGTTCGGCGGCTACGCCTGGTTCCACTCCGAGGCGGCCCTCAACGCCGGCACCTTCCCCTGGCTGGCGTTCCACAACAGCTACTGCTCCGACCGCACCGCCCTGCTGCGCCCCGACCTCGCCCGGGCGCTGGAGGTGGAGGACTACGTGGCCGACGAGTACGCCACGGCGATCGCCAGGGTCCGGCACCTGCCCGACGAGTCGGCGGAGGAACGGCGGATGCGTACCGTCACCCAACTCCACGTCCAGCGCCTGGTGCGCGCGCTGCTGGACCGCAAGGACCGCGTCTCCATGGCCGTGGGCCTGGAGGTACGCGTCCCCTACGCCGACCACCGCCTCGTCGAGTACGTCTACAACACCCCCTGGTCGATGAAGGTCGCCGACGGCCGCGAGAAGAGCCTCCTGCGGCAGGCGACCCGCTCCCGGGTGCCCGCCTCGGTCGCCGAGCGGGTCAAGTCGCACTACCCGGCCTCCCAGGACGAGCGCTACGTCCACGCCCTCCAGCGGCAGTCCCAGGAGGTGCTGGCCGACCGCGACTCCGACCTCTTCCAGATCGTCGACCGCGCGTGGCTGCGGAAGACCGCGCGGGTCGGCGGCGAACTGGACGGCACCGCGCGCACCGGACTGGAACGCGTCCTGGACATGTACCACTGGCTCGACATCTACCGGCCCCAACTCCGCCTGACCTGAGCGAACACGCGGCACCCGGGCCGGTGACCGACGACCCGGGAGGACCGCGGAAGAAAGGGAACACCATGAGCACGGACAACGCGCCAGGCCCCACCGACCTGGACATGGACTGGATCCAGAACCCCCACCC
Organism: Streptomyces sp. NPDC005438; assembly: GCF_040606315.1. NCBI lineage: Bacteria > Bacillati > Actinomycetota > Actinomycetes > Kitasatosporales > Streptomycetaceae > Streptomyces > Streptomyces sp. NPDC005438. The sequence continues at coordinate 40,663 of NZ_JBEXEP010000009.1, forward strand.
CGTCGGCGCCCGAATGCGCGCGGAGTGCCCGGTCCAGAGGGTCACCCTGCCCGGAGGGATGCCCGCCTGGCTGGTCAGCGGATACGAGCAGGCCAAGGCGGTGTTCACCGACCCCCGCTTCAGCAGCCAGGACGTCTACAACCGGCTGGAGCGGATGCGCATCGGACCGGACGCCGAGAGCCCGTTCTCCCCCGACGTGGACCGCAGCCTGCTGAACCTGGACCCACCGGACCACACCCGGCTACGCCGCCTGGTGACCAAGGCCTTCACCACCCGCTCGGTGGCGCCGCTGCGGCCCCGCATCGAGGCGATAGCCGACGAGTTGATCGAGGACATGGCGGGGCGGGAGGTCGTGGACATCGTCGCCGACTACGCCTACCCCCTGCCGATCAGGGTGATCTGCGAACTGCTGGGCATCCCCTTCGAGGACCGCGACCGTTTCACGGCCTGGTCGCAGACCATGGTGGGAGCCTCCACACCGGAGGAGATCGGGGCCGCCTCCCACCAACTGGGCGCGTACCTGGGCGAACTCGCCGAGAGGAAGCACGCCCGGCCGACCCAGGACCTCTTCTCCGACCTGGTCGAGATCCACTACCGGGGCGACCTCACCCGCGCGGAACTGATCTCGACCGCCGTCGTGGTGCTGACCGGTGGTTTCGAGACCACCGTCAACATGATCAGCAGCGGCCTGCTGCTCATCATGCGCCACCCCGACCAGCAGAAGGCACTCCGGGAGGACCCTTCGCTGATGGCCACGGCGGTCGAGGAGTTCCTGCGCTACGAGACCCCCAACCTGCTGTCCTCACCGCGCTATGTGACCGAGCCCGTGGAGATCGACGGTGTGGAGATCCCCGCCGGTTCGTTCGTCTTCGTCTCCCTGCTCTCCGTCAACCGCGACCAGAAGCTGGTCGACGACAGCGACCGGTTCGACATCACCCGCCGGGAGAACGCCCACCTGGCCTTCGGCTACGGGATGCACCGCTGTCTGGGCGCCGCCCTGGCGAGGCTGGAGGGGGAGATCGCCTTCTCCCGGTTGCTGGACCGCTTCCCCACGATCGAACCGGCCACCGGGACCGACACCCTGGGCTGGCGCGTCAGCACCGCCATGCACGGCCTGGTCTCCCTCCCGGTACACCTGGGGTGAGGGGCCGCTCGTGAGGACGGCTCCTCGCCGACGCGGTGACCCGGGTGCCCGAGTGTCCGGGTGCCCGCGTCCGCCCGGGAGCAGGCACCGGACCCCGGGGGCCCGGGGGCTGAAGGGGCTCCTCGCACCCGGGAGTCACGGCACCCCGACCGTCGTGACGCCCCCCCCGGCCAGGGCCGGCGTGACCCGCCGCCGGGGCCCGGTCCGGGCGCGTCACCGGACCGACGCCGGATGTCTCGGGTACCGAAACCGCTGGTTCCTCCGCCGGCTCGGTGTCCCCTCGGAGGCTGTCGCCGGAAGGTGTACGGCTCCCACCCGGGGCCTCCGAGGGCGGCGGCGTTCCTCGCCCCGCAGGCGGTGGGTCCGCTCAGGGGGTGCCTCCCACCCGGGACCGTAGAGGAGGGGGCGCGGCGTCCGGGGTTCCTCGGGCCATGCCGACCGGGAGGGCGGCGTACGGGGTGGCCCTGAGCGAGGAGGTACGGGGCCCGACAGCGGCTCCCGGTGCCCCAGTCGGGGGAGGCGGTCACCGGGGACGTGCCCCCGTGGGGCGGTGTCGGACCTCAACGCGCGGGAGCGGCGGGCGGGTTGAAACGTGTCGAGGCCGGTGGTCGGCACCCCTGACCGGCCTCGGCGCGGCCCTGGGCGGGCGCGTTCGACGGCTGGCGGCTGGGCACGGTGCGCTCCGTACGCGGTGATCGCGCGGGCCGCCCTCACCGGCTCCGCTTCCTCCGCCGGGCGCCGAGGTCGACCCGCCGCCGTGTCCGGGTGCGCGCCGGCTGGGCCATGTCCCCGCGAAGGCCGGACTCTCGGGCCGGGCCTCCCGGAACACGGTGTTTCGGGCAGGGAATACCTGTGTTCGCGAGATGAGAATTTCCCGCGCAACGCGGTGGGAGTTTTTGCGGTAACCCGGGGTCGAAGTTCCCGTGTTGTACGTGGGTGGTCATACCGTGCTACTGTCGATCTCGGTTGCAGTTGTGGTTCCCAGAAAATCGAACCTCCAGCCAGAAAACCCTGGTTACTGGAAGCCTTTCGTATCGCAGGTCGGACGGGGTAATCATCACAGCGGCGCTGGTCCGCGTAGCGCGGACTACGAGGCACTGCCCCAAGGAGACTCGATATGGCTACCGGAACCGTGAAGTGGTTCAACTCGAAAAAGGGATTCGGCTTCATCGAGCAGGACGGTGGAGGCGTCGACGTGTTCGCCCACTACGCGCACATCGCCGCCCGTGATCCCCGTGACCTGACGGAAGGCCAGAAGGTCAGCTTCGAGATCACGCAGGGCGCGAAAGGCCCGGTGGCGGAGAAGATCGTTCCCGCCCCACACTGACGTACCCCGTGGCCGAGGCGTCCCCTCGAAATACGGGAACCCGTTGGCGCGCGTTCCGCGCGTCCTCGCCGATCCAGGCGCCGCAGCACCACAGACTTTCTCTCGAATACCGCACTCCAGTAAACCGCGCTCTCGTTGTTGGCGCCCGCCGGTGTCGACGTACGGATTTCACATCCGCGGCACGTCACCCGCCGTGTGGCCCATTTCACGAGTATTCGGCGTCGAATTCACCGAACAGCGCGTCCCCACACGTTTCACGGTTCGTTTCCATGGTTTTCCCCCGCTCCTCCGGGACGCGGAGAACCCCTGATGCGCGCCGTACCAAGGAAGGTTCCCGATGAACCCCACACGTACGAATGGCCGCCCCTCCCGCTCCCGCCGTGGTGGGGGTACCGCCTCTGGTGCGGGACGGGGCGCTCGCCTCACCTCCCGTGCCCCGGCCACCTCGGGCCGCTCAGGCGGCCGTGGCCGGCGGCCCGTGGCGACGCGGGGCGAGTTCGCCCTGCCGGCCTCGACCACCCCGGCACTGCCCCCGGCCGAGGCGTTCGCCGACCTCGACATGCCCGCCCCTCTGCTGGCGGCACTGACCGCCCAGGGGCTGAGTGTCCCGTTCCCGATCCAGAGCGCGACGTTGCCCAACACCCTCGCGGGCCGCGACGCCCTGGGGCGCGGACGCACCGGTTCGGGCAAGACCCTGGCCTTCGGGCTGGCCCTGCTGGCCCGCACCGCCGGACAGCGGGCCGAGCCCCGCCAGCCGTTGGCTCTGGTCCTCGTGCCGACCCGCGAGCTGGCTCAGCAGGTGACCAGCGCGCTCACCCCCTACGCCCGGTCGGTGCGACTGCGGCTGGCCACCGTGGTCGGGGGAATGTCGATCAACAAACAGGCCAACGCGCTGCGGAACGGTGCCGAGGTGGTCGTCGCGACACCGGGCCGACTCAAGGACCTCATCGAGCGTGGGGACTGCCGGCTGGACCAGGTCGCGATCAGCGTGCTGGACGAGGCTGACCAGATGGCCGACATGGGCTTCATGCCCCAGGTCACCGCGCTCCTGGACCAGGTCCGCCCCGAGGGGCAGCGGATGCTGTTCTCCGCCACCCTGGACCGCAACGTCGACCGCCTGGTGCGCCGCTACCTCACCGACCCCGTCGTCCATTCCGTGGACCCGTCCGCGGGGGCGGTCACCACGATGGAACACCACGTGCTGCACGTCCACGGCGCCGACAAGCAGCAGGCGACCACCGAGATCGCGGCGCGCGAGGGCAGGGTGATCATGTTCCTGGACACCAAGCACGCCGTCGACCGGCTCACCCGGGATCTGCTCCGCAGCGGGGTACGCGCCGCGGCCCTGCACGGGGGCAAGTCCCAACCCCAACGCACCCGTACTCTGGCGCAGTTCAAGGACGGACACGTCACGGTGCTCGTGGCGACGAACGTCGCCGCTCGCGGCATCCACGTCGACGACCTGGATCTGGTGGTGAACGTCGACCCGCCGACCGACCACAAGGACTACCTCCACCGTGGAGGGCGTACGGCCCGGGCCGGAGAGTCCGGCAGCGTCGTCACCCTGGTCACCCCGAACCAACGCCGTGACATGACCCGCTTGATGACGCTCGCGGGCATCGTGCCGCAGACCACGCGGGTCTGCTCCGGCGAAGAGGCGCTGAGCCGGATCACCGGTGCCCGGAAGCCCTCGGGCATCCCCGTCACGATCACCGCGCCGGCCGTGGAACCGCGCAAGCGGGGGACGTCCTCCCGCCGGCGACGCGGCGGTGCCCCGGCCCGACGGGCTTCGGCACGACAGTCCTCCTTCAGCGCGGTGGCCTAGGGAAGAGTCCGTGCTCAGAACGCTGACCCACCACTGTAGGAGGCGCCTTGTGACGCTGGTACGGATGAGCCCCTGTCCGTCGAAGGGGCTTCCCCGCGAGGCGGCGGCCGAGGTCTCCTCGGCCATGGACACCGACGGGCCGCGGGCCTGCGACGACATGACCGTCGAGGTCGCCCTGTCCGTCATGGCCAGCGCGCGTACCGGCCACCTCCTGGTCTGCGACGGCGACGGCCTGTACGCCGGGCTCCTCACCCGGGCCCAGCTGGTGGAGGTCCGTGACGGGCTCGGGTACACGGACCGGATCCGGCTACGGGACGTCCTCGAAGGCCCTGGCCCGTCCACCTCTCCCGCGACCGCGGTAGCCGAGGCCCGGCACCTCATGCGTGACCACCAGCTCCACGTCCTGCCCGTGGTCGACGAGCACGGCAGCGCGCTGGGCGTTCTCGCCCTCGCCCGCTGACGCCCTTCGACCGATAGCCTTGTCCCTTCGCCCCTCTCCCCTGTGAGGCATCATGCGCTGTGTCATCGCCCGCTTCCCGTTCGAACTCACCAAGAGTGGTGTCCTGGAATCGATGAAGGGCGTCAAGCCCGAGCAAGCCACGGGGGCGACGGTGATCATCGGACGCCGTACGTACCCCGTCAAGCAGGTCGGTCAGGTGGTCACACGTCAGGATCGGCGTGACTTCAGCGCCGGCGAGGTCCTGCGGGCCATGACCCAGCTCGGTTTCACCTGTCGCGACGTCCCCCAGGCCGCCCCGCCCGTGGACACCCTCACTCCGGTGCAGAAGGCGTCCGCGATGCTCGGCACCCCCAAGTCGAGGTGACCGCACGGCCAGGACGACGGTGGAGGGCCCGCCCGGAACTTTCCGGGCGGGCCCTCCACCGTCTTGACGTCCCTTGAGGCGACGGCGGCTCAGTGGTCGGAGTAGCTGAAGTCGCCCACGGTCCAGGAGCTGACGTCCTCGATGGCCACGCGGTACATGCCCCCGGTCTCGGGGATGCCCACGGTGCCCTGGAGGATCCGTGCCACGTGGAAGTGCAGATGGGTGGGCGGACCCTCGATACGGGACTCGGAGGTGAACACGGAGGAGAAGTCGCTCAGGCTGTCCGAGGCCCCGAGCACCTCCGCCACCCGCTGCCTCCAGACCGTTTCGGGGGCCAACCGGCCCGTGATGACAGCACCACAGGCGACCACGGTCAGGGACATCTGGTTGCTGTGCCCGGACTCGACCAGAGCTACAAGGTCAACAAGCAGTTCGTCAGGCTTCGACATAAGAGGCGATCCTAATCACCGGCCGCCCGATGAGCTCAAGCGGTGGCGTTCGGGAAAGGTGTGGCATCCGCCTCGGGGTGACGGCGCGGTGGCCCGTCGAGCGTCGTGCCCGCCCGTCATGGGTCGCCCCGGGAAGGCCCCGGACGCCGGATCTGACGGATACGGTCCGGTCCTTCCGTCCGCCAAGGGAGGGGCCAGGGCCAACGGGGCCTCGCGCGGCGGGGGTTCGGCGGTCGCGGAGGCCTCGGGGGTTGCGGGAACCCGGGCACGTACGTAAAGCTTCCTTTACGTCAAGCTTGCTGTACATGCCGGGAGGGCGGTCATGCCGGACGGGAACCTGTCCACACCAGGAGGCCCCGCGCGCCGTACGGGGCGTACCCGCTGGGGTCGGGTGAACTTCGGCGGTGGCGGGCTGCCCGCCCTCTGGGTGGCCGCGCCCTGTGGGGCGTTGCTCGCGACGGGGTTCGCCGCGCTGGCCGTCGCGACGGGAGTGGTGGGGGAGCGCCCCCTCGTGGGCGGGGTCGTCTTCGCCCTCGTCTCGGTGTGGGCCCTCATCGGGTTGGTCTGGGTGCTGGTCGTGGACCGCTCGACCCTGCGCGGGGCGACCGAGCGGCCGGAGGAGTCCGTCGAGTCGGCCTGGTTCGACACCGCCGCGCGGGGAAGCTTCACCGACTCGGTCACCTTCGTCGGCCTCGCGCTGGCGGCCCTGGCCGTCACGGGCGTCGAACTGTCGGCGGTGGTCGCGTTGGCCGGGGTGCTGGTGTTCGCCGCGCTGACCTTCGCGGTCCGCTTCCTCCTCGTACGGCGTCAGGGCTGAGGGTGGAGAACATCCTGCCGGACCTCCGCCGTGAGCGCGGCTGGTCCCAGCAGCACCTGGCCGACGAACTCGGCGTGACCCGGCAGACCGTCATCTCCATCGAGAGGGGGCGCTTCGACCCCTCCCTCCCGCTCGCCTTCCGTATCGCGAGGCTGTTCGGCCGCGCGATCGAGGAGGTCTTCACACCGTGATGCGGCCGGCGGCCGGGCGTCGTGACCGTGGGGCCACGGGCGAGCCCGGGCGTCAGGGGCGCTGGTGCCCAACTCCCCTGGCGGGCGCGGGGGTTGGGGCCACGGTCCACTCTCGGGCGGGTGCCGCTGGTGGTGGCCCTGCGAACGCGCGTTGACGCGGAACGTAGTAGTGGGCGCACCGTCGTTGACACGGTTTCCCGCCGCTGAGGAGAATGACCGGCATCGTTGACAACGTTGTCTAACAGTGAGGGGGCACCATGGGACTCACCTCCCTCTCGGTCGCTCGTCGCCGCCTGCTGCAACTCCTCGGCGCGACCGGCGTCGTGGCCGCCCTCCCCCCGACACTGGGGCTCCCCGCACGGGCCGCCACCGACCGGACCGGGAAGTCGGGCGGTCAGGTCGCCGACACCTACCACCGCGTACTGCTCCGGCACACCCGCTGGTCCGAGACGCAGTGGGACGAGGAGAAGGGGAGGTACACGGACAAGGACTTCGGCTTCGCCGTCGTCCTCGGCCACGCCGTGCTGCTCACCCACGGAAACTTCGACGCACGGGAAGCCGGAGTCGACCGCGCGACCCTGAAACGCCGCACCCTCGCCACCCTGCGGCACTACGCCCGCTCCAACCGCCTTGCCGGGGGCACCCAGTGGGGCCGGAAACTGTTCTTCGACACCACCTTCCAGTCGTACTTCGTCCTGGCCGCCCGGCTGCTGTGGGACGAGCTGGACACGGACACGCGTGCGGCGGTCGACAGGATCACCCGCGAACAGGCCGCGTACACCCACTCCCTGGGCACCGGCGACGACCCGGACTCCGGGGACTGGACCCCGAACGGCCGCGAGGGCGGATGGGTCGGCGACACCAAGCTGGAGGAGATGGGCCTGTACGCCCAGACGCTGGCCCCCGCGCTGGCCTGGGCCCCGGACGACCGGCGCCGCTCGGACTGGGCGGCGGACTACGGCGCCTGGTCGCGCAACGAGGCGGGTCTGCCGGCCGCCGACCTGGCGAACCCCACCCGGGTGGACGGCGTTCCGGTCTCCCGCAACACCGCCCACAACACCTACGACACCTTCATCGTGGAGAACCACGGCTCCTTCGGCCCCCACTACCAGGCGGAACTGTGGCGCACCTCGGGACGCAACGCGGCGCACTTCCTGGCCGCCGGCCGACCGCTGCCGCAGGTCCTCACCGAGCAGCCCAACGCGGGACCGCTGTGGCGCACCCTGCTGGAGGTGATGTCGGACGCGGGCGAGCCGCTGATGCCCATGGTCGACGACCGGGAGCACCTGTACGGGCGGGACGTGATCCCGCTGGCCTTCCTCTCCCGGGTGGCCGGTGACCGGGCGGCGGCCCGCGCCGAACTGGAGCTGGCCGCGCGCCTGGAGGCGTACCAGGACTACCCGCCCGAGCACCGGCTGGCGAAGTTCTCCGGCGAGCCCAAGTACGAGCCGGAGGCCCGCGCCGAACTCGCCATCAGCTACCTGCTGCACGTCTGGCCGGACGCCGGCCCCCGGGTCCGGCCGATGTCGCGCGGGGAACTGTTCCGCCACGCCTCCGGGGTCACCGACCACGGCCCCGGCCCCGGCCTGGTCTCCCACCAGACGCCCTCGGCCTGGGCGGGTGCCGTCTCGAAGCCCGGCTTCGTGAAGTTCGCCTGGCAGCCGGGACACGACGACTGGCTGTTCCGTCTCAGCGGCGACACCCCGATGTTCCTCCCCGCGACCTCGGCCAAGGTCACCGAACGGCGGGTGCGCACGCACACGGCGGTGCGGGACGGCTTCGACGGCAGCGCCACCCTGCTGCGCCTGGGGGACCACTTCGCCGGCTACACCACGTTGCCGTCGGGCGCGGTGGTGTACGCCTACGACGGCTCGGACGCGGGCGCCTCAAGGCTGGAGGTGCACAACCTCACCATGCCCGGCGTGGCCGGCCTGGACGGCACCCGCACCTACCGGTTCGCCGAGGGCTCGGCCACCGCCAGGTCGTCGGACGGTACGTCCCCGGGCGGGGGCCGCGTCGACGAGCTGACCTTCGACCGGGTGATGGTACGTCACCTGCGGATGCTGGGCGAGCGGCCCCACCCCACGTACGGGTACTCCCTCTACGCGGTGGAGGCCCGCGCCGGCGCCGACGGCCCCGACCTGGCGGAGGGCGGCACCGCCACGGCCTCCTCGTACGAGTCCGACAAGGGCCCCGGCCTCGCGGTCGACGGTGACCCGGACACCCGCTGGGCGGTCTCCAGGGAGGACCGGCAACGGGCGGACAGCTGGTGGGCGGTGGACCTCGGTTCCGAGCGGACGGTCGACCGGGTCACCCTGCGCTGGGAGGCCGCCGCCGGACGCGTCTACCGCGTCCAGGGGTCCACCGACGGAGAACGCTGGACGGACCTGGTCACCGGGCCCACCCCGACCCTGCGCAGCGAGGGCGGCTGGCTGGACGTCGACGGCCGGGCCGGACTGGTGGTCCGGGGCGGCGGGCACCGGGTCACCGTGTACGGCGACACCATCCTCCCCGTCGACGGCGCGCGGGGACCGGTGCTGGTCGAGGGGCACTGCGACACCCCTCCGGGCCGGCTGGCCGAGCTGGCGCGCCGTCCCGCCCCCACCGCCGAGGACGACCGGGTCCGCGCGGCACTCACCGACGGGCACCTCAGCCTGTTCAACCTGTCCGCGAAGCCGGTCCGTACCCCCGTCGAGGTGCCCCAGGAGGGCGCGCGTCGACTGGTCTACGAGGGCGAGCAGACGGTGACCCGGACCGGCATCCGGTACGCGGCCCAACTCGACGCCGCCAGCGCCGAGTTGCTGCCACCCCGGTGCACGCTCACCCCGCTGTCCGGGAAGAGGCCGCCGTCCGGGCTGCGGGTACGGGTGACCGACGGGGCGACGGTGCTGCTGAGCGGAGCGAACTGCCGGCTGCGTGTCGAGGCCCAGGGGCACCGCGCGGTCGTGACCGTGCGACGCGGGCGGGAGACCCGCGTCGCCCTGCGGGGCGCGCGGCCCTACCCGCTCCAGGACCTGGCCCTGGGCCGGATCACCTTCCCCACCACCCCGCTGCCGCCCGGCATGTCCAGCCCCCGAACCGCCGTGGACGGCGACCCGGACACCGCCTGGCGCCCCGGTCGTGACGGCCGCATGGTGGTCGACCTCGGGCAGCGGCGCTCGGTGCGGTGGGTGGAGGCCGAGTGGACGTCCCGCTCCGCCCCGGTGGCCCACGTGGAGTTCAGCCGGGACGGGGTGCACTACCAGCGTGCCGGAACCCTGGGCGGTCACGGGACCGTACGCCGGCTCACCCGCCGGGGCTCCCCGCGCTACGTCGCGCTGAAGGTCCACGGCACCCCGCACGGCCACACCGGGCTGGTACGCCTCTCGGTGCGCTGAACCCCCTGGAGGCCCCACCCGGGGGAGGGGCTCACAGGGTGCCCGTCGCGACCTGGGGCCAGATCCCGCCCCAGGTCGCGACATACGGGCGAACTCCCCGACGCTCCCACGGAGTGGGGCGTGTGCCCTCTGTGCTCGAAGGCCGGGGCCGCCGTGCGACGGGACCCGGTTCACCGGGCCGGGGTGTCGGGGGGCGGGCCCGGTCGACGGTCCAGGTGCGTCGGGGCCGTGGGCGGTGGGTTGCTGCTTCGGCCGGCTGCCGTTCCGGCCAACCTGTCCGCCGCCGGGCGGTGTTGGCCGGAACGTCAGCCGGGGGCCCGCCCGCTCGCGGGTTCGCCCTCGGGCGGGTCGGCCGGGGTCCGGTGGGCTCACACGCCCCGTGCGAAGAACTCCAGCAGGACCTTGTTGACCTGGTCGGGGCGCTCCAGGTAGCCGTAGTGCCCGGCGTCCGGGATCTCCACGAAACGGGCGCGCGGTATCGCGTCGGCCACCTCCTGCCCGAGGTACGGGGGCAGGATGAGGTCGTCGGCGAAGGCCATCACCAGACAGGGCGCGGTGATCTTGCGGTAGGCGGCCAGCCGGTTGGTGGTGACGTCGACGTCGAGCTGGGCCCGGTAGCCGGCGACCTGCGAGACCGGGGCGATCTCGAAGATGTCCAGCCAGTCCTGGATCTCCTTGTCCTCCCGCAGCGTCGCGGGGGAGAGGTTCTGAAGGGCGCGCACCGTGGCGGCGTACGGGGGAGGCATGTGCCCCCCGTCGTCGTAGAACCTGCGCTCCGCCCGGGCCATCGCGCGGCGCATCAGGTCGGTTCTGCCCCGGGTGGCCAGCAGGGCGGCCTGGCCGACGATGTCGGGCCGGGCCAGGCAGAGTTCCTGGGTCACGTAGGCGCCGAGCGAGGTGCCGACCACACGGCAGGGTCCCAGGCGGAGGTGGTCGATCAGGCCGGCGGTGTCGGCCACCAGGTCGTCGATGGTGAAGCCCTCGGCGCAGACGTCCGTGGGGGGTATGCCCCGGCTGTTGAAGGTGATCACGCGGTAGCCGGCCTGGACTAACGCCGGGACCTGGTGCATGTGCCAGGAGCGGCCAGCCGCGCCCGAGCCCGCCACCATCACCACCGGAGTGCCCTGACCGGTGTCCTCGTAGCTGAGGTTGATCCCGTTGATGCGTCTGCTTGGCACGGTTGCACTTCTTTCTTCGGGTCTGGATCTCCACGCCCGTCCACCTGGTCGGGCGACTGCCGGTGCAAGAGTGTCAAGGGACCGGTCTCCGCCACCACCCGGCCGGAACGGAACGTAGGGGTGCCGCCCCGCCGCGTACAGGGGCGAGGTCGGACCAGGTGCGCCCCCGCGACTTCTGATGTGTCGTCAGCTGATGGCGCCATCGATGGGTGGCAAACCCAACTACTTGGCGAGAGCGCGGTGGTGAGAGGCCCGCGACTCCTGACGCGGTCAGTGGGAGCGGCCGTCGACCGGCCCGTCGTCACCCGGTGCCGGCCGCCCCCGGGCCGGCCGACGCGACCGCTTCTCCCCGGTGTCGTGTACGGGGTGACTGTGGTCGATCCCACACCGTGAACGCGGCGGGTGTACGGGGCGACAACCCGGTGCGGCGGAAACGCGGGAACGCGCCTCTGACGCCGTGACAGCCCGGCGCCCCCGGCGGGCGTGCCGGGGGCGCGAAGGCCACCGAACGGGGTGCCCGGGGTGGGTCAGGTGAAGTCCAGCACCTCGGAGACGGGGCGTCGGGGGGTGGCCGGTGTGGGCGGACCGTAGCCGAACCGGATGATCATCTGGACGAAGCCCGAGTCGGAGCCGGGGTCGCGGACGATGGGGCGCAGTTCGGGCCACTCCAGGGGCTGGGTCATCAACGAGGTGGCCAGGCCGTCGAGGGTCGCCCGCAGCAGGACCCGTTGCATGGCCTGACCGGCCGTCAACCAGTCCGCCGCGGTGTCCCGTACCGTCCCCAACAGGGCCAGCTGGGGGTGCCGTTCGAAGGGCACCACCTGCCGGTCGGCCATCCTCCGGCCGGGGTCGAAGTCCCGTACCGGTGTGCTGACGCCCTCCTGGCGCGGCCCCAGGGCGTACGCGGGGATGCCTTCGGTGGCCGCCTCCTCCCGGCGGTCCTGGGTACGGGTCCATCTGCGGATCTCCTCGCGCATCGCCTCGTCCACCGCCTCGAAGAGTCGGGAGTCGTGGACGAGGTCCAGTACGAAGTCGGCGTGCCAGGCGTCCGGCAGGGCCAGCCGGCAACCCTCCTCGACGGCCGCCTGGCGGAGCCCTTCGAGCACCGGGGTCGGGACCCGCTTCTCGGAGAAGGGGAAGCGGTTGGTGTGCCGCCGCCGTAGGGCCCACCGCAGCTGGGCCAGTTCGGGGTCCGGGCCGAGGGCGGGGCCCAGGTGTATCCGTGCCAGGTGCCAGGGGTCGGTGGGATCGGGCAGTAGGTGGACCTCGGCGCGCAGGCCGGCGTGGGCGGCGGCGACCCGCAGGCTGAACAGGCAGGCGCCGCAACCGAGGTGGAGCGCGCGGCGGTCGGGGTCACCGGACGGCAGGGCGCGGGCCGGGTCCCCGTACAGCTCCAGGGTGCCGGTGTCCGCGCGGTGGACGAACCGCCAGGGCTGGGCGTTGTGCATGGAGGGGGCGGTGACGGCGTCCTCCACCAGGGAGGCCACCAGTGTGCGGGGCAGGGTGTCGAGGTCCATGGTGCGTCCTGTTCGGAAGAGCGCCACCAGGCCGGTGGGCGCGGTGGGTGGGTCGGGCCGGGGAGGGGACGGGCACCGCCGTACGGCCGGCCCCGCACGGCGGTGCTCCGTCGGCGGGGTCGGGCGCGTTCGCCGTCCCCCGCCCGGCCCGGCGAATTCGAGGGGCTCTCGCCGGTGGCGCCGTCCGCCGTACGCCCCTGAGGCTCACCCTGCCGCGCGGTACCGCCCAGGCGAAGGGCCGAAGGTCCCACCCGCCGAAGCCGACCGGCCCGGAACCCCGCGCCCTGGGGTGGGGGACCTTCGGCCCCCGGCCCTACCCCCGTCAGCCCTGCCCCGGGCCGGACCCCGGGGGCGAGGGTGGTGGTGGGAGCGGCGCCGGTGGACCTTCCCGGAAGCCGGTGGACCTTCCCGGAAGCCGGTGGACCTTCCCGGCATGGGAGCGGCGCTCCGTGGCACCCGTGCCGTCCGTACCCCGGGCCACCGAACCCATGACCCCCGGACACCACCCTGGACCAGGAGCACACCATGTCGAGTACCACCAGCCACGGCGACATCGTCGTCGGCGTCGACCCCGCCAGGAACTGGCGCCCCGCTCTGGGCTGGGCGGCCGAGGAGGCCCGGCTGCGCGGGCGGGGGCTGCGCCTCGTGGTCGCGGTGCCCCAGCAGCACCAGGAACAGCGGGCCACCCGGCACACGGTGCGGGTCGAGACGGCCACCGACGCCCTGCGCACGGCCGTCGGCTGGTTGCAGGACCACCGGCCCGAGGTCCGCGCCACCCCGGCCGTCCTGCACGGGTTCCCCTCGGCGGTCCTGGCGGGACTGTCCCGTGGGGCGAGCCTGATCGTGCTCGGCTCGCGGAGGTTGAGCCGTACCGAGGAGTTCCTCAGCGCCGGCTCCCTGGTGGTACCGGTCACCGCGCAGTCGTACTGCCCGGTCGCGGTGGTCAACGACACCGAGACGGCCGAGGGGAAGGACCGCCACCTCGTGGTGGGGGTGGACGGCAGCGAGACCTCGCTGGTGGCGGTGGGGCTGGCCTACGAGGAGGCGGAACTGCGGGGCTGCGCGCTCCGGGTGGTCGCCGTGTGGCAGCCGCCGGTCTTCTCCACGCGCGCCGGGGCCGGCGCCTCGTTCGAGACGGCGCGCAGGTCGCTGTCCGAGAGCACCGCCGGCTGGGGCGAGAAGTACCCGGAGGTACGGGTCAGCCACGAGGTCCTCGTCGGCGCCCCGGTGGAGGTGCTGGCGGAGGTGGCCGAGGGGGCGGGAGCCCTGGTGGTGGGCCGACGCGGGCAGGGCGGCTACTCCGGTATGCGGGTCGGCTCCGTCGTACGGGGGCTGCTCCACCGGGCCACCTGCCCGGTGATCACGGTTCCCCCGGCGTAGGGGTGGGTCGGGGTGGGTCCGGCCGGTCCGCCGGACCCACCCCGGGGTCAAGGGTCAGGAGCCGTCGACCTCGATCGCCTGTACGGGGCAGGCCTGGGCGGCCTCGGACACCACCGGCTTCTCGCCGTCCAGCTCGTGCCCCGGCAGGACCTCGCTGACCCCCTCGTCGTCCTGGGTGAAGACGTCCGGCGCGGTGAAGGCACACATGCCCGAGCCCACACACCGGTTCCGGTCCACCTGGATGCGCATGTTGGTCCTCTCGTCGGTCCGCTCGTCCGCCCCGCGCGCACCCGGTCGCGCGGGGGTCTCACCAGGTGACGGGCAACTCCACCATTCCCTGGATGGTGTCGCCCGGTTTGAAGGGGATCTCCTCGGCCGGCCGGGCCAGGCGCAGCCCCGGGAAGCGGGTGAGTAACGAGCGCAGGGCGATGTCCAACTCGGTGCGGGCGAGGTTCTGGCCGAGGCACTGGTGGACGCCGAAGCCGAACGCCAGATGGTGCCGCGCGGGCCGGTGCCAGTCGAGCCGTTCGGCCTCGGGATAGGTGTCGCCGTCCCGGTTGATGAGGGAGGTGGAGAACACCACGCCCTCCCCGGCCCGGATGGTGGTGCCGCCCACCTCGATGTCCTCGGTGGCCACGCGTTGGAGGCCCTCGGCGATGGACAGCACGCGCAGCAGTTCCTCCACCGCCGAGGGGATCAGTGTCGGGTCGGCGCGCAGCTCGGCCAGGCGCTCGGGGTGCCGGAGGAGGGTGAAGGTGCCCAGCGAGATCATGTTGGCGGTGGTCTCGTGGCCGGCGATCAGCAGGATGGTGGCGAGGCTGACCAGCTCCTCCCGGTCGGGGGAACCGTTCTCGTCCTGGCGGGAGAGGAGGTCGTCGAGCAGGCCGTCGCCCGGCTCCCGTTGTTTGCGGTCGATCAGGTCGTAGAGGTAGGCGTCCAGGGCGTCGCGCGCCTCCTCGACGTCGCGGGCGCCGGGGCCGCGCAGCAGTCGGCGGGACTGCTCCTCGAAGAAGTCGTGGTCGGCGTAGGGCACGCCGAGCAGGGCGCAGATGACCATGGACGGTACGGGCAGCGCGAACGCCCGCACCAGTTCCGCCGGCGGCCCGGCCTCGACCATGGCGTCCAGTAGGTGGTCGACGGTCTCCTGGATGCGGGGGCGCAGCGCGGCGATCCGTTTGACGGAGAAGCTGGAGATGAGCATCCGCCGCTGGGTGTTGTGCTCGGGGTCGTCGACGCCGAGCAGGGCGATCCGCCGTCGACGGGACTTCGCCAGCCGTTCGGTCACCATCGGGAATCCGGGGGTGTTCCGGTTGGTGGACAGCCGGGGGTCGCTGAGCAGTGCGCGGGCCTCCTGGTGTCCGGTCACCGCCCAGACCTGTCGGCCGTCGTAGAGGGTGATCCGGTTCAGCGGGCCGCCGTCGCGCATCGGCGCGTAGCCCTGTGGCGGGTGGTAGGGGCAGGTGCGGTCCTGGGGAAAGGCGACTGCTTCCGTCACGGCGGTGCTCCCGGGCTCGGGTTCCGTTACCGGACCCAATTGGATGCCTCAGGCGACTATCTCGTCCACGGGAAGATCAGCCAGATCGCCCCGGCCGGAACCAGGCGAACCTTCACTCCGGTGAACCTGACAGGCGGTGACCGGCCCCAGATCAGACGTGACCCCGCAGAGCGGACACCCCGCTCGTACCGTGCGATTCCCGTCCGAGAGGGGGCTACGGTCGGGGCCGGATCGCGCTCTGGCGCCAACGCCCCGAGTGCCCTCCCCGCATCCCCCACTGGGGGCCTTCCGGGGGTGCTCCCCGCCCCACCCCGCCTACCGGAACGGCTTACGGGGCGCGGGGCACGGCCGGTGGGGCGGTCGGGGGCGAGAGTCGGGGCGAGCCCGCGAACGGGCCCGAGGGTAACGGTGCCCTGATCCGGGGGGTGCCGGGGTCACTCGTGGCGCCGGCACGACTGGGTGCTGCCGGGCGCTGGTCGGGGGTGTCGGGTGCTCAACTTCTGTGGCGGCCCCGGTGGTTGAGCGGGGGGTTGGTGGGCGTCGGTGGTGTGGGGTCGCCTCGTGGGCCTCGTCCGGGGTGGGTGCTGGGGTCGGTGGTGTCGCGGTGCGCGGGGTGTCGGCGCGGTCGGGACGGGGTTCCGCTCCGATGGTGGCGGGTGCTCAACTCCCCTCGGGGCGGGGGTGGTTGCCCCTCTGGGGTGGTGGGCGCCGGTGGGGGCCCGTTCGGGGCGTCGGCCTCAGGTGGCGGGGTCCCGGTGCCCGAGTCGCGTCCGGGACCGGCCAGTTGCTCCCCCCCGGTTGGTGGCCCCCGGGGGATGACGGTGGCCGTCAGTCCGTACGGCTGGGGATCAGGCAGTTCCTGGGCTGCTCCTTTCCGGTGGGCCAGCCCAACCCCACGAACCGCAGTTTGCCGAGGCCCTCGCGACCGGGGTCCAGCTTGACCACCGCGACCGGCTTGTCGTACGGGTTGCCGACGTTGGTGAGGCAGATCAGCCCGCTGGTGCCGCGTACCCGGTGGCGGGACTGGAGCAGCGACCACTGGTTCTTGATGTCCCTGAGGTGCGGCGCCATTCTGGCGTCCTCTCCCTGTGCCTGGTGCAGCGCCTTGCTGATGGTCAGCATCCCGTCGTAGACCAGCATGGTGCGGGAGTCGTCCAACTGCGGCCGGGCGCCGATGTCCACGCCCTCCTGGCGGGTGGTGGCGATCCGCTTCCTGAGGGTCTCCAGTGCTGTGGCGGGCTCGGTGAGGTACTGGGGGAGTTGTCTGGTGGAGGGCTGCTGGCCGTCGTGCTTCTTCGCCCACCGCTTCTTCCAGTCGGCGAGTTCCGTCTTCCACGCGTCCGGGTGCGCGGGTGCGGAGTACTGCACCGTCACCTTCGCCCTGCCGTCCGCGCGCAGGGTCTCCCAGTCCTTCTCCGACATGGACTGCCGCAGGGAGGCGGCATCCGAACCGCTGACGATGGTGTAGTGCCGGTTCTTGCAGTCCACCTGGGCGAGCTTGAGGGCGAAGATCCGCAGGTGGAGGGTACGGCCCGCGAAGTAGACGGTGTCGGCCTCGGAGTCGCAGATGTTGTTGGCGATCTTGTCGAACTGGTTGCCCGTGGTGCCCGGGTCGTCGATGGAGGGGGACTCGAAGGACATCGGTGCCGGCCCGGGCGGCCCCTCCTCCTCGATGCCGCTGAAGGCCTCGGCCATGGTGTTGTTGTAGCCGTCCTTCCGTTCGTCGGTGACCAGCACCGTCCGGCGGTCCTCCCGGCCCCGTTCCCCGCTGAAGTGGGCCAGGGCCCGTACCGCTTCACTGTTGACGGGGATGATGCGGGCCAGCCCGGGGAACTTCCGGTCGCCGACGGACGCCGTACCGTTCTCGGGCTCCTCGTTCGCGATCCGGTCCCCGCTGATCCGGGAGGCGAGTACCGGCACCTGGTGCTCGGTCAGTCGTCGTACCGCTGCCTCGGTCTCGTCGAGGCTCAGGTTGAGGCCGGTCACGGCACGCAGGCGGTCCCGGGACGAGTCGGCCATGCGCAGCAGGGTGTCCACGACCTTCCCCTGGTGCTGGTAGCCACGCCCCGGGTTGGCGAGGACCAGCCGGATCTTCGGGGGTTCGCCCTCACTGTCGTTGGCCTGCCGCTGCCCGAGGTAGGCGCCCTGGAGGTCGCTGCGCATCTGCCGGCGAAGGGCACGGTCCCGGCCGCTGTCGGTGTCGGCCTGGAGCGGCAGCATCAGGGCGACGGTGACGTGGGGTCGGCCGGCGACCCGCTTGTTCTCCCGCTCGATGGCCCGTGCCACGTCGCTGATCTCGGGCGTACCGAAGTCGTAGCCCTCGCCGTTGACGCCCACGCACTGGTCGCCGACCCGTTCGACGCCGTCCGCGCAGGTGTCCGGCCGGAGGAACAGGAACGTCAGGAGCCAGACGCCGGCCGCGACCGTGGTCACGGCCAGCAGGGCGTACAGGTATCTCCGCCATCGGGGCAGCACTCGCCACCAACGCATACCGGCTATCTCCTTCGCGTTCGCGCGAGCTGTTCGGTGCACGCGCAGCGCAGCAGGGGCTGCTCGTGAGCCGCCAGGCCGCTCCAGTGGGTCGCGGTCCTCCTGAGCTGTCCCGCCCCGTCGAACTCCATGATCGACAGCAGGTTCAGCAGGTCGCTCAACGTGTTCGACGTCTCCCGCCGGGTCGGGCGGGTGCGCTCCTCGCACAGCCACACCGCGTGGAGCAGCTGGTCCACGGTGCGCCGTAGCGGCGAGCCCTCGACCTCCACCAACCCCTGGGCGCGTTCACGTCGGGCGTCCGCGCCACCGGGGTACGGGGCCTGGGCGATCTCCAGCAGTTCGGCGCACCACTGCTGGGGGCGCCCGGGGAGGGTGGCCGTCAGGTGGCGGACCACGTCGTCGGTGCCGCCGGACACCAGGTGGTGGTTCATCCGGTGGGCCTCGACCGACCGGAAGGCCCGCCCGTGCGGTGCGTCGGGGGACTCGTGGGCGCGACGCGCGTAGTGGTCGCGCAGCAGGTGGTGGTCGGCGCACCAGGCGCCGGCGTCCGGCTCCAGCCGGTACAGGCGGTGCAGCAGCAGTTGCCGCAGCCCGAAGTCGCCGATGAAGTGCCGTTCGCAGTGGGGCCAGCCGGCGTCGGTGAGCAGCTCGGACACCTGGTGTGCCGTCAACCGGTGGACCCGGCCGGCCTGGTGGTGCCCCAGCAGGACGTCCGCGCACTCCTCGTCGTGCGCCACCGACAGGTGGGTGAGCAGGTCCAGCCACTGGTCCCGGTGGGCGGGCGGCAGGGTCACCGGCAGCTGGTCCAGGACCAGCCCCTGGAGCAGTACGTCCACCACCGGCCGGTCCGAGGCGCCCTCCCCGGGGAGCCGTGCCGGGGCGTTCAGTACGTCCCGGTCGTTGGCGTCGGTGGCCATCCGCAGCGCGGTGACGCTGGCGGCCAGCAGGGTCACCGTGTACGGGCGGCCACCGCTGAGCCGGGCGACGGCGGCGTCCACGCGGCGACGGTTCGCGCCCCCCTCCCGTTCGGCCCGGATCTGCCGGCGTTCGGTCTCCCGCCGTACCTGGTCGGCGGTGAGGAAGGGCATCCGCAACAGCAGTACCCCGTCCGCCAGTTGGGCCTCCTCGGCGTCCTCCCCGGTGCGGCGTGACCACTGCGGGGGGCCGCCGTCGGCGGGGTGGAACTCGGCCGGAGGCACGGCCTCCTCCGGGGGCAGCCCGCCGTGCAGGAAGGCCCCGCCGTCGGCGCGGCGCGCCGTGCCCACGACCACCACCCGATCGCGTTGCCCGTCCCGGCGGTCGGTGAGCACCGACCGCAGCAGCCGTTCTCCCAGCGGCTGTTCGGCGCGGTCCAGCAGCAGCCCCGGGCGGCCGACCCGGCGCAGCCAGCCGGACACCGAGGAGTACCCGGCCTCCAGGTCCTCGCGCAGGGCCCGGAAGAGGAAGCCCTCGGCCAACTCCCGTTCCTCGCCGCCGGACTGGAAGTCGGCGGCCAGGTTCCGCAGCCCCTCGCCCGGCTGGTTGGCCGCTCCCGGGTAGGCGCCGTAGAGCCGCTCCAGTGCGCCTCTGCCACGGGGGGCGAGGCCGGTGAACAGGGCGTCCAGCAGCGCGTCGCTCACGGCGGCGGGGACCGGGTCGAGTTGCTGCGCGTCCAGCAGGTTGCGGATGGAGCCACGGATCACGTTCTCCCAGAAGCCGCCGAGGAACGGGCCCCGACGTCGCCGCTGGGGCAGCTCCTCGTACCGTTCGGCCTCGGTGGTCACGGCTTCCGGGTTGCCCTCGCCGGCCGCCGTGGCGATGACCGCGAGGCCGGTGAACAGGCGGGGGAAGGTGAAGGGGCCGCCGGCGCCCTGCCAGGCCCGCAGTCGCTGGGCGATCTCGAAGAGGGCTTCGGTGGTGGTCGAGCGGGCGTCCGGTTCGGAGTCGGCGCGGTCGGCGTACACCGGGGAGCCGCAGTCCAGGTAGATCACCGGGACCCTGGCCGCGTGGCGGTCGCGTACCGCGCGGAGCAGCCGGCCCTTGCCCATGCCGGGCCCGCCGGTGAGCAGCACCACGGGGAGGTCGTCGCCGTAGAGCAGTTCGCGGTCGCCGCCCGGCGCGGGGTTCCAGAGCAGCTGCGCGAAGAAGCCCCCGTCGTCGAGGAGCTTCTCGAAACCCAGTTCATCGCCCACGCGAGTCCCCCATACCGGTCGTCCGCCCCGTCACGGGTGACCAAGGTGCACAGAAGGTTAGTGGAACGAACCCGTCGTGCAGGGTGAATAACCAAGAACGCCAAGGGAGTTGACGAACGGTCAGGTCAGGTCGTCGCGCGGTTTCCCGGGCGGTCGACACGGGTCGGCGCCGGTGGGTACCGTGCCGGGAGCGTCGCGTGCCGGTGGCAGACCGTGTCAGGCATGGAGGCGCCGAAGTCGAAGGAGTACGACGGTGAACACGTCGTTCCCTTCGCCCTCAGATGGCTGAGGGCGAGAAGGCCAGGCTGACGGCCTGGAGTCACGAGATGCGGTCGGTGCACCAGCGGTTGCGTGAGGCGCTGCGGGTCACCCGGGCCGCCCTGGAAGCGGGCCAGAACCCCGAGGCCCCCGAGGACTCGGCACAGGTCGAACACCCGGTGCGCGACCTCCTGTTGTTCTGCCACGGGTTCTGTGCCGCGTTGACCGGACACCACGAGGGGGAGGACCGGCTGCTGTTCCCCGCGACGGCCGCCGCCCACCCGGAACTGCGGGAGACCCTGCGGTACCTGGAGCAGGACCACTCGATGATCGCCCACCTGCTGGCCGGACTGCGGGCCGCCGTGGACCGGGCCGCCTCGCCGGCCGAACTCGACCAGCACCTGGAGGGGATCGCCGCGATCATGGAGAGCCACTTCCGCTACGAGGAGCGGCAGCTGCTCACCGTGCTGGAGTCGCTCGAACTCGACGCGGACCCCGAGGACGTCCTGGGGCCGCTGTGAGGACCCGGGCCACCGCCCTGCCCGCCGCCGACGGGCGCGGGCCTCGGGGGCCGAACCGCTCACCCCCGTGGAACGGTTCGGCCCGGCGCCGGACGGCGCGGCGCCACCTCACCCGGGCCGGGCGTCCTCCGCCCGGTCCCGTACCGGCAGCACCAGGCGCGCCCCGGTGCGCGGGTGCCGGACGACCTCGACCGGGTGCTGGTAGACGCGGGAGAGCACCCCGGGGTCCAGCACCTCCCCGGGCGGGCCCGCCACGGTGAGGCGGCCCGCGTCCAGCAGCGCCACCCGGTGGGCGTAGGCGGCGGCCAGCGCCAGGTCGTGCAGGACGACCGCGACCGCGTCGCCCTCGGTCGCGCGTTCCCGGCACAGCCGCAACACCAGCTCCTGGTGCCGCAGGTCCAGGGCGGCCGTCGGCTCGTCCAGCAGCAGCACCGGTGTGCGCTGGGCGAGCACCCGGGCGAGCGCGACCCGGGCGGCCTCGCCCCCGGACAGCGAGGAGAAGGGGCGGGCCGCGAAGTCCGCGACCTCGGTGGCCGCCATCGCCTCGGCGACGGCGGCCTCGTCGTCGTCCTCCCGTACGGTGCCGGACCAGGGCGCGCGGCCCATCCGTACCACCTCCTCCACGGTGAACGGGAAGGCCAGGGTGGCGGTCTGGGGCAGTACGGCCCGGCGGGTGGCCAGCTCGCGGGCGGTCCACTCCCCGGCGGGGCGCCCGGCGACGTGCACGCTTCCCCCGTTCACGGGGGTGTCTGCGGCGAGCGCGGCCAGCAACGTGGACTTCCCCGCGCCGTTCGGTCCGACCAGGGCCAGGACCTCGCCGGGTACGAGGGTGAGGTCCACCCCGTCCAGTACGGCGCGGCCTCCGAGTCGTACCGTCGCCCCGCGCGCCTCGGCCGCCGGGGTGCCGGGCGGCAGCGCGGTGTCGGTCAGCGCGTCCTCGCTCAGCCCGCCGCGCCGACGGCGCGCGGAGAGCGGGGACAGGGAGGCCAGCAGCCGGGTCACGGCGGTGCCCTTTCGGTCCGGGAGGAGGCGCGAGGTCATGCCCAACCACCCTGTCGGCGCCGGGTCCTGCGGAGCAGCCAGAAGAAGAACGGGCTGCCCAACAGGGCGGTGAGGACACCCAGGGGGAGTTCGGCGGGCTGGGCGACGGTGCGGGCGCACAGGTCGGCGGCGAGGAGGACCACGGCGCCGCCCAGCGCGCTGCCCGGTACCAGGAAGCGGTGTCCCGGTCCGGCCGCCATCCGCAGCAGGTGCGGCACCAGCAGTCCCACGAAGGTGATGATGCCGGCCACCGCGACGGCCGCCGCCGTCAGCAGTGCGACGACCAGCACCAAGGCGATCCGCAGCCGTTCGATGTCCACGCCGAGGTGGCGCGCGGACCGTTCGCCCAGGGACAGCAGGTCCAGCTTGCGGGCGTAGAACGGCGCGAGGAACAGCCCCAGCAGGGTGCAGGGGAGGACCGCGAGCACCTTGGGCCAGGTCGCCTGGGCGAGCGAGCCCAGTTGCCAGAAGGTGATCTGGGAGATCTGCGCGTTGTCGGCGAAGAAGATGAACAGGCCGATCAGGGCACCGGCGAAGGCGTTGACGGCGATGCCGGTGAGGATCAGCGTCACCACCTCGGTACGCCCGCCGGAGCGGGAAAGCGCGTACACCAGCAGGACGGTGGCGAGCCCGGACACGAAGGCGCAGGCGGTGACCGTCCAGTTGTCCAGGAAGGTGAGGCCGAAGGCGATGGAGGCCACGGCGCCCACCGCCGCCCCGGAGGAGATGCCGATGACACCGGGTTCGGCCAGCGGGTTGCCGAACACGCCCTGCATCAGGGCTCCGGCGCAGCCCAGGGAGGCGCCGACCAGCAGGGCGAGGACGACGCGGGGCAGCCGTACGTTCCACAGCACGCTCTCGGCGACCCGGTCCAACGGTCCGCCGCCCACCCCGAGGCGATGCGCCAGCGAGCCGAGGACGTCGCCGACGGGGATCTCGTACGCCCCGATCCCGGCGGACAGCAGGCCCAGCACCACCAGCGCGGCGACGAGTCCGAAGGTCAGCAGGGCGGCGACGCTGCGCCGGGTAGACGGGGGGAGCCGTTCGGCCGCGCCGGGACGCGCGGTGCGGTGCGACGCGGTGCCCGGCGAACCCGGGCCGGGGGCGGGGGACTTGGTGAGCGTGGGGGAGGGGAGGTCCGACCCCGGGGCCCGGGAGGTGGGGCGGGCACCCTCCTCCCCGGCAGGTTCCGTGCCGTGTGCCGAGCCGGTCCCGGTGCCGCCCCGGCCGGGGCGCGGTGGCGCGCTCACTCGGCTCCGCCCCGGTGGATCTGCCGGGCGAGGTCCTTGAGCACCTTGTCCGTACGGGGGCCGTAGTTGAGGAGTACGCCGTCGTCGATGCTGGCGATGCGGCGATCCTGCCCGGCGGGGGTCTCGGCGATGCCGGGGATCTTGAGGAGTCCGTCCACCCCGTCGACGGACTCCAGTCCCTTGGACATCACCAGGATGACGTCGGGCGCGGCCTTGGCGAGGGCCTCGCTGGTGATGGCGGTGAAGTCCTTCCTGATGCCGGACTCCTCGCCCGCGTCGACGCCGCCCGCCGCCTCGATCAGCGAGGTCGCGCCGGACCGGGCGCCGCCGAGGAGGTAGACGGAGGCGGAGCCGCGCAGGTAGAGGAAGGCGACCCGGGGTCGGTCGCCGTTGTCGGGGAGCTTGTCGCGTACCGCGTCCACGCGACGGTCGGTGCGGGTACGCAGCCGCTCACCGGCGTCCTTCACCCCCAGCGCCTTGGCCACCCCGGCGATACGGGTTCCCACGTCGTCCAGGTCCTGGGCGGGCGGCAGGACGACCAGGGGGATGCCGGCCTCGCGGATCTGGTCCACGGCCTCCTCGGGGCCGGTGGTGGACTCCGCGAGTACCAGGGAGGGCTTGAGGGACAGCACGCTCTCCGCGGACACGTCGTGCGCGCGGGTGACCACGGGAAGCTTCCTGGCCTGCGCGAAGGTGGCGGTGATGTCGCGGGCCACGACCCGGTCGCCGAGGCCGAGGCTGTAGACGATCTCGGACAGGGAGCCGGAGAGGGGTACGACGCGCTTGGTGTCCCGCACCGTGACCCGGTGCCCGTCGGCGGAGGTGACGCGGGCCGGGAGGCGGGGTTCGGGCGGGGGGCCGCCGAGCGGTTCGGCACGGTCGACGGTGGTGTGGGTGCCCGGCTTCCCGCCCGTGCCGTGGTCCCCGTCGGAGCCGCCGCAGCCGGTGAGGGTGAGTACCAGGGCGAGTGCGGCGGCGAAGGCCCCGAGAACGCGGGGTCGTTGATGCACTGGTGAGCCTTTCGCGTGGAGTGCCGGAAGCGGGGGTGTTTCCCGTCGAGCCGTGGATACTTTAGGTTAGCCTTACCTAATGTCGCTAGTCCCGGTTGTCCCGTGCTGTCCCCGCCCGGCCCCAACCGGCCGCCCACCCGCCCCGGGTGACGGCCGCTCAGTGCCGCGCCCGCTGTGACTGGAGTAGCCCCGATGCCGTACCTCAGACGTCTGCCGCGTCGCCTCGCCGTCGTGGCGCTGGCCGCACTGCCACTGGGGGTGCTCCCCGCGCTCCCGGCGTACCCGGCGTACGCGGCCCCGGCCGGCACCGTCGCCGCGAAGCAGGGCGAACGTACGGTCTCGGGCGGACGTCTGGACTGGGGCTTCAAGTCCTCCTTCCAGAGCTACGTCACCGGCCCGATAGCCAAGGGGAGTTGGACCCTCAACGGAGGCGCCTCGACGGTGGGCGAGAACCAGTTCCGCTTCCACTCCGCCAGCGGCGGCTACACCCCGAGCAGCGGAGCCTTCCACGCCGCCTTCCAGGGCGGCGTCCGCTTCGTGGGACACAGGAAGTCCGACGGCACCTACGAGATGGACCTCACCGTCAGCCGCCCGAGCCTCCGCGTCAACGGCGGCTCCGGCACCCTGTACGCGGACATCCGCAGCAAGGCCAAGGGCAGCGGCCGGATGTCCCAGCGCAACCAGGTGCCGCTCGCCTCGCTCAACCTGTCCGGGGTGAACATGCGCGGCGGCGGCAGCCCCGTCGCCCTCACCGGCGTTCCCGCCACGCTCACGGCCGAGGGCGCCAAGTCCTTCGCCGGCTACTACAAGGCCGGC
This sequence comes from Streptomyces sp. NPDC005438, assembly GCF_040606315.1. NCBI lineage: Bacteria > Bacillati > Actinomycetota > Actinomycetes > Kitasatosporales > Streptomycetaceae > Streptomyces > Streptomyces sp. NPDC005438. The sequence continues at coordinate 65,744 of NZ_JBEXEP010000009.1, forward strand.
ACCCCCCTCGACCCGGTCAGCCTCTCCGTCGACGTCACGGCGGGGTCCGGGAAGACGGACGGGCCCAAGGGCTCCGACGGCGGGAAGAAGTCCGACGGGAAGGACACGAAGAAGAAGGCCAGGAAGGCGGGCCGCATCGAGGACGCCGCCGTGGACTGGGGCGTACGCCGCACCTTCCGCGAGTACGTCACCGGCGACATCGCCCAGGGCAGGTGGCGGCTGACCGACGGCGCCCGGAACGGCGGAGCCCTCTTCCGCTTCGGCCGGGGCGAGGGGAAGTACGACCTCGACGAGGGTTCCCTCCGCGCCGACTTCGCCGGCACGGTCCGGTTCACCGGCAAGGACCTCGACCTCACCCTGTCGAAGGTCGCGGTACGCGTCGAGGAGGGCAAGGGCACCCTTCTGGCCGACGTACGCGGCGACGGCGGGACCAGGAAGAAGCAGCCACTGGTGACCTTCGCCGCCACCAGGCCCCAACTCAGGCCCGACGACAGGGGGCTGGTCACCCTCACCGAGGCCCCCGCCACACTCACCGCCCAGGGGGCGAAGGCGTTCGGCGGCATGTACCCCAAGGGCACCGCCATGGACCCCGTCTCCCTGGCCGTCACCCTGAACGACCGGGCGGAACTCCCCCCGCTCCCCGACCTCGGTAGTGACTCCGACGACTCCGACCCCTCCGCGCGGAAGCAGACGAAGGCCCAGGACGCGGAGCGCACCGAGAAGGCCTCCGAGTCCTCCACCTCGGCCACGCCCTGGATCGCGGGGGGAGCCGGAGCGCTCGTCCTGCTCGCCGCCGCGGTCACCACCGTCCTCGTCCGCAGAAGGCGCGGCACCCCCTCAGCCGACTGAACCGGCGTCCGCCCCGCACCTCCACCGTCCCGCCCCGAAGAGGAGAGAACACCGCATCATGACCGTCAACTCCCGTACCGCCCAGGCCCGTTCGCGTGGACGCGTCCTCGCGTTGAGCGCCGCCACGGCCACCGTGCTGGCCGCCACCGCCCTCGCCCTGCCCGCGTACGCCGCGACCGGGGCCACCCCCCAGACGGCGACCGCCCACAAGAAGGCCGCCGCGCCCATCACCCTCACCGACGGCACCCTGGACTGGGGCATCAAGAAGTCCTTCCGCGACTACCTCACCGGCCCGATAGCGGGCGGCAAGATCACGGTCGCCGACGGGGCCAAGACCAACGAGGACGGCTCCTTCCAGTTCACCGACGGCAAGGGCACGTACGACCTGGACACCCACGCCGTCTCCACCGCCTTCCAGGGCAGCGTGCACCTCTACGGCCACCACGGCGCCATCGACATCAAGCTCTCCGACTTCAAGCTCACCACCGAGGGCACGAAGGGCGCGCTGTCGGCCGACGTCGAGACCGGCACCGGCGAGGCCAAGGGGGCGAAGGCGCCCCAGGCCAAGGAGGTCAAGCAGGACGTCGAACTGGCCGCCCTGGACCTGACGGACGTCACACCGGGCAACGGCGAGGACGGCGACATGACCTTCGCCGACATCCCCGCCACCCTGACCGCCGACGGCGCCAGCACCTTCGAGGGCTACTACCAGGAGGGGGAGAAGCTCGACGCCGCGACCCTCAAGGTCCGTACCGAGAACGGCGGTTCGGGCGACAACGGAGGCTCAGAGGGCACCGGCACCTCCGGCGGCTCCGGGAGTACGGGCGGCTCCGGGGACGGCGGTACGGACGGCGGCGGCAAGGGCGGTACCAGCACCGGCGGCGAGAGCGGCACCGAGAAGCCGGCCGCCGGCACCATCGTCGACGGCAACCTCGACTGGGGCGTCAAGGAGTCCTTCCGCAAGTACGTCACCGGCCCCATCGCCAACGGCAAGGTGGACCTCTCCGACGGCGCCAAGTCCACCAGCGACGGCTACCGCTTCCCCAAGGCCAGCGGCGACGCCGACTCCGGCGCCCTGAACGCCTCCTTCGAGGGTGGCGTCCGCTTCCTCGGCCACAAGGAGGGCGACTCCTACAGCCTCGACCTCACCTTCTCCAAGCTGCGGGTGAAGGCCGAGGGCACCAAGGGCACCCTGGTCTCCGACGTACGCAGCAAGGACCGGGAGAGCGGCGAGGTCACCACCCACAAGGCCCTCGCCGTCGCCAACCTCAAGCTGGAGGCGGGCGCCCTGGACCCGGTCAAGGACGTCATCACCGTCAAGAAGGCCCCGGCCACCCTCACCGCCAAGGGCGCCGAGGCGTTCGGCGGCTTCTACCAGGAGGGCGAGAAGCTCGACCCGGTCACCGCGGCCGTCTCCCTCGACGAGAACGCCTCCCTCCCCGGGGCGGACCCGGGTGACGACGGCGACGGTGGCGCCGGCGGCAACGGCCCGTCCGCCAACACCGTCGGGGGCGGGGGCGACGTCGGGGGTACGGGCGGCAACGGCAGGCTCGCCTCCACCGGTGCCGGCCTGCCCTCCGGTTCGCTGCTCGGCGGCGCCGCGCTGCTCGCCGCACTGGGCGGCGGCGCCGTCTACGCCGCGCAGCGCCGCAACCGGGGTACCGCCGAGGAGCGCTGAGGAGCGCTGACCCACGGCTCGCGGGGTGAGGGCTGACCGCCCGTCACCCCGCCCAGGCCGTCCCGCCCGGGCTCCCGGCGCCCGGGCGGGACACCGGCCGGCCCTCTCCACGGAAGGGCCGGCCTTCGGCGTACCCGCCCTCGCCCGGGTGCCCGGGCCGCAGGTGCCGGAGCACGGCGGCCACCCGCCCGGGCCGAGCCCCGGTGGGCGCGGCGACCCCGCCCGCCGGCCTTCCCGGTACGGGCCGCCGTCGGGCTGGCGGAAGCCACTGGTCCGGGTGAGGTCACCAGGGCCGGTGCCCCCGGGGCGAGGGTCGGACGACGACCCGGTGTCGGGAGGTCAGCTCGGCGGGGCCGACGCGGTCGCGAACCCCTCGCGGGCGCGCGGAACCTCACCGGGGAAGGGCGCGGTACCGGCCGGGAGGGCCCTTCGGCCACGGCCGGGAGGTTGGCCTTCCGCCGGGCCCAGGTCGGGCCGGCCCGTGGGGCGTTCACCTGCGCCGCCCCAGTACGGGGCGGGTGGTGTCCGAGATCACAGACGCCGCCGTGGTGAGCCCGGAGTGCCCCCGCGACGTGCGGTACCGCCAGCTCGGTACGCCCTTCACCGTCCACGTCCGGTGGTGGCACCGCCCCGGTCACGGTCGCGCCAGCGAACATCGGTTTGCTGCGCCGGGAAGGGGTGTCGTAGCCTGCCGACGTCCTTCGTGCATCTACCTGGCAGCGCGTCCCGACCGGGACGCCCCAAGGCGGCACCGAAACCGTGTGCGCTCCAGGAGGTGCCTTTTCCATGTCCGACGCCCGTGCCGCTTCCGCCCCCTCGCCGGCCCGACAGGTGATCGACGCGGCGGGACCGTCCTACTTCCCGCTCGCCCTGGTCGCCCGCTTCCCCTACGCCATGATGGTCGTGGGCGTGCTCTCCCTGGTCGTCGCCGCACGGGGTTCGCTGGCCCTCGGCGGGGCCACCTCGGCCGCCGTCGGACTGGGTACCGCCCTGTTCGGCCCCCTCATCGGGGCGGCGGCCGACCGCCACGGTCAGCGCCGGGTCCTGCTGCTGACCGGAGTCCTCAGCGCCGCCATGCTGGCGGCCATGACCTGGGTCGTGGCCTCGCCCCTGCCGGGGAGCGCCGTCCTGGCCGTCGCCTTCGGGATCGGCGCGACCACGCCCCAGGTGCCGCCGATGTCGCGGAGCCGTCTGGTCGGCCTGATCACCCGACGGCTGCCGTCCTCGTCCCGGATGCGAGCCATGAACGGGGCGATGGCGTACGAGTCGGCCGTGGACGAGGTCACCTTCGTGTTCGGACCGATGATCGTCGGCATCCTGGCCGCCACCCTCGGCGCGGCGGCCCCGGTCGTGGGCGCGGCCGTCCTCACCCTGGTCGCGGTGGGCGCCTTCGCGCTGCACCCCAGTGCGCGCGCCGCCGACGCCCCGGCGTCGATCGAGCCCGAGGTGGGGTCGGTCCGTGACCTGTTCCGTCCCGCCATGGTGATCGCCCTGGCCGGGGTGCTCGGTGTCGGCTGCCTGTTCGGCTCCGTACTGACCTCGCTCACCGCGCTCATGGACGAGTCGGGGCGTGCCGAACAGGCCGGGCTGGTGTACGGCGTGATGGGCGTGGGGTCGGCCGCCCTCGCTCTGCTGACGGGCTCCTTCTCCCCCCGGTTCGCGCTGCGTTGGCGGTGGCTGGCCTTCGCCGGGGTCGCGGTCGGCGGAGCGGTGGCCCTGCCGCTGGCCGGCTCCCTGCCCGCCGTGGTGGGCGCCCTGCTGGTGCTCGGCGTGGGCATCGGACCCGTACTCGTCACCCTCTACAGCGTGCTCGCCCAGGAGGCGCCCCGAGGGCGTACGGCCACCACCATGGCCATGGCCAGCACCGGGATCGTCGTCGGCCAGTCCGCCGCCTCCGCGCTGACCGGGCAGCTGGCGCAGAGTCACGGTACGGGCGCGGCCTCGCTGACCCCTCTGGCGGCGATCCTCATCACCGCCGGCGCCGGCCTCGCCTACGCGCTCACGTCGCCCCGACCGGGCGGCGTCAAGGTCACCTCCGCCGCCCTCACTCCCCACCCGGCCACGGAGGGCGGGGCACGCAGGGAGAGCACCCTCCACTCCTGAGCGCCGACCGGGCCGTTCCCCGGAGGGCGACCCGGTCGCGGTAGCTCCCGAGGTGGCCGCCCCGCCGTCAGGGTGGGGACTGGCCCCGGGACCGGTGGCGCTCCAGCAACTCCTCCAGGTCGGACAACCGGTCCAGCCCCTTCACGGCGCGGGCCATGCGGTGGTTGCCCTCCAGGCGCCGACGGTGCCGGTGGAGGAAGGCCCAGTAGCCCGTGGTGTAGGGGCAGGCGTGCTCGCCCGTACGCTCGGTCGGCCGGTAGGCGCAGGGGCGGCACAGGTCGCTCATGCCCCGGATGTAGGAGCCGCCCGAGGTGTAGGGCTTGGTCGTCATCCGGCCCCCGTCGGCGTACTGCGACATCCCGACGACGTTCGGCAGCATCACCCAGTCGTAGCCGTCGACGAAGCAGCGGTGGAACCAGTCGGTGACCGCCTCGGGGTCCCAGCCGTCCTGGAGCGCCCGGCTGCCCAGCACCATGAGCCGGGGGATGTGGTGGGTCCAACCGGTGTCGCGCACCTGGGCCAGGGTGGTGGCCAGGCACCGTGCGGTGACCGCCTCGGCGTCCAACTCCCGGAACCAGTCGGGGAGTTGCCTGCGGTGTCGTAGCACGTTGCGGTGCCGGTAGCTCTCCCCGAAGTACCAGTACAGGTGCCAGACGTACTCCCGCCAGCCGGCGACCTGGCGTACGAACCCCTCCACGCTGTTGAGCGGCGCCCCGCCCTCGCGCCAGGCCGACTCGGCCCGCTCCGCGCACTCGGCGGGGTGCAGCAGTCCCAGGTTGAGGGGAACGGACAGCAGACTGTGGCTCATCCAGGGGTCGCCGGCCAGCATCGCGTCCTCGTACCGCCCGAAGTCCGCCAACCGGTGCCCCACGAACCGGTTCAGCGCGGCCAACGCCTCCCGACGGGTCGCCGGAAACAGCCGGGGACCGTCCCGCCCGACGAAGGACGCGGTGCCGTCCGCCTCCCAGCGGTCCAGGTCACGCCGGACCTCCTGGTCGATCTCGTCCTCCTCGGGCCACCAGGGCTCCGGTACGTCGAGGGCGGTGGCTCCGCGCGGCGGGGGTTCGCGGTTGTCGTGGTCGAGGTTCCAGCGGCCCCCGGCCGGGGAGTCGCCCTCCATCAACAGGTCGTGGGTGCGGCGCACCCGACGGTAGAAGTCCTCCAACCGGAGCCGGTCACCGCCCCGTTCCTCCGCCCAGGAGGCGAACTCCCCGTGGGAGACCAGGAATCCCCTGGCGGGCAGCACCGTGACCCGGTCCAGCGAGTCGACCAGCCGGAGGGCGGCCCGTGAGGTCGGGTGGCAGACGGTCACCTCCCGGTGGCCGACCGCCTTCCGCAGCCCCTCGCGGTAGGTACGCGCCCGTACGTACCGCACCCGGTCCCCGAGTTCGGCCGCGCGGTGCCGCATCGCGGAGAGCACCAGGTGCGCCTTGGCACGGTGGAACCTGCGCCGGGCGAAGACCGAGGACGCCTCGACCATGACCAGGGGCGCGCCCCGGTCCGGCCCGTCGCCGCGCGGATCGATGAACGTGGGCCCGAGTTGGTCGCCGAACAGCCAGTGCGGACGGGGAGTGGCGCGCGGGGTCACGAGGCGGCACCTGGCGCCGTCGTCGCCCGGGACCGCCGGCTGGCCGTGCCGCGACCGGACCGCGACGCGGCCGTGGACGACGGTACGGTCCCGGTCCCGCCCGGGGGCGGCGACGGCGCCCGGCCACGGGGACACCGGTCGGCCGCTCGCCGACCGGACCGGGCCCGAGGAGGCGTGCGGGGCACGCCGGTTCCCGTACCGCGCGGCGGGGGGACGGCGGCCCCTCGGTCGGGGGCGGTGGCCTCGGCACCGGGACACGGCGGCCCCGGTTCTGACGGTGCGGTGTGCGCGGTACCCATGCGCCCAGGCTCAACTCGCGCCCGTCCGGCCGCCACCCGCCATGCCGTGCCGGGCGGCGACTTCCGCCGTCCGGTGCCGTCGGGCGGGCCGACCTCGGGGCCGGGGTCACCGGCAGTGCTGGGCCGGGTGGTACGAGGCGCCGCACGAAGTGCCGTACGAGGGGCCGTACGAAGGGGCCCCGCTTCAAGTGCCTCGGGTGTCGGCCCGAGCCGGGGCGGCGCCCCACGGGCGTGGGCGCCCCCGGGGGCATGGCGGCTGCGGGGCCGAGCAGGGCCGCGCCCCGCCGGTCACCGACCCGGGGCCGGGCCCTCGTCGCCGCGCGGCTCCAGTGTCCGTTGCATCAGCACGGTGTCGATCCAGCGGTCGTGCTTGTGCCCGACGGCGGCCAGCCGGCCCACGTCACGGAACCCGAAGCGGCGGTGCAGCGCGACCGAGGTCCCGGTACCGGTGTCGGCGATGACGGCGATCACCTGCCGTACGCCGGTCCGGGCGCAGGCGGTCAACAGGGTCTGGAGCAGGGTGCTGCCCAGGCCCTGGCCGGTACGGCCGGGGGAGAGGTAGACCGTGTCCTCGACGGTGTACCGGTACGCGGGCTTGGGGCGCCACGGGCTCGCGTAGGCGTATCCCACGACCTCGCCGGACAACTCGGCGACCAGAAAGGGCAGTTCCCGCGCGGTGAGGTCGTCGAACCGCCGGTGCCAGGCGGCCAGTGGCGGAGGGGTCTCCTCGAAGGTGACGACGCTGTGGCGGACGTAGTGCGTGAAGATCCCGGCCACGGCCTCCAGGTCGGCCGGGACCGCCGGGCGGATCACTGCCTCGGTGGCTGCCACGACGGCGAGTGTAGGCCGGCCGGACGGACCCGGCCGGCCTGTGTGTGTGGGGGCGGTCGGCGTGGACGGGCGGTCACCTCGCCCACGTCGCGCTCCGCTCGGTGCGCCGACGGAGCGGCGCCCCGGGGGCGCTCCCGCGTGGACGGCGCGGGCCGACCTCCGCGCCCCTTGGCCGGGTGCCGTACCAGGGCGGTCGCCGATGGAGCACGTACGATCGGCCTCCCCGCGAGGGGCTGCTCGCTCGGTACGGCGCTTGCCGTGGACGGACCGGCCGGGGGTACGGGGCGAACCGTGGTCGTCGTCCCGCGCGGCACCGCGTCGACTCCCACCGCGCGCTGACCACCCCTCAGAACCCGGACGACAGAACCAGGCCTGGAGAACCCGATGCCCCTCGTACGGAACCGGTCCCGCTGGCTGATCCCCCTGGCACTGCTGGTGGTGTGGCTCGGCGTGGGCGGTGTGCTGGGCCCGTACGCCGGGAAGCTGGGGGAGGTCTCCACCAACGACCAGGCCGCCTTCCTTCCCCGGAGCGCCGAGTCCACCCGGGTCAGCGAACTGCAACGGGCCTTCGAGAAGGGCGAGTCGGTGCCGGCCGTCGTGGTCTGGGTGGCCGACGAGGGCACCGTCGGTTCCGCCCGGCGCACCGAGGCCACCCGCTCCCTGCGCGACCTCGCCGGGGTGCCCGGCACCACCGGCCGGGTGACACCCGCCCTCCCCTCCCGGGACGGCCGGGCGCTCCAGGCCGTCGTCCAGCTGCGGGCGGACGCCCAGGACGACTACCCCACCGCGCTCGCCGCGATCAGGAAGGCCGCCGAACGGGTCCCGGGCACCTCGGTGGAACTCGCCGGCCCCGCGGTGGTGCAGGCCGACCTGTCCGACGCGTTCGCCGGTATCGACGGCATCCTGCTGGGCGTCGCCCTGGGAGTGGTCCTGCTCATCCTGCTGCTGGTCTACCGCAGCGTGCTGCTCCCGCTGGTGGTCATCCTCGGTTCGGTCTTCGCGCTGGGGCTGGCCTGCGCGGTGGTGTACGCGCTCGCCGAGCGGGGCCACGTCCGGGTCGACGGGCAGGTGCAGGGCATCCTGTCGATCCTGGTGATCGGTGCCGCGACCGACTACGCGCTGCTGCTGACCGCCCGGTTCCGTGAGGAACTCGCCGTCCACGGCGACCGGTTCGAGGCCGGGCGGGCGGCGGTGCGCCGCTCCGTCGGAGCGATCACGGCCAGTGCCGCCACCGTGGCCCTGGGCCTGCTGGCGCTGCTGCTCAGCGACCTCACCAACAACCGTGCCCTCGGCCCCGTCGGCGCCGTGGGCATCGTCTGCGCCGCGCTGAGCGCCCTGACCTTCCTGCCCGCCGTACTGGTCCTCCTGGGCCGGGCCGCGTACTGGCCGGCGAGGACCTCCGCCCCGTCCGGCACGACGTCGCGCGACGACGGTGGACGTGGCGCGGCGCGGCCGGAGGGGGAGGTGCCCGGCTCTGGGGTGTGGCGGAAGGTGGCGGCCCTGGTGGACGCGGCGCCACGGCGGGTGTGGGCCGCCGCCCTGGTGTTGCTGTTCGCCTGCGCGGCCTTCTCCCCGACGCTGTCCGCGAAGGGGGTGCCCCTGGACGAACTCTTCGTACGGGACACCCCGTCGCTGGCCGGACAGCGGGCGCTCGGCGCGCACTTCCCCGGAGGGTCGGGCAACCCCACGGTCGTACTGGCCCAGCGGGCCCACGCCGAGCGGACCCTCCAGGTGGCCCGCGCCACCGAGGGCGTCGCCTCGGCCGCGTACGTGGGGCGTGCCGGCCGCCCCGGTGGGGGCGAACCCCGGGTGGTGGACGGACGGGTGCGGATCGACGTCACCCTCCGGGACAGCGCCGACAGTGACGGGGCGAAGAACACGGTGGTCCGGCTACGGGAGCGGACGCACGACATCCGGGGAGCGGACGCCCTGGTCGGCGGCTACACGGCCCAGCAGTACGACACCCAGCGCACCGCCGCGCACGACCGCGCGGTGATCGCGCCGACGGTGCTGCTGGTGATCCTGGCCGTCCTCGTTCCGCTGCTGCGGTCCTTGGTGGCCCCCGTGCTGCTGGTGCTGACGGTCGCCCTCAACTACGCGGCCACCCTGGGCGTCGCGTCGCTGGTGTTCGTCCACCTCTTCGGCCTCACCGGCAGCGACGCCTCGGTACCGCTCTACGGCTTCGTGTTCCTGGTCGCCCTGGGCGTGGACTACAACATCTTCCTGATGACCCGGGTCCGTGAGGAGGCCCTGTCGTACGGCACCCGGGCCGGCACCCTCCGAGGGCTCACCGCCACGGGCGGGGTGATCACCTCGGCGGGGGTGGTGCTGGCCGCGACTTTCGCGGCGCTGTACGTCATCCCGCTGGCCTTCCTCGCGCAGATCGCCTTCATCGTGTCCTTCGGGGTACTGCTGGACACCCTGGTGGTGCGGTCGCTGCTGGTACCCGCCCTGGTGCGGTCCCTGGGCCCCGTCGTGTGGTGGCCCTCGCGGCGCGTCGGCCCCTGACCCCGGGCGGTGCCCGAGGGGGCCCGTACGGGGCGAACCCCCCGTCCCCCGACGGGAGTTGACGTCTCCCGGGGGCTCAGCGGCCTAGCAGGTGGTGGCCCCGGCTGGTGAGCCGGTGGATCACGTGGGCGCCGCTGCGCTGGCTGTGGACCAGGCCGGCGCCCCGGAGCACCTTGAGGTGGCCGCTGACCGAGGGGGCGGTCATGCCCAGGCGGGTGGCGACCGATCCGGTGGTGGAGGTGACGGTGAGCGTGGCGAGCACCCGGGCCCGACTGGCGCCCAGGAGGGCGGCGAGGGCCTCCGAGCGCTGGGTGGCGGTCGGGGACGGCCGGGGCTCGGGGGCGACCGGGTAGACCACCACCGGCGGCAGGTTGGGGTCGGCGATGGCGATCGGCGTGGTGTGGCAGAAGAAGGAGGGGATCAGTCGGAGGCCGCGTCCCCTCAGGTGCAGGTCCAGGTCCACCGGGTAGGGCGCGGTGAGCACCGGGTCCCGCCACACGAAGGGCCGCAGCCCCTCCAGCAGCGCCACCATGCCGCCCTCCAGGGCGGCCGTACGCCGCTCGGAGTCCGCGGCGACGGTGGAGGCGACACGGCTCCAGTCGGGTGCGACCAGCTGGGTGTGGATCTGGAGTACGGAGTCGGCCACCCGGTTGAGCAACTCCCGGTCGCCCGAGGCGAGTTGGCCGGTCCACCGGGGTAGGGCACGGTGCCGGGCGGCCTCCCGCAGTTCGCGGGCCAGCCGGGCGCCGGAGGTGGCCCGCAGGGTGCACAGGGCGGCGGACATCCCCTCCTCGGACTCGGCGGGGGTCAGGAAGTCGGGGAAGTAGGGGGCGTCGGCCGGGGCGAGGTCGTTCAGCAGGTGGCAGGCGGCCCGGAGGTCCTCGCTCTGGAGGCGTTCGGCCGCCCCCCGTCGCCAGGGCTGGAGGTGCCGGGGCAGCCGGCTCGGGGGAGTGGTGAGGACGTGCAGCCCGAGTATGGCCTCCCATATGGGATCCGCGGACTTCGCCAGTTGTACGTACCGGAAGTCGCGGTCGCTGAAGTGGATCCGCAGAACGCCGGGCATGGGCAGATGGTGGCGCCCCGTACCCGTCACCACAAGGGCTTTTCAACCAGGACCGAAAACCTCGATCCCCTCCGCTCTGTCGTGTACCTAACATCCCGTCTCGCGAGCACAGGAGCGCTGACGCGGAATCCGAACGTGCCGGTTCCACGGCCGTGCCCGTGGTGTTCGCGCCGACCGGTTCCCTCTGTCGCACCAAGGCTTCCGAGTCCTCGGGTCTCCCCGGGCCCGCCCCTGACGACAGCGGCCTCGTGCCGCACCCCCTGCCCCTCCCCGCACACCCCACCAGGAGGTCGCGTTGAAGAAGTCGCCCATGTCCCGTCCTTCCCGTCGAAACGTACTCAAGATCGCGGGAGGCGCCACCGCCGCGACCCTGCTCGGCGGTGCCGGCGTGATGGCCTCGGCGACCGGTGCCCAGGCCGCTGAGGACGGTTTCGGCCTGCGGATCACCGACCGGGGGGAGAGCGACCCCCGGATGAAGTACTACCGGTTCGCCACCGACGAGATCGACTGGGACCCGGCCGTCAACGTCCTCCTCCCCGACGGCTACGACAGCGGACGGCGCTACCCCGTGCTGTACCTGTTCCACGGGGGCGGCCTGGACCAGGACTTCCGGTCCTTCGACAAGGCGGGCATCCGCCAGCTGACCGCCGGCAAGCCCATCATCGTGGTGATGCCCGACGGCGGTCCCGCCGGTTGGTACAGCAACCCCAAGCACTCCAACTCCGGCCCCCGCAACTGGGAGTCCTTCCACATCAAGCAGCTGCTGCCGTGGATCGACGCCAACTTCTCCACCCACGCCGAGTTCGACGGACGGGCGGTGGCCGGCTTCTCCATGGGTGGCTTCGGCGCCCTGAAGTACGCGGCCAAGTACTACGGCCACTTCGCCTCGGTCAGCGCCTACTCCGGCCCCGCCAGCCTCCGCCGCGACGCCGGCCTGGTCACCCACTGGGCCAACGTCTCCTCCGCGGCGGCCGAACTGGCCGGCGGCAGCATCTACGGGGTGCCCCTGTGGGACGAGGCCCGGGTCACCGCCGACAACCCCGTGGAGAACGTCTCCCGCTACCAGGGCAAGCGGGTCTTCCTGGTCGCCGGCACCAGCCCCGACCCGGTGAACTGGGCGGACTGGGTCACCGAGACCCAGGTGCTCGCCGGCCAGCGGGAGTTCCGCGACCGCCTGAAGGAGGCCGGCATCGCCCACGAGCAGTTCGAGGAGGGTGGCGGACACGTCTTCCGCAAGGAGATGTTCAGCCGCGACCTCGAAGGCATCCTCCGCCGGCTCAAGGCCTGACCGCTTCCTCCTTCGTCACCCCCTCCGTACCCCCCCGGGGCCCGCCCGGACCGTCGAGGACACCCCGTTCCACACGCGCCCCGCGTGCGGAACGGTCCCCGACCCCCTGACCGGGCCCACCCACCGGGCGGGTGGCTTCTCTGGTCGGCCACCCGCCGTCTCCTCCCCCCCCTCACCATCCCGATGGGAGACCCCCCATGAGAAGAAGACACATGTCCACCGTGCTGGCGACCGCCGTGGTCACCAGCACCGCTCTCGCCGCCCTGGTGAGCCCCGCCGTGGCGCAGGGCAAGCCCGCCCCCACCTCGGTGTCGGTGACCCAGTTCGGCACCTCCGACGGCACCGCCGTGGTGAGTGGCCAGAACGAGCCCGGTACCCGCTTCCACGTGAAGGGCACCCAGGCGAAGGCGTCCAAGACGCTGGAGATCGACTACCAGGTCCAGCAGACCGGTTACTGGTGCGGCCCCGCCGCCACCCGTATCGCCCTCTCCGCGCGGATCAACCCGCCCAGCCAGGGCGACCTGGCCGCGCAGCTGGGCACCCACGAGGGCGGTACCGACCACATCAGCCAGGTCACCGGAGTGCTCAACTCCAACCTGGGCACCGGCTGGTACGAGACCAAGGAGATGCCCAACGACCCGCCCACCCAGGGACAGAAGGACCTGCTGTGGCGCGACATCGTGCTGGACATCGACAACAACTACCCGCTGGTCACCAACATCGTGGCCCCGCCCGGTAACCAGCCCCCCGGCTACCCGTCCGACCAGACCATCTACCACTACTTCTCGGTCATCGGCTACGACGACGCCAACAGGACCGTGCTGATCGCCGACCCGGCCAACTTCGGCGGCAACCAGATCTACTGGCTGTCCTTCGACCAGCTCGCGTCCCTCATCCCCCCGAAGGGCTACGCGGCCTGACACCGGCACCCCCGTGACGCGCCGGTGTGACCCGCCGGCCGAACACCCCGTGGTCCACGGGTGACCCGCTGATCCAGTGGGCGCCCGTGGACCACGCGCGTCACGGGCCGGTACCCGGACTCGGGCGTCAGCGCTCCCGCACCGTACGGCGGCCGGTGGCGTCCCGCCGGGTCACTCCCGCGCGGTCCAGGTGCTCCAGCAGCGGGATGGCCACCCGCCTGCTGGCCCCCAGGGCACGACAGCACTCGCCCACCGTGAACGGGCCCGGGAGGGAACGGAGTCGGGCCTCGGCCCGTACCGCCGCGTCGGGCGGCAGGTGCACGTCCCCGTAGCGGGCCAGCGCCCCCTCCCGCACCAGCGCGGCCAAGGTCCGTCGGGACAGGCCGAGTTCCCGCAGGCGCTGTCCGGTCGGCGCCTGGAACGGCTCGGCCCGGAAGTCCTCGTACAGCGGTCGTACCGCCTCCCGGAGCGGGGCGGGCAGGCTCCCCTCGCCGTCCGGCCGGTGCAGTCGGCCGTCACGGACCCGCAGCCGGCCCCGGGCCAGGGCCTCCACCAGTTCGGGAACCGGCAGGGCCAGCGCGCGTTGGGCCTCGGTCACCGGCAGCCCGGGGTCGAGGGGCCGTTCCCGTTCGTGGACGTCGACGGCCTCGTCGAGCCTGGCGCGCAGTTCGGCCGCCCGGTCGGGGTCGACCAGCCACCCCAGGGCGCCGACCGGGCCCTCGCCCGGCTCCGTCGCACCCGGGCCCGACTCCCGCACCGGGGGCAGGTGGACGCCCCTGGCCCGTAGGGCGTCCCGGTGCGCCACGCCCAACCGGCGCAGGACCACGGCCAGTTCGGTGGACGCCGGCAGGGTCGCCAACTCCCGGGCCCTGGCGGACGCCGCGCCCCGTCGGGTCAGTGGCGGAGGGGCCACGTCCAGGACCACCGCGCCGGTCAGTGCCCGTGACCCCGGGTCCCGTACCAGCAGCCGGTCGCCCAGGTGCAGGTCCCACGGTGTCCGCAGCCGCAGCCGCGCGGTGCCCGGACCCAGGGGGCGCACCCGGGCGCCGGTCATCGCGGTACCGCAGTGGACCAGCGGTTCGGCTGGAAGCGTCGGAGGCCCCGGGGGTTCCGAAGACTCTGACGCCCCCTCGTCCAGCCGTACGTCCACGGTGTCGGTGCGCCACCAGTGGCCGGGGGTGACCAGGGCGTGCCCCCGCTTCACCACTTCCCGAGGGGTACGCCGCAGGTTGACCGCGACCCGGGCCGGCGCGGTCACCGTCTCGGCGTCGTCGCCCAGGCACTGCAAGCCCCGTACGGTCACCGGCCGGCCCTCGGGGGCGAGTTCCAGCTGGTCCCCGACGGTGAGCCGGCCGGCGGTGAGGGTGCCGGTCACCACGGTGCCGGCCCCGCCCACGGTGAACGCCCGGTCCAGCCACAGCCGTACCGGGGCGTCGTCGTCGGGGGGCGGGGTCGTAGCGCTGAGGTCCCGCAACCGGTCCCGCAGCGTCTCCAGGCCGTCGCCGGTACGGGCGCTGACCGCGACCGCGTCGACCGCGCCCAGCCGGCTGCCGGCCAGGCGTTCGCGGGCGTCGGCGAGCACCGGAGCCGGGTCGGCCAGGTCGGCGCGGGTCACCGCCAGCAGCCCCCGGCGCACCCCGAACGCCTCGACCGCGTCCAGGTGTTCCCGCGACTGGGGCATCCACCCCTCGTCCGCCGCCACCACGAACAGCACGGCCGGAGCGGTCGCGATCCCGGCCAGGGTGTTGGCGATGAACCGCTGGTGGCCCGGTACGTCGACGAACGCCCACGCGGTCCCGTCGGGCGCGCGGGTCCACACGAAGCCCAGGTCGAGGGTGAGACCCCGCCGCCGTTCCTCGGCCAGACGGTCCGGGTCGGTGCCGGTGAGGGCCCGCAACAGGGTCGACTTGCCGTGGTCGACATGGCCCGCCGTGGCGATGACGAACACCGGTCACCCGCCGCCGTGCCGGGCCGCCAACACCGCGTGCAGCAGGGTGTCGTCCTCCTCCGGGGCGACGGTCCGCAGGTCCAGCAGCAGCCCCTGGTCGTGCCGCCGCCCCACCACCGAGGGGCGGCCGGTACGCAGCGGGGCGGCCAGCCCGGCATCGAGGCGTACCGCCGCGCTGGGCAGCACCACGTCCGGGGCGCCCCCTCCGCCCACCCGGGACCCGGTCACCGTGGCGGAGGCCTCCACCCCCTTGTCGCGCAGGGTTCCGGCCAGCGCCTCGGCCCGGGCCAGGAGCTGTTCCGGGTCGGCGGTGAGGGCCTGTTCCACGGGGGTGGCGGGCCCCCGGAGGGTGGCCTCCAGCGCGGCCAGGGCCAGCTTGTCCACCCGCAGCGCCCGGGCCAGGGGGTGCCGGCGCAGTCGGGTCACCAGCGGCTCCTCGCCGAGGATCAGCCCGGCCTGGGGGCCGCCCAGCAGCTTGTCGGCGCTGGCGGTCACCAGGTGCGCCCCGGCGCGTAGCGCGGAGGTGGCGTCGGGTTCGTCCGGCAGTACGGGGTGGGGCCGCAGCAGGCCCGAGCCGATGTCGTACACCACCGGAACGTCCAGGGTGGCGAGTTCGCGGACTCCCACCGAGGAGACGAAGCCGGTGGTGGCGAAGTTGGAGGGGTGCACCTTGAGGATCAGGGCGGTGTCCGGGCCGACGGCGCGGGCGTAGTCGGCCAGGTGGGTGCGGTTGGTGGTGCCCACCTCGCGGAGGCGGGCACCGGTGCACTCCAGCAGGTCGGGGAGGCGGAACCCGTCCCCGATCTCCACCAGTTCGCCTCGGCTGATGATGATCTCCCGGCCCTGGGCGAGCACGGTCGCGACCAGGGTCAGCGCGGCGGCGTTGTTGTTGGTGAGGTGGACCGCCCCGGCGTCGGGCACCGCCTCGCCCAGGGCCTCGGTGACGCCGGCGCCCCGCCGTCCCCGGCGACCGGTGCCGAGGTCGAACTCCACGTCGGCGCATCCGGCCGCGGCGTCCAGGGCCTCCCGGGCGGCGGCGGACAGCGGTGCCCGTCCGAGATTGGTGTGGACGACGACGCCGGTGGCGTTGAGGACCGGTGTCAGCCGGGTGGCGGTCGGGGGCAGCAGCGACAGGGCGGTGGTGGCGGCCAGTTCGGGGTCCAGCCGCTCGTTCCGTACCAGCTCCAGCGCGGCCCGGACCGCCTCGCGCACCAGGGGGGCGCCCAGCCGTGCGCGGGCGGCGACCAGCCGGGGGTCCGCGAGTACCGCGTCGGTGCGGGGCACCCGTCTTCTGCGGTCGTCCATCGGCTCTCCCACGGAGGCGTACGGGAATCGAACCCGCCTGACCGGGGTTCCCGGCCACATCGGTGTTGAAGACCGTGAGGGCCACCAGGCACCTGCCCGCCTCCGCCGGGAAGTATAGGTTCCCCGACGCCGGCGCCCTGACCTGCCCCGGGAGGGGAGCCCCCCCGGGGGCGGCCACCCCTCCCGCGCGGGCCGGGTGAGGGGTAGGTTCGGCGTCCATGAGCGAGCCGCGTGCCCAGGAGCCCCCCCGTCTGACCCAGCTGGCCCACGGGGGAGGCTGTGCCTGCAAGATCCCGCCGGGGGAGCTGGACGACCTGGTGGCCTCCCTGTCGGGACAGTACGGCGCGGCGGTCGACCCCGCCCTGGAGCTGATGGTGGGCCTCGACGGGGGCGGCGACGACGCGGCCGTGGCCCGGCTGGACGAGGAACGGGCACTGGTCACCACGGCGGACTTCTTCACCCCCGTGGTCGACGACCCCTACGACTGGGGCCGTATCGCGGCGGCCAACGCCCTCTCCGACGTGTACGCCATGGGCGGGGTCCCGGTCACGGCCGTCAACCTGCTGGGCTGGCCACGGGAGACCCTGTCCATGGACCTGGCGGCACGGGTGCTCAGCGGAGGGCGGGACGTCGCCCACGGGGCGGGCTGCCACGTGGGGGGCGGGCACAGCGTGGACGACCCGGAGCCGAAGTACGGCATGTCCGTGGTGGGCGTCGTCCACCCCGACCGGATGCTGCGCCTGGACGCGGCGACCCCCGGGCTGCCGTTGACCCTGACCAAGCCGTTGGGGATCGGGGTCCTCAACACCCGTCACAAGGCGACCGGTTCGGTCTTCCCGGAGGCGGTCGAGACGATGGCGACCCTCAACCGGGACGCCTCGCGGGCGGCGGTGGAGCGGGGCGTGAGGTCCGGTACCGACGTGACCGGGTTCGGGCTGCTGGGCCACCTGTACAAGCTGGCCCGCGCCTCGGGGGTGACCGCCGTGGTGGACGCCTCGGCCGTGCCCTACCTCCCCGGTGCCCGGAAGGCGGTCGAGGACGGGTTCGTCAGCGGCGGGAGCCGGCGCAACCTGGACTGGATCACGCCGTTCACGGACTTCGGCGCGCTCTTCGACGACTCGCCGGGCTCCGTCCACGAGAGGCTGCTGCTGGCGGACGCCCAGACCTCGGGTGGACTGCTGCTGGTGGGGGAGGTGCCGGGCCATCCGGTCATCGGGGAGATCCGTCCGGCCGGCCGCTTTCCGCTGGTGGTGCGGCCCTGAGGACCCCGTTGCCGGACTGTTCGGATTCTTTGACTGTACATTGACAATGCTTTCGCGGCGTCACTAATCTCCCGCCAACAACCGGACAACGGAGGGACGTTATGGCATCGGCCACCACCGTCGACCATCGCGCCCTCGACGGCACCGCGTACCGTCTGGAAAGCGCGCTCGACCTCAAGCTGCCCTTCACCTCCGTCGCCGAGGTCTCCATCAACGGCAGGCTGGTGGAACTGACCGCCGGCCCGGCCCAGCTCGGCGAGAACATCGCCCGCTCCCTCGGCGTCGAGAAGTTCGACTCGGAGCTGTCCTTCCAGGGCGGCACCCTCCGTACCGTGGCCAAGCGGGAGTACGACGCCCAGTCGAAGATCGTGGAAAAGCCCATGCTGGTCGTCTGGCAGGGCAAGAGGTTCAGCCTGGTGACCCGGCTGTACCGACTGGAACTGCGCGACGTGCTCGGCATGTTGCGGACCCTCCACATCGCCGAGCACACCGAGGGCATCACCCTGACCCCCCAGGCCGACACCGGCAGCCGCTTCGCCCGCCCGGCGAGCGTCATCAAGGAGGTGCCGGGTCTCGGGCTGGTCGAGATGTCCAAGGTGACCGCCGAGCACTCCGCCCAACTCCCCCCGTGGAAGGGCGCCCAGGTCAAGTCCGGTGAGCTGTACCGGGACACCCTCTCCGACGGCAAGCCGTTCTTCATCCTGTCCAACCCCAAGGTCTGGGCGACCGTGGTGCCGCTGGCCGGTACCAAGGTCGAGCGCGTACCCGACCTGGTCGAACGGCTCACCCTGGCCATCGCGGACTGACCGCATGACGACCTTCCTCGCCCCGGTGGCCGTCGGCATCGTGCTGGGCAGCCTGCTCACCGGCTTCGCCTCACACGTGGCCGCCCCGTCGGCGCTCCGTGACGCGCTGCGCCAGCACCGGACCCTGCCCCGCCGCGCGGTGCCCCCGGTGACCTTGGCCGTGCCGGTGGCCGAGGGCGTCCTGGGCCTGGCCGGTCTGGTCGCCCTGTTCGGGGGCAGCCGGACGGGCGTGACGGTGGTGATGGCCGCCAGCGCGGCACTGTTCGGCACCTACACCGGCTACCTGCGCCACGTGCTGGCCAGCGGTCGCGGCGGCCCCTGCGGCTGCTCCCGCTCCGACGTGCCGCTCAGCGGCTGGGCGGTCGGCCGGGCGTTCACCTACGCCCTGCTCGCCGTCGCCGGGGCCCTCCTGGCCCAGGCCGCCGTACCCCTGCTCACCGACCCCGCCGAACTGGCCACCGTGCTGCTCGCGGTGGCCACGTTCACCGCGCTGCTGTGGTACTGGCCCCTCGCGCTGCACAATCCGGCCCACCACCCGGCCGAAGGAGACGCCGCACCGTGGACTTCGTAACCAGCGCCCTCCTGGTCTCCTGGGTCGCGATCGCCCTGCTGGCCTTCGTGGTCGCCGGGCTGGTCCGCCAGGTGCACCAGCTCACCCGCGCCGGCGGCACCCGACGCGCCTCCTCCCCGCGGAAGGTGGGCATCGACCCCGGCCGCCCCGCGCCCGCGATCGACGAACTGGCCGGCCAGGACCAGGACGCCGTACTCCTCTTCCTCAGCGACACCTGCCACACCTGCGAGGACGTCCTCGCGGCGGCCGGCGAGTGGGTACGGCGCGAGGCCCCCGAACAGCTCGCGGTACGCGCCGTCTACGCCGAGACCACCGTCACCGCCACCGACGAGGTCGTCCCGGTCCTCCCGGACCGCGCCGACCTCTTCGAGGCCTACGACGCCCTGGCGACCCCGTACGCGGTGATCGTCGACCGCACCGGCAGGGTGCGGCGTTCGGAGCCGGTGGGCTCCGCCTCGGCCCTGCTGGAGTTGCTGAAGTCCGATCTTCCCGGCCAGGTAAGGAGCTCCTGATGCCCTCGCTCGACGACGTCCCGATGCTGCGTCGGTCGGGTACCCCGGCCACCCCGACTCCCGCCTCCCGCCCCCGGTCGGCGAGCCTGATGCGCGGCCCGACCGGATTCGCCCTGCCCCGACGCCGGTTCGTGCAGGCCGCGACCGCCGTGGGCTTCGCCGCCCTGGGCGTCTTCTCGGTGACCCGGGAGGCCTACGCCGACGGCTACGACATCTGGACCGGCGACTGCCCCTCGTACGCCGCCGACCACGACTGCTCGCCCGGCTGCGGCCCCAGCACCGTGTTCGTCGACGCCTGCGAGGAGAGCGGCGAGCACCTCGGCTTCCACAAGAACGACGGCGTCAACTGGACCCTGCGCCCCAACCAGTGCTACTCGGGCACCTACGACGGCTGGCTGTGGCGCTACAGCGACCCCTGCGGCAGCTGCGGCTGCGGCATCGAACGCCGCTGCCACGACGGCTACCGCAGCACGGAGTCCGGCTGGGTGCGCTCCATCTGCCGCTACACCACGGACTGCGGCTGCCCCGGTGACATCACCTGGCCGAAGATCGCCTCCGGCACCAAGGGCCCGGACGCCTCCGCCATCCAACACCTGCTCACCGAGGCCGGTTTCGCCACCGAGGCGGACGGCGTCTTCGGACCGGACACCGAGGCCCAGGTCAAGGCGTTCCAGCTCGACAAGGGTCTGGAGGACTCCGGCACGGTCGACGCCACCACCTGGCCCAAGCTGGTGGTGACCGTCCGCAGCGGCGACAACAACCACGCGGTGCGCGCCGCCCAGGAGATGCTGAAGAAGCACGGCTACGACGTCGCCGTGGACGGCGCGTTCGGCGCGGCCACCAAGTCCGGCGTCACCAAGTTCCAGACCCGGCACGAGCTGGAGGCCGACGGCATCGTCGGCCCCGAGACCTGGCGCACCATGACGGGCACCGTCTGATGTCGGACCGCCGGGAGCACACCGCGGCCGTCGGCGCCTGGCGCCGACGGCTGACGGACCCGGCGGTGCCCACCGCGGTGCTGGCCCTGGCGGCCCTCCTCGCGGCCCTGTACTCCCCGACCCTGACCTGGGCGATCACCGGCGGTCTGGCCGGCTTCTCGCTCTCCGGCTCCGTTTGAACCCGCAACAGCGCCTACGCGCTGGCCACGCCAGGTTGGCGGGCACTGCATCGACAGGCCACCGTGTTGGCCGTACTCACCGTGGGGCTGCTCCTCGGTGCCCTGTTGTCAGCCATGGTGCTGTGGCTGTTCTCCGGTCTGCTGACGCCGCTGCCCCTGGGCTGGCGGCACGGGGCGGTCGTGGTGGCGGCCCTGCTCGCCCTGGGGCGTGACGCGGGCGTGCTGTCGTTCCCGATGCCGCAGAACGCCCGGCAGATCCCCCAGGACGTACTCCAACGCGACCTGATGCGCGGCACCCTCCAGTTCGGCTTCGAACTCGGTACGGGGGTACGCACCTACGTGTCGGCCAGCGCCCCCTACGTCCTCGCCCTCGGGGTGCTGCTGGCCGGCGACTCGGTGGTGACGGCGGTCGCCGTCGGGGTGGGCTTCGCCCTGGGCCGTGCCCTGTCCCCGGTGGTACGGCTGGCCTCCGGCGACGTCGACAACTGGGACGTGGTGCTGCTGGACCGGCTGCCCCCGATGAAGGTCGCCATCTGCGCGGTGACCGCGGTGGCCCTGGCTGTGCTGGGGTGGACCGGCGTCTGGACCGGCTGACCGACCCGGGCGGGGACGCCCCGACGCGGCTTAGCACCGCGCCCGTGGACCAGCCCACACCCTCCCGCCCTTTCCCGCCGCCCCGGCCACCCACCCGAAGAGAGGGACGCGTGGGCGGGACAACCCCGACCTGAGCGGCGCGCCCCTCAGGTCGGGGCGGAGGGGCTGGTGGGCCGTACGCCGTCGGAGGCGGGGGCACCGGGCCCCGGGGCGGAGGCCCGGGAGGTCCGGGAGGCCCGGCGGGTGACCGAGGTGAGGACGGCGAGGGCGACCAGGGGTGCCAGGGCGGTGGCCGCGAACCCCCAGTCGCCCCACCGGTCGTAGGTCGCCATCCACAGCGGGGGCGCGCAGGCACCGCCGAAGAACTGGGCGGACATCGCGAGGGAGGCGGCGCCGGCCCGGTTGCCCGGGGCGCTGGTGACCGCCAGCGTGTTGGTCACCGAACGCAGGCCGGTGACGGCGAGGCCGACCAGGGCGATGCCCGGGGCCATCACCCAGAGGCTGGGACCGAGGGCGGCGGCGAGCAGCCCGCCCAGCAGGGCGAGGTTCGCCACCAGGCCGAACGGGGCCACCCCCCACCGGGCCATGCCGGGGCCCACCAGGGAGGCGCCGGCGATCCCGGCGCAGCCGAACACCGCGCTGAGCAGGCCGAGTTCGAGGGGGCCTAGGCCGAACCGGTCGTGCCCGCGCAGTACCGCCAGGACGGTGAGCCCGACCGCCGCCAGATAGCACAGGAAGGCGACGGCGCAGCCCAGCGCCAGTCGCCGGTTGGCCAACTCCCGCCAGGAGGCGCGGCTTTCGGCGGTACGCCGGGTGGCCTCCCGGGAGGGCGGCAGGGCGCACAGCACCAGCGCGCACAGCCCGGGTACCAGGAACGCCAGCCGCCAGTGCGCGGCGGCCGAGGCTCCGGTGATCACCGGACTCACGCCCTGGCCGGCCGCCTGCGCCGCCGCGAACCAGCCCAGGGCCCGGCCCAGCCGCCGGGAGGGGACCAGGTCGGAGATGGCGGCCACCATCAGGGGGGTGGTGAAGGCGTTGGTGGCGCCCTGGAGGACCCGCGCGGCGAGGAAGAAGCGCATCGAGGGGGCGAGCGCGCAGAGCGCGGTGGCCACCACGAAGCCGGCGAGCGCCAGTTGGAGCACCCGGCCGCGTCCCCAGCGTTCGGCCAGGGTGCCGGACAGCAGCATCAGCGCGGCGAACGGCAGCATGTAGACGGTCACGGCGGTGGCGGCGGTCTCGGGGGTGGAACGCAGTCCCTCGGCCACCTCGTGGACCATCGGCGTGACCATGGTGCTGCCGTACGGGCCCAGGAACCCGCCGACGTACAGCGGCCAGACGCGGTGTCGGGGCACGGGTGCCGCCCTCTCGTGGGTGGGCCCGGGCGCGCGGCGTGGACCGGGGTACCGGGGTGGGGCCGCCGTGGTCCGACGGCCCCACCCCGGCCCGGCCGCCCGCTTCCGGGGCGGTGGAGCGGCTGGGGTCAGGCGCTGATGAGGTTGTCGACCAGGCTGTTGTACGAGCCCTGTTCCTCGATCAGGCCCCAGCTGACCATCCACTCGTAGGTGCGCTGGAACTGGCCCTCGGGGTAGGGCGCGGGGTCCACGAAGCGCAGCCTCCAGAGGGCGAAGTCCTCCGGGGAGAGGGTGGGGTCGATCTCCTCGGGCACCTCGGCGATGAGGTGGTGCAGGTAGGGGCGGGGGTCCTCCCGGAGCTTGCGTACGGCCTTCACCACGGCGCGGTTGAGCGCCTCGTAGGTTTCCGGGGAGACCTCGGGGGAGGCGATCTCGGAGCCGACGTAGAACGCCTCGGCCAGTGGCTGGAAGCCCTGCTTCTGGGCGACGGTGATCCACGGCTCCATCAGCGCGGCGGCGGTGACCCGCCCGTCGCGCAGCTCCTCGAAACGCTGCTGGGGTCCGCCGGTGTGCACCACCTTGATCTCCTCCCGGGGGAGGAAGCCCTCCAGGGTCTGGAGGGCGAGGTAGTGCGAGCCGTGGTGGAAGTTGACCGCCACCTCCTTGCCGGCGAGGTCCTGCGGGTGCACCTCCGGGGCGTCGGGGCGGACGAACAGCACCTGGCTGCCGACCGCCGCCCGCTTGCCGACCACCCGGCCGCCGACGGTGGTGTCGTGGGAGCGGCGGATCTGCCCCCACTCGCAGGCGCGGTAGAGGGAGGCGTCGCCGCTCTCGAAGTTGGACCGGCTGCCGAAGGCACTGATCAGTTCGTGGTCCTCGACGTGGGAGACGTTGGCGTCGTAGCCCTTGGGCACGAAGTCGACGTCCAGCCCCTCCTCCGCGTAGTAGCCCTCGTCCTTGGCGACGAGCTGGGGGAGGGAGAAGACCAGGGAGAGGGTCTCCATGGTGATCTTCTGGCGGGGTGCCATCAGGCACGCTCCTTTCGTGGAACGGGTGTTTCCCCGAGGGGATGGGTGGGTGCCCGCGCCCACCGACGGGCGCGGGTGAGGTTCTCCGGTCAGCCGAGCGCGGTGAGGACGCGGCTGTGGCAGTCGAAGATCCTCGGGTCCTCCGGGTCGCGGGGACGGGGGAGGTCGATGACGTGCTCCTCGAGGACGGTGGCGGGGCGTCCGCCGAGCACCAGGACCCGGTCGGCGAGGAACGCGGCCTCCAGCGGGTTGTGGGTGACCAGCAACCCGGTACGGGGGCGGGCGGTCCACAACTCCTGGAGCAGCAGCCGCAGTCGGCGCGCGGTGAGCTGGTCCAGGGCGCTGAACGGCTCGTCCAGCAGCACGAGTTCGGGTTGGATGGCGAAGGCACGGGCCACCGCCACCCGTTGCCGCTGACCGCCGGAGAGCACCGAGGGGTACTGCTCGGCGTAGCCGTCCAGACCCACCGACTCCAGGGCGGCCGTGGCGTCCGCCGCCGGCAGTCCGGCGCTGGTGAGGGCGAGTTCGACGTTGCGGCGCACCGACACCCAGTCCAGCAGCCGGGGTTGCTGGAAGACCACGCCCAGCCGCTCCGCCCCGGCGTCGGACACCGAGCCGCCGTCCGGCTGCTGGAGTCCGGCGACCAGGTGCAGCAGGGTGCTCTTGCCGGTGCCCGACGCCCCGACCACGGCGACCAGTTCGCCCTCGTGGACGGTGAGGTCGAAGCCGGCGAACACGGTCTCGGTACGGCCGGTCCGGGTGCTGGTGAAGGACTTGTCCACCGCCTCCAGACGTACCCGGGCGGTCATACGGCCACCTCCCTGCGCCAGCGGCCGAGCCGTCGTTCCAGGCCCTGGAGCACCCCGTACTCCAGGGCCGCCATCACCACCGCGAACAGCAGGGTCCAGCTCAGTACGGCGGCGACGTCCTGCGCGGCGAACTGGTTGTTCAGCTCGTAGCCGACGCCGCTGGACATGCCGAACATCTCCACCAGCACGATCACCTTCCAGGACAGGGACAGGCCCAGTCGGGCGCCGGAGAGCAGCGCCGGCTGGAGCGAGGGCAGCCACAGGTGGCGGAGTTGGTCGCGGCGGGAGAAGCGGTAGACGTGCGCCATCTCGCGCAGGTCGCTGTCGATGGCGACGGTGCCCTGGTACACGCTGAGGGTCAGGGCGGGCGCGGCCGACAGCGCCACCGCGACCACCGGGTTGGTCAGGGAGACGCCGAACCACATCACGCACAGCAGCGCCCACACCAGACCGGGCACGGTGAGCCCGATGAGCACGGCCGGTTCGAAGAACCGCCGCAGGAAGGGCACGCGTCCCATGGCCAGCCCGACGGCGACCGCCACCACGAAGGCCAGCAGGAAGCCCAGCAGCACCCGGAGCAGGGTCACCCCCAGCGCGTCGTAGAAGTGGCCGTCGGAGGCGGTGGCGGTCAGGGTGGCCCACACGGTGGGCACGTCGGGCACCAGCACGCTGTCCAGGCGCAGGGCCATCAGCTGCCAGCCGCCGACCAGCGCCGCGAGGAACGCGGCGGCCGGCAGGACGGCGCGGCCCCATCGGCGCGCGTACGAGGTCGGCCGAGGGCCACCGGTGGGAGGGGAGGCCGTCGGTGTACGGCCGGTGTCGGCCGGCGGTCGGGGCACCGTGGGGCCGTCCCGGTCCGGGGGCCGCGCGGTGCGCAGGGTGGTGTCGCTCACGGTTCGCCCTCCTCAGTCCAGTGCCTGGTAGACCGGCCGCCTGGGCGGCTTGGGCAGCAGCCCGGTGTCCACGGCGACGTCGAGTTGCTTGCGGATGTTGGCGAAGGTGCGCTTGTCCCAGGTGGTCGGGTAGACGTCCACCAGCCTCTTGGGCAGCAGCGCGATGGCCTTCTTCTCCGAGGCCGGGATGCCGTAGTAGCGGTGCAGTTCGGAGAGCACCTCGGGGCGGTCGTGGATGTGCCGGTGCGCGGAGAGCCGCAGGGTGGCCAGGGCCTTCGCGGTCTGCCGGTTCTTCTCCACCCAGTCGCGTCGGGCGCCCTGGCCGTTGAGGAACAGGCGCTGTTCGGAGCCGGTGCCTTCCTGCCACTCCTCGTTGACGGTGGCGAGTTGGCGTGCTCCCTTGCCGACGAGCCGGGTGGCGTTGGGTTCGATGGTCACGATGGCGTCCACGTCGCCGCGTTCGAAGAGGGCGAGGCCGGCCAGGACGGCGCCGGGGTGGAGCTTGTGGTCCTTCTCGAAGTCGCCGCCGCGCACGGCGGTGGCGAGTTGGGCGGAGCGGAAGGCGTCGCTGTTCTTGGGCGGCGTCGCCACCTTCCTGCCCCGCAGGTCCGAGACCTTCCGGTACGGGCTGTTCTCCGGGACCAGCCACACCACGTGGTTGGCGAGGCTGGTGGAGAAGATGACCACGTCGGAGCCGGCGTCGCCCACCACGGCGGCGCCGATCGGCCCCATGCTGGAGACGTCCAGGGCACCGGAGAGCAGCTTGTTCTGTACGTCACCGGGGCCGGTGCCGCCGACGTAGGTCAGGTCCAGGTCGCCGATCAGTTTCCGGCGCTCGGATATCGGCCGGATCACCGCGCTCGCGGTGCCGGGCTGGGTGTCCTCGACCTTGGCCCGCCGGCCCTGGCCCCCGCCGGGGGAGCCGTCGGCGTCGCCGCAGGCGGCGAGGAGCGGGCCGAGGCCCAGCAGTCCGAGTCCGAGGCCGCCCGTTCGCAGGACGGTACGGCGGTCGAGGGGCCGGCGGGTGCCGGGTGAGCTTGGCATGGGGTTCTCCAGGGACGGAGGGCGAAGGCGGGGAGGGACGGGGGACGTCGTCGTCCCCCGCCGTCGAACCGCACTCGTCCCACCGGGTGGTGGGGCCCGGGGCGCGCGGCCCGTTGGGGGGCGGCGCGTTGGGGCACACGGAGGGAACGCGGTGGGCGGTGTCGAGGGAGGGCGAGCGGGCCGAGGGGCACGCGGTCTCGCGCGGACGGTGAGGGAGAACGGCGAGGACGTGGCGGCCCGCTGCCGGTGGGCTCCGGGTCGCTCCGGTCAGCCGTGGCGGGTGCGCCTCGGAGGAGGGGAGGAGAAGTGGGGCGCCGAACCGCGGGGCTACGACGAGAGGGGTGGTGCCGTGGCCGTCAGCGCGGGGACGCCGAGGGACACAGGCCGCCGTGGTGCAGGCAGCAGTCCAGGTGCAGACGGCGCGTCAGCAGCGCGCCGGGCAGCGTCCGCTCGCTCATCAGGGGCGCTCCTGGGCGAGTTGGAGGAAGGAGTCGTAGCCGCGCCGGCCGTCGGTGAGCTGCCAGGACCGCATCCAGGCGTAGCTCTCGGTGAAGCGGCGCTGGGTGAACGGGGTCGCCGTGGTGTACCGGTGGTACTCCGGCCGTAGCCGCTCCGGTGGCAGTGCCCCTTCGAGTTCGGCGACGACGCGGTCGGCGTACGCCCGCCGGTCGGCGTTGATGATCCGTACCGCCTCGTTGACCACGCTGACGAAGGTGTCCCGTCGGGAGGCGGGGAGTTGGGGGGCCATCACCTGGCTGCCCCGGTAGAAGTAGGTGCCCAGCAGGTGCGCGCCGCGTTCCAGGGCGAGGCTGAGGAAGGGCTCCATCAGCATCACCACGGGGGGCCTGCCGGCCTTGGCGGCGGCCAGCCGTTCGGCGGGCGGGCCGGTGTGCTCCAGCACGATCCGCTCGCGGGGCACGGTGCCTTCCAGCAGGTGCAGCGCGGTGTAGTGGGAGCCGGTGAACTCGTTCACCCCGACCGGGACGCCGCCCAGGTCGTGCGGTTCGTTGAGTTCCGGGTCGAAGCTGACCAGGGCCTGTGCCACCACGGCCGGTCGCAGGTAACCGAGGTAGCCGCCACGGCGGTTGCGCTCCAGGCGGTCGATGCCGCCCCACTCGCAGAGGTTGTACAGGTCGGCCCGCTCACTCTCGAACAGGGCCTCCTTGCGGCGGCTGATGGGGTCGCGGCGGTTCTGCCCGCGTACCGGGTACCCCTCGGCGACCGTCACCTCCAGACCGGCGGCGGCGAAGAGGCCGTGCTCCAGGGCGACCAGTTCGGGCAGGTCGAACACGGGGTGGTTGGGGGAGATCACGATGGTCTCGCCGCTGCCCATGCCGTCGCCCTCCCCTCGCGGATGCCGCTGTCGTGGGTACCGGCGCGGTGGCTTCGGCCCCTTTTGCGTGTGCCTCAGGCTACGTCCGAGGAGTCGGCCGGTCAACGGTCGATTTTCATGATGCGCCAAGCATTGCCACAATGTGAAAACGGCCTGCCGGTGCGGCGGGGCGGGTCGCCCCTTATGCCCTCAACCGCCCCTCGCGGTACGGGTGTTGGAGCGGAGGGGGATCGTCCGGTACCTCGTGGCTGGGCGACGCGGAAAGGCGCTCCGAGTGCCCTCGGAGCGCCGGAGACGTCGCATGGCCCGGTGGGACCTCGGTCACATTCGGCCGAGCGTCAACGACACCGGCAGCCCGCGCAGTCGTTCCGCCGTCGCCAACAGGGCACCGCCGAGTTCGGTCAGCCGCTCGTCGGCCATCCGCCCGGACGGCCCCTGGATGTCCACGGCGAGCCGTACGGTGTCCGAGCCGCTGTCCACCGGGGCGGCGAGTCCCCGCAGCCCGTCCTCACCGTCGTACACCGCGTAGCCACGGAAACCGGTCGCGAGGATGTCGACCCGGGTGTTCCAGGCCGCCCGCTCACCCTCCTCGGGGAGGTCCTCCGACGACCGTGAGGAGGGCGGTTCCGAGGCGCCGTCACCCGTGCCGTGCCCGGCGGCCTCCTTCGCCCCGTCCTTGTCGCCGTCCTCCGGGGGGAGTGCGGCGAACACCAGGCCCATGGCGGAGGCGTCCGCCGGCAGTACCCGCCCCGGCTCGCCCAGGTAGCGCAGCGGCTGGTCGGACTGGACCGACAGCAGCACCAGCACCCCGTCCTCGCGGCGCATCCCGATGCTCGCGGTCTCCCCGGTACGGTCCGCCAACTCCCGTAGGGCGGCGGTCACTTCGGGCAGCCCGGAGGTGGCCAGCGACTGACGGCCCAGCCGCAGCAGCAGCGGTCCGGGCAGGAAGCGCTCGCGGTCGGCCGCGCGGCACAGCAACCCCTCCGCCGAGAGCGTGTTCAGCAGCCGGTGCACCGTGCTGACGTTCAGCCCGGTGGTCTTGGCGAGTTCGGTGAGCGTCGCCCCCGAGGGGCCGCTGTCCACCACGGCGGACAGCAGTCGCGCCGCTCGGGCGACGGACTGCACGCCACCGCGTGACGCCGAGGGGTCGGGACCGGTGGCCGGGGAGGAGGTCGCAGCTGTCACCCCTCGACGCTATCGAACCGGGCCGGTCGGCGCCGGGGCACCGAGGCGCGGGGCGTGGGGCGCCGGGGTGCGGCTGAGCGCCGGGAACCCGGGGTGCCGGGGTGCCGGGATGTGGCCCCCGACCCGGCCGGCGGAGGTACGAGGTCGGTCACCGCCCCCCGTCCCGCTCCCCGGACGCGGAGTCCTCCCCGACAGCGAGGTCCTCTTGAGCTGCGAGGTCCTGTCGAGCTGCGAAGTCCTTGCGAGCAACGAGGATCTCGTCCAGGTACCGGCGGGACCAGGCGCACATGCCGTTGACGGTGTCCCGCAGCGCCCCGCCGGCCTCGGTGAGCTGGTACTCCACACGCGGCGGCACCGAGGCGTACACCGTCCGACGCACCAGCCCGTCCCGTTCCAGTTGGCGGAGGGTCTGGGTGAGCATCTTGTGGCTGACGCCCGGCATCTCCCGCCGTAGCCCGGTGAACCGCAGGGTGCGGTCGCCCAGCACGTTGAGGGCCAGCAGGGCCCACTTGTTGGCCACGCTCACGAAGACCTCGTGCGCCAGCGCCTGGGCCCGCGCCCTCTCCCCGTCGACCTCGGGCACGCGCCCGACCTGCTCGGTTTCCATCGGGTGCCCCTCTCACCGAAAAGTGCGTTCTTCCCGCTCAGAGCCTACGTACCTACGGTTCCCGGGAGACCGGAAGCGACCTGGGGGAGAGCCCATGACCATCCTGAGGACCTACGCGCGCCTGTGGGCCGACGACGTCGAGTCCGCGCTGCCCCTGCTCCGGCGGCTCACCGGGCAGGAGCCCCATCTGCGCTTCGCCTTCCAGGGGGTCGACCTCGCCGCCGTGGGCGACTTTCTGGTGATCGCCGGGCCGGCCGAGGAACGCGCGCAGTACGCCCACGCCTCGGCCACCGTGGTGGTCGACGACCTGGACGCGCTCCGGGCGACCCTGGAGGACGCCGGCGCCGTCCTCACCACCCCGCTGACCGAGGGTGGGACCGGGCGGTTCCTCTACGCCCGCCACCCGGACGGGTCCGGGGTCGAATACGTCGAGTGGGCCCCGGAGTTGGTCCGCGAGGTCCTCGGGGCGGGGGAGCACCGGGGCCTCGGCACGCCGCGTTGAGGTCGAGCCTAAGGACGTTCCCCATGGGGTGCCCCGCCGTCGGTGCTCCGGGGCGCCGGGGAGTCTGAGCCGCCGCCGGGCGGGGACGCCACCGCGCTGGCCACCGGCCCCCTCCGCGTCACCACGATCGGGCGCCGACCGCTGAGGCCGAAGCGGCCACCACCGGCGGCCCGAGCCCCCCACCCGAAGCGCCGTGCGTGCGGGACGACCCCGGGGCGCCTGAACCCCGGGCTGCCTCGGCCGTGACCCTCCGGCGAGCCGACCGACCCCCGCACGGCGACCCACAGCGACCATCCCCGTCCGCAGAGCCCCCACCCCCGGAGTGCCGCGAGGGGCACGCGCGCCGGGACCGCTTCCGGGCGGCCCCACCGGGCGCGGCCCTCCAGGCCCCCCACGACGCGGGTTCCGCCCTGGCCCGCACCCGGGCGGAACCCGCGTCGTGGGGCGGGTCAGGCGTCGAGCAGGACCGCCAGGGCGGCGGCCGTCTCGGGGTGCCGTCGGGTCAGCACGGCGCCCGTCGGAGCCGGTTCCGGCGAGGACCAGGAACCCTCGCAGCCCAACAGCTCCGCCACCGCGTCACAGGTGACCGGATGCGCGGCCAGCAGGGGGACCCCCCTGCGTTCGCCCCGGGACGGGGTGGCGGTGACCGGGGCCGCGCGCCAGGGCGGCACCCAGGCGTCCAGTTCCGGCAGCCGGGCGGGGATGATCCGCCCGGCCTCCCGTATGAGCAGCGGGGCCAGCTCGCCCGCCTGGGACCGCAGGGTGGTGATCAGCGAGGGCAGCCAGGGCAGCAGCACCGGATCGGGCAGCCTGCCGAAGGCGTTGGAGACCGCCTCCACCACCACGTCGGCCAGTCCCGGAACCGGTTCCAGGGCGTGCACGAAGCCGCTGAGGTACCGGGGGTAGGCCGGCACCACCAGGGGATTGGCGAGCAACTCCGCGCAGCGGGCCCGCAGTTCGGTCCGGGAGAGGGTGCCGAGCTGCACCTGGGCCGCCCACAGCAGCGCGGTCCGGGACGGTTCGCCGGGGCGTGACTGGGCGACGGCCAGCTCCAGTTGCGCCCGGTCGCAGCCCAGCGACAGGGCGAGGCTCTCCATGCTGAACAGGAAGCCCAGCATGGCCGCGACCTGCTGGACGGTCGCCTCCTCGTCCGCGAACGCCGTCGGCAGCAGGGTGCAGTAGTGCGCGTACCCGGTCTTGACGAAGGACTCGATCCACGGAGGCAGCGCCGGTTCGTTGGTGCGGTAGTACGCCAGCAGCCGCCGCACCCGGCGCAGCACCTCGGGGGCGCCGTCCACGGTGCGTTCGGTGGCCAGCACCTCCAGGGCCCGCTGGCCCAGCTCGTCGGCCAGGCGGCGGCTGCCGAGGTAGAGGGTGGCGTCCTCGACGGCGGCCAGCGCCGACGCCGTGGTCGCCCGGGGCCCGTAGGCCTGGCGTCGCAGGCGCTGTTCCAGCACCTGCTCGATGCTCACCCCCTCGTACCCCAGCTCGATCAGGGACCTCTGGTGGGTGCCCAGCGCCAGGTCCCAGGACTCCTGGATGGACCGCTCCCCGAGGCGGCGTTCCCCCATGATCGGGCGCACCGCGTGCGTGGGCATCAGCTGGCGCAGCATCCACAACACGTCGGAGCAGGCCTGGAGTCCGGGGTCGGAGGCCATGTCCAGCAGGGCCCGCTGGACCCCGCGCTGTTGGAGCTTGAGCCCCAGGGGCGCGAGCCGGTCGTGGACGTCGCGGGCGAGGGGTGGCAGGGCGTCGTACCCGACCTGGCCGATCCGGTCGCCGCCCATCATGATCTCGACCAGTCGGCGCACGTCCCGGCGCCCTGGCACCGAGTCCTTCTCGATGCAGGTGATCGCCGCGTCCTGGAAGTCGTACGGCGTGGGCTTGGCGCGGTCCCTCATCCCGGCGAGCAGGATCGAGGTCTCGAACACCGCGATGGAGTCGGCGGTGGAGGCGAGGTAACCGTTGCGTCGGGCCGCCCGCACGATGTCCACCGACCAGCCCAGCAGTTCCGCCTCGTCCAGGCCGTCCAGCACCGGGGGGCGTCGCAGGAAGCCGGAGAGCCGGTCGGCGGTGACCACCTCGGGGGCGGCCACCGGCGGTGGCCCGGACTTCTTCGCCCGGGACTTCCGGGTGCCGGCCTGCCCCTCCAGCCGGTAGGGCTGGGTCCGGGTGCGCTTGAGGTTCTTCGCCCACTCGGTCGCGGCGATCGACACCGATCCCGACGCCAGGTGGAACTGGGCCTCGATCGACGCGTGGCTGGAGGGGATCAGCCCGTACTGCCAGGTGGTGCCGGTACGCGGCGGGATGGCGAAACCGTCGGTGCCGTGCAGGCCGAACTCCTCGACCCGGCTGGCCGCGTGGAAGGCACCGCAGACGTACAGGCAGTCCGACGGGTCGGTGCCGCTCGCGGCCAGGTGCTCGCGCATCCGGGTCCACATGTACCGTTCGCGGTCCTCGTCCACCCGCAGCTGGTTCCCGTCCCCGGGGGCGAGGCGGCGGAACAGGCTGCCCACGAGGAACATCACCTGGCGGTAGGTGTCGTGGTCGCTGTCGCCGAGGGGGACCTCGACGTACTGGTGCCACCACTCCGACCAGTGCCGCACCCTGCCGTTGCGCAGGAGGTGTTCCTCCAGGTCGGCGAAACGGGGGCGCAGGTCGCCGATCTCCACCCCGACGGCCTCGCCGTGCAGCCCGGCCTCCGGTTCCTCAGCCGGCTGATCGGCCCCCTCCTCGGCCCGCCCCCGGGACCGGTCCCACTGGTAGACGTGGTCCGAGGACCGGTCGACCAGGACCAGTTCGACGTCCGGGGTGTCCAGGGCGTACGCGATGGCCTGGTACTCGGCGGAGGCCTCGGTGATCGGTGCGACCACCGACAGCGGGGCCCACTCGGCGGGGAAGCCGTCCACCTCGCTGGCGAAGGACTGCACGGCCACCGGCAGCCGGCAGTTGCGCAGCTCGGTCAGCAGCGGCGTCATGTCCTCGCACAACTCCAGGTACACCACCCGGGGTTGCTTCTCCCGCAGGCGCCGGGCCATCGCCAGCGCCGAGGCGGGGGAGTGGTGGCAGACCGGGAAGATCTCCAGAGGCTCGCGGACGGCGCGGTCGACGTCGTCGACCATGCCCAGGAGGAGCCCCTCCAGGGCCCGGGGTCCGTCGGCGAACGCGGTGGCGGCCTCGTGCAACTGGCCCCGCAGCGCGGCGAACGGACTCTGTTCGGCGCCGCTCATGACAGCGTGGCGATCGCGTCACGGCCGCCCTCCAGGAACTCGGGCCAGGCCCCGCCCTCCTGCTTGCTGCGCGGCTCGACGACGCCGTGCAGGTACTTGTTGAGGATGGCCAGGTCCTCCGGTTCGCGTCGGGCGAGGGAGCCGACCAGCGAGGAGGCCAGGGTGCGGGCGGTCAGGGACTGTTCGCCGAAGAAGGTGCCGTGCAGCACGGCGTCCTCCAGCACGCCGATCTGTTCGGCGGTGGACAGCGCGGACTCCAGCTTCTCCTCGTCGCTGCCGGCCGCGGCGGCGGAGGCCCGCAGGTCGGCGAAGCTCTGGAGCAGCACGTCCAGCAGGGTGGGGGGCACGTCCAGGTCGATGGAGTGGCGGCGCAGGAGTTCCTCGGTGCGGAACCGTACGATCTCCGCCTCGCTCTTCTTGTTGGTCACCACCGGGATGCGGACGAAGTTGAAGCGGCGCTTCAGCGCGGAGGACAGGTCGTTGACGCCCCGGTCGCGGCTGTTGGCGGTGGCGATGACGGAGAAGCCCGGCTTGGCGAAGACGATGTTGTCGCTGACGTGGTCGCTGTCGTCGCCCTGGTTCTCCAACTCCGGGACCGAGATGTACTTCTCGGACAGGATGGAGATCAACGCGTCCTGTACGTCGCTGGTGGAACGGGTCAGCTCCTCGAACCGGCCGATGACGCCCGCTTCCATCGCGGTCATGATCGGCGAGGGGATCATCGACTCCCGTGACTGCCCCTTGGCGATGACCATGGACACGTTCCAGGAGTACTTCACGTGGTCCTCGGTGGTCCCGGCGGTGCCCTGCACCACCAGGGTGGAGTTGCGGGAGATCGCGGCGGACAGCAGCTCCGCCAGCCAGCTCTTGCCGGTGCCGGGGTCGCCGATGAGCAGCAGCCCCCGGTCCGAGGCCAGGGTGACGATGGAGCGCTCGACGAAGGTGCGGTCACCGAACCACTTCTGGGATATCTCCCGATCCAGGCCGTCGGCGCGCTCGGAACCGAGGATGAACAGCCGGACCATCTTCGGGGACAGGCGCCAGGAGAACGGCTTGGGGTTGTCGTCGACGGACTCCAGCCAGTCGAGTTCCTCGGCGTACTTGATCTCGGCGGGGGCACGCAACAGGTCGGACATGGCGGGGCCTTTCATGGAAACGGAACGAGGTGAGAGGTGTCGTGGGGCGCCCGGGGGCGCCGAACGGTGCTGGGGGGCGGGAGGCCGGCCGGGTCGAGGGCCCACCGGTGGCGGGCTCGACCTGAGGCCGGGCGCCCGGCCTCAGGTGAGGAAGGTCTTGAGTTCGTGGACCAGCTTGTTGATGTGGCCGGAGATCACCGGGGTCCCCAGGGCCTTGAGCCGTTCCCGGAACCAGGGGTTGACCTCCTGGCGGCCGGAGCTGGTCACCGACCCGACCGGGATGAACTTCACCCCGGAGCGGTGGACGGCCTCGATGCCCTCGAACAGTGGCTGTGAGCGGTTGAACTCGTAGAAGTCGGAGATCCACACCATCACGGTGTTCTTCGGCTCGGCGATCTTGGGTCGGGCCATCGCCATGGCGAGCGGTCCGTCGTTGCCCCCGCCGAGGTTGGTGCGCAGCAGTACGTCGAAGGGGTCGTGCACCCAGGGCGTCAGGTCGATGGACCGGGTGTCGTACGCGATGAGGTGGACGTCCACCTTGGGCAGCCCGGCGAAGATCGAGGCCAGGATGGTGCAGTTGACCATCGAGTCGACCATGGAGCCGGACTGGTCCACCACCACGATCAGCCGTTGGGGCGTGGTCTTGCGGGCGGTGTGGCGGTAGTAGAGGCGGTCGACGTAGAGCCGTTCCTCCTCCGGGCTCCAGTTGGTGAGGTTCTTCCACAGGGTGCGGTCCAGGTCCAGGTTGCGGAACACCCGCTTGGGCGGGACCGAGCGGTCCACCTCGCCGACGGTGGCCTTCTCCACCTGGGTGCGCAGCACCTCGGCGACCTCGTCGACGTAACGGCGGATGAGGGACTTGGCGTTGGCCAGGGCCACCCCGGAGAGGTTGGACTTGTCCCGCAGCAACTGCTCGATCAGCGACATGCTGGGCGTCAGCCGCGCGGCCAGCACCGGGTCGGCCAGCACCTCCCGCAGCCGCATCCGGGACACCAACTCCGCCTCGATGGCGCCCAGTTCGGGGCCGAGGGCGGCCAGCGCCCCACCCAGGTCCGGGCCGGAGCCGCCGCGCCCGCCCCGCAGCCCGCCGGGCTCACAGCCGAACGCCCGCTCCAGCCAGCCGGCGTCGGACTGCCAGCGGGACAGCCCCTCGGCGGTGACGGCGCCGGACCCGGAGGAGAAGACGTTGAGCAGGACCTTGGACGCCAGCGCGGCCCGCCACACCTCGGTCGGCCGGTCACGGCCGCCGTCCTCCTCCGGCTCGGGAGCCATCAACCCCTCGAAGGCGTCGGCCAGTTCGGGGTGGCGCTGCACCACGGTGTCCACCGAGACACCGGGGTCCAGCAGGGCGGTGGGCAGTCCGAGGTCCTCGACGACCGCCAGGCTGGCCGACTCCAGGGCGGGCTGTTCCTCGTGGTCGAAGAGGCGGGCCAGCAGCCGCCAGTACAGCACCTGACGGCGGTTGTCGCAGGGGTCCGGCCCGTCGTCCCCGTCGGCTGCCGGTGTCGGGGCGGTGGCCCCGACGGGTTCGCTGATGTGCTCGGTCATTTCCGCAGCAGCCTTCCCGCGCGCTCGCGCAGCCTGTCGACGGCGTCGGTGGCGGCCTTCTCGGCCCGGGCGCCGGCCTTGTCGGTCGTGCCACCGGCCCAGGCACCGGCGTGGACGGTCACCGGCTTCTTTCGCACGGTGGTCTCCACGGCGAGGGGCTGGAGCAGGAACTCCCCGGCGTCCCAGCGCAGCAGACCGACACAGGCCCGGGAGGAGGCGATCCGCTCGGGGGTCAGCGGGCCGGCGGACGGCACCCGGTGGGTGGCGACGGCCAGCCGGCAACCGGGCAGGTCGAGGACCGTGGTGTCCTCCCCGTCGTCGACTCCGTACCCCTCCAGCAGGACCGGCACGGCCAGGGCGGCCGGGTGGCGGTCCAGCGCGGCGGTGGGCGCGGTGGTCGCGGTGGACAGGGCGACCCGGGCGGTGGCGAAGGCGTCGGCCGGCTCGTCCGGTCGGGCCCGCTCGTCGTCCCAGACCAGGTCACCCCCGGCGGCCAGCGGCATCCCGTCCAGCCACATCGAACGGCCCTCGCCCAGTGCGGTCAGCAGGGAGAACCGGGGCCTGAGCAGCTGCCACAGGCCGGCCTCCACCACGGTGTCCGGCTTCGGGGCCGAGGCGGTGGCCCGCACCAGCAGGGGCGCCCCGCCGTCCTCGGGCTCCAGCACGGCGTGCACCTGGGCCTGTACGGCGGTGGGGTGCTCCAGCAGGTCGACCCCGAGGGGCAGCAGCCGTCCGGTGGCCGTACCGGTGGCGGGGGAGGCGGTCGCCCCGGGCACGGTCAGCAGCATCGCGCGGGACCACAGGTCGGCCCAGCGGCGCAGCGGCACCCGGTCCAGGGTCGTGCCGGGGCAGGAGGCGGCGAGTTCGGCCGCGAAGCCGTCCAGCAGGGTGGCCGGGCGGCGCAGCGAGGGTTCGGGCAGCATCGCGGAGACCACCGGGGCGGCGCCGGCGACCAGTTCGTGGTCGATGCCCTGCCAGCCGGCGCGCGCCAGGTCGCACAGCCAGGTGCGGGCGGCGGCCAGGAGGTTGGCCGACGGCTCCTCGGAGGGCCGGCTCCCGGGGCTCTCCTCGGCGCGGGGCCGGCCGGTGACCTCGTCCACCCGGGCCTGGAGGGCGTCGTGCACGGAGCCGAGCAGCGCCGCGCGGGCGGCGGCCAGCGCGAGCAGGTGGTCCTCGCCGGCGGCTCCGGCGACCGCCTTGTCGGCCGCCTCGGCGACCCGGGCGGCCAGCGGACTACCGGCGACCGCGTCCGCGAGGGCGGTGAGGCCGGCGGCCTGGGCGGGCTGGGGTCGCAGCAGGCCGGACAGGAGCACCTGGTCGAAGGCGTCCACGGCGTCCAGCGCCTCGTCGAGGCCGTCGACGGTCTCGGGCAGCAGGTCGGTACGCATCAGGCCACCGCCCGGGTGGAGGGGAACCACTGCATCTCCGGCAACGGCGCGGTGGTGGGCTCCAGTTCGAGGTAGGCCAGGTGGCGCAGGAAGCGGCTGAAGACCGGTGCCGCCGCCGAGGCGTCGCCCTGTGCCGGACGGGTGCCGGTCATGGCGGAGGTCAGCGCGATGACGTCCGGCTCCGGGTCGGACAGGTCGACCCGGAGGTAGCGGGTCACCCGTGCGGCGCCGTACTGCAGCACCGCCTCGGACACCAGGGCGCGCAGGTGGTTGCAGAACGTCCCGCGCGCACCGCCGCAGGGCCGGTTGTTGTTGGTGCTGCAGGCGAAGGTGAAGGTGGCCGCCTCCACCGAGGACACGTAGACCCGGCCGATGTCCGATCCGCTGGACACCACTCCCTGTAGTCGTCCGTCGGCCAGCTCGACGAACGGCACCTTGGCGAGCTTCCGGGGGCGCGCGGGGGGTATCACCCGCGCGGCGCTCGACTTCTCCCAGACCGACAACGCACCATCTCCCATGCATGACAAAGGGGTTCGTCCACACCAGTGCGGTGGAACACCCAAGAACCTAGCCGGGCCCACTGACAACGGCCCCTCCCAGGCGGCACCGACTTCCGCCGCCCGCGTCCCACGCGGTGCCGTGGGCCCGTGCCGGAGGCCGCCGGGCGCGGGGCCCGGCGTACGTCGGAGGGCGAACTCCCGCGCGGGGTGGGCCGGTCGAGGCCCGGCCCGGCGCCTCCCACCCCGGCGCGACCCCGGCCCGTACGCCGCTCGTCCGAGCGCCCCCGGCCCGTACGCGGCGTCACCGGCGGTGACCGTAACAGGGGACGGCGGTGGGGTTAACGTCCGCGAAACCCCGCCGGACTAGCTTGCGTTGCCTGGCCGCTCCGGCCCCCGGGGCGGGCGCGCCACTGCCGTCCATCGAGGAGGGACGCCATGCGACTGACCCCGCACGAGCGGGAACGCCTGCTGGTCCACGTGGCCGCCGACGTGGCCGAGCGGCGCCGGGCCCGTGGGGTGTCCCTCAACCACCCGGAGGCGGTCGCCCTGATCACCGCGCACATCCTGGAGGGCGCCCGGGACGGCCGTACCGTCAGCGAGCTGATGTCCTCGGGACGCACCGTGCTCACCCGCGACGAGGTGATGGAGGGCGTGCCGGAGATGGTGCGCGAGGTGCAGGTGGAGGCCACCTTCCCGGACGGGACCAAGCTGGTCACGGTCCACCAGCCGATCTGCTGAAGGAGGCACCGTGATTCCCGGAGAGATCCAGCACGCGCCGGACCCGGTACGGATCAACCCCGACCGTCCGGTGACCCGGCTGACCGTCCTGAACCGGGCCGACCGACCGGTGCAGGTCGGCTCCCACTACCACTTCGCCGAGGCCAACCCCGGACTGGACTTCGACCGGGGCGCGGCCCACGGGCTGCGCCTGGACGTACCGGCCGGCACCGCCGTGCGCTTCGAGCCCGGCATCCCGGTCGAGGTGGCGCTGGTCCCGCTGGCCGGCCGACGGCTGGTGCCCGGACTGCGTGGCGGGACCGGGGGTGCCCTCGATGGCTGAACTGTCCCGCGCCGCCTACGCCGAGCTGTACGGCCCCACCACCGGGGACCTGGTACGGCTGGCCGACACCGAGCTGTTCGTCGAGGTCGAACGGGACCTGTCCGGCGGGCCGGGACCGCTCGCCGGGGAGGAGGCCGTCTTCGGCGGCGGCAAGGTGATCCGCGAGTCCATGGGCCAGGCCCGTACCAGCCGGGCGGAGGGAGCGCCGGACACCGTCATCACCGGAGCGCTGGTGCTGGACCACCACGGCGTGGTCAAGGCCGACGTGGGCGTCCTCGACGGACGGATCACCGCCCTGGGCAAGGCCGGCAACCCCGACACCATGGACGGGGTGCACCCGGCCCTGGTGATCGGACCCGAGACCGAGGTGATCGCCGGGGGCGGGCTGATCCTCACCGCCGGGGCGGTGGACGCCCATGTGCACTTCATCTGCCCGCAGTTGGCCGACGAGGCGCTGGCCTCGGGGGTGACCACCCTGATCGGCGGCGGTACCGGGCCCGCCGAGGGCAGCAAGGCCACCACGGTCACCCCCGGCTCCTGGCACCTGGCGAGGATGTTCGAGGCGATGGAGTCCACCCCGGTGAACGTCGGCTTCCTCGGCAAGGGCAACACCGTCAGCCGGGAGGCGATGCACGCCCAACTCCGGGGCGGGGCACTGGGGTTCAAGATCCACGAGGACTGGGGCGCCACCCCGGCCGTGATCGACGCCTGCCTGCGGGTCTGTGACGAGACCGGGGTGCAGCTGGCCATCCACACCGACACCCTGAACGAGGCCGGGTTCGTCGGCGACACCCTGGCCGCGATCGCCGGCCGGACCCTGCACACGTACCACACCGAGGGGGCCGGGGGAGGGCACGCGCCCGACATCATCTCGGTGGTCTCCGAACCCCACGTGCTGCCCAGCTCCACCAACCCCACCCGGCCACACACCGTCAACACCGTCACCGAGCACCTCGACATGCTGATGGTCTGCCACCACCTCAATCCCGCCGTGGCCGAGGACCTGGCCTTCGCCGAGTCCCGTATCCGGCCCACGACCATCGCCGCCGAGGACGTGCTCCACGACCTGGGCGCCCTGTCCATCGTCTCCTCCGACTCCCAGGCCATGGGCAGGATCGGGGAGGTGGTACTGCGCACCTGGCAGACCGCCCACCAGATGAAGGTCCGCCGGGGCGCCGCCCCCGGGGACGGCAGGGCCGACAACCACCGGGTACGTCGCTATGTCGCCAAGTACACCATCAACCCGGCGGTGGCCCAGGGCGTCGACCACGAGGTCGGCTCGGTGGAGCCCGGCAAACTCGCCGACCTGGTGCTGTGGGAGCCGGCGTTCTTCGGCGTGAAACCCCGGCTGGTACTCAAGGGCGGCCAGATCGCCCACGCCCAGATGGGAGACGCCAACGCCTCCATCCCCACACCCCAGCCGGTCATGCCCCGGCCCATGTACGGGGCGACCGGCCGGGCGCCGGCCGCCAACTCCGTCAACTTCGTGTCCGTCCAGGCCGTCGAGGACGGCCTGCCCCGACGCCTCGGCCTCGGCCGGAGGTTCTCACCGGTCGGCGACACCCGCCGACTGACCAAGGACGACATGCGCCAGAACACCGCCCGCCCCCGGGTCGAGGTGGACCCGGACAGCTTCACCGTCACCGTCGACGGCGAACCGGTCGACCCCGAACCGGCCTCCCAACTTCCCATGGCCCAGCGCTACTTCCTCTTCTGACCGGCCCGCCATGACCCCCTCCTCACCCTCGACACCGCCCCCGGCTTCACGGGCCGGCCCCCCGCTCGCCGCCCTGCTGCTCCTCGCCGACGGGCGGCTGCCGGCCGGAGGGCACGCCCACTCCGGCGGGGCCGAGGCCGCCGTCACCGCCGGCCGGGTACGCGACCCCGCGACCCTCGCCGCGTTCTGCCGGGGCCGCCTGCACACCACCGGCCTCAGCGCTGCCGCCACGGCCGCCGCGGCCACCCTCGGGGTGGACCCGCTGGCCCTCGACACCGCCCTGGAGGCCCGTACCCCCTCGCCCGCCCTCCGGGCCGCCGGCCGCCGTCTGGGACGCCAACTGCTCCGCGCCGCCCGCGCCACCTGGCCCTCGCCGGCGCTCGACGCGCTGGCCCGGGCCCGCCCCCGGGGCGCCCACCAGCCGGTGGTGTGGGGGCTGTTGGCCCGTTCGGCCGGGCTGGGCCCCCGGGAGGCGGCGTACCTCCTGGCCCACGAGTCGGTGTCCGGCCCCGTCTCCGCCGCCGTACGGCTGCTCAGCCTGGACCCCCTGGCCGGTACCGCCGTACAGGCCGAACTGGCACCCGAGGTGGACCAGGTCGCCCGACGGGCCGAACAGGCCGCGCGGTCGGCCCGGTCCGAGGGGGTGCGGGCACTGCCCGCCGACGGATCGCCGCTGCTGGACATCGCCGCCGAACGGCACGCCGCCCGTACCACCCGGCTGTTCGCCTCCTGACCCCACCACCCCGGAGCCGCCCCATGCACCTGGACCACCACAACGGCGACACCCGCCCGCCCCGGGTCACCTACCGCACCCCTCCACCCCGGGCGGCCGACGGATCACTCCGGGCGCTGCGGGTGGGACTCGGCGGACCGGTCGGCTCGGGGAAGACCGCCACCGTCGCCGCACTGTGCCGCGCGCTGCGCCAGGAGTACTCCCTCGCCGTGGTCACCAACGACATCTACACCCGGGAGGACGCCCGGTTCCTGCTCCAGCACGCGGTGCTGCCCCCGGAACGGATCACCGCCGTACAGACCGGCGCCTGCCCCCACACCGCGATCCGGGACGACATCTCCGCCAACCTGGAGGCGGTGGAGGAACTGGAGGAGACTGCCGGCCCCCTGGACCTGGTCCTGGTCGAGTCAGGAGGGGACAACCTCACCGCCACCTTCTCCCACGGCCTGGTGGACGCCCAGATCTTCGTGATCGACGTCGCCGGCGGAGACGACATCCCCCGCAAGGGCGGCCCCGGCATCACCACCGCCGACCTGCTGTTGGTCAACAAGACCGACCTGGCGCCCCACGTCGGCTCCGACCTGGAGCGGATGGCCCGTGACGCCCGGGCCCAACGGGGCGACCTGCCCGTGGAGTTCACCTCCCTGGTCAGCGAGGGCGGGGTGGCTCCGGTGGCCGACTGGGTACGTGGGCGCCTGGAGCGCTGGCGGCGTCCGAGGTGACCCCCGGGGTACGCCAGGAAGGGCGCGGTGGAGGGCACCGTGGGGGACACCGTGAAGGGCACCGCGCCACCGACCCGGCGCCGGACGGGCACCCCAGCGCGGTGGCCGCCGACGCCCGGGTGGTCGCCGCCCCCGACGGCCGGGGCGGGACCGCGCTGCCACTGCTCCACGGCGACGGCCCGCTGGCCCTGCGCCGGCTGCGCCACGAGGGGGCGGAGGCGCGGGTGTGCCTGCTGGGCGCGATGAGCGCCCCGCTCAACGGTGACCGGCTGCGGCTGGAGGTCGACCTCGGCCCCACGACCCGCCTGCGGTACGGTACGGCCGCCGCCACGGTCGCCCTCCCCGGCCGTACCACCGAGCCGGCCCACTACGAGACCAGCGCGCGGGTGGCCGAGGGCGCCCGACTCCGCCTGCTACCGGAACCGTTGGTGTCGGCGGCCGGCAGCGTCCTGCGGACCGTGACCCGGGTGGAACTGGCGGCCACCGCCGGGCTGGTACTGCGGGAGGAACAGGTACTCGGACGGGCCGGCGAACCCCCCGGCGACCTCTCCGCACGGTTGACCGTCCACCGCGCGGGCGAGCCCCTGTACGACCAGCACACCCGCTACGGCTCCGAGCGAGCCCCCGGCTGGGACGGCCCCGCCGGAGTGGGCGGCCAGCGCGCGGTGGGCCAACTCCTGCTGGTCGGGGACGAGTTCGACCACTCGACCGCGACCCGGCTGCTCGGGCGGGGCGGGTCGGAGGAGGGCGAGGGCGTGGCGGTGCCGATCGCCGAGGCCGCCACCCTGGTGACCGCTCTCGCGCCGGACGCCCTGCGGCTTCGCCGGCTGCTGGACGCCCTGGCCGGGGCCCGCGGACACCAGGAGGGATGAGTTCCCCACGCCCGTACAACCTTTCCGGCACCCGGGCGGTCTGCTGGGCGCGAACACCGCGAACGGGAAGGACATCGATGTCACTGTTGCGCTCCCACGGGTCGTCACCCCGCCGTGCCGGCCGGAGGGCCGGCCGCCGGGTCGGGGTGACCGCGCTCGCCGTGCTGGCGGCCACCGGACTCACCGGCTGGTGGCTCACCCCCCAGGACACCCACGCCGCGCAGCAACGCGTCGCGGTGGCCGACGACTTCGACGGCGACGGGAGGGCCGACCTGGTGGTCGGCGCCCCCCACGGCACCGTCTCGGGCCAGAAGCAGGCCGGCTACCTGGCGGTGACCTACGGCTCCGCCAAGGGCACCGACCCCGCCCACCGCACCGTGGTGAGCCGGTCCACGGCCGGCGTTCCCGGAGCGGCCAAGGCCAGGGAACGGTTCGGCCAGAGCTTCTCTAGAGGCGACCTCGACGGCGACGGCTACGGCGACCTGGTCATCGGCACCGACCTCGGTACCACCGGCAGCGTGGTGCTGTGGGGCTCCGCCGACGGCCTCACCGGAGGCACCAGGATCGCCGACTACGGGACCACCCCGCGGATCGGCGACTTCGACGGCGACGGCAAGGACGACCTGGCCCTCTTCGCCGACGCCGAGGTCGCCGGCGACGACCCGGTCACCCAGGAGGCCGCCCTCTGGAAGGGGCCGATCTCCCGCGAGGGCGCCCCGTCGAAGCGGCTCGACATCCTGGACCGGTCGGAGTGGTGGGGCTACGGCGACGACGGCGCCGCCTGCGAGGAGGACGACTCCTGTGTGGCCGGCCCCCACTCGGTCAGCGGCCCCGTCCAGGGCAAGGCCGTGGGAGACGTCAACGGTGACGACCGCGACGACATCGCGGTCTGGGAGTACGAGGGCGACGGGGTCTGGGGCACCCACGTGATGCTCGGCGGCGCCGACGGCTTCACCCGCTCCGACACCGTCGGAGCGGCCGGGTACGTCGGCGGCGACTCGGCCACCGACGTCGGGGACGTGGACGGCGACGGCTACGACGACGTGGTGCTCGGGAGCAACGACGAGGACGAGAAGGTCACCGTCGTCTACGGCTCCGCGTCCGGCCCCTCCGACCGTACGCAGCGCTTCGACCAGAGCCTCCCGGACTTCTACGGCGCCCAGGAGAAGGGCGACCGCCTCGGCTCCTGTGTCGCGGTCGCCGACGTGGACGGCGACGGCAGGGCGGAGATCGCCTTGGGCATCAG
Source organism: Streptomyces sp. NPDC005438 (assembly GCF_040606315.1). Classification (NCBI taxonomy): domain Bacteria; kingdom Bacillati; phylum Actinomycetota; class Actinomycetes; order Kitasatosporales; family Streptomycetaceae; genus Streptomyces; species Streptomyces sp. NPDC005438. Next base: position 109,891 of record NZ_JBEXEP010000009.1, read on the forward strand.
CGGTGAGGACTTCAGCGGGCTGAAGGACGCGGGCAGCGTCGCCCTGCTGCACGGCGGCGACTCCGGGGTGACCGGCGAGGGCAGCCAGGTACTGCACCAGAACACCAAGGGCGTTCCCGGAGTGGCCGAGTCCGGCGACGAGTTCGGTTCCGCCTGCGCCCTGCTGGACACCGACGGGGACGGGCACCGTGACCTCGCGGTCTCCGCCGCCAGGGAGAACGACCAGGCGGGCGCGGTGTGGTCCCTCAAGGGCACTGCCGACGGTCTCACCGTGACCGGGGCGCGGACCTTCGGACCCGGCGACGTCGGCGGGCCGGTCACCACCGCCCGCTTCGGTGACCTGCTGGGCTGACCCCGAAGGACGGCACCCGGCCCCGCGCGGGAACGCGCGGGGCCCGGGCCGTGCGGCGGCGGGGGTCGCCCCTATGGAACTCCGTGCAGGCACGAACACGCCTGCGTCCGCTGTCCCGTCCTCCAGATCGACCCACGCCAGCGCGGTCAGCTCATCGAGATGATCGACAACCTCCGCGAGCGCATCCGCGAGGCACGTGGTAACGGCTGGCTCGGCGAGGTCGAAGGGCTCCAGGTCAGCCTGGATGCCGCCACCGCCAAGCCCAACAGCCTCAGCCGGACCCTGGCTGACGGTCGGCCACAGCTGGTCGACCGCGACACGCCCGTCCTCACTGACCACGCACTGTCACCCGCACCGGGACTACCAGAACACGCTCCTCAAGGCTGATCGCTACCGCTCCAACTCGGCCGTCGGCCCCGCACCAGGCGTGGCCGCTCCCTGACCACTGCACGCGGTTGAAGTGGGCTGTTGTGCTGGGACGAGCGGGCGACATCGCATGGCCCGCTCGTCGACCCCGCCATCCCCGTCGGGCTCCACCCGATACAAGCAGGCCTCAGGCGTACGCGTCACGGAGTCCGTCAGCAGACCTTCCGCGAAGAGGGCGCCGACACCGTCCTCCACCGCCCAGCCAGCCGGAAGCGCGCGGTCTGCCACGGCTGCCCGATAGGACGATCGCCGGCCGGGCTCACTGTCGTAGTGCGGGCAGACCGAGCCGGACAACAGACCCAACCCGTCCGCGAGGTGCGTCAGCGGCCCGAAAGAGTCGGTGTGCGAGCCCTCAGCCCAGCAGTTGGCACCAGCGCTGATGCCGCACAGCAAGGCTCCCCGGTCGAAGGCCTCGCGAAGGAGCCGGTCCACGCCGTGCGCACGCCAGACCGCCAGCATGTTCGCGGTGTTGCCGCCACCCACATACACGACATCCTGCGAAAGCAGGAACGTGCGCAGGGCGTCGTCATCGAGCTCCCGCCGAAAGAGATGCAAGACGCTGGGCTCGCAGGAACGTGACGGGTACGCCTCGGAGAACTGCTCAATGTAGGCGGGGGCGTCGCCACTGGCTGTCGGAACGAAGCACACCCTGGGGCGAGCAACGGGCACCTGATCGAGCACCCAGTCATCCAGCAGACCATCGTCGTCAGTGGAGAAGCCGCCTCCAAGGAGAGCCAATCGACGTTCTGGAACGACGGACACGAGGGTGCTCCTCAGATCGGGATGCAGACGCGCATGATGCCCTGAACCGTGCCAAGCCATCGGCTCGTCCGCAATCGAGTAGCCCCTCTGACTGCCCAAGGCCCCATCAACCCAGGGCAGGACGCGACCACCGCAGCCGTCGAAGGGCGGTAGTCGGGCCAGTCTGCGGACCTGCTCCTTGGTACGGCTCGTGGAATCCCACGCACCGTCACCACACGGCCCGACTCTGGAGGAAACACCCGATGGCCCTCTCAGCGAACTGGACCAAGAGCCGCTACAGCGGCGAGCGCTGGGACGCCTGCGTGGAAGCCCGGCTGGTCCCCCACGGCGTGCAGGTACGCGACTCCAAGGACCCCTCCCTGCCCCCCACCACCTCCCCCACCGCCTGGCGGGCTTTCCTCGAACAGGACCTGACCCGAGGAAAGTGACCCCACCCACCCTTGATGGGGGGTGGACAGCTCCCGGACCTCCGCCTCCGAACGTGCGCCAAGGATTCGCTGGCTGGCCCGGGGGACGGGGCGACAAAGCCATCGGGGCCGCTGTTCTCGATCTTCGGAAGAGGCCGAGCCGTACGGAGGACCCCTGATTCTCGGAGCGGACTGGTACGCGGGCGGGCGGTCCGCGTACGTGCCACGTGAAAACCTCCCGTGGGACGCCCTCTGAACACCCCAGGTCACCGTGGTGACCGGGGGCCCGGATCGTCGGAACGGCTGACCCCCGGGCGTTCGCCCCGGTCAGGGGCCGGCGGTCGGGGGCGACGTCGGGCCCGGGCTGGCCGCCCCGTTCACTCGCGTACGTCGCGTCGGGGCGGGGCCGGCCCCCCGGGGCTCAGCGTGACCGGTCGGGCGTCCCCTCGTCCATCCCGTCCACCCGGTCGTGGACCTGCCGCCAGTGGTCCCGCAACCGGTCGTACCGTGCGGAGCGTTCCGGGTGGGGCCGTACCTCCCGCAGGTCCCCCAGCAGTCGGGAACGCAGGGTGTCCGGGGCGCCCTCGCCGACTCCGGTGAGGGCCAACGCGGCGGCGCCCCACAGGGTCACGTCCGGTTCGGGGGAGACCCACAGCCGGCGCGAGAGCACGTCGGCCCGCAGTTGGGCGAGCGTCGCGCTCCGGGCCGAGCCCCCGGCGAGGATCACCGGAAGCGTCCCGGACGGGTCGAGCCGGTCCAGCCCCTCCTGTACGGTCAGGGCCGCGGCCTCCTGGGCGGCGCGCAGCAGGTGGGCCGGGGTGTGTTCGGGGCGTTGTCCGAGCACCGCTCCCCGGGTGTCGGGACGCCACCGGGGGAACCGCGCTCCGGTCATGGCCGGTACCACGGTCAGCCCGTCCGCGCCCGGGGGCACCTCGGCGAGCCGTTCGTCCTCCACCGGGCCGACCAGGGCGCGCCAGGAGGAGACGGCACCGCCGGTGAGTCCGGTGGCCCCGCCGGCCACGAAACGGCCCGGCAGTACCGAGGGGTTGAGCATCGCCCCCTCCGGTACCGCCGCGTCCCGGGGCAGCAGCCGGCCCATCACGTCGGTGGTGCCCGCGACGTCCGCGACGGCCTCCTCGGAGGAGCCCAGCAGCAGTCCGATGCCCACCGACCCGTCCGGGCCACCGGCCACCACCGGCAGGCCCGAGGGCAGACCGGTGGCGGCGGAGGCCTCGGCGGTGAGCGAGCCGACCACCGAGGTGGGCTCGTACTGCGGCGGGAACAGCGCGGCGTCCAGGCCGAGTCGGGCCAGCAGCGCGCCGTTCCAGGAGCGGGACCGTACCTCGGAGGCCAGGGTGTAGGCGGCGCTGACGGTGTCGGTGGCCAACCGCCCGGTGAGCCGGGCGACCAGGAAGTCCTTGGGCGAGAGCACCGCGTGCACCCGGCCGGCCCGGTCCGGGTCCAGTTGGCTCAGGTAGGCCAGCGCGCCCCCGCTGAGGGCGGGCCGGCCCGAGGCGGCCAACAGGTCCGTGACGGTCGCCGCGTCCAGGGCGTGCAGGGCCCGTACGCCCCGGGGGTCGGACCAGCCACCGCCCGGGTCGACCGGGTCCAGCCCGGTGTCGACGGCCACCGTGCCCACATGGGCGGCGATGGCCAGTGCGGCCGGTGCGGGTCCGTCCGCCACCCCGGCCAGCGCGGTGACCACGTCCCGGTGCAGGGCGTCGGGGTCGAAGTACTCGCCCCCCACCCCGGCCGGGCGGCGGATGTGGTGGCTGTCCAGCAGCCGGCCCTCGGAGGTCACGGTGGCCGCCCGGACGGCGGAGGTACCGACGTCCACCGCGATGACCGGCGCGCTCACTCGGCGTCGATCCGCAGCAGGAAGGGGAACGCGGGCAGGGTCCAGCTCCGGGTGAACTCGACGACCTCCCCGGTCGCCCCGTAGGTCGTGCGGCAGGTCTCCAACACGGCGCCGCCCGGCTCCACCCCGAGGGGTTCGGCCCGTTCGGCGCTGAGCAGGGCGGCGGCCATCGACTGGTCGGCGTACCGCAGTTGCACTCCGTACCGTTCGCTCAGGGTCCGGTACAGCGAGCCGTTGAGCAGGGGTTCCCGGCACAGCGAGGGGGCTACGGAGTAGGGCACCCAGGCGTCCTGGAGGGCCGCCGGGGTGCCGCCGATCTGTCGTACCCGGACCACCCGGTGCGCCATGTCGCCCTCGGAGACGCCGAACACCCGGGCCACCTCGGCGGTGGCCTTGGTGGTCTCGGCGCTCACCACCCGGGAGGTGACCTCGCCGCCGCTGGCGGCGATCTCGTCCGCGAAGGACCGCAACCGGTTGAGGCGCCGGCCGGGGCCGGCCTGCTCGCTGACGAAGGTGCCGCTGCCCTGGCGCCGTATCACGTACCGGTCGGAGTCCAGCAGGTCCAACGCCTGACGGACCGTCATCCGGCTCACCCCGTACTGCCGGGCGAGGTCGGACTCGCTGGGCAGTTGGGCGCCGGGGGCGAGCTGGCCCGACCGGACGCGTTCGACGAGGTCGTCGTAGATCAGCTGGTATCGGGGGGCGCGCGCCATCGTCAGATCGCACCCGATTCGCTGAGGCGCTCCCACTCCTCGGCGGAGAGTCCCAGCACGTCGCGGTAGACGTACTCGTTGTCCTCGCCGACACGGGGTGGGGCCTTGCGGACCATGGGTGGGGTCTTCTCCATCTTGATGGGGTTGCCGGGCATACGGATGGTACCGAGTTCGGGGTGCTCGGACTCCACGATCATCTCCCGGGCGGCGATCTGGGGGGAGCGGGCGACCTCGGCCACCGAGGCCACCTTGGCGTACGGCACCCCCACCTCGTCCAGGTCCCGCGCGACCTGGGACACGGTGCGTTCGGCGACCCAGGCGCCGATCTGCTCCTCCAGGTACTCCTGGTGCTCCATCCGCCCGTCGACGGTGGCGAAGCGCGGGTCCTGGGCCAGGTCGGGCCGGTCCATCACCTGGCAGATCCGGGCGAACAGGGACTTGGTGCCGGCCTGTACGTAGATCGAACCGTCGGTGGCCTCGTAGACGTTGACCGGGGCGGTCAGCAGGTCGCGGGAACCACTGCGGGGCATCTCCTGCCCCAGCATCAGTTCGGCGATCAGTCGCACCCCCAGCGCGGAGAACATGGTGTCGAAGGAGGCGACGTCCACCAACTGCCCCTCCCCGGTGCGTTCCCTGTGCAGGATCGCCAGCAGCGCGCCGATCGCCCCCTGGTAGCCGGTGGTGTAGTCGGCGATGTAGGTGCCGCTGAGGGTGGGCTTGCCGTCGGGTTCCCCGGTCATGTCCATCAGCCCCGAGGACGCCTGGGAGATGGCGTCGAACAGGGCGCGCCGCGAGTCCGGGCCGGTCTGGCCGAAGCCGGAGATGGACACCAGGATGACGTCCGGGTTCAGCTCCTTCATCCGCGCGTAGCCGATGCCCATCTTCTCCAGCGTGCCGGGTCGGTAGTTCTCCACCACCACGTCGGCCCACTCGACGAGCCGCTCCAGCAGCCGCAGCGCCTCCGGGTGCCGGGTGTCCAGGCCGGCGTCGTACTTGTTCCGGTGGTACAGGAACATGTAGATGCTCTCGTCCCGGTGGTACGGCCCGTGGTGGCGGGAGTCCTCCCCCGAGGGGCGTTCGACCTTGATGACCTCCGCCCCGAAGTCGGCCAGGATCTGCGCGCACAGCGGTCCGGCGATGAACCGGGAGAGGTCGAGCACCTTCACGCCGTCGAGCGGCGCCGTCACGTTTGCCGTCACGTCCGTCATCGTCGTCACCCCTACTTCGACCGCTGTGCCACGAACGACGGGTAGGTCCACGCGTTCACGTCACGGTCGATCGTCGTGTCCAGTACGGTCGGCCGGCCGGCCGCGAAGGCGTCGGCGACGCGCTGGCGCAGCGCCGGCAGACTGGTGATCGTCTCCCCGGCGACCCCCATGGAGCGGGCCGCCATGCCGAAGTCGACGGGGCCGAAGTCGACGCCGATGGTGCGGCCGTCGAAGTGGAGTTCCTGCTCCTGGCGGATGTTGCCGTAGCTGGAGTCGTTGAGGACCACCACGCACACGTTCCCGCCCACCCGGGCCAGGGTCTCCAACTCGCCCAGGCTCATGGCCAGCGAGCCGTCCCCGATCAGCGCCAGCACCGGGCGCCGGGGGTCGATCAGTGAGGCGGCGATGGCCGAGGGCAGGGCGAAGCCCATATTCCCGAAGCCCACCGGCTTGATGTAGCTGTTGGGCTGGCGCACCTCCCACAGGAAGGACCACACCCCGGGGTTGCCCGCGTCGGGGATCAACAGGGTGTCGTCCGGGGAGGGTTCGCGCAGGGTACGGACGATGTCGGCGGGGGACAGCGGCCCCTCGGCGGAGGCCTCCCGCACCTCCGACTCCCGCCACCAGGCGGTACGGGCCTTGTCCAGGCCGGCCAGCCACTCGGCCCGTTCCTCCCGGGCGGCCGGGGCCCCGCCGGCGGTGGCGGTGACCAGGTCGCGGGCGAACGAGCCCAGGTCGCTGACCACGCCCTGGGTGATCTCCGAGTAGTAGCGCCCGATCATGGCGGGGTCCACGTCGACCTGCACCACCTCGGGCAGGGCACGCCGCCACCGGGTGGTCGACACCGCGTTGAGGCTGTTGCCCAGGGCGAGCACCAGGTCGGCGTCCTCCAGCACCTGGCCGGAGAGGGTGGTGCCCATCCGGCTGACGGCGCCGAACACCAGGGGGTGGGTGGTCGGGACGGAGCCGATGCCGTTGAAGGTGGTGACGACCGGGATGCCCAGCGTGTCGGCGAGGGCCAGCACCTCCTCGCTGGCCCGGGCGCGGTTGCCGCCGTTGCCCAGCCAGATGACCGGGCGTTCGGCCCGCAGTACGCGTTCGGCGACCCGGGCCAGGGCCGTGGGGTTGGCGGAGGGCCGTTCGGTGACCCACTGGCGGCTGGGGTGGGACTCGGGTACGTGCGGGGGGTTGTCGATCCGGCCCTCGATGGTGTCCCGGGCGAAGTCCAGGTGCACCGGCCCGGGGTTGCCGGTGAGCGCGTTGACGTAGGCCTCCTCCATGGCCTGCTTGATCGAGGAGGCGTGCGCCACCAGTCGGGAGTGCTTCACCAGGGGCCGGACCAGTTCGACGTGGTCGGCGTTCTGCGCGTCGTCCTTGTGGATGTTCTCCCCGTTGTTGTTGCAGGTCAGGACGAACCCGGGGCTGGAGTCGCGGTGGGCGCCGCCCACCCCGGTGAGCAGGTTGGTCGCTCCGGGGCCGGTGGTGGCGATGCAGGCGGCCGGTCGGCCGGTGAGCCGACCGTAGGCGTCCATCATCACCGCGGCGGCGTTCTCGTGCCGGGTGTGGACGAGGTTGATGCCGGGGGTGTCGATGAGGGCGTCGGTGATGGCGAGGGTCTGCCCCCCGACGACGCCGAAGACGTACTCGACCCCGAAGGAGCGGAGCATGTCGACGACGAGCTGGCCGCCGGTCTTGGAGGTACTCATCTACGCTGTGTCGCTTTCTGTGTCGGTGTGACCGGTCAGGAGGCGGGAACGGTGGCGCTGGCCCAGCCGGCGGTCATCAGACGGCCGTCCGAGACGCGCCGCACCCAGACCTCCGCCTCCACGCGGAGGCCGTCGTCGACCTCGGTCACCTCGGTGACCACGCCGGTCGAGACGAAGGGCTCGAACACCTCCAGGGGCGCCAGGAACTTGACCCGGAGCCAGCCGGAGGTGAGGAACGGCGCCCCGAACCGCAGGGTGAGCAACTGGGCCAGTACGCCGAACTGTTGCTGGCCCTGGACGATCGGTACCCGCAGTCCGCCGGCGCGGGCGAGGTCGATGTCGTTGTGGATGTTGCGGACGTACTCGCCGACGCGGCTGAACACGGCGGCCTGTTCGGCGGTGACGGTCTTGTGCAGTGGGGCCAGCGCGTCCCCGACCCGTACGCCGGCGTCGACGGTGTCGACGACGCGGGCGTCGTCCGGGACCGTGCCGCTGACCCGGCGTTCGGGCCGGGCCGACCCCCGGCCGCCGATGGCGCCGGGGTTGGTCTTGAGGATCTCGACCCCCCGGTGCCGTACGACGCTGCGGCCGTCCTCCCCGGTGGCCCGCGCCTCCATCACCACGTACCCCTCACCGCGCCGCTGGTAGGCCTCGGTGTAGGTGCCGGAGAGGGTGACCACCTCGTCCAGTACGGCGGGGCTGTCGAACCACATCTGTTCCTCGGTGTGGTAGCCGACCACCTTGCTGGCCGCGTAGACCCGGGTGAACAGCTGCACCAGGTCGTTGCCCAACAGGGCGGCGTGGCCGACCCGTTGGCCGCCGAAGGGGCTGGACTCCAGGTGCCAGGGCGAGTGGTCGTCCTGGGTGAAGGCGAACCGCTTGATCTTGTGGTCGTCCACCACCACCGGGACCGTGCCGAGGTCCTCCGGGATGCTCAGGTTCTCGAACTCCGGCTCCTTGAGCCCGGCCTCCAGGTCGTCGGTGGTCGACGCCCGTCGGGGGTCGGTCAGGTCGCGCCAGGGCCGCGCGGACTGGCTGGTCACCGTTCCTCCTTCGCTGGTTCCGGTTTCGTGGGTTCCGGCTCGCCGACGCGGTTCATGTCGGTGCGGTTGGTCTCGGGCGCCAGGGCCGCGCACACCAGGCCGATCAGGAGGGCGATCACCGTGATCAGGGCGATCGGCCAGGGGTCGCCGTCGGTCGCGGCCAGCAGCGCGGTGGAGGCCAGGGGCCACAGCCCGATGAGGACGCTGGGGATCTGGGCGGCCAGGGACAGCCCGGTGTAACGGGTCTTGGTGCTGAACAGCTCGGCGAAGAAGGCCGGTTCGACTCCGTAGACGGCGCCCACCCCGATGGCGTAGGCGACGGCGTACACCACGTAGGTCAGGACCAGGGCGTCGGCGTCCAGGATCCAGAAGAACGGGAAGGTCACCACGATGCCGACCAGGGAGCCCAGGATGAAGACCGTGCGGCGGCCGATCCGGTCCGACAGCTTGCCGAAGTAGTAGTAGCTGTAGATGGCGATGGCGGCGGCGATGGTGCTGGCCACCAGGACGTGGGTGCTGGGGATGTCGGTGTAGTTCTTGGCGAAGGTCAGCCCGATGGTGAGGATGATGTAGCCGAAGACGGCCTCGCCCAGCCGCATCCCCATCGCCAGCAGCAGCGGCTTCTTGAACCGCCGGAACAGCTCCGCGATCGGCATCCGCTCCTTGGCCTCCACCTCGACGACCTCGTGCTCCAGCTGCTCCTGGGCGGCCTGGAAGGTGGGGGTCTCGGTGAGCTTGAAGCGGATGAACAGGCCCACCGCGATCAGTACGGCGCTGAGCAGGAAGGGGATACGCCAGCCCCAGGCCATCAGGTCGTCCTCGGGCAGCAGCGACACCAGCGCGAAGATGCTGGTGGACAGCACCAGCCCCACCGCGTTGCCGACCTGGGGGAAGCTGCCGTAGGCGCCTCTCCTGCCCTCCGGCGCGTACTCCACGGCCACCAGCGAGGCCCCGCCCCACTCACCGCCCACGCCGAAGCCCTGGACGAGTCGCAGCACCACCAGCAGGATCGGGGCCCAGACGCCGATGTGCTCGGTGGTGGGCAGCAGTCCGATGAGGAAGGTCGAGACGCCCATCATCATCAACGTGGTGACCAGGGCCGCCTTACGGCCGAACTTGTCGCCGAAGTGTCCGAAGATGACGCCGCCGACCGGCCGGGCGAAGAAGCCGACGCCGAAGACGGCGAAGGCGGAGAGCGTCCCGATGATCGGGTCGTCCTCGTTGGGGAAGAACAGGTCGCCGAAGACCAGGGCCGCGGCGGTGCCGAAGATGAAGTAGTCGTACCACTCGACGGCGGTACCGACGAGGCTGGCGACGGCGGCGCGCTTGGCCAGTCTGGTCCGTTCGTGCTCGCCGCTGGGTGCGGCGGTGGCTGGTTGTGCCATGGGATGACTCCGTTGTCGATCTCAGTACGATGCGTCGGTCGGAGCCGTCACACCAGCCGGGCTGGGCGTGAGGGGTCGTCGTCGACACGTGCGGACGCCCATCCGAGGGCGCTACGGGTTCCGTCGGCCTTGTCGATCCAGACCTCCAGCTCCAGCCGGTCACCGTCGACGCCGGCCACGGCGCCGCTGGCGGTCAGCTGGTCGCCGACGAACACCGGGGAGACGAACCGCAGGTCCAGTTCGCCGGAGGTGAAGAAGCTCTTGCCGAACAGGTCGACCAGGTGGGAGACGAGAAAGCCGGTCTGCTGCTGGGCCTGCACGATGGTGCGGTCCAGCCCTGAGGCGGCGGCCTTCTCGACGTGGGTGTGGACGTTGGCGTAGCCGCGCCCGGCCCAGGAGAAGACGGACATCTGGTCCTGGGTGAAGGCGGTGGTACGGGTGGTGAGGGCGGAACGCGCCGGGGCGTCCAGTCGGGCCCGTTCGAGCACCGGCAGGTCGGGGTCCACGGTGCCGAGCACCGTGCGCTTCCGCTCCGTCGGCGCGGCCCGCCCCTTGCCGACGATCTCGCCGGCGACGGTGCGCATGATCTCCCGGCCCACGTGCCGCACCAGCAGTCGCCCGTCGGCGCCCCGGGCCTCGGCCTCCAGCACCACGTAGCCCTGACCGCGCCGCTCGTACTTGTCCGTGTAGCCGCCGGAGACTGTCACCCGCTCACCGACGGCGACGGGGGAGTGGAAGGTCAGGTGCTCGTGGGTGTGCAGGCCCTGCGCGGTGTTGCCGTCGTAGTTCTCGTAGAACAGGAACAGCAGGTCGTTGGCGAGGACCAGGGGGTGGCCGACCGGGCCGCCGAACGGCGAGTCCTGGAAGTACCAGGACCCGAAGTCGTCCTCGCAGTAGGCGTGGTCGAGGACCTTGCGCCGGTCCACGGTCACCTCGACCGGGCCCATGGGCTCAGGCACCTCGACGAGTTCGAAGCGTGCTTCCTTCAGGTGTGAGGTCGGGGACTTCACTGTCACCTCCGGTCGTCCAGCGGAGATAGTTGTCTAGATGACTAGTCGGCACGCTAAGAGGGGGAGGTCAGCGCTGTCAACAGTCCCGCAATCCTTTGCTCACGCGACCTTCATCCAGACGCCCCTTCCAGGTGATCTGGCGGAAACTTCTGGCGACTGCGAACACTCGGTACGGCCATGGGCCCGGGTTCGCCGGGGCGTGGTGCCGCTCGGTGGGGAGCCGTCCACCCCGCCGCCCAGGGGGGGAGGCGTCCGGCCGGCGACCTGAGGGGGCGTCAACTGGACCGTGCCGAGGGCCTGTTGGGGGTCACGCGCGAGGGCGGCCCGGGGTCGCTCGGGCACTGCCGGCGGGCGCTACCGGAGTCGGCGGGCCGGGCCACCGGGGGCGGGGGTGCTGGGCGGGCCGTCGGCCCGGGCGGTGCCCTGTCCGGTGGGTGCCGCCCGGGGGTGGGCCGGTATCCGCCCTCGGGCGCCGCGCCTGTTCGTCCGCTCGCCCGCCGGCAGGACCCGGCCCGAGGGTGGGTAATTTCCTGGGCCAACCATCCGGCGAGGGGCGGCTGTTACGAATTCGGGACAACTCTCGGACCTGCCAAACTCGCAGGTCGGCAAAAGGTTGTACAGGGAGAATCTTGTTTCTTGAATGAACGGCTTCTTAGCGTGCGGTGAATCCAACCAAAACGCTGGGAAGTTGAGAATGCTCAGAGAGAGACTGCCGCTCGCCGAAGTGCGCCGCATCACCGAGAAGAAGCGTGACGCGTGGTGGACGGTGCTGCTGGTCGATCCCGTCGCCACCCCCCTGGTGCGCCAGCTCGCGATGCGGACCAGGATCACCCCCAACCAGATCACCTGGGGCGCCTTCCTGCTGGGCCTGGTCTCGGCCGGTTTCTTCCTGCTGGGCGACTGGCAGTGGCTGATCGTCGGTGCGCTCGTGTACCACCTGAGCTTCCTCCTCGACTGCATGGACGGGAAGGTCGCCCGACTCACCCACCAGGGCTCGGTGTTCGGCGCCTGGCTGGACTTCGTCTTCGACCGGATACGGGTGATGGCCTGCGCGGTCGCCCTGGCGGCGGGGCAGTACGGCCGGACCGGGGAGACCCGCTACATATGGCTGGCGGTGGGCGTCGTCTTCCTGGACGGCCTCCGCTACATCAACTCCCTGGAGATCTTCAAGACCAGGCACACCATGCGCAAGCAGATCAAGGCGCGCATCCGGGAGGCCCGCCGCGCGGAGGACGCCGCCTCCCTGGCCTTCATGGAGGACCTGCTCCGGGACAACCCCGAGGCGGACGTCGAGCAGGACCTGGCCGGCGCGCGTACCGCCGCCGAGGGGCGGACCCCGGACGTGGCCGACAGCGCCCCGGCCGAGGGCGGGGCGTCCCAACCCCCTTCGCAGGCCCGGGTGGTGGACCTCCAGCAGGAGTTCCGGCGCCGTTTCCCGCTGTACCTGCGGATGCGGTCCTTCCTGCTGCGGCACCGTGTCCGCCCCCACCTCATCAGCGGCATCGAGTTCCAGATGGGCGTGTTCATCGTCGGGCCGCTCTTCGACGCCGTACTGCCGGTCGCCGCGGTCTCCGGCGCCCTGCTGCTGGTCTTCGAGCTGGCCATCATCTACAAGCTGCTGCTGTCCACCAGGGACTTCGCCCGCACCCTGGACTCCTTCGACCGCCCCGTAGCGGAGCCCGCACCGGAGGCCTCTCCGGTGGCCACCGCCTGCCCGAGGTGACCTGAGCCCGGGGTCCCGGCTCCCAGGCCCTCCGGGGCTCGGGGGCGCGGACCCCGCGTACGGCACCCGACCCGGCCCCGACGGTGCGGCCCCCGACCGGGGCTCGGGTGGTCACCGGTCCCGGCAGGTCTGGCGCAGGTGGCCGGACTCGCCGGCCGGGGCGACGTCCAGGTCACGCCGTACCACGCTGACGCGGTCGCCCCAGTCCCGGCAGGCGACGCGCAGCCCCCGCCGGTCGTACTCCACCACCAGCAGACGGCGGCCGAACCAGCGGGTGAACGCCCCGCACTCGTGGTGGCGCCCACACTCCTCCACCACGGCGAAGTCGAGGCCCACCCGCTCGCGGTCCGGGGCGAGTTCGGCGGTGTTCTTCTGTGCCACGGCCAGCCCCCTGCGGTGGGCGTGCCGGGCGAGGAGGGTGAGGAAAGACCGGGCGTGCCGGGCGGTCAGCGTCCCCTTGGGGGCCCGGGTGTAGCTGTCGTAGTTGTCCGGTTCGACGGCGTCGAAGCCCTTGTCCGCGCACCGGTCGATCCAGGCGTTGACCTTCCGGGCCGCCCGGTCGCGCCGGTCGGCGGTCCGCAGGTCCAGCAGGGCCTCGTCCCAGTCGGTGTCGTAGACCCGTCGACCCTTCCCGTCGCGCAGCAGCAGGTCGGCGTCCCAGTCCCGTTCCGCGTGGGGCTGGGCCTGGAAGGCGTTGACGTAGCAGACGTTGTACAGCCCTCGCGCGGGGGAGGCGGTGTGGTCCCGCACCACCACCCGCACCCCCTTCGGCGGGGGGTAGGCGCCGCCCAGCTGGTAGTCGAAGGGGGCGCCCACCGGGGGCGGTGCCACCGGCTGCCGTGTCCCGCCGTCCCCGCTGCCGGGGTCCCGCGAGGGTTCGGAGGCGCACCCCGCGACCAGTACCAGGGCGGCGGCGCACAGGGCGAGGGCCCTGGTGGGGCGACCGGGCGGAATCCGGTACGGGCGCATGTCGGCGTACTCCCGGGGGCGGTGGGCGGGGTGTCTCGCACCGATCATGTCCGAACCGGCCCCGGAGCGGGGAGCCGGTGTCGGAGGGTGGACGTGGCGGAGCGACACTGGGGTCCCGGCCGGTCGGCCCACCGGGGGGCCGGGCGTGCACGGGCCCGAGCCATCCGGTCGTTCGGGGCCGGGGACGGGACGGCGACGGCGTGGCCACGGAGGCGGTGTGACCCTCTCTCGGATCGAACCGATCGAGCCGATCGAGACCGGTCGGCTGTCCCTGCTGCCGCTGGCCGTCGAGCACGCCGAGGAGATGGCCGAGGTCCTCTCCGACCCCGCGCTGCACCACTTCACCGGCGGCGAGCCCCTCGGCCCGCGACCCCTGCGTACACGGTACGAGCGGCTGGTGGCCGGCTCCCCGGACCCGGCCGTGACCTGGTGGAACTGGGTGATCCACCTCCGGTGCGAGGGGCGCCGCGTGGGCACCGCGCAGGCGACGGTCACCACCGGAGAGGACCCGCACACCGAGGTCGCCTGGGTGGTCGGCACGCCCTGGCAGGGGCGGGGGATCGCGACGGAGGCGGCGCGGGGGCTGGTCGACTGGCTGGCGTGCCGGGGCCTGGGTCCGGTCCGGGCCCACATCGCGCCCGGACACCACGCCTCGGCCCGGGTGGCCTCGGCCGTGGGACTGGCGCCCACCCGTCACCGCCAGGACGGCGAGGTCAGGTGGGAGGGGCGGCCGGACGCCCGCTGACCCGGTACGGGGTCGGGGCCGGGGTGTCCCGTACCGGCTCGGCCCGGGTGACACGCGCCCCTGACCTGGGGCACCCCGGGGCCCCGGAGACGGCGAGGGCCTGACACCATCGCTCTGGCGCCGTCGGGGCGCCGAGTCGAGTGATCCACGGGGGACAGGGTGTGAACGGCGTCCTGACCGGCTTCAGCACCATCGGGTCGATCATCGCCCTCGGTATCCTGCTGGCCCACTTCCGGGTTCTCGGGGTGGACGCCCAACAGCTGCTGTCCAAGCTGGCGTTCTACGTGGCCAGCCCCGCCCTGTTGGTGACGGTGCTCAGCGACACCGACGTCTCCGTGGTGTTCTCCACCGGCCTGATCGCCACGGTGGGCGGGGTGCTGGTGGTCGCCGCCGTACAGGTGGCGGTGGCGCGGCTGGTGTGGCGACGTACCACCGCCGAGACGGTGGTCGCGGCCTTCTCCGCCTCCTACGTCAACGCGGCCAACCTCGGACTGCCCATCGCCGGCTATGTGTTGGGCGACGCCTCGCTGGTGGCCCCGATGCTGCTGACCCAGCTGCTGTTGCTCCAGCCGGTCGGGCTCGCGGTGCTGGACGTCACCACCCGGGAGGGGCCCAGCGGTTGGGGCCGGCGGATCCTGGTGCCCCTGACCAACCCCCTGTTGCTGGGACCGGTGTTGGGCCTGGCCCTGGCGCTGGGGAACGTACGGCTGCCCACCCCGGTGGCCGATCCGCTGGAGCTGGTGGGCGGGATGGCCATCCCGGGCATGTTGCTGGCGTTCGGGATATCGCTCCGGCTGGGGCCGCTGCCCGGGCGGGGCGAGTCGGTGACCCAGGTCGGGCTGACGGTCCTGCTGAAGATGGTGGTCCAGCCCCTGGTGGCGTTCCTGCTGGCCCGCTACGCCCTGGGGCTCAGCCCGCACGGGGTCCTGGCGGCCACGGTGATCGCCGCCCTGCCCACCGCGCAGAACGTGTTCGTCACCGCCAACCGCTACGGCACGGCGGTGGTGCTGGCGCGGGACGCGATCTTCGTGTCCACGATCCTGTCCGTTCCGGTGCTCATCGGGATCGCCGCGCTGCTGAGCTGAACCGCCCCTCGGGCGGCGGGAGGTACGGGGGAAGTAAGGGTACCCTTACTCGCGTGACGACCTTCGCTGACGAGTCCCCGGCCTTCGACCACCTGCTGCACTGGGTGCCCGACGTACCCGCCGCCGTCGAGGCCTACCGGGCGGTCGACCTCCCCGCCCACGCCCACGACGCCCTCTCCGGCTTCCAGAACGGGGGATGGCGCCTGGACGAACGCTACGTCGAGATCCTCACCGTCACCGACGAGGAGGAACTGCGCTCCTCCCGCTACGCCGAGGGGCTGGCCCTGCTCCGCCCGGCCATCGACGCCCTGGGCGGGTCGGGCGGCGCGATCACCTTCTCGGTCAACGTCCGCGACGTGCGCGCCACCGCCGAACGCCTGCGGGAACAGGGGCACCGGGTCGAGGAGTTCGCCGTCACCCTGGAGGAGCACGGCGTCTCCTTCGTGGAGGCCTTCGTGCTGGACGGCCCGGCCTGGGCGCCCTTCTTCATCACCTACGACCCGCCCCGGGAGCGGCTGTTGGCCGACATCCCACCGGGCAGCTTCTCCCGTGGCCCCCACGACCTGGCGGGCCTGGTGGTGGAGACCCCCGACCCCGAGGGCGCCGCCGGATACCTGGCCGCACTGCTGGGGTGCGAGCGTGACGGCTGGCGGGTGCCGCTCCCCGGGGCGGAGGTCACCTTCGAGCGGGGTGACCGCGAGGGCATCGTGGCGCTCACCCTCCGGGAGGGGCCGCCGCGTCCGCCCGCCGAGGTCGAGGGGCTGACCCTGCGCTTCGAGGGCTGAGCCCCGGCCGGCTGGTCCGCGAGGGGGCCGGGTGTCCCCAGCGTCCACCGGAGGGGCCGGGCCGCCGGACGGAGCCCACGGCACCCGGTCGTACGGTCCTGACGCCCTGGGACGCGGGCCCCGGTCCGTGGAGGGCCGTCGCTCCGGGACCGTACGCCGAGGCCCGTCGGAGGAAGGGCCCCCAACTCCGGGGCGGCCGTCGGGGGTTGTGCGGGCGAGGGGGTAGCGGGTATCGCGAACACCGTTGGTGCGTCGGCCGCTCCGCGCTAGCCTCGCCTCTGCGCCAACGGGCTCCGCCGATGTCGGGTGTGGCTCGGGCGGTTCGTACTCCCGCACAGCCCCACACACCGCGGACCAAGGAGCGACCTCATGCCCCTCCCCAGACGCACCGCCTACCGCCTCGCCGGCGCCGCGGTGCTGGCGACCGCCCTCACCGGCTCACTGGTCGCCCACGCCGCCCCCGACCGGGACTCCGGTGACCGGACCGAGGCGCGGACCACGGCGGACCGCACCCTGCGCGTCTACAACAACAACATCGAGAACCTGGTACGGAACAACTCGGACGGCTCGTGCACCCGCGTCTCCGGCCCGGACCACCTGAAGTCCCTGCTGGTGGACGACCAGGGGAAGACCGGGACCTCCGGGGTCGAGGCACCCGACCTGCTGATCGTCCAGCAGATCCGTGGTCGCGGCCAGGCCGACGCCTACGCCGACCAGCTGTCGGCCAAGTTCGGTCTGCCCAAGGGCACGTACAAGGCCGTACTGGCCAACGAGGACCCGGCGGAGTGGGGCGGCAGCCACCACTGCTCCGACCAGTCCCTGGGCAACCTGAAGAAGAAGCAGACCAACGGCATCCTCTACAACACCCAGCGGCTGGGGCTCGCCTCCGGCGACGTGTCGAAGTACTGGAGCGCGGGCTGGCTCAAGCCCGGCACCTCGTACAACGGCGGCAAGGGCTGCACGCTCTACAAGCCGCCGAACAACGACGACGGCGCCGCCAACAAGCACAAGTGGCGCCGCACCAGCGCCATCGCGGCCCGGTTCACCATCAAGGACACCGACACCTCGGTGTTCGCCGCGACCATGCACCTGCCCCAGGAGAACGCCAAGAACGCCTGCGGGGGCGACGGCGACAAGGGGATCGGTGGCAGCGGCATCCACATCGGGGCGGACGCGACCAAGCTGATGAAGGCCTCCACCCTCCGCGTGGTGGGCATCGACGCCAACCGGACCGGTATCGCCGCCGACACCCTGGCGGACCAGGGGATGACCGGGTACGGCTCCAAGGCGACCAACGGTTCCCGCAAGATCGACTACCTGTTCCTCGGAGGAAAGGTGGCCTCCTCCCCGGTGGACCACACCGTGGGCGGCACCAAGTCCAACCACCTGGGGCTGTACGGCTTCCTCGACTTCTGAGACCCCGCGCCGGGTACCGACCCCACACCGGACCGTGCGTAACCGTCCCGGACAGGGGTGTGGGCCCTCCACCAGGGGTGTGGAGGGCCCACCGGTCCGTGGGAGCCGGCTCAGACCAGCCAGCGGTTCCGCCGTACCACCGGCAGCCGCTCCCACATGTGGCCCAGGCCCCAGGTACGTCCCGCGAAGGCGAGCGCGAGGACGATCAGCGCCACCGCGTAGACCACGTGGTAGTCCAGCAGCGGGTTGGTGGACATGCTGGGGCTGCCGTCCGACAGGTGGCGGGCCGGCGGCCACTCGGCGGCCCACATCAGCGCCATCATCAGCGTGCCCGCCACGGCGGCGAGCCGCAGCCCGATGCCGGCCAGCAGCGCCACCCCGACGGCCAGCAGGCCCGCCATGAACAGCCAGTCGGCCCAGGTGGCCCCCGCCCAGGAGCGGAAGGTCGACTGGAAGGGGCCGACCGTCACGTGGGACAGGAACCCCTCGGTCGGGGAACCGCCCTCCACCCAGCCCTTGCCACCCGGGGTGGAGTAGCCCCAGCCGAACGCCTTGTCGGCGAAGGCCCACAGGAAGATGCCGCCCATCAGCAGGCGCAGGGCGGCCAGGCTCCGCGCGGCGACCCCCGTTCGTTCGACCGACACGGCGTCGCCGCTCACCTCGCCGTGCTGGCGCTGCCGCGGGCCGGTGGTCCGCGTGGGCCGGTGCTGTTGAACGTCCATGACTCCTCATTCCCTTCGAGGGCGGGTCGCGAGCTGCTCGCGCCCTCTCACTCTCGGCCCACCAGCGGGGTCGGCGCTGGTGGCGAGTGGCCCGACCCGGTGGGCCGAACGTCCCTGTTTCCAGGGCCCGTTGGGGAGGGCGCCCACCGGCCGATGGACCGCTGTGGCGGGCCCGGCCCGCCGTCGGGGGCGGCTGACGTGCGCCGGGAGGACGGCGGGCGCGGTGGGCCGGTCGGGGCGATAGGGCCGTTCGGCCCTGGCCGGTGGCCGGGCGGTCGGAGATGATGCGGGGGTTGGCCGGACCACGGGCGAAGAGGGAGTACGGATGCGCAACACGGCCGAGGAGGGCCCCTCCGGTGCGGTGCGGGTGTTCCTCCTCGACGATCACGAGGTGGTACGCCGTGGCGTACGGGACCTGCTCGACGTGGAGGACGGCCTGGAGGTGGTGGGCGAGGCGTCCACCGCCGAACAGGCCCTGGCACGGGTCCCGGCACTGCGCCCGGACGTGGCGGTGCTGGACGTACGGCTGCCCGACGGCGACGGGGTCAGCGTCTGCCGCGAACTGCGCTCCCGCGTACCGGGGCTGTTCTGCCTGATGCTGACCTCCTTCGACGACGAGGAGGCGCTGCTCGACGCGATCATGGCCGGCGCCTCCGGCTACGTCCTCAAGCAGATCAGCGGCACCGACCTGGTCAACGCGGTACGTACGGTCGCCACCGGCCAGTCCCTGCTGGACCCGGCCACCACCGCCCGGCTGATGCGGCGGCTGCGCAGCGACGGCGAGGAGGAGCGGCAGCCCGACCAGCTGGCCCAACTCACCGAACGGGAACGGGAGATCCTCGGCCTCATCGGCGAGGGGCTGACCAACCGCGAGATCGGACTGCGGCTGTTCCTGGCCGAGAAGACCGTGAAGAACCACATCTCCCGGATGCTCACCAAGCTGGGCGTGACCCGTCGGGTCCAGGCGGCGGTCATCGCCAGCCAGACGCTGGGGGAGCGGGGGCCCGAGGAGCACGGCCCGGGGCCCCGCCACTGAGGCGATCCGTGCCCGACCGCCCCGCCCGGGGAACCACAGGGGCCGGTCGGGCCGGGGACAGGGCCGTTCGGCCCTGACGCCGACGGCCCCCGCCGGCCCACCATGGGGCGATGGACACGCACCCCCACCGGGAACTCGACCGGGACCAGTCACTGGCCCTGCTCGCCGGTATGCACACCGGACGGGTCATCTACACCGCGCAGGCCCTGCCCGCGGTGCTGCCCGTACGGTTCCGGGTGGCCCCGGACGGTGACCTGTTGCTGGAGGGGTACGCCCCGGCCTCCCTGCTGGTCGCCGCCGACGGCGGGCTGCTGGCCTTCGAGACCGGCGAGATCGCCGACCTGGACGGACGGGGGTGGAGCGTGACCGTACTGGGCCGGGCCAGCCTGTCCTACGACAGCCGGCGCCCGGTACCCGCCGAGGGCGGTGCCGGACGGGTGGTGATCCGCCTGTGCCCGGAACTGGTCACCGGGCACCGACTGGGAACGCCGGCCGTCGGACCGGGGTGAACGCGCGCGGCACGCTCAGGTCGACTCCTCCGGCCCCTCGGACAGCGGCGCCCGCCACACCAGTTCGGTACCCCCCTCGTCCCCTGCCCGCACGGTGAGCTGGCCCCCGGCCCGCTCCGCCCGGGTGGCCAGGTTCAGCAGCCCGCTGCGCCGGCCCCCCTCGGGGATGCCCACCCCGTTGTCGGCCACCCTCAGCAGCACCTCGCCGCCGGCGGCCCGAACCGTCACCTCGACCTGGGAGGCCCGCGCGTGCCGGGCCGCGTTGCTCAGGGCCTCGCCCAGCACGGCCAGCACCTGCTCGGCGAGGGGCTCCGGCACGTCGGTGTCCAGCAGCCCCTCCATCACCAGCCGGGGGGCGAACCCGAGGGGGCTGTGGGAGCGTCCGACGGCCTGTGAGATCCGGGCCCGCAGACCGGGGCCGGTGTCCTCGCGTACCCGGAGGCCGAAGATGGTGGAACGGATGATCTTGATGGTCTCGTCCAGGTCGCCCACCGCCCGGCCGACCCGTTCGGCCGCGCCCTCGTGGTCGATCATGCGGACCGCGCTCTGTAGCGTCATCCCGGTGGCGAACAGGCGCTGGATCGCCAGGTCGTGCAGGTCGCGGGCGATCCGGTCCCGGTCCTCCAACAGGGCCAACTGCTCGGCGCTGCTGCGGCGTTCGGCCAGTTCCAGGCCCAGGGCGGCCTGCCCGGCGAAGCCGAGGAGCTGCCCGATCTCCTCGTCGGTGAACGGGGCGGCGCCGGTCGGCCGTGCCAGCAGCAGCACCGCCCGGCTCTGCTCCGCGTCCTGGCCCAGGGGGACGGCCACCGCCGGGCCCAGCCCGGCCACCCGGCGCGGCCCGGCCGCGTAGCGGCGGTCCGAGGCGAGGTCATCGCTGGTACGGGGTTGGCCGGCGGTCAGCGAGGCCCCGGACAGGGTGCCGGTCACGGGGATGTCCAGCCCCAGCCGGGCGGAGGCGTCCTCGCCCAACGCCACCTCCACGCACAGCCGTTGCTCGTTCCGAGGCACCGAGAGGTCGGCCAGGCAGGAGCCGGACAGTTCCAGGGCCCGTTCGGCGATCAGGGTCAGCACCTCCTCCCGACGGGTGCCGGACAGCAGGCTGCGGGTGATCTCGCCGGAGGCGTCCAGCCAGCCCTGCTGGCGCCTGGCCTCGTCGTACAGACGGGCGTTGTCGATGGCCACGCCGGCCGCCACGGCCAGGGTGGACAGCACCGTCTCGTCCTCGGAGTCGAACTCCCCACCGTCCCTCTTGTCGCAGAGGTACAGGTTGCCGAACACCTCGTCCCGCACCCGGATCGGCACCCCCAGGAAGCCCCGCATCGGCGGGTGGTGGGGCGGGAAGCCGTACGAGGAGGGGTGCTGGGTCAGGTCGGGGAGGCGCAACGGCTGCGGGTGGTGGATGAGTTCCCCCAGGATGCCCTTGCCGGTCGGGTAGGGGCCCAGGGCGGTGATCTCCTCCTCGGACAGCCCCACCGGCAGGAAGTGGGACAGCCGTTTCCCGTCCGGGCCGATCACCCCCAGCGCCGCGTACCGGGCCTCCACCAGGGTGGCCGCCGCCTCCACGATCCGCTGGAGCACCTGGGTCAGCTCCAGGCCCCGCCCCACCGACAGCACCGACTCCAGCAGGGCGTGCACCCGGTCCCGGGTGCCCCGGACCTCGGTGATGCGCAGCTGGAGTTCGTCCAGCAACTCGTCCAGACGGAGCCGAGGTGACCGCCGTTCGGCGTCGTCCACACTCATGGCTGGGCACCTCTCGTCGCCAGGTCCGACCTGGTGAGCCACCCTACGTCGACCACTGAGGCGGCGTCGGCCCCACGTCCCGGCGAGTGGACCGCCGCCGGTGGCCGTACCGTGTGACCCGAGGGAGCCCGGCGGGTACGGGAGCCCCACTCGACCGGAAACGGGAGGTGACGGCCACGGTGACCACGGACGACAGCGCCCGGACCGAGGCGCGGGCCGCGCGCGAGCGGATGCCCAAGAAGGCGTACCGGCGCGAACTGATGCGGCTCCAGCGGGAGTTGGTGACCCTCCAGGACTGGGTGCGGGCCGAGGGGCAGCGGCTGGTCGTGGTGTTCGAGGGGCGGGACGCGGCGGGCAAGGGCGGCACCATCAAGAGGGTCACCGAGCACCTCAACCCCCGGGTGGCGCGGATCGTCGCGCTCCCGGTGCCCACCGAGCGGCAGCGGGGCGAGTGGTACTTCCAGCGCTATGTGAGCCAGTTGCCCAGCGCCGGCGAGATCGTGCTGTTCGACCGCTCCTGGTACAACCGCGCCGGGGTCGAGCACGTGATGGGCTTCTGCACCCCCGACGAGCACTCCCGTTTCCTACGCCAGTGCCCGCGCTTCGAGCGGTTGTTGGTGGAGGACGGCATCCTGCTGCGCAAGTACTGGTTCTCGGTGAGCGACACTGTCCAGGAGGAACGGTTCCGGTCGCGCCTGGAGGACCCCACCCGGCGCTGGAAGCTGTCCGCCATGGACCTGGAGTCGATCACCCGCTGGGAGGCCTACTCCCGCGCCAAGGACGAGATGTTCGCCCACACCGACATCCCCGAGGCCCCGTGGTACGTGGTGGAGAGCGACGACAAGCGCAGCGCGCGCGTCAACATGATCTCCCATCTGCTGTCCACCGTCCCCTACCACCAGGTGCCCCAGCCCACCCTGGAACTCCCGCCCCGTCCCGCCTCCACCGGCTACCAGCGCCCGCCGAAGGACCCCCACCGGTACGTCCCCGACGTGGCCGCCGAACTCGGCTAGCCGGCACCGACCACCCACGCCGGCACCCCTTGCTCGCCCCGTCGGGGGCACCGGCACCGGGAGGGAGAACCCCGAGGTCGCCGCCGGGCCGTGGCACCCGGCTGGGCGTCGCCACGGGGCGATCGCTCACCAGTCGGTGAACCTGTCCCGCTGCGCGTGGGGGGTGGCCTGGAGGGCGTTCACCCCGGTTCCACTGGTGCCCTGGAGCCCCCGGCCAAAGGCCGCCGGCCGTCTCGACGAGCCCAGATCGGCCCCAAGGCGCACCCCCCGGGAGACCTGGAGCCCGGACCTCCCGCCGGGGAAAGCCCAGACCGCGCCCTGGTCGTGGTCCTCCCCGGGGGCGCTGTCGGCCAGGTCGGCCCTGCCGTCGCCGTTGAAGTCCAGCAGCCGCACACTGCCTCCGAAGAAGTCGCCGGCCTCCGGGGTGTCGGCGATACCCGGACTGGTCTGGTCGAACGCCTGGGCCCCCTTGCCGGTGAGGCCCCGCCCCGACCCGTGGAGGAGCACCGTGGAGCCGGCCCGCTTCGCGCCCTGGACGGTCCCGCCTGGTGCCCCGACCGCCAGATCGTCCCGACCGTCGCCGTCGACGTCTCCCGCGGAGAGGGAGGCGCCGAACACGTCGTTCCTCTCCCTGGTGCCCGGAACGCCCGGGCTGTCCCGGGTGAACGTGGCGGTACGGTCGCTGAGCCCTCTCCGGTCGCCGTAGATGACACCGACCGTTCCGGGGTCGGCCTTCGGGCCTTCCTTCAACGGAGCGGAGTAGTCGCGGTAGGCGAGGTCGTCGTGCCCGTCGCCGTCGAAGTCACCGAGGGTCGCCGGTCCCGCCTTCGGGCCCTTCCACCGCACCCTGGTGAGCCCCTTCGGTCCCCCGCACAGGAGGGTGGCCCGGGCCCGGGACTCGTCCTGCCCCCGACTGACGAACAGGTCGTCGGCGCCGTCTCCGTTGATGTCGCCGGCGGCGAGGTCCCGGGTCTCCTCGTGGGTGTCGACGACCGACACTCTCTGCTTCCGGGTGGCCTCCCCGCCCCTGGAGATCGGCCCCACCAGCAGGGTGGAATCCCGGTCGAGGTTCATCCGGGTGAGGAACAGGTCCTGCTGGCCGTCGCCGTTGAAGTCGCCGGCCACCGAGTAGGTGGCGCCCCGCACGGAGGTCGCTCGCTTCTCGCTCAGCCCCTGTCCCCTGGCGCCCCACAGGATGTACAGGTCCCCCATGGCCATGGCCTCCTGCACGGCCAGGTCCGTCACCCCGTCACCGTCGAAGTCGCCGGCCATCAGGCGACTTCCCCACCGCATCCCCATGCCGGGTTGGATCCTCTCGGTGTCGACGACCTGGCGGGTGGAGGGATCGAGCCCCTTGGGCGAGCCGTAGACGACGGTGAGGCGCCGCTCGTCCTCCGGTGCCGCGATGGCCAGGTCGTTGTATCCGTCCTGGTTGAAGTCCTCCCGTTGCCGGCGTTTCACCGCCTGGTCCCCGGCGGGCTTCTTCCCGGAACCACCAGCCTGCTTGCAGCTGGCCCTCGTCGGGGCGGCGGGCAGGGGTTCCTCCCCGGAGTGCCCCGAGTCGATGGCCATGGTGGTGAGGGTGGCCGCGATGGCCACGGCGAAGGTCACCCCCACTGAGGAGATGACCTTGGCGCGGTTCCGCATACTTCCTCCGACGGCCGGGACTTCCTCGGACGGTGACGGGCCGAGGGCGCGGGGGGTTGCGCGACGTTCGACAACTCCGTAGGGGGAAGCGGGTACGCGCCCGGACCTGTCGGCGTACGCGCGGGGATTCGAGGCTCGCGAGGGGGCCACTCGCCGGCCACCCCGGACCGGGGCGGGCGGGGTGTGGCCGCCGGGGGACGACGGGGTGCCGTAGGCACCGCCGTGCCCGGCCCCGCGCATCCTCGAGGCACACCGACTCCCGCGTGCCCCCTGTCGAGCCCCTGTCTGGAAGCGGGATCGGGCCGCCCGGCCGCTCGCGTTCCCCCGGTGTTCCGCGTACGACCTCGGGGAGGGAAGGGCGCCCCTGGTGTCCTGTGGTCCTTGAGGTGCCGTCCGCCGGCCCCCTGGTGCCCCGGGCGTGGTCCACGGTGCCCCGGGCTACGGCCCCTCGCACCCGGCTGGCCTTCCCGTGCCGGAGGGCCACCGTGGTCGTACGCGCCTGTCGGGCGGCTCCTTCGGCGACCCGTACGACCTGGGCGGAGGGACGGGCGGTGGCTCCTGGGCGACTCGGGGTACGGCGCTCCGCACCGGGTCTGTGCCTCTCGCGAGCCCCGGAACCACCGTGGTCGTCCCCGCCCGTTGAGCGCCCGGCCCCGAGGGGCGTGAGGGGGGCGATGGGGGCGCGGGACCTTCGCGGGGACCCCCGGCCCGGGCGGTCGGGACCATCGGCCCCATGCGAGCACCGACCGGCGATGTGACCGTGGAGTTGTGGCACCCGCCCACACAGCCGCACACGACGGAAGGCTCAGCCATGCCTGGCATGATCACCGTAGGTCTCGACGGAACCGACCACTCCCTGGCAGCCGTGGACTGGGCGGCGAGGGAGGCTACGCGCCGGGGTGACACCCTGCGTCTGGTGCACGCCCGGATCTGGCGGCGCGCCGACAACGTGATGATCCTGGCCGACGAGGACGCCGAACGGCGCTGGGCCGAGGAGGTCCTCAGCGAGGGCGCCGCGAGGGTCGCCCGTTCCTACCCCGAACTCACCGTCTCCACCGAGGTGTTGGCCGACGACCCGGTACCCGGCCTGGTGGCCGAGGCGGAGGCGGCTGACCTGCTGGTCCTCGGCTCTCGTGGTTTCGGCACCCTGACCGGCTACCTCATCGGCTCCATCTCCACCCACGTACTGCGCCAGACCAACCGTCCGGTGGTGATGGTCCGGCCACCCCGGGCCGGCGACGCGGAGCGCCCCCAGGACGAGGTGGTCGTGGGCGTTCCCGAGGAGGAGGACACCGCGCGTGCGGTGCTGGAGTACGCCTTCGCCTCGGCGGCGGCGAGCGGCGCCTCGGTGCGCGCGGTACGGGCCTGGGGCACCCCGGTGGTTCTCGCCTGGGGCGTGGAGATGGCCCTCGCGGCGGACACCGCCCGGGGACTGGAGGCCACCAACCGGGACCTGCTGGCCACCGCCGTCAGGCCGTTCCTGGACAGGTACCCGGACGTGAAGGTGCTGGACCGGGTGGAACTCGGCTCCCCGGCCGAGGTGCTGCTCGAACAGTGCGAGCGGGCCAGCCTGGTCGTGGTGGGCCGGCACGCCAAGCTGGGCCCCAGCCCCCGCCGGATCGGCTCGGTCGCCCACGCGGTGCTCCACCACGCTCCCGCCCCGGTGGCCGTGATCCCGCCCCCGGCCAGCTGAGCCGCCCAGGAGGTCGGGCGCCAACCGCCCCTGTCGGCCGGGGAACGTGGGGTCCCCGGGCCGACGGCGGCGTGCCGTGGGGCAACCGTCCGATCAGGAGTCCGCGCACCGCCCGGACGGCTTCCGCCACACGGACACGTGGGAGGGGCTGGAGGCGGTGAACGGCTCCCGGTGCCAGTCCGCCCACCGCTCCGACGGGTCCAGGCCGGCAAGCCGGGCCATCAGGTCCAGCTCAGCGGGCCAGACGTACCGGTGCGGGGAGCGGAACGTGGAGGCCCGCCCGTCCGCGACCGTGTAGTGGTGGGAGACCAGTCGCTGGTCCACCGGGTCGTAGGTGTCGAAGCCGAGGTGTCGCTCACCGATGTGGAAGGGACGCGCGGTCTCGCCCGGTGGCAGGCGCCGTAGCTGGGGGACGAAGACCTCCACCACGAAGTGGCCGCCGGGGGCGAGGCGGTGTGCCGCGTTGAGGAAGCAGGCCACCTGCTCGTCCTGGGTGAGCAGGCAGGTGAGGCCGTTGTAGACGAGGTAGACCAGCGAGAAGACCCCCGGTACCCGGGTTGTCGCCATGTCGCCGACCGTCACGGGTACGTCGCCCCCTCCGGGCGTCGCGCGGAGCACCCGAGCCATCGGTGGGGACCCCTCGATCCCGCTCACCGGAACCCCGCGCGCGCTCAGGGGGAGGGCCACCCGGCCGGTGCCCACCGCGAACTCCAACGCGGGCCCACGCCCGGCCTGTTGGCGGAGGAACTCGACCGTGGGCTCCAGGACCTCGGGGGCGTACAGACGCGCGGACGCCCGGTCGTAGTCCCGGGCCACCCGCTCGTCCCACACGTCCGTCGTCATGGTGGGCAGCGTGTCAGCACGGTGAGGAGCGCGACCACCGGATTTCCGCGAGGTGAGGGCGGACCCACCCCGGAGTCTCCCCCCGGACGGTGAGCGCAGGTAGCGGGCCACGAGGTGCGTACGTCGTCCCGGCGACCGGTGTACGGCTCCACGGGGTCGGCTGGCTTCGCGGACCTCGCCGTCCACCGGGGTGTGCCGTTCGGTTCTCGGGAGACGAGTGAACGCGGTCCCTTCTGGTGGATCGCGGCGAGAAGGAGCCCGACGCGGCGCATCGGCGACTGCGACCCTCAGCGGCCCCCCTCAGCGACCGCCAGTGACCGCCAGCGACAACGAGGTGCGGTGCGGCGCGCTTGGTGACACCGCACGCGAGCCTCGCGGTGATCCCAACGCCCCACCCTAGGCGTCGGGTTCGGTGTCCCGCTGGTCGTAGGCGGACCTGGCCTCGGCGATGGCCGTACGGTGGCGCTCGGCCCAGGCGGTCAGGCCGGTGAGGGACTCGTACAGCTCGACGGCCATGGGGGTCGCCCGGTACTCCACCCTGGGCGGCACGGTGGCGTAGACGGTGCGGGTGAGCAGGCCGTCCCGTTCCAGGTTGCGCAGGGTCAGGGTGAGCATCCGACGGCTGATGTCGGGCATCGCCCGCTCCAGTTCGGTGAAGCGGGCCGGGCCCCGGCTGGTGTGCAGCAGCACCCCGATCGCCCACTTCCCGCTGATGCGGTGGAGCACCTCCAGCACGGTGCACGCCGCGTGTTCCCCGCTGACCTCGTGGGTTACCCCGCTGTTCCCCTGGGACATGAAAGTGCCTCCTTACGGCGAACTTGAGGGTCACACATGATGGGGGCAGTAACAAGTCGTGCCCCATGGGGCGGCCCTCTTCGCCGCGCCCTCAACCGGGGCCACACCCGTCACCCACCCCGGCTCCCAGGAGGAGCGCTCCATGACCGCGCCCACGAACCCACCCACGCACACCCGGTCGGACCCCGCGCCGGACCCCACACCCGTCAGGCCGGGCCCGGAGGCTCGTACCCCGACCTCCCTCCGCAGGCCCTGGCTGGCCCTCGCGGTGCTCTGCGCCGGCAACCTCATGATCATCCTCGACGGTTCCATCGTCACCGTCGCCCTCCCCGCCATCCAACGGGACCTGGGCTTCGGGCCGTCCGGGCTGGCCTGGGTGGTCAACTCCTACCTGATCGCCTTCGGTGGCCTGCTCCTGCTCTCCGGCCGGCTCGGGGACCTGCTGGGCGGACGCCGGGTCTTCGTCGCCGGCCTGGTGGTGTTCACCCTCGCCTCGCTGGCCTGCGGGCTGGCCTGGACCCCGGCCGCCCTGGTGGCCTTCCGCTTCCTCCAGGGGGTGGGTGGTGCCCTGGCCTCGGCGGTGGCCCTCGGCATGATCGTCACCCTGTTCCAGGGGGCCGCCGCACGGGCCCGGGCCCTGGCGGCGTACGCCTTCGTCGCGGCGGCCGGCTCCTCGCTGGGCCTCATCCTCGGCGGGGTCCTCACCCAGGGCCTCGGTTGGCGCTGGGTGTTCCTGGTCAACGTCCCCATCGGTGTCCTCACCCTCGTCCTGACCGTCCGGGCGGTACCGGTGGTGACCGGCCTGGGGCTCCGCGCGGGCGCCGACCTGGTGGGCGCGACGCTGGTGACCGGTGGGCTGATGCTGCTGGTCTACGCGATCCTCCGGGCCGAGGGCCACTACGGGACCCGTACCTGGGTACTGCTGCTCGGCTCGCTGGCGCTGCTGGCCGCCTTCGTGGTCCGACAGCGGAGCGCGGCCCGGCCGTTGCTGCCGTTGCGGGTGCTGCGTTCCCGGAACGTCTCCGGCGCCAACGCCGTGATGGTGCTGCTGGTCGCCGGCCTGTTCGGCTTCCAGTTCTGCACCGCCCTGTACCTCCAGAACGTGTTGGGGTACGGCGCCCTGGGCACCGGCCTGGCGTTCCTTCCCGCCCCGGTCACCATCGCCGTGGTCTCACTCGGCCTGTCGGCACGACTCAACCGGCGCTACGGGGCCCGGACCGTGCTGCTCGTCGGACTCGCCCTGGTCGCGGGCGCCCTGGCGCTGCTGGCGAGGGTGCCCGGTGACGGGCGGTACGTGGTGGACCTCGCACCGGCGTTCGTCCTGCTGGGCCTCGGCTTCGGCGCCGCGATGCCGGCCCTGATGGGGCGGGCGATGTCAGTGGCCTCGGCGGCCTCGGAGACTTCGGCGACCACGGCCGACCACGCGGGCGTCGCCTCCGGGCTGGTCAACACCACCCAGCAGGTCGGCGCCGCGCTGGGTACGGCCGTCCTGGCCACGGTGGCCGCGTCCCGTACCGCGACCCTGTTGGCCGAACACCACAGCCGGGCCGACGCGTTGACCGGCGGCTTCCGGCTGGCCTACCTGTGCAGCGCCGCCTTCGTGACGGTCGGGCTCGCCCTCGCCACCCTGTTGCCGCGCGAACCGGCTCCAGCCCGGTCCGGGACGCCCTCGGCCGGTGCCGCACCGGCGCGGCGCTGATCCGGTAACGCGACGCGCACGTACGGGGGTTGGACGTACCGGGGCCTCAGGGGGCGATCAGGCCGACGGCGGCGATGAGCCCGCAGGCGAGGAGGTTGACCATCCGGTACTCCCAGATCACGGCCACGAACTCGCGCAGGGTGGCGGCCAGCCAGAAGTACCGGGCGGTGGGGCAGCCCACCACCTGGCCGTTGACGCCCGCCCGACGGGCGCTGATCGCCGCCCGGAACACGTGGAAGTTGTTGGTCACCACCACACAGCGGTGTTCCGGTTTCTCCTCCGCCATGATCCGCTGGCTGAACGCCATGTTCTCGGCCGTGTTGCGGGACCGGTCCTCCAGCCGTACGTCCCGCTCCGGCACGCCCTCGGCGCGCAGCCACTCGGCCATCGCCCGTGCCTCCGCGCGCCGTTCGTCCGAGCCCTGCCCGCCCGAGGGCAGCAACACCGGGGGAGCGGCGCCCCGTTCGACCTGTGCCCGGTAGATCCGCCGGCCCTTCTCCAGACGGGAGGCCAGCAGTGGGGGCACCGAGCCGTCGGGGGCGAGCCCGGCGCCGAGCACCACCACGTAGTCCACGTCCCCGGATACGCCGGCCCGGCCGTACAGGAAGGCGTACCCGAGGAAGCACAGCAGGACGAAGGCGAAGTACAGCCCCCACAGGACCAGCACCAGGGTGAGTACGGTCAGCCCCCGCGAGTCGTCCTCGCGCACGGTGAACAGCACCAGCCCGTTCACCAGCAGGATCGCCACCGCCAGGGCGGCGCTGAGCAGGCTGGTGGGCGTCGTTCCCTCCTTGCGCACCATGGTGCGGCTGTTGGCCAGGAGCAGCCCCGCGAGGAGCACCGAGCCCAGTACCGCCGCCAGCAGTGTCGGCGTACTGGTCAGGGAGGCGTGGTCGCCGGGGAGCCGGCCGGTCCGCGACAGCACCGCCAGGGCGAGGCTGACGAGGGCCAGGCCGAGGAGTACCGCGTTGCTCAGGCGCCGGCGATCCTCCCGGACGTTGAACAGGAGGAGCAGCGCGAACAGCGCGGCGGCGGCGAGGGCGAACATGGGGTCCTGTCGGGAGGGGGCGCAGCGTACCGAGGGGGAGCTGGCGCCCGTGGAGTGCGGTGTGGCGGGCCGGGGCGGAGGCGTGTCCGTCGGGCGGTCCCGCCGTCGAACCCCACCACACCCGTCGGCTCGGCGCCAAGCTTCCGTGAGGCCTCCACCACGTGGCGCCCGGGTGGGCCGGTGGTCGCCGTGCGGCACCGGGTCGGTGGGGGCCGCCCCGTACCGACCTCGCCGGGACCGTGCGGGCGGACCAGCTGGCGCGAACCGTGGAGGGCGTCAACCGGTGGTGGCCAGCGGGGCGTTGGCCTTCCGGGCCCGCCCGTGTCATCTCGCGCGGGTCGCCCCGGGACAGGTCAACGCTGGGGACACGGGGGTGGGTGAGCGGGTGATTCAGGGGCGGATTTCCCGGAATTCCCACGGGAATTGCCGGTCGAACCGGCCCGAAACCCCAGGATGTCCGCCTCGGGAAAGCGTGGGGCTTTTCCGAGACGGACATCGAGGGCGATCCGTCACCGAGCGAGGAGTATCAGATACGCCCCTTGGTGTATCGGGTGACCGGGCCGCGACCGGACCTCTCGGTCGCACGGCCGGCCGCGAAGGCGCCGCCGAGGAGACCAATCACACCGGCCGCGGCGCCGACCGCGACGGCCTTTCGGTGCTTTATCAGATTCCATCCGATGGTGGCCCGAGAGGAGATCTTGCCCAGGGTTTTCCTGGCCTGCTGCTGGGCGGTGCTGACCGTCTCGGCGGTCGCCCTCCCGGCCGACCGGCCGTTCTCAAGGGTGCTCTCACCTGCGGACTTGGCGGCCTGCTTGGCGGAGCTGGCGGTCTCCTTGGCCGAACGGGTCGCGGCGTTCGTCGTCTTCCGCGTGCTGTTCGCCACTGTTCCTCCTCAGAATGGGCGCTCGTTTTCCGACGTGTCCGCTTCTCCTGGCGAGATGGAGTCCGCGTGGTGGTTCTCCACGGTGCGGAGGAATTCCCCCGCGCCGTGTTCGGGGACGAACGTCGTTTTTCCCTTGTGCTGTCTGCTGTGCTGTCTGCGGCGATCCCGGACGGCCTGTCGCCAACCCGTCCGTGCCCCTCGTCTATCCCCGTGTCGGGGCGTCAAACACCGGACCTCGGAAAGGTGTTGACGGATCTCGCGGGGACGTGTCGGACCGGCTCCCTCATTTCACCGACGGCACCGAACAGCGCCCTTTCACCAGCGGTGGAAGCGGGTGTACGACGACGGACCGGGCCGCCCTCAGTCGCGCGGCGGCAGCAGCGAACCCAGCGGGCCCAGGTCGAGGTTGAGGTCCGCCATGGTCAACCCGTGCTGCTCGCACAGGTCAGCCATCCGGTCCTGGAGCGTCATCAGGGTGAGCCCGACGCGTTCCTCCTCCTCTTCGGAGAGGTCGCCCTGGTCCACCCGGTGCAGGGCGGTGCGCTCCATCAGCTGGCGCAGGAGTTCCACGATGGTCAACACCAGCCGGATCAGGTCCTGTTGGACGTGGTCCGGGTCGGTGTTGAGCCGCTGGGGCGGCCTGGGCGAGGTGGACTCGTCGGCCGGTGCGGGCAGCAGGGCGAAGGCCCGGGCGGCGGCCTGGGCGACCTCGTCCCACCGGTGGTCCGGCTCCAACCGGTCGGCCGGGCCCGGTTCCTCCTCGGGCGGCGGATGCGACATGTCCCTCCTCCTGGACGGGCCGTACGGGCCCGCGCCCTCACCAGGGCGCGGGGCTGTCGGGCGTGACGGCGTGGATGACCGCGCGGAGGTTGATGCGGACCAGGTCCACGTCCGCGACGGACAGCACCAGGTCCCCGGTGAGGACCGCCCCACCGGTCAGCAGCCGGTCCAACAGGTCGATGAGGGCGACCTGTTGACCCGCGAGCGCGGACGGTTCGTCGGCGTTCCGTGCTGTCGGGTCAGCGTCCATCCCCGTGCTCCCTCGCGACGGACGGTGGTGGGGCGGTGTCGGTCAGCGGGCCGGTGAAGCTGTACGGGGCCCAGGGGCCGGTGACCTCGACCCGTACCCCGGTCAGCCCCCGGCCGGCCTCCTCCACGGCGGCGAGGAAGGCCTCGGCGCGCTCACCGAGGACCAGGTAGGCGTCGTTGGCGATGTTCCGCCCCTCGTGGGTGGCCAGTTCGCCCTGCTGGAGACGGTGCGCGGCGTGGTGGCTGGCGTGGGCCCCGGCCGCCTCGGCGACCCGGTCCACGGCCAGGGTGGCGGCGTGCTGGGCCTGCCGCAGGTGGCTGCGTTGCTCCTGCCGGCGCCGCAGATAGGCGCGGCCGGGGTTGTCACCGCCCGTTGTCCGGGCGGCGTCTGTCCGGGCGGTGTCGGACGGGGGCGCGGTGGCCGGGGCGGGGTCGGTGAGGTACACCTTCACTCCCCACTCCAGGTGGCCCGACAGCCGCTCCAGCCGTTGGTGCAGCCGCTCCGAGGAGGCGTCGAGCATCTCCGCCACCCGGGCGTCGTCCTGGTACAGGGTGGCCAACCGCAGGGGCAGCACCGTGCCGTGGGTGGCCAGCGCGTCCACCACCCCGTGGTGGCCCCGGGCGATCACCTCCAGCCGCGCCAGGTCCTCCAGTCGCGCCGCCAGGGCCGACTCCCCGTACGCCGAGGACGGCACCGAGGAGACGACGGCGGCCAGCCCCCGGGCGTGCACGGTGCGTACCGCGCGGTCCTCCAGGCCGGCCAACGTCTCCGCCGCGCGCCGGAGTTCGGGCGTGGGTGTGGCGATGGCGTACACATAGCTCAGTTCCTCGTCGGGGTGCTCCTCGGGGCGTTCGGGAGAGGTCATCGCTCCTCTTCCTCCTCGGCGGCGGCCGACGGCGCGCGGTCCGAGCGGAGACGTTCGATCTCCTGGCGGAGCCGGGCGTTCTCGGCCGCCAGCGACTCCGGCTCCCCCTCCTCGACCGCCCGGGGGGTCCGCCCCCGAGGGGTGGCCCGGGCGTGGGAGGAGAGGGAGGGGTCGTGCTCCCACCAGTCGATGCCCATCTCCTTGGCCTTGTCCACGGAGGCGACCAGGAGCCGGAGCTTGATGGTGAGCAGCTCGATGTCGAGCAGGTTGATCTGGATGTCGCCGGCGATGACGACACCCTTGTCCAGCACCCGCTCCAGGATGTCCGCCAGGTTGGCGGAGGAGCCCTGGCCGCCGTACGGGTGCGTCCCGGCGGAGGGGCCCATACGGCGGGCCAGCGAATCAGACACGTGCGGTCGTTCCTGTCTGTGCGGGTGTGGCCGGCCCGTCAGCGGCGGGCCGGGGCTTCCTCGTCGAACTCGTCCTCGAACTCGTCCTCGGGTTCGTCGTCGTAGTCGCCGTCGTACTCGGCGTCCTCGTCGGAGTCCTCGTCGTCCTCGGACTCGTCCTCGGGCTCCTCGTCGTACTCGGCGTCCTGGGAGGCTTCCGGCTCCTCGGCGTCCTCGGGTTCGTCCTCGTCCTCGTC
This sequence comes from Streptomyces sp. NPDC005438, assembly GCF_040606315.1. Lineage (NCBI taxonomy): Bacteria > Bacillati > Actinomycetota > Actinomycetes > Kitasatosporales > Streptomycetaceae > Streptomyces > Streptomyces sp. NPDC005438. The sequence goes on from NZ_JBEXEP010000009.1 coordinate 143,653, forward strand.
GAACTCCGGCTCGTCCTCGGGTTCGTCGGACTCCTGGTCGTCGCCGTCGCCGTCCTCGGCGGCGTCCAGGGGCTCGTCCTCCTCCGGCTCGCCGTCCTCGGCGTCCTCAGACGCGGCGTCCTCAGGGTCGGTGTCCTCGGTGTCCTGGGACCCCTCGGCCCCCTCTGAGCCCTCCGCCCCCTCTCCCTCGTCGGACCCCTCGGACTCCTCCCGCTCCACGGCCTCCTCGTGGCTGACCACGACCTCGCCGTCCTCGATCTCGCCGCGCCAGCCGTCGGTGGCCTCTCCGCGCGTCATGATGAACTTGCGGTAGAGCTTGAGGTCCAGCCGTGCCCGGCGCCCCTGGGCCCGCCAGATGTTGCCGGTCTTCTCGAACAGCCCCTTGGGGAAGTACTCCAGGACCAGCAGCACCCGGGTCAGGTTGTCGGTCAGGGCGTGGAAGGTGACCACGCCGCGTACCGTTCCCTTGGCGCCCTCGGTGGTCCAGCTGATGCGCTGGTCCGGCACCTGCTCGGTGACGTTCGCCTGCCAGCTACGGGTCGACTTGGCGACCTTCACCTTCCAGTTGCTGGTGGTGTCGTCCGCCTTCTCGACGCTGACGACCCCCTTGGCGAAGGTGCTGAACTCCTGGAACTGGGTCCACTGGTCGTACGCCTCGCGCACCGGGACGCCGACGTCGATGTCCTCGACGATGGTGACGCTCTTGGACTTGCCGCCACCGCCCCGTCCCTTGCCGCCCATCCCCAGGGCCCGCTTCAGCTTGTCCTTGACCATCGAGGTTCCCGCCTTCATCGCGGCCTGGGCGGGCGACTTGCCCTGGCTGAGGGCCTCGCCCCCCTTGGCCAGTCCCTGGAACATCCCCGCCCCGTCGCCGGGGCCGGCGAGCTTGCCGGCCGCCTGGCCGACCTTCTCGCCGAGGTTGGAGACGCTCTGGAGGGCGCGGGCCTGTACGTACGACCGCAGCTCCTCGCGCAGGCGGTCGGTGGCCGGGCTGTTGACCACTTCGTCCTTGAACCGGGACAGCGTGGAGTCAGTCACGACGGCTCCCTCCGGTGGAGGATCCACGGGAGGAGGTGGACTTGGCGGTCTTGCGAGCCGTACCGGAGGCCTTGCGGCTCCCGGAGGCCGTCTTCTTGGCGGTGGAGGCGGAGGTCTTCGACGCGGCCCCCGAGGACCCCGTCTTCCGCGAACGTGCCGCTCCGGTCGCGGACTTGGCGCTCTTGGCGGCCTGGCCGGAGCCGGAGCGCGCGGCCTTGGTGGTGGAGCGGCGCTTGGGCTGCTCCTCGTCCCGTTCGGAGGCGGTACGCCGGGAGGGGGCGCGCTTCCGGGAACCACCGGAGTCCTCGGCGGCGGCGTCGTCCCGACGGTCCTCCTCGTCCGCGGTGTCCTGGGAGTCCGCCTCCTGGGCGTCGTCCCGCTCCTCGCCCCGGGGGTCGTTGAGCACCCGGGTGCGCTCGTGGAGGGAGTCCGCCAGGCCGCTGATGCGCTGGGTGACGGCGGAGCTGAGGGCCGAGCGGGTGCCGTCCAGCAGTTCCTGACGCACCTGTCCGGTCAGCTGGCTGACCACCGGGGTCTGGGCCAGCAGTCTGCTGAGCTGCTTGGGGTCGAGGCTGAGCTTCTTGCCGGCCAGCACCAGCCCCAGGCCGATGGCGAGTTTGGCCTTCTTGGTGCGCCCGAGGAGGTAGCCCCCCACGAGCGCGGTGCCTATCTTGGCGTTGGTCTCCATTCGGTACTGCCTTCCTGTGAAACGTCGGTGGTGAGGGCGGGCGGGCCGCTCACTGTCGGGGTGGCAGTCGCCGTCGCTGGGCCTCCAGCCACTCCAGGCGGTCCAGCAGTTCGTCCTCGCGGCGGTCGAACTCCTCCTCGGTGATCTGTCCGTCGAGCAACAGCCGCTCCAGTGCGCGCAGTTCGCGCTGTACGGGGGCCGGGTCGTAGTACTCCTCCTCGGCCGCGCGTACCACCTGGTCCAGCACCCACCCGGTGCCCCGCAACGGGGCGAGGGGGAAGGTCAACAGCTGGGTGATCAGTCCCATGAGAGGCGCCCGCCCGGGGGCTCACACGAAGCTGTAGGGCGGGAGTGGTCCGTTCACCGAGAGCGAGTAGGCCTCGCCCCGGCGCTCGGACTCGTCCAGGGCCCGTCGGGCGAAGGCGGCGGCGTCCTGTCGCCGCACCAGGAACGAGGCGTTGAGGAAGTGGTCCTTCGGGGTGTCCAGGACGGTGTGCCCGACGGTGTTCCCGGCCAGCAGCTCGGCGAGTTCGGCGCCCTCGCGGTCCTGGCGCACCCGGACCTCGGCGGCGACCAGTTCGCCCAGCCGCACCTTGTCCCCGTGGCTCGCCCGCTCGTCCCGGGCGCGCTCGCGGAGCTGGCGTATCTCGTCGGTGTCGCCCAGGATCTCGCGGAGCAGGTCCTCCTCGTCCCGGGTGGCCTTGACGTTGTACTCGACGCAGCCGTCGACCTCGGTCAGCCGCCGGTCGTACGTCTCCTCGTGCTGCCGGAGGGCGGCGACCACGTCCTCGTCGCTGGGGCCCACCAGGCCGAAGCGCATCGGCAGGACGGCGCCGTCCTCCATCAGCCGTTCCAGTACGGCCTGGTGGGCGGCGAGGTCACGGCGCTTGGCCCGGAGGTTGTCCGGCGCGTCACTGACCACGGCGCTGAGGGTGTCGGTGCGTACCGCGCGCAGCGGGGCCTCGGCCTCCCCGACCGGCGCCAGTCCGTCCAGGCGGGTGGGGTGGTCGGTCCGGGTGATGGCGTAGATGTAACTGCTCATGGATTACTCCTCGTTCTCCTTGCGGCGCGCGGTGCGGCGGGTACCGGACGAGGAGGACCGGCGACGTGAGGCGGTCTCCTCCTCCTCGTCGTCCCGGCCCTTCTGGAGCGACTCGCTGAACGCCTCGACGGCACCGGTGAGGGCGCCCTTGGACTTGCCCTTGGCGCCCTTCTCCACGGAGTCGCCGACGATGTCGGTCAGCTGGCTGGGCGCCTTGCGGCCGGCCTCCAGGTCCAGGCGGTTGCAGGCCTCGGCGAAGCGCAGGTAGGTGTCCACGCTGGCGACGACCACCCGGACGTCGATCTTGAGTATCTCGATGCCGACCAGGGAGACCCGGACGAAGGCGTCGATGACGAGCCCCTTGTCCAGGATCAGTTCGAGGACGTCGTAGAGGTTGCCTCCACCGCCGCCCGACGGGCCGGACTGCTGTTGCATCACTGTCATGGCTGTTCCTCTCTCTCGGTCGGGGGCGGGCGGGGGTTCCGCCCGTCCCCGCTGTGCTGCTCTCTGCGCGAGGAACGGTGGTCAGGCGCCCTCAGGAGCGGCCGTCCACCTGGCTGCGGGTGTAGCGCCGGGTGCGCTCGTAGCCCATGAGCTCGCCTCGGGGGTCGAGGGTCACGCGGTAGGTGGCCATGACGCTTGAGGTGTCGGGCACCCGCTCGATCTCCACCACCTCGACGTCGGCGGTCCACCCGCCGTCCCGTGGCTGGAGCGAGGAGACCGAGTCGGCCGTCTTGCCCACCAGCTCGGCCAGTTGCTCGGCCGCCCTGCGCATGGCGACGTTGGCCGGCGCGCGTCGGGGCCGTTTCTCGCCGCCGCTCGTCTTCTGGTCGGAGTTCGGCATGGCGTCCTTCCGCTTGTGATCAGTGCCGCGTCAGCTCCGTACGGAGGTCCCCACGGCGACCGGGGGTTGACCGGGGCGCGTGGGGGCCGGCCCGGTGGGCGCGTTGCCGCGCCCGGGTCCGGGTAACGGGGACCGCCCGGTGCCCGTCGGGGCGGGCGTGGGGGCGACGCGGCGGGGCACACGCCATCCCGAACCCGTGGCCGTCGCCGTCACTCCGCGCCCGGGGCGTCGGGGTGCCGTGCTGGGGGCGGGTTCGGGTGCTCGTGGTGCCATGTAGACCATCAACTGTTCCTATAGAGCAACTGTTGCTGCACCGCGATCATACAGAGGTGGCAGTGCCTGTCCAGGGGGAGTCGCACAGGTCACGACAGGACCCCGACGGCACACCCAGAAACCCGGAACTCGGAGGCGTGAGCGGCCTGAACGGGGGCACCCGGGCGGGATCGGAAGTCCGACGGGGCCTCGAAGGAGCGCCGGCCACCGGGCGTGTGAGGGCGCCGGCGCCACAGAGGACGGAGACGAGGGAGTGGCGCGCCTGTGGAGTGGAACACCGCCCTGTCGCCTCGCCGACACCGCGAGGCCGTCGAAGTGCTCTGTGTGGTGGTCGAGTTGCTGGAGGTACGACGGGCCCGAGGCTGGGAACAGGGCGGCACCCCGACCGTCTCCCCGACCCAGTTGCGGGCCCTGTACGTGATCGACCACCACGAGGGCACCAACCTGCGCGACCTGGGGGACGCGCTCGGCATCACCCCGTCCTCGGTGAGCCGGCTGTGCGACCGGTTGCAGGACATGCGCTTCGTACGGCGCTCCACCAGCGAGGTCAACCGTCGGGAGGTGGAGCTGCGCCTCACCCCCCGGGGTGTGCGCTATCTCTCCGAGATGCGGACCGGCTGGCTGCGCCGCCTCAGGGGCGTCCTCGCCGAGCTGCCGGCGGACACCCGGAGGGCGTTACTGGTCGAGGCGGGGCGGCTGTGCGGGCCCCGGCCCTTCGTGGCGGCGGGGGAGGGCCCTCCACCCGAGGTCGAGGTCCGGTTGCCCCCCACCGGACCGGCCGTACGCCGCGACGCCGGATGACCGCCCGAGCCGTCCGACCGAACGGGCCGTACTGACCGGGCTTACCGGGGGAACCGCCTCGACGGGCTGGGGCGGACCGGCCGCCGGGGCCCCTGGCGGCCGGCGGGGTACACGGGTCTACCGCAAGGCGAGGCGGGAAAGCTAAGATCTTCCCTGGTCACACTTGAGTGACGACCACGTCCGCGAAGCCGAGCGACACTCCGTGGCCGCTCCGTTCGACGGACGATCCTCCGGGCGATGCCCGCGCGAGACGCTCGCGCCACGGTCGGCCGGAGCCCCCGGTGGCCGGACAGGTGGCCGTGGGGCGAGTGTGCGAGTGTGGCGTACGCGGTGGTGTACGGCCATGTGTACGGGCGCGCACGGGAAGGTCGGTACCGGAAACTGGCAGTGATGGAGCGCAACGTGAGGGTGGATCTCGGCTGGAGAGGACCTGGGCGGTTCGGAGGGTCGCTGTGACGGGTGAGAGTTCCGCCGGGCGTCCCCGGCGTCGGGGTGCCCGGGAGGCCGCGGAGACGGCCAGCGAGGTCATCGAGCTGCTGGAGGTCCTGTGGGAGCGGGGCCGCGAGGCCGTCTCGGACGTACCGGTCTCCGCCTCCCAGCTACGGGTGCTGTACTGCCTGGACCGGGGCGAGGGCATGAACCTGCGCACCCTCGGCGAGCTGCTGGGGTCCACGCCCTCCTCGGCCAGCCGGCTGTGCGACCGCCTGGAGGCCCTGGGCTTCCTGGAGCGGGTGCCCAGCCAGGTCAGCCGACGGGAACTGGAGCTGCACCTCACCCGCCAGGGCCGCAGGTACCTGCGTGATCTGCGGGCCCTGCGGGAGGAGACGCTCACCGCGACCCTCGCCGGGATGCCGCCCAAGGCCCGGGCGGCGCTGTACGACGGGCTGGCCTCCTTCCGGGACGCGGTGGAGAGCGACGCGCCGGCCTGGCGGCTGCGGGCCGAGAAGCCCGGCAAGGACGTGGGTCACTCGGCCTGACCGGGTGCGTGCGGGCCGGGCTCGTCCCCGCGTCCGTGCCAGTCCACACAGGCCACCAGGGCGTCGTCGTCGATCGCCAACCCCTCGCGGTAGTCGGACAGTTCGCGCAGCAGCGCGCGGGGCACCTGGGTCGCGGGGAGCAGTCGGTGGGCGGCCAGGGAGCGGGCCAGCGCGCGGTCGCCGAAGCGCTCGCCCGAGGGTACGTCGCTGTCGTAGACACCGTCGCTGGCCATCACCAGCCGGTCGCCGGGGCGCAGTTGGAAGCGTTCGGTGGTGTAGGTGACCTCGGTGCTCCGGCCCATCGGGGGCTGCGCGTCGAAGTCGAGCCGCTCGGCCCGCCCGTCCCGGCGGAGCCAGGCCCGGGGTGAGCCGGCGTCCAGCACCTCGACCTTCCCGGTGTCCAGCTCGAAGCGGAGCAGCAGCATGGAGACGTACTCCTCGCCCCGGTAGTGCTCGCACACCGCCTCGTTGGTGAGGGTGGCCTGTTCGGCGAGGTCGAGGCCGGCGCGGCGGGCGTTGCGCATGGCGTTGACCGCGAGGTTGGTCAGCAGCGAGGCGCGTATCCCCTCGCCCATCCCGTTGGTGAGGGCCAGGGTGAGCTGGTCGGCGGTGGCCGACCAGTCGAAGTTGTCGCCGCGTATGGCGTAGGCCGGCTCCAGGTGGCCGCCGAGGACGAACTCCCGGCGCACACAGGTGCGGCTCGGCAGGAGCTGCCACTGCATCTCGGCGGCGAGGGTGAGCCGCGCGGCGCGGCGGGCCCGCAGGTACAGGTCGGTGTCCCGTTCGGCGACGGTGATCTCGTGGCCGAGCACCTCGCACAGCTGGGTGAGCTGCGGGGTGAGGGCCTCGGCGTCGGAGGCCGGGGGGAGGGTGACGGAGAGCACTCCGATCCGGTCGCCCCGGACGCTCACCGGTATGTGGGAGGTGACCGTCTGCGAGACCGGGTCGGTGAGGGTGAGCGGGGTGGGGGCCTCGAAGGCCCGACCCTGGGGGCTGTCGCTGATGGTGACCGGGTCCGTGGTGGGGGAGTGGACGGTCTGGAGGGCGCGCACCGAGTAGTCCGCCATGCGCAGCTCCACGTGCAGGGCCCCGCACTCCTGGCGCAGCAGCCTGGTCACGGTGTCCACCATGGCGTCCGGGGGGCCGTTGCGCAGGGCCCGCTGGACGGTGCCGAGTTCTTCCACGTCTTTCCGCTCCCACTCACAGGTGACGCGTTCGGCGGTGGTGGTGCTTCACGCGTGTGGTCGCGGTCAGCGTAGACAGCGTTCGCATCCGGGCGGGAGTCCTTTCGACAGTGAGGAATGTCCGGTTCGACGGGCGTCGTACGGGGTCCTCGGGGCGGCTCGGCGAATCTTCGTGATTCAGGGGGCGTGAAACCCGTACGGCCGGGCATGTGGACTGGTGCAGTAAGCCAACAGTTGTCGTATGGAGGATGTAGTGAGCTCGATCGTCCCGACGTCCCCCGCTCCCAGCACCCAGATCGGCGAGACCGAGGGCACCCCCCTGCCGGAGGCCCCCGGGCCCCTGCCCGCCGTTCCCGAGCCCCGGGCCGTCTCCCCCGCTGACGCCCGTGACCTCACCCGGGTGTTCCTGCGACGGCTGAACGAGCTGGAGGAGGGCACCCCGGAGTACCAGTACGTGCGCAACACCCTCATCGAACTGGGCCTGTCCGTGGTGAACTACGCCACCCGGCGCTTCCGCCAGCGCGAGGACCTCCACGAGGACCTGGTCCAGGTGGGCACCATCGGGCTGATCAAGGCCATCGACCGGTTCGACGTGGACCGGGAGGTGGAGTTCACCAGCTTCGCCATCCCCTACATCACCGGCGAGATCAAGCGGTTCTTCCGGGACAACACCTGGGCCGTGCACGTCCCCCGCAAGCTACAGGACCAGCGCATCGCCCTGGCCCGGGCGAACGAACGGCTGGAGACGGAGCTGGGGCGCGCGCCCACCACCGCCGAACTGGCCGAGGACCTGGAACTGTCCGAGCAGGAGGTCGGGGAGGCCCGGATCGCCGCCAACGGCTACTCCGCGCGCTCCATCGACGTGCCGGTCAGCCGGGAGGGCGGTGACCGGGGCGAGGAGACGCTCGGCGAACACCTGGGGTTCTCCGACCCGGCGCTGGAGAAGGTGGAGAACGTCCACGCGCTGAAGACCCTGCTGGGGGAGCTGGACGAGCGGGAGCGTCGGATCATCGACCTCCACTACGGCCAGGAGCTCACCCAGCAGCAGATCGGGAACGAGCTGGGCATCTCCCAGATGCACGTCTCCCGGCTGCTGCGGAAGTGCCTGGACCGGCTGCGGGTCGCCATGACCCAGGCCTGAGACCCGGCGCGTGCCCCGGGGGTGCGGGTGCGGTGCGGGCGCCGTACGTCGGCCGACCGCCCCGTCGCCCCCGGCGGCTCGCGGCGCGTGTGGCGAGGCGCGGTGCGGACGTCGCCCCCCTTTGGCGGTCCGACCTCGCGCCCCACACGGGCTGAGGCGCCTCCCTGGTGACGGGAGGCGCCTCAGCCGTTTTCGCCCGGGGGTCGGGCGGTCAGTGTTCCGGTTGCCGGTCCGGTCGCCCCAGCCAGTCCATGCAGACCACCAGCGCGTCGTCCTCCAGCGGGACGCCTCCCCGGTACTCGGCGAGTTCCCGCAGTACGGCACGGGGGAGCTGGCTGGGCGGAAGCAGCCGGTTCGCGGTGACCGAGCGGGCCAGGGCGTGGTCGCCGTAGGGCTCGCCGGCCTTCGACACCGTCTCGTAGACGCCGTCGCTGGCCACCAGCAGGCGGTCGCCGGGGTGCACCCGGAAGTGCTCGGTGGTGTACGGGGTGTCCTCGAACATGCCCAGTGGGAGCTGGGCGTCGAAGTCGAGGGTGTCGACCTTGCCGTCCCGCGCGAGCCAGGCGCGCGGGGAGCCGGCCTCCACCACCTCCACCTCGCCGGTGGCCAGCGCGAACCGCATCAGCAGCATGGAGACGTGGGCCTCGCCGCGGTACTGCGCGTACAGGGCCTGGTCGGTCAGGGCGGCCTGCCCGGCGAGGTCGAGGCCGGCGCGGCGGGCGTTGCGCATGGCGTTGACCGCGAGGTTGGTGAGCAGGGCGGCCTCGATCCCCTCGCCCATGCCGTTGGTCACCGTCACCGTGACGTGGTCGGAGGAGACCGACCAGTCGAAGTTGTCGCCGTGTATGGCGTAGGCGGGTTCCAGGTGGGCGCCGAGGCTGAACTCGCGGCGCCGGCAAGCGCGTCCGGGCAGCAGTTGCCACTGCATCTCGGCGGCGAGGGTGAGCCGGGCCGCCCGGCGGGCCCGTACGTACAGGTCGGTGTCCCGTTCGGCGACGGTGATCTCGTGCCCCAGGGCCTCCGCCAGCTCCCGCAGCTCGGGTAGCAGTCCGGCCAGGTCGTCCTCCCGGGGGAAGGTGACCGACAGGACGCCCACCCGGTCCCCCCGGACGCTGACGGGAAGGTGCGCCACCGTGGTGCCCGCCGCGTGGTCGCCGAGGACCAGGGGCTCGGGTGCGCCGAAGGCGCGCCCTTGGGGGCTGTCGTCGATCGGGAGGGGCTGTGAGGTCAGCGGTACGGCCTCGACCACCTGGAGGGTGCGCATCCCGTAGTCGGCCATGCGCAGTTCGGCGTCCAGGGCCCCGTACTGCTCGCGCAACGTCCGGGTCACCACGTCCACCAGGGCGTGGGGTGCGGCGGTGCGCAACGCCCGCTCCACGACGGCGAATCTGTCCATGTCTCCTGCTTCTCGTTCGGCTGCCAGCCCGTACGGCGACCGGGTGGGGGCACCGACTCCCCGCGGAGCCCGCCGTACATTATCGCCATAGTGCAACATTCGTCGAAAGGAAACTATGGCGCGGTCGACGGGGCTGGCTGAGAAGGGAGTCCCGGTCGGCCGTTCCACGGCCTGGTGAGGCGGTGGGGGTTCGCGGAGGGTGGCCGGGAAAGATCGGTGCGGTGTCCTGGTCGCTTTCCGTGCGGAGCGCTGTCGGGTCCAGCATGGTGCCCGAAGTCGGGCCGGGGAAATCGGTGTCCCCCCAAGGTGCCCCCGCCCTGGCCCGTCCAGGCGAACACGGCGCCCACCAGCCCCGGGAAACGCCTGTGGGCCGGGCCACGGATCACTCCGTGGCCCGGCCCACAGGCGGGGCCCACCGTCAGCGGACGGTCGGTGTCCCCTCTACCAGCGGTACCACCGTCCTCTCCCGCCACCGGTTCGCGCCGGACGTATCAGGAAGCCGAGCAGCCAGACGACCACCACGATGGCCGCGATCCACCACAGGGCCTTGAGCGCGAAGCCGGCGCCGAACAGCAGCAGGGCGAGGATCAGGACGAGAAGCAAAGGAACCATGATTATCAACCTCCGGGCGACCGTGTGCCCCCAACTGGTGCCCGTAAGCAGGAGAGTTCGGAGGTTTTCCCCGGTCACCGGGGGGAAGCCGGACTCCTTCACCCGCTCCCGGCTTCCCGGCCTCGCGGCGGCTCAGCTCTCCCGGTGCCCGTCCACCCGGCGGGGCAGGCGGTAGGGGTTGGCGTCGGCCACCTCCGGGGGCAGGAGGAAGTCCGGTACGTCCTGGTAGCAGACCGGGCGCAGGAACCGTTCGACGGCCAGGGTCCCCACCGAGGTGGTACGGCTGTCGGAGGTGGCCGGGTAGGGGCCGCCGTGCACCATCGCGTGGCCCACCTCGACACCGGTGGGCCAGCCGTCGAAGAGGACCCGCCCGGCCAGGGTCTCCAGCACCGGCAGCAGCCGGGCCGCCGTCCCCCGGTCGCCGGGACCGTCGGGGTCGCTGGTGGTGCCGCCCTCAGGGGCGCTGCCGGGGTCGCTGTCAGGGGCGCCTTCAGGGGCGCCGCCAGAGGCACTGCCGAACTCGCCGTGCACGGTCGCGGTGAGCTGCCCCTCCACCTCCGAGGCCACCCGGAACAGTTCGTCCAGGTCCGCGCAGCGCACCAGCACACTGGCCGCGCCGAACGTCTCCTGACCCAGCTCGGGGCGGTCCAGCAGGTCCCGGGCGGTGACCGAGAACACCTGGGGCACCCCCTCGCGCGTTCCGTGCGGACGGTCCGGGGTGAGGTGCCGTACCGTCCCGTCGGCTGCCAGCCGCCCGGTGGCCTCCCGGTAGGACGCGCCGATCCGGGGGGTGAGCATGGTCTGGGCCGGGGCGGCGGCCACCTCCTCGACGACGGTCGACACGAAGGAGTCCCATCCCGGCCCCTCCACGGCGACCACCAGCCCGGGGTTGGTGCAGAACTGTCCCGCGCCCAGGGTCAGCGACCCGACGAAGCCCCGGGCCAGTTCGGTCGGCCGCGCCGCCAGCGCCCCGGGCAGCAGGAACACCGGGTTGACACTGCTCATCTCGGCGTACACCGGAACCGGCACCGGACGGGCGGCGGCGATGCGGGACAGGGCGAGCCCTCCGGCCCGGGAGCCGGTGAAGGCGACCGCCCGGATCCGGGGGTCGGCGACCAGGGCCGCGCCGATCTCGTCGCCGGTACCGAACAGCAACGAGAAGACCCCGGGGGGCAGCCCGGCGGCGGTGACGGCCTCCGCCACGGCGGAGCCCACCAGTTCGCTGGTGCCCGGGTGGGCGTTGTGCCCCTTCACCACCACCGGGCAGCCGGCGGCCAGGGCGGAGGCGGTGTCGCCGCCGGCCACCGAGAAGGCCAGCGGGAAGTTGCTGGCCCCGAACACCGCCACCGGCCCGAGGGCCAGTCGCCGCTGCCGCAGGTCGGGCCGGGGTGCTGGGGTCCGGTCCGGCAGCGCCGGGTCGACACGTACCCCGGCCCAGCCGCCCTCGCGCAGTTCCCGGGCGAACAGCCGCAACTGGCCGGTGGTGCGCCCGACTTCGCCGCTGATCCTTCCGGTGGGCAGCCCGGACTCGGCGACCGCGCGTTCCACCAGTTCCTCGCCGAGGGCCTCGATGTTCGCGGCGATCGCCTCCAGCAGTTCCGCGCGCGCCCCGGGCGCGGTGGCCCGGAAGGCGGGGGCGGCCTCGGCGGCCAGCGCGCAGGCGCGGGCCACCTCCTCGGGGCCGGCCGAGGGGTACGAGGGTGGGAGGACCTCGCCGGTGGCCGCCGCCACCGGGACGACCGGCTCACCGTCGCCGACGTACAGCTGGGCACCGAGGAACATGGCTCCGGTTACGGACATGGGTGTGGCTTCCTTCTTCCTGTGCGCGGGGGTGCCCGCGGCCGGGGGCGGTCCGTCGCGCACGCTCGCCCCCGGCCCCGGGCGGCGGTTCAGGGGCGACGGTCCACGGCGAGGACGTGACGGCAGGACAGGACCGTCTCGCCGTCCTGGTTGACGCCGGTGTACTGCTTGGTCACTAGGCCGATGCCCGGCCTGCGGTGTTCGGCCAGGTCCACGACCAGGCTGGTGGCGGTGACGGTGTCCCCGGCCCGCACCGGACGGGGGAACCGGACGCGTTCGTAGCCGTAGGCGACGGCCAGCGGGTTGTACTCCACGGTGAGGCCGACCACCAGACCGAAGGTCAGCACCCCGTGGACCAGCCGTCCGCCGAACCGTTCCTCGGCGAAGGCCCGGTTCACGTGGGCGGGGTGGAAGTCCATGGTCAGCCCGGCGAAGGTGTTCACGTCGGACTGGTCCAGGGTGCGGGAGCCGCCGCCCCCGGTCTCGTCCAGGACGTAGTCCTCGAAGTACCGCTCCACGAGTCGGGTCATGGCCGCACGGCCTCCTTCCCGGCCCGGTCGGTGGCGTGCCCCGGGGTCCGAGGGGGACTGTCCGAGGTCCACGCCTCCTCCCGTACGAAGGAGTCGCCGTCGGCCTGGAGGGCGTCGGAGCGGAAGTGGCGGGAGTAGTACACCGACACCAGCGCGATCAGGGCGTAGACCACCATGCACAGGGCGATGGGCCACCAGTGGTCGGCGGCGTGCAGCAGCCCGGTGGCGACCAGCGGGGTGGTGCCGGCCAGCAGGGCGCCGCTGGTCTCGCGGGCGAAGGCGATGCCGGAGTAGCGGATGGCGGGCGGGAACATCTCGGTGAGGAACGCCGCCTGCGCCGCGTAGCAGACCGCGACCGCGCCGACGAAGCAGACCACGATGCCCACGATGATCAGCGCGGTGTGGTGGCTGTCGATCAGCCAGAACATCGGTACCGGCCAGATCACGCCGAACCCCGTCCCGTACAGGAACAGCCGGCGTCGGCCCACGCGGTCGCCGAGAGAGCCGAAGAAGGGCATGAACAGCGCGCCGGACAGCAGCACGGTGGCGTTGATGCCCAGGGCCAGCCCGGCCGCCACCCCGACGTTCTCGGTGAGGTAGCTGAGGATCCACACCTGGGGGATGTACGAGTAGCCGCTGAGGATCACGTTGGAGCCCAGGGCGGTGGCCAGCCGACGCTTCTCGGTCCGCATCAGCCGGACCAGGGGCACGCTCTCCTCCTGCCGGGTCTCCTTGGTCCTGACGAAGGCCTCGGTCTCCTCCACCCGGCGCCGGATGTAGAGGGAGACGGCCAGCAGCGCCACGCTCAGCAGGAACGGCAGCCGCCAGCCCCAGGTGTAGAAGCTGTCCCCGGTGAGTTCCAGCATCAGCTGGAAGACGGTGAGGCCCAGGGCGGAGCCGATCCAGACGCCGGCGCCGGACCAGGAGGCGTAGAACCCCCGTTGCCGTGCCGGGGCGGACTCCGAGGAGAGCACCACGGCGCCCGCGTACTCCGCGCCCGCGCCCAGCCCCTGGAGCAGCCGCAGGACGACCAGGAGGAAGGGCGCGAACCAGCCGGCCGTCTCGTACCCGGGGAGCACGCCGATCAGCATGGTGCTCAGGCCCATCAGGGCGAGGGTGGCGACCATCACCGGCTTGCGCCCGATCCGGTCTCCGAGGTGTCCGAAGACCATGCCGCCGAAGGGGCGGGCGAAGTAGCCGACAGCGAAGGTGGCGAAGGCGGCCATCAGACCCACGAAGGCGTCGTCGGTGCCGAAGAAGTAGTCCTTGAAGATCAGTGTGGCCGCCGCGCCGTAGAGGCCGAAGTCGTACCACTCGACGAGGCTGCCCACCGCGGACGCTGAGGCGGCCCGGCGTGCTCTGCTGTTCTGCTGCCGCGTGGCGGCGGGAGGTGGGGACGTATCCATGGGTGCTCCGTTGCTGTGATGGACCATCTCACGTTGCGGTTCGGCCGACCTGTCGGCCCTGCGGCCGTGGCTGTCCGGTGGGACGGCGGCTCGGGGGCCCTGGTCGGTACGGGGCGTCAGCCCTCGCTGGCGGGAGCGCTGTGGATGACGTTCTCCTTCTCCAGCCTGCGCACGGTCTCCTCGTCCAGGCCGAGGTCGTGCAGGACTTCCCGGGTGTGCTCGCCGTTGCGGGGCGCGGGGCGCAGCACCGCCTGTGGGCTGGCGCTGAGCCGGAAGGGGAAGCCGGGGGTGGTCACCTCACCCTCGGTGGGGTGCTCGTAGGTGACGAAGGACCGGTTGTGGCGTACCTGCGGGTCCTGGAGCAGGTCGTCGTAGTCGTAGACCGGGCCGCACCAGACGCCCGCCTCGCCCAGGACGTCCAGCCAGTGCGCGGTGTCCGCCTCCCGTAGCCGTTCCTCGACCAGGGAGGAGATCTCCTCGCGGTGGGTGAACCCGTCCCGCTCGGCGTCCAGGTGGGCCAGCCGGGGTTCGTCCAGCAGCGTGGCCAGGGTGGCGGGTTCGGCGAAGGACAGGGCGAGGTAGCCGTCCCGGGTGGGGTAGATGCCGTACGGGGCGCGGATGTAGCTGTGGGCGTGGATGTGCTCGGTGCGGGTCTGCGGGACTCCGCCGACGGTGCGGACGCTGATCTCCTGGGCCTGGGCGGCGATGATCGCGTCCAGCATGTTCACCTCGACCAGCTGGCCCTCTCCGGTGCGCTGACGGTGGAACAGGGCGGCCAGCGCCCCCTCGAAGGCGGAGTAGGCGGCGAAGGCGTCCACCAGGAAGAAGGGGGCCGGGGTCGGGGCCTCGCCGGGTCGCCCGGCGCTGAACAGGGCGCCGGACATGGCCTGGAGCAGGATGTCCTGGCCGGCCCGCTGGGCGTACGGCCCGGTCTCCCCGTAGCCGGACACCGAGACGTACACCAGGTCGGGTTTCCTCGCCCGGAGGGTCTCGTAGTCCACGCCGAGACGGCGGGCGACCCCCGGGCGGTAGTTCTGCAGGAAGACGTCGGCGGTGTCGACCAGCTCGTGCAGGGTGGCCATGCCCTCCGGCGACTTGAGGTTCACCGAGAGGCTGCGCTTGTTGCGGTTGAGGGAGAGGAAGGAGGCGTTGACCTCGTTGCCCCGGGCCCCGCCGGCGGCGGCGTGCCGCTGCCACTCGCCGGACAGCGGCTCGACCTTGATGACGTCGGCGCCCAGGTCGGCCAGCTTCATGGCGGCGAACGGCCCGGACATCGCGACGGACAGGTCCAGTACGCGGATCCCCTCAAGCACCTTCATCAAGCCAACCCCTGTTCTGCCGTCGCCAGTGACGCGGCGCCGTGTACGCGCCCGCCCTGGTCTGTGGTGATCTGCTCTGCCGTTCCCTGACATCCACCGTCATCCGGTGACGTGGTGGGGAACAAGTGGATAGAGCCGTTCCGAACGAGCTTGATGTTAGCGCTATCGGTAGCGCTAACAGAAGGGGCTGTCGGCAACCTGGAGGACACGGAAACGCAACGACACCGTCGGTCGCCGCCCAGGCGCGGCGCGCATCCGGGGGGTGCGTAGGGTGAGGAGGCGTTCGGTGCGAGGACGGGGAGCGATGGATGGTCAGGGGTACCAGGGGCAACGGTGCCGAGGGTTCGGCCCGGCGTAGATCCGCCACGCAGTCGGTGACCCTGCGGGACGTCGCGGAACGGGCCGGCGTCTCCTCCCAGACGGTCTCCCGGGTGCTGCGGGTGCCGGACGAGGTCAGCGCCCCGACCCGGGAACGGGTGGAGCGGGCCATCCGCGAGTGCGGCTACGTCCCCAACCTCGCCGCCCGCAACCTCGCCTCCAACCGCAGCAAGATCGTGGCCACGGTGATCCCCTCGCTGTCCGCCTCGATCTTCTCCGAGACGCTCACCGGGCTGTCCTCGGTGCTCTCCCCGGCCGGCTACCAGCTCCTGCTCGGCTACACCGACTACGACGACGAGCTGGAGGAGGCCCTCATCCGGTCCCTGCTCGGCCGGCGGCCGGACGGTTTCGTGATGACCGGGGCCATCCACCGCGACAGCGTGGTCACCATGCTGCGTGAGTCCGGGGTTCCGGTGGTGGAGACCTGGGACTGGACCGACTCCCCGGTGGACCTGCTGGTGGGCTTCTCCAACCAGGACGCCATGTACGCCATGGTGTCCTTCCTGCACGACCACGGCTACCAACGCCCCTGCTTCGTCGGCTCGTTGCTGGAGGGCGACCACCGGTCGCTACGCAGGCTGGACGGGTACCGCCGGGCGGTGGCCGAGTTCTGGCCCGACTCCCCGGAACGTGTGGTGGACGCGGCGCCGCACCCGCTGACCCTGGAGTCCGGCGCCACGCTCCTGGACGTGGCGCGGTCCGCCCACCCCGACGCCGACGTGCTGGTGTTCGCCACCGACGTCTACGCCGGTGGCGCGGTGCTCGCCGCGCGTTCCCGGGGGGTACGGGTGCCGGAGGACGTGGCCATCACCGGCTTCGGCGACTTCGAACTGTCCGGCATGATCCAGCCGGGGCTGACCACCGTCGCGCTGCCGAACGCGACCATAGGGCGGGAGGCCGCCGAACTGCTGTTGCGACGGATGCGCGGGGAGCCGCCCGAGGAGACGGCGGTGGACCTGGGCTTCGAGATCCGCCGTCGGGAGAGCGCCTGAGGCGGCGCCGCACCGGGGGACCCGCCGGCCGCTCCCGCTGAGGCGCCCGGCCCGTCCCGGTGCGGTCACAGCAGGCCGCGTCGGGCCAGCCCCGTCATCAGCTCCCGTACGCCGAACCGCCAGGGCGGGCAGCTCTGGGCGTGGTCGATCTCGTGGACCAGCGAACCGAGGCTGGCGGTGCTGATGCGGACCCGGTCGCCCACCCGGTGGGTGAAGCCGCCGCCGGGCTCCTCCCGGTCGTCGGTGGGGGCGAACATGGTGCCCAACAGCAGCACCACCCCGTCCGGGTACTGGTGGGCGTCCCCGGTCAACTGGCGTACCAGCTCGGCCGGATCGCGGCTGATCTCACTGTGCGCCGACTCCCCGGACAGCTGGTACCCCTCCGGGCCGCGCACCTCCAGTCGTACGGTGGCCTCCCGCACCGTGTCCAGGTCGCAGCTGGCGTCGAAGAGGCGCACGAAGGGGCCCAGTACGCAGGAGGCGTTGTTGTCCTTCGCCTTGGGCAGCAGCAGGGCCGAACGTCCCTCGTAGTCCCGCAGGTTGATGTCGTTGCCCAGGGTGGCGCCCACCACGGTGCCGGTGGAGGACACCACCAGGCCGATCTCCGGCTCGGGGTTGTTCCAGCGGGACTCGCGCAGCACCCCGGCCCGGCTGCCCGGCCCCACCGCCGACAGGGGCAGCGCCTTGGTGAAGATCTCCGCGTCGGGGCCGATCCCCACCTCCAGGTACTGGCTCCACTCCCCGCGCTCCACCAGCACCCGCTTGACCTCGGCGGCCTCCGGTGAGCCGGGCCGCAGGGAACGCAGGTCACCGCCGATGACCTCGCCCAGTTCGGCCCGGATCGCGACGGCCGCCTCCGGGTCGCCGGCCGCGCGCTCCTCGATCAGCCGCTCGACCATCGACACCGCGAAGGTCACCCCCGCCGCCTTCACCGGCTGGAGGTCGACCGGGGCGAGGAACCGCGCGGTGTCCGGCCGCTCGGGGCGCCGGGTGCCGCCGGCCAGCAGTTCGTCCACCGAGCCCACCCGCTGACCTTCGACCTTCGCCAACTCGGTGGCGGGGTCGGGGAGTTCGCACAGGTGGGAGGTGGTGGGGAAGTGGGCGGACACGTCGTACACCCCGTCCTCGCGCACCACGGCGGGGGAGGGGCCGCCCTGTACCGGGTTCCACACCCGGGCCAGGAGGGTGCCGGTGTGGCCGTCCTCGGGGAGGACCTCGGAGGCGGTCAGGGTCAACGGCTGGGGGAGGGGGTCGCGGGTCACGGCTCCTGCTTTCGGCTGCTTCGACGGTTGCGGTGGGCGGGGGTCCGGCCGGTGCCGGTGCTCAGCGGGGCGCGGGGGCCGGCCGGACGCCGTGGCGGTACGTGCTGAGCAGGTCCTCCAGGACCTCCTCGGCGGGGCGGTCGGCGAGCAGCCCCTCGCGCACCACCCGGGAGAGGGCGAGCTGGAGCGCGGGGAAGCCGGGATGTCGGGGGCGCACCCAGGCGGCCCGGGTGGTGGCCAGGGTGGCGCGGTAGAAGTCGCCGGCCGCCCGGTTCACCTCCGGGTCCGTCCAGGCCTCGACCCGTGCGGGCTGCCCCCGGTGCGCGGGGATCAGGGTGCGGTGGGTCTCGGCGCTCATCAGGTCGGCCAGGTGCGCGGCGAGGGCGGGGGAGACCTCGGCCCGACGGGAGACCGCCAGCCCGGTGCCGCCGAGTACGGAGCCCAGCGGGCCGTCGGGGTACGCCCGGGGGGCGTCACCGAAGAGGACCGGTGCCCCCTCCTCGCGGGAGGAGTAGGTGACGTACCCGTACACCAGGGGGCAGTAGCTCAGCCGCTTCCCCTCGGCGAGCAGGCCCAGCAGCGCGATGGGGTTGAGGGAGGCGGTGCCCGGATCGGTGCGGACGAACAGTTCGCGCAGCAGCTTCCAGGCCGCCAGTCCGGTGGCGGGGGAGACCAGGGGGTGTCCGGGCTCGGTGGCCGGGGGTTCGCCGAGGGCGACGCACAGGGAGGAGAAGGTGAGCAGGGCGTGCGGCCCGGCCAGGCTCAGGGCCACCGGTCGCCGTTCGGCCAGGGACACCACCTCGTCCCAGGTGGTCGGGAGGGTGTCCAGGTGGGCCCGGTGGGCCGCCGCGACCTGGGTGGCGGCGTCCAGGGGCGCGGCCCAGTGGCGTCCGTCCACCTCGTACGAGGGGCCCGAGCGGCCCACCGAGCGACGTGACCACTCGTCCACCAGGTGGGGCGGGAGGACCTCCTCCAGGGGGCGGAGACAGTCGGCCGCCAGGGCGTCGCCGAGGTGGGGGTGGTCCAGCACGACCAGGTCGTGGCGGGCGCACAGTTCGTCGATGGGGTGGGACTCGAAGCCCTCCAGGGGCTGGGCGTCCCAGGTGAGGGTGTCGGGGTGGTCGCGGGCGGCGGAGAAGGTCGCGGCGGCGTGGCGGAGGGCCACGGTGCCGCGCGGGTGGTCCCAGGTGAGTCCCCGGTAGTCCGTCATGTCGTACCGTTTCCATGTTGTTAGCGCTACCGATAGCGCTAACATAACCGAAACGCGCACCTCGTCCAACGGGTCCGACGTGACACTTCCCCGAGGCGGTCAACTCCCCAGTCCGGTACGGGAGTTGGGGTGAGCCCCCGATGGGGGCGGCGGACCGGGGGTGGCTCGGGAGCCATTCTCTGACTAGGGTCAGAGAATGGCTGACACACAGATCGAGCGGGTACGGCGGTTCCACCGCACCGTCACCGAAGGGGTCGGGGTGCTCCAGGACCGCTACCTGGGCCGTGACCGACCCGTCGGGCAGGCCCGACTGCTGTGGGAGATCGGCACCCGCCCCCAGGACGTCCGCGCCCTGCGGGAACGCCTGGGCCTGGACTCCGGGTACGTCAGCCGGCTGTTGCGCTCCCTGGAGGTGGACGGCCTGGTGACCGTGGAGCCGCAGGCCAGGGACCGGAGGGTGCGCACCGTACGCCTCACCCCGGCCGGGCGGGAGGAGTGGGCCACCCTCGACCGCCTCAGCGACCAGCTCGCCGGGGACCTGCTGGAACCCCTCAGCCACGGGCAACGGACCCGGCTGGTCGAGGCCATGGCCGAGGTCGAGCGCCTGCTGACCGCCGCCAGGGTCACTCTGCACACCGTCGACCCCGACCACCCGGAGGCCGCGTACTGCCTGCGCCGGTACGCCGAGGAGTTGGCGGACTCCTTCGGCAGCGGCTTCGACCCGGGCCGGAGCCTGCTGCCCGACCCCGGTGAACTCCGGGCGCCCCGAGGGGAGTTCCTGGTGGCCCGGCTGAACGGCGAGCCCCTCGGCTGCGCCGGCCTCAAGCTGCCGGTCGGGGCGCCGGCCGAGGTCAAACGGATGTGGGTGGCCCCCCAGGCGCGGGGCCTCGGCCTGGGGCGGCGCTTCCTGGCGGAGTTGGAGACCCGGGCCGCCGGACACGGTCACCGGCTGCTGCGGCTGGACACCAACAAGGCGCTCACCACCGCCGTCCACCTCTACCGTGCCCGTGGCTTCGAGGAGGTACCGGCCTTCAACGACGAGCCCTACGCCCACCACTGGTTCGAGAAACGGATCGGCTAGGGGCGTGCCGTTCGGACCACCGCGCGGCGCGTGCGTCCTGCTGTCGCGTCGACTGCTTCGGGTTGACCTCCGCCCTGGAGTCGCTGCCCCAACCGGCCGGTTTCCCGGGGCGGTTGCTGCCTCCGGGAATGGCCGGTTCGGTCCTGTGCTCGGTGGCGTATTTCGGCGACCACGGGGGGAAGCCCCCCGTTGGCGCTGGCCGTGAGGGTGATCCTGGGAACGGTCGCCTTGCCGGTCGGGGGCGCTGGCGAGCTAGCGAACCCCTGCTCCGCCTGGCACCGTCCCACGGCGTACGTCACCGGAACGCGTTCACCGACCTCCCGGGGCGGCTGCCCGGCGCCGGGGCGCTGCTCCCGGGGTTCGCCCACCGGCGGTGGCGGCATCGAACGCGAGGCCGCTCCTGGTCGGTACGTCCGCCCCCGGCCCCCTAGGGGCGGCGCGCCCCGACCGGTCACGCCCACGGGGCCGGCCCACTCCGGTCCCCGAACCCGTGGTGCCGTGGGGTGGGCGTCGGACGGTGGTGGGGTTCTGGCCATTCACCGGCCCCGGTTCCGGGGACCCCGTGGTGGGGGTGGCCCCGGTACGTCTGGCCGATCGGTGTGTGGGGTGGTGGCCGTACCGGGGGTACGGTGACCGATTCGCCACCTCGGATTCCTTCTACGCCGTTGTAGATCCTTATGCTGTGCCGGTCGGTGGACGCGGGGCGTCGTCGAAGGGCGGGGGCGACCCCGGGGGAACTGATCAGGGAACGGCCATGTCGACCGGTGGGCAGGGGAGTTGGCGGGAGCGTTGCGCTTCCCGCTGCGGGCGGATCACGGAGGACCGCCGGTTCGCGATGGCGGTCTTCGGGCTGATCGCCCTCAACGCCGCGATGCTCGGGGCCGAGACCTACGACAGCGTGGTGGAGCGCTGGCGACTGCCGCTGTGGATCCTCGAACACGGCTTCCTGGGACTGTTCACCGTCGAGATCGTGCTGCGCCTTGGGGCCCACGCCGACCGGCCCACGCGCTTCCTGCGCGACCCCTGGAACCTCTTCGACCTCGCGGTGGTGCTCTGCGGCTACCTGCCCTTCGTACGGGAGAACGCCACCGTGCTGCGGCTGTTGCGGCTCGCCCGGGTGCTGCGGGCGGCGCGCTTCCTGCCGCAGTTGCGGGTGGTGCTGGTGGCGGTGGCCCGCAGCGTCCCCGGCACGGTGAGCTTCCTGCTGGTCGGCGCGCTGCTGCTGTACCTCTACGCCATGGTGGGCTGGGTCTTCTTCGCCGACCGGGACCCGGAACACTTCGGCTCGCTCGGCCGCGCCATGCTCACCCTCTTCCTGCTGATGGTGCTGGACGGTCTGGGGGACGCGGTACGCGGCGGCCTGGCGATCTCGCCCTGGACCCTGGTCTACTACGCCTCCTTCGTCCTGCTGGGCTCCTTCGTCCTGGTCAACGTGCTGGTCGGGGTGGTGCTCAAGTCCCTTGAGGAAGCCCGGGGGTTGGAGGACGACCAGCCCCCGGGGCGGGACGCCGGGGCCGCCCTTCCGGCGGAGCCGGACGCGGCGGCCCTCCGTACCCGGATCGGCGAACTGCGCCGCGCCCTGGACACCCTGGAGCAGGGGCTCCCCGAGGTGCGGGCCGGCACCGTGGAACGGGACCGCGCCCCCACCTGAGCGCCCGTCAGGGCAGCGGGGCGCCGTGCAGGGCGAGCAGCAGCCGCCAGACACGGTCGGTGAACGCGGCCGGGGTGGCCTCCACGAGGTCGTGGAGCCAGTCGGCGAGCAGTCCGGTGAAGGTCGCGGCCACGGCTGAGGCGACCAGTCCGGGGTCCGGGGCGCCGGCCCGCTCACGTTCGCGGTGGGCGCGGGCGCGGAGGTCCCGGTACAGCACGGCGCCCAGCGGTCCGTTGCCGCCCGGGCGCAGCAGCGCGCGGTAGAGGTCGGCGTGGGGGGCCAGGTCCCGGACGAAGTCGAGCAGGGCGGGCGGCGGGTGGTCGGGGTCCGGCCGGCCGCGCCAGGAGTGCAGGGCGTCGACCGCCTCCCGGACGATGTCGGCGCAGGCGTCGACCGCGAGGGCCTCCAGGTCGGGGTAGTGGAGGTAGAAGGTGGCGCGGCCCACGCCGGCCCGTCGGACCAGGGCGGCCACGCTCACCCGGGCCAGCGGTCGGTGGGCGCACTCCTCCAGCAGGGCCTGGCGGAGCCGGGCCCGGGTGCGGGCGGTACGCGGGTCGACCGGGGTCACGTTCAGCCCGCCAGCAGGACGGCACCCAGGGCGAGCGCGCCCGGCAGGGCCTGGGCGACCAGGATGCGCCGGTTCGCGGTGAGTCCCCCGTAGACGCCGGCGACCAGGACGCAGACGAGGAAGAAGACCCGGACCGGGAAGCCGGTCGGGTCGTCGGCGAGCAGTCCCCAGACCAGTCCGGCGGCCAGGAACCCGTTGTAGAGGCCCTGGTTGGCGGCGAGCGGGGCGCTGGCGCGGGCCATCTCGGCGTCGAAGCCGGACAGGGCGCGGCCGGGTTTCCGCTCCCAGAGGAACATCTCCAGCACCAGGATGTAGCCGTGTAGTACGGCCACCAACCCGACCAGCACGTTCGCGAGTATCTCCACCGGTGTCTCCCGTTCTCCTGGACAGGTGACCAGGATAGGTGGACACCTGTCCAGGAAGTGAGGCGCCCCCGTCTCCCGGTCGGTCCCCACCCGCATCGGGTGCACGTGGGGACCGGCCGGGCGGGTGGGATCAGCCGAACTGTCCGGGCTGGTAGTCGCCGGCGGGCTGGCGGAGCAGCACGTTGACGCGGTTGAAGGTGTTGATCAGGGCGATGGTGAACACCAGGTGCGCGAGCTGCTGTTCGTCGTAGTGCCGGGCGGCGTTCGCCCACACCTCGTCGCTGACCCCGCCGGCCGCGTCCGCGATACGGGTGCCCTCCTCCGTCAGCTCCAGGGCGGCGCGCTCGGCCTCGGTGAAGACCGTGGCCTCCCGCCAGGCCGCGACCAGGCTCAGGCGCAGGGAAGACTCCCCGGCGTGCAGGGCGTCCTTGGTGTGCATGTCGGTGCAGAAACCGCAGCCGTTGATCTGGCTGGCCCGCAGTTTCACCAGTTCCCGGGTCGTGGTGGGCAGGGTCTCGTTCGCGAGCGTGCTGTCGGCCGCGACCAGGTGCTTGACGAACGAGGCGGTGTCCGGGAGGGCGAGCGGGTCGAGACGGGCTTCCATGGCGTACTCCCTGTGCGGTGGTGTGCGCTGACACCTCCGTGACGGGACGGCCCCCCGGGATGTGACATCGGCCGGGTGGGGAGATCCGGGGGGGCTTCGCCGTACGTCGCGGGGGAGTCCGCCGGGGGGCCTCGGCGACGGAACGAGGGCGACCCGCACGGCGGTCCGCGTCGAGTGCCGGAGCTGCGGGCTCCCGCCCGGCGCGGGCCGGGCGTCAACAGGCGGTCGGACGGGCGGAGTTGGCGCCCCCGTGGTCACAGGGGAGTGGCGGCCTGGAGGATGAGGACCAGGGCGATGGCGGCGTTGGCCGAGGACAGCGCGGAGGTCGCGGCCCCGGCTGCCGCCAGCCAGGTGGCCAGGCCGGCCAGCAACCCGGAGGGGGTCGCCGGCAGGTCCCACACCCGGGTGGTGGGGGCCGGGGTGAGGAGGGCCTGTACCCGTCGGGGCACCTGCCCGCCGCCGGACACGGCCGGCACCGTACGCGTGGGCCCGTCCCGGGCGATCAGCGCGGCCTTGCCGACCGCGCGGGCGGTGAGGCGGCGGTCTGCGACCCTGCGCGCGGCCTCCTCGTCCGCCCACCGTTCCACGCCGAAGGCCACGGCCGTCCGCAGCGGGAGCAGGAACGGGTTGGCGTGGGCGGCGAGTTCGGCCAGCAGCAGCAACCGGTGGTGCCGGGCGGCCAGGTGGGCCCGCTCGTGGGCGAGCAGTGCCCGCCGTTCGTCGGGGGTGAGGGCGTCCAGCATCGCGGTGGAGACCACCACTCGGGCCGGCTCCCGACGGCCGGCCGGCAGGGCGAAGGCGTAGGGGGCCTCGTCGGGGAGGACGGCCACCGTGGAGTGCGGCAGGCCCTCCAGGCTCCGCCGTACCTGGCGCTGCACCCGCAGATGCCGGCTCAGGGTGCGCCCGCAGGAGACCAGTACGGCGGCGAGGGCGGGCAGCGAGGCCATCCCGAGCAGCATGTCGTAGGGCACGGCGGCACGGACCTCGGGGTCCGACCACTCGTCGGGCAGCGGGTTGCCGGGGAGTTGGGCGGTGCCCACGACCACCAGCAGCCACAGGCACAGGGTGCTGCACACCGCCAGTACGGTGCCCAGGGTCAGCAGCAGCCAGGTGGCCGTACGGGGGTGCAGGTTCCGTTCGGTCAGGCGGGCCACCGGCCAGGAGGTCAGGGGCAGGACGAGGGGGAGCAGGACGAAGAAGCCCACGGCTCAGTCCCTCTTCTCGCTGACGCCGCCCTCCTCGGGGCCGGCTTCTCCGGCCTGTCGCAGCAGGCTGCGCAGCAGTTGTTCGTCGTCGTCGGTGAGGCTGGAGACGAACCGGGTCAGTACGGTGTCGCGGTCGCTCTCGCCGTCCAGGACCTGCCGCATCCGGTGGGCCGCCAGTCCGGCCGCGTCCGCCGCCGGGGTCCACAGGAAGGAGCGGCCGGCCTTCTCCCGGGTCACCGCGCCCTTGGCGAGCAGCCGGGTGAGGATGGTGACCACAGTGGTGTACGCGAGGTCGTCCCCGAGTCGCTCCCGTACCCAGGCGGCGGTGACCGGCTCCGGTGCCTCGTGCAGGGTCATCAGCACGGTGGTCTCCAACTCGCCCTGTGCCCGGCGTTTGCCCGGCCCCCTCTTCGTTCCGCCCACTTCTCCTCCGTCCAGTGCCCGGCCAAGGCGTTCGGCCCCTCGTGGGTGACGGCTGGCGTCGTCGCCGCGCCGGCCGTTGGGTATCTTCTACACATCTGTAGATTCACATGGGGTCGAACTCGTGGAAGGAAGCGTAATGCGATCTTCGCCGATCGGGGGCGGGAGTGGGTCCTCCTTACGGCCAGCGGATCGGGGGGAGTTCGAGGACGTGGTGGACGAGGCGTTGCGTACCAAGCCGCTCCGCTCCGCGCTGGCCGACGCCGCCCCCGGCACCGCCGAGGCGCTGCGGGCGCGGGCGCGGGAGTCGGCGGACGAACTCACCGCGCTCGTGGCGGAGGAGTACCGGGAGTGGTGCCGGCTACGGGACGGAGGCCCGTCGGACGGTGGTACCCCCCGACGGAGCCCGCTGTTCGCGGCGGTGGCCGTACTGGTCCCCCTGATCGCCGGCGCCGCGGCGGTGGTGTTCCTGGTGCTGGGGTACGTACTGCTGCTGATCGACTCCCGGCAGGACCTGGGCGCCACCCTGGTGTTGACCGGCTGGACCGGTGCCGGACTGGCCGCCGTGACCGGGGCGTTGGGCCTGGGCCGGGTGGTCGTGGCCGCACGCCGGCCCTCGGGCATGACCTCCGGGGGCGGGACCCGGGGTGCCGGGGAGGCGGGCCCGGTGGCCGAGGCGCGGCGGCGTTGGCGTACCGCGTTGCGGGACCGGGCGGTGGTGCCCTCCTGTCAACGGTGGCTGTCGCGGAACCCCGAGGGGGAGCCGGGGCGCGCCCCGGACGCCGAGGGTGCCCCGGAGGCCGGGGGCTAGGTCGGGTGGGCGCCGCCGTGGGGAGGTCGCGCCCGTCCGCACCCGTCACGGTCGGTGGCTTCCGCGCGGGTGGGGGCTGTCGTACGGGGTGAAGGCCGGGGGCGCGGCGGGCGGTCAGCCGTAGGAGAGGTCGGCGCACGGGTCGTCGGCGGCCGAACGGCTCTTCCTGGGCGGGCTCTTGTCCTCGCCGCCCTTGTCGCCTCCCGTGTCGCCCTCGCCCTTCCCCGGCTGGTAGTCGGTCCCGAGGGTGACGCTGAGCCCGGCCTGTGCGCTCTGCTCGACGGTGGCGCCGGGGAAGAGTCGGGCCAACTCCCGGGCGTCCGACCGCTCTCCGGGGCCGTGGCTGACGACGGTGGTGGTGTGGTCCTGGGTGGTGGCGTTGCCGCTGCGGGCCACCGTGAAGTGGCGGTCCCGCAGTTGGGTGGCGGCGGAGGCGGCGAGCCCGGGGGTGGCGGTGCCGTTGTAGACGGAGACGGCGCGCCCCTGGCCGTCGACCTTCTCCGCGTCCTTGTCAGCGTTCTTCCCGGCGTCCTTCCTCTCCCGTTCCTTCTTGGCGCGGTCGGTGTCCTTCGCGTCCAGGGGGCGGTCGGCGCGCAGGTCCTTCCACAGTTCGTCGGCGTCCGGCTGGACGACGGCGACCCGGTTGCCCTGGTAGCGCCAGGGGATCGTCACGAAGCGGATGCTCTCCAGGCTGACGTCCCGCAGGGACATCGCGAAGTCCACCATCTTCCGGGGGGTTCCCAGTCCCTCGTCCACGGTCATCGACTTGGTCGCGGCGTTGGCCAGGGGCAGCAGGGTGGTCGGGTTGAGGCCGTCCTCCTTGACCTTCTTCAACAGCGAGCCCACGAAGGCCTGTTGGCGCTTGATCCGGCCGATGTCGGAGCCGTCTCCTATGCCGTGCCGGATGCGTACGTAGTCCAGGGCCCGTTGCCCGGCAACGGTCTGTTCACCACGACGGAAGACCCGCTTGCCCCGTGATCCCCGGTTGGGGTTGAGGTCCCCCTGGTAGAGGTCCTTCGGTACGCAGACCGGTACCCCGCCGACCGCCTCGGTCATGGTGGCGAAGCCCTTGAAGTCGACGACCACGGTGTGGTCCACCCGTAGTCCGGTCAGCTTCTCCACGGTGTTCTGGGTGCAGGCGGGGTTGCCCTTCCTCGACTGGCCCACGGAGAACGCCTCGTTGAACATGGTCTGGCGCTGGGTGCGGGTCCAGCCGCCCTTGGGCAGTTTGCAGGGCGGTATGTCCACCAGGGTGTCCCGGGGGAACGAGACCGCCGCCGCGTGCCGGCTGTCCTGGTAGACGTGGAGCAGCAGGGCGGTGTCGGAGCGCCCTATGTCGTCCTTCGCGCCGCCGCCGAGCTTGTCGTTGCCCCCGGTCCGGGCGTCGGAGCCGATGACCAGGACGTTCTGGCCCCCGGCTCCCGACTCGGGGCGGTGCCTGCTGAGGCCGTCCGCGTCGAAGGTGTCGATGTTGCCGTGGAGACGTATGTAGAGCCAGCCCCCTCCGGCCACGGCCAGCACCAGCAGGGAGAGGGCCACCACCCCGAACTTCCGTGCCCCCGCCCGGGGTCGGGGCTTGCGACGGGAGCCCTGACGGGTAGCCGTCCCCCGGTCGCGGGCGCGGCCTCCCTCCGTGCGGTGGTTGGGCATTCGGACTCCTCGTCCTCACGGCGTTCGGGGAAGGGTACGGGTGTACGGCCGAGGCGACCGTTACGGGGCCGGGGGGCGGTGGCCGTCACCCCGGCCCCCGCGAGTCGCGGCCCCATGGGGGCGTAACGGCTGCCCGGGTGCGGGCGGCCACCCGCGCGGTGTCGCCGCCCGTGGGGTGGCGCCCGCCAGTGGGCGCTGCCGCGAGCCGGCGGGTCCTCCCGCCGCGCCCCGGGGGTCAACGCCCCCGGGGCGGTGGGTACTCGCGCCCGGCTCAGGGGTACGTCGACGGGGGCGGCGGGCCAGGGGCGGGTGTCCCCGCCGGGGGTCCCGGAGGGTGTCCGCTGTCTGTCGGTGCGCCGCCGTACCGCCCCGGCTGGGGGCGGTGGGGGGCTTCGACAGGGCCATCCGCGCTGTTCCTCTCGGGGTACGACGGCAGCCCGCCGTACTGCGTGCACGCGACATCTACAACGGTGTAGAAAGTAGCAGAGGGGTGAACCCGGGGGTGGGGGCCGGGGGTTGGACGGGGTGGGGGAGGGGGTGTCCACGCCCCGGGGCGTGCCGGTCGGGGTGGGTGCCCTTCGTGTGGGGGCGTCGCGCCGGCCACACTTGCCGGGCGGCTGGCGGGCGGGCAGAATTCTACAGCGATGTAGCGCCAAGTCGCCCTGCGCGTATGTGACTTGGCCCCCTTCCAGGAAAGAGGGCCCTGATGTTCGGGTTGGGTGAACTGGCCGTACTGCTCCTCGTCGTCATCGCGGTACTCGCGGTGAAGAGGCTCCCGGGGCTGACCCGTTCGGCGGGAGAGGCCACCCGCCTGTTCAAGAAGGAGAAGCGGGCGCCGGTCGAGGAGGCGCCCGTGGTGGTGGACGACGACGGCGCCCAGGTGGTCCGTGGCGAGGTCCTCGGACGGGACACCACCCAGTCCTGAACGCCTCCGGCGGCGGTGCTCCTTCCGGCCCGCCGCCGTGAGGTCCCCCGCATCGAACCCGGAACCCGGACCCCCGGGACACCGCCCGCCCGGCCGCCTCGGGAGAGGGGCCGGCCGTGGACGACCCCGCTAGCTCCCTCCGGGGCCCTCCCCGGCTCGGTTCCCTGCACCCTGGCGGTCGGGGCGCCCCCGGAGACCCGCCCGCTCCCCTGAGGCGGCCGGGGTCGGAGCGGTCGGCCCCCGTGGGTGGCGCCGGGGCGTGGCTCCGCGACGGGGCCGCCGTACCCGACCCCTGCCGTCTGACCTCGGGTGGGTAGCCCCTGGACCGGCGGGAGTTGGCTCCCCGGGGTGCGGTGAGGCCGCCCTCGGACGGCGGCCTTGTGACGGGGTCCGGTGAGCCGCCGCGTGGTGTCCGGCCGGACTCGTGTTGAGGGGTTGAATCGCCGCTGTCGCGCTGCCTCTCGCTTCTTCCGGGCTGGACTCCGTTTGTCGTACGCGTGAACGCGGTGTGCCGCCGTACGTCCGTTTCGGGGTGTTCGCCGGGAGTCTTGTTGCTCGCTCTCGGCGCTTACATGACAACCACGTACAGCCGTTGAGCCGTGACCCGGTTGCTCGAACCATGTGGGTGTCCGAACCGGCCGGGACGACCCGCTCGCCCGACCGGCTCCGGTCCGTCCGACCACCCGTCAACACCCAAGCGCACAAGGGGAGATCGCTCATCATGGCTCGTTCCAGGAAGCTCAACAGACGTACCTTCGCCGCCGCCGTGGCCACCGCGGTGGCGGTCTCCGGCGGCGTCGCCCTCGCCTCGCCGGCCGGTGCCGCCCCCACCGAGGGGAAGGTCTACGGCGCCACCTCGGCCCAGGCCGTCAAGGGCAACTTCGTGGTCCTGCTGGACGGCAAGAAAGAACGGGCCGACCGGTCCGCCAAGAAGGACCTGGCCCGGAAGTACGGCGGCAACCTGAGCCGTAACTTCTCCAGCATCAACGGCTTCTCCGCCAAGGGGCTGACCCTGAAGGAGGCCAGGCGACTGGCCGGCGACCCCTCGGTGGCCAAGGTCGTGCAGAGCAAGAGGGTGAAGGCGCTGGAGACCCAGGACAGCCCGCCCTCCTGGGGTCTGGACCGTATCGACCAGGCCGACCTGCCGCTGGACGACCAGTTCAGCTACCCGGACACCTCCGGCGAGGGCGTGACCGCCTACGTCATCGACACCGGAGTCCGCGTCACCCACGACGAGTTCGGCGACCGTGGCGCGCACGGCTACGACGCGGTGGACGGCGACGAGGACGCCAGTGACGAGCACGGGCACGGCACCCACGTCGCCGGCACCCTGGCCGGCGAGACCTACGGGGTGGCCAAGAAGGCCAACGTCGTCGGGGTACGGGTCCTGGACGCCAACGGCTCCGGCACCACCGAGCAGGTCGTCGCCGGCATCGACTGGGTGACCAAGAACCACGAGGGCCCCTCGGTCGCCAACCTCAGCCTCGGCGGGGGCGTGGACGAGGCCATCGACTCCGCCGTGCGCGAGGCCGTGGACTCCGGGGTGACCGTGGCGGTCGCGGCCGGCAACTCCAGCGCGGACGCCAGCCAGTTCTCGCCGGCCCGGGTCGAGGAGGCGCTGACCGTCGCGGCCAGCGACGACAGCGACGCCCAGGCGTACTTCTCCAACTACGGCAGCGTGGTGGACCTCTACGCCCCGGGTGTGGACATCCTCTCCGCCTCCCACACCGCCGACGACGCCACCCAGACCTACTCCGGCACCTCGCAGGCCACCCCGCACGTGGCCGGTGCCGCCGCCCTGTTCCTCGGTGCCCACCCCGACGCCAGCCCGGCGGACGTGGCCGACGCCCTGGACGAGTCCGCCGCCGCTGACAAGATCAGCGACCCGGGCGAGGGTACGCCGAACAAGCTGCTCCAGGTCGGCGAGGAGTAACCGCCCCCGGGGAACGGCCTTCCAGGGCAACTCCCCTCTCCAGGCGGTGGTGCGTCCCACGGTGAGGGTGCGGCGCACCACCGCCTCCCATGGTGGTCCACTCCGTGCCGGTGCGCACGGTTCCCGGGCCAGCCGTACGGCCCGTCGGACCGCCGGTGACCAACCGGG
Organism: Streptomyces sp. NPDC005438; assembly: GCF_040606315.1. Lineage (NCBI taxonomy): Bacteria > Bacillati > Actinomycetota > Actinomycetes > Kitasatosporales > Streptomycetaceae > Streptomyces > Streptomyces sp. NPDC005438. Next base: position 173,927 of record NZ_JBEXEP010000009.1, read on the forward strand.
CCGACGGGCCGTACGGTCGACTCCCCCTGGACCGTCCTGGGTTCAGGGGGAGTCAGCGGGACTCACTTGGGGTTGGTGAGGTCGTACAGGGTGGTGCCGCCCTTCTCCACCTTGGTGTAGTTCTTCTGCACCCAGGTGCTCAGGTCCGAGCCGGAACCCTGCCCACGGCCGCCACCACCGGGACCCGCTCCCTCGCGGCCACCGAGGAAGTAGTGGATCCTGCCCTCCTTGACCAGCTTCTTGAACTGCGCCAGCGAGGGGTACGGGTCACTGCCGTTGAAGCCCCCGATCGACATGACCGGCTTCCCCACGGCCAGTTGGTAGCTGGCCGCGTTCTGCGAACCGACGGTGGCCGCGACCCAGGTGTAGTCGTCGGCGTTCCGGGCCAGCGCCTTCTTGGTGGCCGCGTTGACCTGGGTGCCGTTCAGCAGGCCGCCCATACCGCCGGGACCTCCACCGCCGGGGCCGCCCCGGCCCATGGAGCCGCGACCGTTCTCGCGGGAGGAGGTGGAGCCGCCCGGGGAGCCGTCTCCCCGGGAACCGTCGCCCCCGGGCCCCTGGCCCTGGCCGGTACCGGGCATCTGCCCGGGGAACCCGCCGGGTGCCTGGCCGCCCTGGCGCTGGCCTCCCTGACCGGGGGAGTTCTGCCCACCCTGGCCCTGCTGGCCCTGCTGGCCCTGCTGGCCCTGCTGGCCCTGCTGGCCCTGCTGGCCCTGCTGGCCCTGCTGGCCCTGCTGGCCCTGCTGGCCCTGCTGGC
>NZ_JBEXEP010000009.1:174783-260551 GCF_040606315.1 Streptomyces sp. NPDC005438
CCTGCTGGGGCGGCCCCTGTCCGCCGGGGGGTTGCCCGCCCCGGCCCCGGCCCGGGAAGCCGCCCGCCCCCGAGGTGACCGTCGGGCCGGCGGTGACGATGGAGCCGCTGTGCGGGGTGTCCACGGTGTTGAGGGTGACCCCCAGGGGCGCGGCCAGGGCGGCGGCCACCCCCACGGCGGCGGTGACCAGGGCCAGCCGGCCGGCCGTACCCGAGGTCGCCCGGCCCACCACCAGCAGGGCGGCGGCCGAGGCCAGGCCGGCCACCAGGACGGTCCAGCGCAGTGCCGGGTACCAGTCGCCGTACCGCCCCAGCAGGACGAAGGACCACACCGAGGTCACGGCCAGCGCGGCGGCCAACGCCCCACGGGCGGCCGGGTGTTGGCGCCGCGACCACAGCAGCGAGGTGCCGAGGGCGACCACGGCGGCGATGTACGGGGCGAGGGCGACGGTGTAGTACTCGTGGAAGATGCCGGACATCAGGCTGAAGGTCACCGAGGTGATCACCAGCGCCCCGCCCCAGGTGAGGAGCGCGGCACGGTCCGGGTCGGTGCGCGAGGCACTGCGGGTGACCACCAGTCCGGCCACCAGCAGCAGTACGGCGGCCGGCAGCAGCCAGGCGATCTGTCCCCCCAGGGCGCCCTCGAACAGCCGGCCCACCCCGGTCTGGCCCCAGCCCCCTCCGGGGCCGCCGCCCACGCTGCCCGGCTCGTCTCCGGTGAGCCGTCCGAGGCCGTTGTAGGCGAAGGTCAGTTCCAGGAAGCTGTTGTGCTGGGAGCCGCCGACGTAGGGGCGGGAGTCCTCCGGCCAGAGTTCGATCAGCGCGATCCACCAGCCGCAGGAGGCCACCAACGCGGCGCCCGCCCACAGCAGTTGGACCACCCGGCGCCAGGGGCGGGTGGGCGCGCAGGCCAGGTAGACGCCGGCCAGTACGGGCACCACCAGCCAGGCCTGGAGGGCCTTGGCGAGGAACGCCACCCCGAGCAGGGCCCCGGCGGCCACCAGCCAGCGGGTGCGCCCCTTCTCCAGGGCCCGCAGGAAGCAGGCCAGGGCTGAGACGGTCAGCAGGCACAGCAGGGCGTCGGGGTTGTTGAAGCGGAACATCAGGGCGGCCACCGGGGTCAGCGCCATCAGGGCCCCGGCCAGCAGTCCGGCGCCGACTCCGGCCCGGCGGCGTACCGCGAAGTACAGCACCGCCACCGTACCGACGCCCATCAGCGCCTGGGGGACGAGGAGTTGCCAGGAACCCAGGCCGAACAGGCGCACCGACAGCGCCATCGGCCACAGCGCGGCCGGTGGCTTGTCCACGGTGATGGCGTTGGCCGCGTCGAAGGAGCCGAACAGGAAGGCCTTCCAGCTCTGCGCGCCCGCCTGGGCGGCGGCCGAGTAGAAGGAGTTGGCGTAGCCGGAGGCGCTGAGGTTCCACAGCAGCAGTACGGCGGTGACCGCCAACAGGGCGGCCAGCGCGGGCCATTCGGCCCGTGGCCGGACGCGGGGCGCGCGGTGGCCGGGCTGCGGCGGCGGCCCCGGCGGGGGCGTACCGTCCTGGCCCGGTCCGGGCCCGGCGGCGTCGGGGGCGAGGTGGGTACTGGTCATCGTGGGGTCCGTTCCCTGGAAGGCGTGGTCGGTGTGGTGGCCGGCGACTTCGGTGGCGCGGCCGGGGTGGGCGGGCGCGGTGACGGGGTGTCCGAGGCGAACACCCACAGGCGGAACAGCAGGAACCGCAGCAGGGTGGCGGCGAGGTTGGCGGCGACCAGCACCATCAGCTCCGTACCGCGTGCCGCCTCCGGTACCGCCAGGTGCAGGGCCAGCAGGGAGCCGCTGGTGAGTGCCAGCCCGAAGGCGAAGATCGCCAACCCCTGCGCCTGGTGGCGTACCGCTCCGGTACGTCCCCGGACCCGGAAGGTGAGCCGCCGGTTGGCCGCCGTGTTGGCCAGGGTGGAGAGCACCAGGGCGCAGGCGTTGGAGACCTGGGCGCCGGCGTGCGGCCGGATCAGGGCGTACAGGCTGAGGTACAGCAGGGTGCTGACCACCCCGATCGCGCAGAAGCTCAGCACCTGCCGGGCGAGTCCGTGCGGCACCCGGCTCAGTGCACGGTCCCGGGGGTCGTCGCCGAACGGGCGGCGCAGTCGCCCCATCGGCAGGGCGCCGGAGGCCAGGGCGCGGCCCACCCGCCACACCCCGCGCAGGTCCTCCACGGCGGTGTGCCAGAGGGCGACCTTGCTGTCGGGGTCGTCGACCCAGTCGACCGGGACCTCGTGGACCCGTAGTCCGGCGCGTTCGGCCAGGACCAGCAGCTCGGTGTCGAAGAACCAGCCGCTGTCCTTGACCAGGGGCAGCAGCCGGTCCGCCACGTCGCCCCGGATGGCCTTGAACCCGCACTGGGCGTCGGAGAACCGGGCGGACAGGAAGCCCTTCAGCAGCAGGTTGTACCCGCGTGAGATCAGCTCCCGCTTGGGACCGCGCACCACCCGCGACCCGCCGGCCAGCCGTGAGCCGATGGCCAGGTCGGAGTGACCGGACACCAGGGGCGCGACCAGGGGGAGCAGGGCGTTGAGGTCGGTGGACAGGTCGACGTCCATGTAGGCGCGGACCGGTGCCGAGGAGTCGGCCCAGACGGTGCGGAGCGCGTACCCCCGCCCCTTGCGGTCCAGCCGTACGGAGTGGACCGGCTCCCTCTCGCGCGCCAGCCGGCGGGCGATCCGGGGGGTGTCGTCCGTACTGGCGTTGTCGGCGATCACCACGCGGTAGGCGTACGGGAAGGTCTCCTCCAGGTACGCGCACAGCCGGAGCACCGAGTGCTCCAGGGCGGCCTCCTCGTTGTAGACCGGGACGACCACCTCCAGCAGGGGGCCGTCGGCGGGAACGCTGAGGGGCTTCCGCGCGGGAAGGGTCTCCTCGGGTGACCGGCCGGTGAACGGGGCGGTGCCGTCCGGTGCCGGGGGGCGGAGGTCGGGCTCCGCGACTGTGGTGGTCAGAGGTTCGCTTCGCATGACGCCCACGGTGATCGTCGGGCCTGTCACCAGGGTGTGCGTCACCTGTGCGCCGGCTGTGAGTGGGCGACCGCCCTCGGTTCGGCCGGTGTCGGCCCGCGCGTGTCCCCGTCCGGCCGCGACCGCGAGGTGGACGGGGCGCCCGGCAACGGCGCCAGGCAACGCGGACGACGCGGCGGAACAGGGAGGGGAACCGGGAGAGGAGAAGGGGCCGGGCTCCGGGCCCGGGAGGGGAAAGAGCGAGGTCATCCGCCTCTCTCCGTTCTCAACGTATAGCGCGTGGGGGGCCTTGTGGCAAGACCCGGATCATGGCGCAGAATCACCGGCCGGAACCGTGAGTCACGGAGAACGGGGAGCGGCCTGATGCGTGTGGTGTTGTCGACCTACGGGTCACGGGGGGATGTGGAACCCCTGGTGGGGCTGGCGGAGGTGCTGCGCGCACGCGGCGCCGAGACGCGGGTGTGCGCGCCCCGGGACGAGGACTTCGCGGGGCGCCTGTCCGACATCGGGGTGCCGTGGGTCCCGGTCGGCCCGTCGGCACGGGACCTGACGGCCGCGCCGTCATCCCCGTCGTCGCTGCCCGAGGTGGCGGCGGCGCTGATCGCCGAACAGTTCGAGGTGGTCGGCGCGGCGGCCGAGGGGTGCGACGTGGTGGTGGCGACCGGGATGCTGCCGGCCGCGGCCGGAGCCCTGTCGGTGGCCGAACTCCTGGGCGTCCGCGCGGTGTCCGCGACCTTTCAGCAGCTGACCCTGCCTTCGCCGTACCGCTCGCCGTTGGCCTACCCGGGCCGGCCGTTTCCGCCGGGGGTGACCGACCCCGGTGAGCTGTGGGAGCTGGATGCGCGCAGCGCGGACGCCCTGTTCGGCGAGGCCCTCAACTCCGCCCGGACACGGCACGGGCTGCCGGCCGTGGAGCGGGTACGCGATTACGGCGTAGGCGCCGTCGGCGGGTGCCCCTGGCTGGCCACGGACCCGGTCCTGGACCCCTGGCGTCCCACGTCCTGGCTGGACGTCGTACAGACCGGCGCGTGGACCGTGCCGGACGAACGGCCGCTGCCCGCCGAGGTGTCGGCCTTCCTGGAGGCCGGGCGGCCCCCGGTGTACGTCGGTTTCGGCAGTATGCCCCTGCACCGGGCGAGAGACCTCGCCCAGGTGGCCGTGGAGGCGGCCCACACGGTGGGGCGCCGGCTGGTCCTGGGCCGGGGGTGGGCCGACCTGGGCCTGGTCGATCACGGGGACGACCACCTGGTCGTCGGGGAGGTCAACCACCAGGCGCTGTTCGGCCGGGTGGCGGCCGTGGTGCACCACGGGGGCGCGGGTACGACGAGGACGGCCGCCCGGGCCGGGGTGCCCCAGGTGGTGGTACCCCAGGCGACGGACCAGCCGTACTGGGCGGGGCGGGTGGTCGAACTGGGCCTCGGCGCCGCACACGACGGTCCCGTACCGACGGCGGACTCCCTGTCGGCCGCGCTCACCCGTGCCCTGGAGCCTGGGGTCGCGGCCCGGGCCACCTCGACGGCCGGCGCGCTCCGTACCGACGGGGCGGAGGTGGCGGCGGGGCTGCTGTCGGAGGTGGTGGCCGGACGGCTGGGGGACAGGAGGCCGTGAGTGGGCCCCTCGCGCCGGCCGGGGCACCCGAGGGCGGGCTACTCCGGTGACCCGGGGGCGGGTTCGTCCTCCGGGGTGGGGGTGACCGGCAGGTCCACGGTGAAGACCGTGCGCCCGGGGGCGGACCGTACCTCCACCCGCCCCTGATGGCCCTCCACCACGGCCTTGACCAGGGCCAGTCCCAGACCGGTACCGCCCTGGGACTGGCCCTGGGACCGGGCGCGTGAGGGGTCCCCCCGGACGAACCGTTCGAAGATGTGGGGCAGGGCCTCCGGCGGTACCCCGGGGCCGTCGTCCTCGATCTCGACCCGTACGCGGTCCGGTTCGGAGTCCGGGTCGGGGCGGAGGATACGGGTGGTGACGGTGGTGCCCTCGGGGGTGTGGACGCGGGCGTTGGCGAGCAGGTTGCCGAACACCTGGTGGAGCCCGGAGCGTTCGCCCCACACGCACACCGGCTCGGCCGGCATCTGCAACCGCCACCGGTGTCCCGGGCTGGCGGCCCGGGCGTCGTTGACGCCGTCGCTGAGCATCACCGAGAGGTCGACCTCGGAGTACTCCTGGGGCCTGCCGTTGTCCAGCCGGGCCAGCGACAGCAGGTCCTCCACCAGCACCGTCATCCGTCGGGCCTCCGCCTCGATACGGCCCAGGGCGTACCGGGTGTCGGCACTGTCGGCGTGCTCGGGCGCCCGACGGGTCAGCTCCGCGTACCCCCGGATGGAGGCCAGCGGGGTACGCAGCTCGTGGCTGGCGTCGGCCACGAACCGCCGTACCCGGGTCTCGCTCGCCTGCCGCGCGCTCAACGCCGAACTCACGTGTCCCAGCAGCCGGTTGAGGGCCCCACCCACCTGGCCGACCTCGGTGCGCGGGTCGGTGTCGGTCTCCGGTACGCGTTCCCGGATCTCCACCTCCCCGTGGTGGAGCCGCAGTTGGGAGACCCGGGTGGCGGTGGACGCGACCCGGTGCAGCGGACGCAGCGCCACCCGCACCAGGGCACTGCCGGCGATCACCGCCGCGATCAGACCGGCCGCGGTGACACACAGTTCGGTGACCAGCAGGGTGGTGATGGTGCGCTGGTACTCCGCCTCCGGGAGCGCCACCAGCAGGGGGCTGGGCTCCTGGCGCTGTGAGGTCTCCCGCGGGCTGGGCTCGCGCGGGCCGTTGGGCGGATCGGAGGCGGGCCAGCCCGGGGGTGAGGACTGGACGCGGTAGGAACCCAGCCCGGGAAGGTCCACGCTGTGCGGCCTGCCGTCGCGGGTGACCCGGGCCAGGGCGGCCCGCTGGTCCCGGTCGAGGTCCTCGACCCGCTGGTCCAGGCGGGCGTTGGGTCCACCGGTACCGGTGCTGCGGACCGCCCGGCGGATCTCCCCGTCCTCGTCCAGCCGGGCACCCACGGTGCCGATCGGCTGGCCGGGCAGTGCCACGAACCGGATGTCGTCCCCGCTCGTACGGTGGGGCGCGTTCACCGGGCCCAGGGAGCGCTGCACCGAGGCGCGCAGGTCGGCGTCGAGCCGTTCGCGGAGGTTGGACTGGAGGACCAGGATGGTCACCACGGCGATGACCGAGCACACCACGGCGATCAACCCGACGGCCGACAGCACCAGTTGACGTTGGAGGGACAGCCGCCCGAGCCGTCGGGGCCGACGGGCCGGGGGCCCGCCCGTGTCGTCGGCGCCTTCGGCGCTCGCCGGGCCCACCTCCGGGGGGTGTCCGCTCACCCCTCCTCCTCGTGGGGTACGGGGTCGGCGGCCTTGAGCACATAGCCCGCGCCCCGACGGGTGTGGATCATCGCCGGGCCCACGGAGTCGATCTTGCGCCGCAGGTAGGAGACGTACAGCTCGACGATGTTGGCCTGACCGCCGAAGTCGTAGCTCCACACCCGGTCGAGGATCTGGGCCTTGCTGAGCACCCGGCGCGGGTTGCGCATCAGGTACCGCAGCAGTTCGAACTCGGTGGCGGTCAGATGGATCTCGGTGTCGCCTCGGCGCACCTCGTGGCTGTCCTCGTCCAGGCTGAGGTCGCCGACCACCAGCACCGAGTCACCACGCGGTGCGCCCAGTCCGCCGGACCTGCGCAGCAGGCCGCGTAGCCGGGCCACCACCTCCTCCAGGCTGAAGGGTTTGGTGACGTAGTCGTCCCCGCCGGCGGTGAGCCCGGCGATGCGGTCCTCCACGGCGTCCCTGGCGGTGAGGAACAGCACGGGGATCTCCGGGAGGTCCTGGCGCAGCCGGTGGAGCACGCTCAGCCCGTCCATGTCGGGGAGCATCACGTCGAGCACCACCACCTGCGGCCTCCACTGGCGGGCGGTACGCAGGGCGGCGGTCCCGTCGCCCTCGGCGCGCACCTGCCAGCCCTCGTAGCGCAGGGCCATGGAGAGCAGTTCGGTGATCGAGGGCTCGTCGTCGACGACCAGGACCCGGGGCGTGTCGGGGGGAGCGGGGCTCATGGTCCCAGCCTGCGGGATCAGGCTGTGAGTTTCCTGTGTGGGGCCTGGGTGTCGTACGGGGGAGTGGCGGGGGAGGCCCAGGGTGGGCTCGTGCCAGGGGGCCATCCCCGCGTGCGCGGGGAGCAGGCCGCCCATGTGTGGCGCTACGGCAGCAGGGCGGGACCATCTCCGCGTGCGCGGGGAGCAGTCCGCCGGGGTGATGGTGGCGAGGAACTGGTAGGGACCATCCCCGCGTGCGTGGGGAGCAGACAGCACTCCAGATTCTCAGCATCTGCGCCGCGGGACCATCCCCGCGTGCGCGGGGAGCAGCTCCTGGGGTAGTGCGGTCTGTTCGGGGTGCGGGGACCATCCCCGCGTGCGCGGGGAGCAGGCCCGGAAGGGCAAGGGCGGGAAGAAGCCCGGGGGACTATCCCCGCGTGCGCGGGGAGCAGCCAACGGTTCGTGGATCAAGGGCCGGAGACTCGGGACCATCCCCGCGTGCGCGGGGAGCAGCCACGGTCAAGGCGCCCGGCACCTCATGTGTCGGGACCATCCCCGCGTGCGCGGGGAGCAGGTCTCCGCCGTCATGTCCGCCGCCAACACCGCGGGACCATCCCCGCGTGCGCGGGGAGCAGTCTTGCTGACCTGCGAGTTTATGCCGGCAGACTGGTCGGCCAAGCAACTTTCCAAGAAACGGACATTTCCGTCCTCCGTGGCGGGCTCGCTCTTCCGCTCCGAGGTTAAGGGACGGGCCCAGTCGGTCCCCGCGTGGGCAGGGAACATGTGACGAGTTGGCGGCGTACGAGCTGATCGCCGGGGTCATCCCCGCAGGGGGCGGGGAGTGGATGCGGTCTCGACGGCGGGGCGGGCCGCCCTCGTGGTCCGTGGGAGGTTGTACGGTCGACCGGCCATGTGTGGCTCCCGGCCGTTGGCGCGTGAACCCCTTGTGACGGCCCTACGGGCGCGGGGAGCGTCGGGGGAGTGGGGCTCGCGGTTCCAGTCCGCGGGGTCGAGCTGTGGGTCTCCCGTGCGGGTGCCCGGGGCGCGTAAGTTGCTCGGTTCGCTCGGGTCTCGGCCGTGCCAAGAGTGGGCCAAGCGGAGCCCAAGGCCGTGTCGGGGGTTCCGGCTCGTGGGGGACGCTCGCGCAGGTGGGCTGGCGGGTGGTGCCGTAACCGGGCCTTAACAGGAATTTACCGGTGAGAAACACCACCCAACTCCGTTGCTACGTACGGGAGTTGAGTGGACACAGAAATAAGGGTGTGCCCTACATCTATCTGAGGAGGGACGCCTCATGTGTGGCATCACCGGATGGGTGGCCTACCACCGCGACCTGACCGCCCACCAACCGACCGTCGACGCCATGACCCGCACCATGTCCTGCCGGGGCCCGGACGACGAGGGCACCTGGGTGTCCTCCCGTGCCGCCCTGGGCCACCGCCGGCTGGCCGTGATCGACCTGCCCGGCGGCACCCAGCCGATGGAGGTGACCACCGAGCAGGGCGCCGTGGCCATGGTCTACTCCGGCGAGGCGTACAACTACCGCGAACTGCGCGACGAACTCCGCCGACGCGGTCACCGCTTCACCACCGACTCCGACACCGAGGTGGTCCTGCGCGGCTACCTGGAGTGGGAGGAGGCCCTGGTCGACCGGCTGAACGGCATGTACGCCCTGGCCATCTGGGACGCCCGCCGGGAGCGGCTGGTCATGGTCCGCGACCGCATGGGCATCAAGCCGTTCTACTACCACCAGACCGACGACGGGCTGCTGTTCGGCTCCGAACCCAAGGCGCTGCTCGCCAACCCCCTGACCCAGCCGGTGGTGGGCCCGGACGGACTGCGCCAACTGTTCGCCTTCGCCAAGACCCCCGGAGAGGCCGTCTGGCAGGGGATGCGCGAACTGCCCCCCGGCCACCTGGCCGTACTGGACCGGGACGGACTGCGGGAGAGGGCCTACTGGCGACTGGAGGCCACCGAGCACCTGGACGACCGGGACACCACCGTGGCCCACGTACGGGAGCTGCTGGAGGACATCATCGCCCGCCAGCTGATCTCCGACGTACCCCGCTGCTCCCTGCTGTCCGGGGGCCTGGACTCCTCGGCCATGACCGCCCTGGCCGCCCGGCACCTCGCGGACCGGGGCGAGGTGGTGCGCAGCTTCGCCGTCGACTTCCCCGACCAGGCCGAGAACTTCCAGGCCATGGACGTCAGCCCCACCCAGGACACCCCCTACGTGCACGCGGTGCGGGACCACCTGGGCTGCGACCACCAGGACATCGTGCTGGACGGGGCCGCGCTCGCCGACCCCGCCGTACGCCGGGCCACGGTCGCCGCCCGGGACGTGCCGGCCGGACTGGGGGACCGGGACAACTCCCTCTACCTGCTGTTCGCCGCCGTCCGCCAGCGGTCCACGGTGGCCCTGTCCGGGGAGTCGGCCGACGAGGTCTTCGGCGGCTACCCCTGGTTCCACGACGCACGGCGCGAACAGGACCAGTTCCCCTGGCTGTCCGGTGACTCGCCCATCCATCCGCGCGACGCCCTGCGGGACGACGTGGTGCGTCAGCTGGACCTGGAGGTCTTCCTCCGGGACAGCTACCGCACCGCCGTCGCCGAGGCCCCGCTCAAGGACGGCGAGGAGGGACTGGAGAAGCGGATGCGCCAGGTCTGCTACCTCCACCTGACCCGCATGGTGCAGTCCCTCCTGGACCGCAAGGACCGGATGAGCATGGCGGTGGGACTGGAGGTGCGGGTGCCGTTCTGCGACCACCGGCTGGTGCAGTACGTGTTCAACACCCCCTGGTCCCTCAAGACCTTCGACGGGCGGGAGAAGAGCATCCTGCGCGCCGCCACCCGCGACCTGCTGCCCGCCTCGGTCGCCGACCGCAAGAAGAGCGGCTACCCCGGCAGCTTCGACCCGGCCTACCTGTCCGCCGTCCAGGGGCAGGTGCGCGACCTGCTGTCCGACGGGCACACGGTGCTGGAGCTGTGCGACACCGGGCGCCTGCGGGAGGCGGCCACCACCGAGGGTCCCCGGGTGACCCACCGCCAGCGCGCCGGTCTGGAACGGGCCCTGGACCTGGCCACCTGGTACGACCTGTACCGGCCGGTGCTCAAGCTCCACTGACCCGGACCGCGCCGGCCGCCACCGCCCAGCGGGTGCGGCCGGCGCGGGACCTCGCGGGGTGTCCCGGCACGGCTCCGCACCGCACCCACCGGCCGGCCCACCTCCCCGGGAGGGCCGCGTCAGGCCGGGCGGTCGCCGGGCCCGGGCCGACGCCGCCGGCGCCCACCGGGGCGGTCGGGCCCTTAGCGATCTCCGTAGGCCCCCCGGGGGAGCGGGCCGGGGCCCTGTTCGCCCTCCGTACTCCCCGGTACGCTGCTCGGCACTTTCCGACTCTCGCGGAGGCACGCGACATGGGGGAGCCGACGTTCGGGGTGCTGGGGCCACTCCGGGTACGGGTGGACGGCACCCCGGTCCACCTCGGTGGACCGAAACCCAGGGCCGTACTGGCCACCCTGCTGTTGCAGCCGGGCGGGTTCGTCTCGCTCGACCAGCTCACCGAGGTGCTGTGGCCCCAGGGAGCGCCCCGCTCGGCGGTCGCCAACGTCCGCACCTACGTACGCTCGCTGCGCCGGGCGCTGTCCACGGCCGGGGTGAACACCGAGGGTCTGCGCACCGAGTCCTCCGGGTACGCCCTGGACGTCCACCCCGCCGACCTCGACACCCTGCTGTTCGAGCGGCGGCTGTCCGGCGCCCGCGCGGACCGCGACCGCGACGACGCCCCGGCCGCCCTGCGCGGCTACGAGGACGCCCTCGCGCTCTGGCGCGGCGGGGTACTCCAGGACGTGCCCTCCAGCGTGGTGTGGGACCCGGCCGTGACCAGGATGGAGGAGCTGAGGTCGGCGGCCGTCGACGAGTGCCTGGAGGTACGGCTGCGTCTCGGCGACCACGCGCCCCTGATCGCCGAGCTGCGCGCCCGACTGGCAGAGGACCCGCTGCGCGAGGACCTGTGGCGGATGCTGGTGCACGCCCTGCACGACACCGGCCGGGTCACCGAGGCCCGGTCGGCGTACGAGGAGGCCGAGCGGGTGCTCGCCGGCGAACTGGGCATCGAGCCCAGCGCCCCGCTGCGCCTCGCCGGGGAGCGGGTCAGCGGACGCCCCGGGCCCCGCCGTACCACCCCGACCACGGCCCCGGTGTGCCAACTGCCCCTGGACGTACCCGACTTCACCGGCCGGACCGAGGAGGTCACCGCCCTGGAGAAGCTGCTGGCCTCCGCCGGCCGACAGCCGGTGGTGGCCGTGGTGTCCGGCGCCCCGGGCTCGGGCAAGTCCACCCTCGCCGTGCATGTGGGGCACCGGATGCGGGAGGCCTTCCCCGACGGTCAGCTCTTCGTGGACCTGGGCGGCACCAGCGACCACCCCCGGGAGCCCGCCACGGTCCTGGCCGAGATGCTGCGGGCACTCGGCGTCATCGACAGCGCCGTACCGGACGAGGTCGGTGAGCGGGCCGCCCTGTTCCGTTCCCGTCTGGCCCAGCGGCGGTTCCTGATCCTGCTGGACGACGCCGTCAGCGTTTCCCAGGTGCGGCCCCTGCTGCCCGGCACTGGAGGCTCGGCGGTACTGGTCTCCTCCCGCCGACGGCTGCCCGGACTGCCGGCGTACCAGACACCCCTGGGTGTGATGCGGCGCCAGGAGGCCCGCGCCCTGTTCGGCGCCATCGTCGGCCCCGAACGGCTGCGGGCCGAGGAGGCCGACGTCGACCGGGTACTGGCCGGCTGCGGCTCGCTGCCCCTCGCGGTCCGCATCGCCGGGGCGCGACTGGCCAACCGCCCGGGCTGGACCGCCGGCACCCTGGCCGACCAACTGCACGACGAACGCGGCCGGTTGGACCAGTTGCAGACCGGCGAGATGGAGGTGCGCGCCAGCGCCGAACTGAGCTACCGCCACCTGCCCGAACCCGCCGCCCGGGCCTTCCGCACCCTCGGCCAGCTGGCCGAGGAGGAGGTGGCCGGCTGGGCCGTGGCGGTGGCCACCGGCCACGGCGACGACGGCGCCCTGGAGACCCTGCTGGACGAGCACCTGGTGGAGGCGGTCGGCGCCGACCCCCTGGGCCTCCAGCGCTACCGGATGCACGACCTGCTGCGCTGCTACGCCCGGGAACTGGCCGAGGCGGACAGCCCCGGAGGCCGCACCCGCCAACGACTGCGACTGCTGGACGCCCAGACCACCCTGGCCCGCCTCGCCAACTCCGCGATGCCCGTACGGTTCCTCGGCGTCCTCGGCGAGACCGCCACCCCCACCGGCCCGGCCGCCCGCGTCGCCGAGGCCGTCCGGGCCCGCCCCGTGGAGTGGTTCGAGAGCGAACGGCGCCTGCTGGTCGCGGCCGTGGACGCCGCGCTGCGCCTGGGCGCCGTCGAACCCGCCGCCGACCTCGCGGTGGAGCTGGCCGGCTTCTTCGACATGCGCGGCTACTACGCGGACTGGCTGCACACCCACCAACGGGTGCTGGACGCCATGCCCGAGCACACCGACACCCGGGCGGCGGCACTGCTGCGCAACCTCGGCCAACTCCACCTCTACCAGGACCGCTACGCCGACGCCCTCCGCTGCTTCGAACGGTCCCGGCAACTGTTCGCCCAGCTGGGCCACCGCTCCGGGGAGGCCGTGGCCTCGGTGGGCGGCGGCTCGGTGTACCGCGTCATCGACGACCTGGACGCCGCCCTGGAGGTGTTCACCCACGCCCTGCGGGGCTTCGCGGAGGCCGGGGACCGGCACGGTGAGGCGGTCGCCCACAACGCGATCGCCTCGGTGTGGCTGGAGCGCCAGGACCCGGCGGCGGCCAGCGGCTGGCTGGACAGCGCGCTGAGGCTCTCCCGGGAGGTCGGCGACCGCCACCGGGAGGCCCAGGTGCTCCGCCGGATCGCGGTGCTGCACGAGCTGCGCGGCGAACCCCGGGGCGCCCGCGCCGAGTTGGAGCGGGCCCTGGCCATCTTCGACGAGTTGGCCGACAGCCACTGCGCGGCCTACGTCCAGCAGAGCATCGGCGAACTGTGTCTGCGCCAGGGCGACGCCCGGGAGGCCTCCACACTGCTGGTGGGGGCACTCGCGGTGCAACGGCAGCTGGGCGACCGCCGGGCCGAGGCACGGGTGGCCTGTCTGTTGGGCGAGCTGCACCGGGAGACCGGCAGGGAGCAGACCGCGCGCCGTTACTTCCACCGTTCCCTGTCCACCTGGCGCCGGCTGGAGGTGCCCGAGCAGGCCGAGTTGGTGGACGCCAAGCTGCGCTCCCTCCCCTGAGGCACACGGCCGCCCCACCTCCCGTGGTGGGCACCCTCGTCCGGTCTCGTACGGGTGGGACGGGGGTGCCGTACCTGGCGGCTGGGGTTGCCGCTGGTCCGGGGTGAGTCGCTCCGGGGGAGGCGCGCGTGCCGGGAGTGTGTGCGCGCCCTCGTGGGGTTCCGCAGGGGCGGGCGGGCCGCCGGGTCGTGTGTCAGCCGTTCGTGACCGGTGGCGGTCGGGGAGTCGCTCCGGGGGAGGCGTGCGCGTGGTGGGGTGGCGGGTTCCCGGATGTGCCGGGGCGGGTGATCTCGCGGGGTTCGGCACGGGGGCTTGGCGGCGCCGTGGTGGGTGCCCTTGCCCGGTCTCGTACGGGTGGGACGGGGGTGCCGTATCTGGCGGGTGGGGTTGCCGCTGGTCCGGGGTGAGTCGCTCCGGGGTGGGGTGGCGGGTTCCCTGACGCCCAGGCGGAGCTCGCGGGGGGCGGGAGGTCGGGGCGCCGGTCCGGGACCTCTTCCTCTTCCCCTGAGGAGCGGGCGCCCGCCCGCCATACTCGACACCATGGGAAAGAGCTACGAGCGGATCGACGGCAGACTACGTGCCTTCATCGAGGCGCAGCACATGTTCTTCACCGCGACGGCGCCTCTGGACGGCGACGGCACCGTCAACCTCTCGCCCAAGGGCGTGTCCGGCTCCTTCGCCGTGATCGACGAACTCACCGTGGCCTACCTCGACTTCGCCGGCAGCAACGCCGAGACCATCGCCCATCTGCGCGAGAACGGCCGCATCACCCTGATGTGGTGCGCCTTCGACGGTCCGCCCACCATCGTGCGCGTACACGGCCGTGGCCAGCCGGTCTTCCGCGACGACCCGCGCTGGAGCGGGCTGCTGGAGCACTTCCCGGGCGTCGACCCCACTCCGCACGGTCTGCGCGCGATCATCATGGTGAACGCCGAGAGGATCCGTGACACCTGTGGGTTCGCGGTGCCGTTCATGACCTACGACGGGGACCGGCCCCTGCACGCCTCGCGCTTCGCGCGGGAGGACGACGCGTCCCTGGACGCCTACTTCCAGAAGAAGGACCACGTCGCGACCAGTATCGACGGCCTGCCGGGGTTGCCGTTGCCGCTGCCGCCGCTCCCCCGGAGCGAGTAGCCCCGGGCGCCGGCTGGACGGTCCGGTGGGGTGGGTACGGATCCACCCGTGCACCGGGCGCCGTACCCACCCCACTCCCCCCACCCCCGAGCCGATCCATCGGGCGCCCCCACCCGGGTTCCCCTCACGTCCCCCGTGGTGCGGCCCGGTGTCGTCGGCCCGTGCGGGCCCCGGACGACCACCACCGGCCCCCGGCGGCGAGGCGGCGGTGGTCGTCAACGGGCGGGTCAGCAGCGGTTGTTGCTGGTCTGGTACTGCTTGGTGTAGTCCTTCCAGGTCACGCCCTGGACGACGGACACCACGGTGGAGCCGTTGTGGATCTGCTCGTAGTGCAGGTGTGGGGACAGCTCGTACTTGGCGGAGGACTTGCCCACCTTGCCGATCAGCTGACCTCGGGTGACCTGGGCGCCCTTCTGCACGGCGCGGGTCTTCAGGTGCGCGTAGCGGGTCTGCCAGCCGTTGCCGTGGCCGATCACGATGGTGTTGCCGTAGCCGGTGTCGGTGGAGTAGTAGGAGGCCAGCACCTCGCCCTTGGCGCTGGCGAACACCCGACGGCCGAGGTCGTCCGGGTTGCCCGCCGCGTCGTAGTGGTTCCAGTCGATGGAGTGCGCCGGGCTGTGCCCCTTCCAGTTGCTGCCGAGCCACTTCTGCCCGCACTCGAAGGGCATACGGAAGGCGGGCCGGGCGGCGGCCGACACGGAGTCCTCCCCGTTGTCGGACGGGCTTCCCTGCCCCGCGACGGCGACCGGAGTCGCCACGGCGATCGCGGCGACCACGCCGGCGGTGGTCAGCGACCGGCGGAGGTGTCTTCGCATGGTTCTCCCCTTGTTGACGAGTGACCGGGCGATTCAAGGGGGCGGGCATACAAAGCGGATACATTCCCGGTCACTCGGTCTTCCCCCGCCTCCGCCGGCACCGTCACCGAGGTGCCCCACCCCACGGGCGGCGCGGGCCGGCGGTCGGTACCCTGGGCGGTGGCGACCACCCCCGGGAGGTCGCGCGGCGGTGGGGCCCGCCGTACCCGAACCGCGGCGTCAGCGCCGCCAACGGTCCCTGCTTGCGCAGAAGCGCGCCCGCCGTCGCGGGCGCCCGGCGAGTAGGAGACCCATGCCCCGGAACGCCCCCCGTCCGGCCGTGGACCGGTCCACCGGCCCGGCCTTCCCCCGCACCCGCCCACCGCGCCGGGCCTGGCGCGCGCAGGCGGCCCCGGTGGCCGTGGTGGCCCTGGGCGGCGGTCTCGGCGCCACGGCCCGCTACGCCGCCGCCGTACTCTGGCCCACCCCCACCGGCGCCTTCCCCTGGACCACCTGGGCGGTCAACGCGGTCGGCTGCGCGGTGATCGGGGTGTTCATGGTCGTCATCACCGAGGTGCGCCCCGTACACCGGCTGGTGCGGCCGTTCTTCGGGGTCGGGGTGCTGGGCGGCTTCACCACCTTCTCCACCTACGCGGCCGACCTCACCGAGCAGCTCCACGCCGGTAACGCCCGGCCGGCCTTGGCGTACCTGGCGCTGACCCCCCTGACGGCCCTGCTGGCGGTCTGGGGCGGGACCCGCGTGACCCGACTGATCCTGGCATGGAGGCGATCATGACGAGGCTGACCGGACGGGCGGTACGACTGACCGTCCTCGTGGGGGAGAACGACCAGTGGCACCACAAGCCGCTGTACGCCGAGATCGTGCGGCGCGCCCACGACGCGGGACTGGCCGGTGCCTCGGTGTTCCGGGGCATCGAGGGCTTCGGCGCCTCCTCGCTGGTCCACACCCAGCGGCTGCTGTCGCTCAGCGAGGACATGCCGGTCGCCGTGGTCGTGGTGGACGAGGAGGAGAGGGTGCGGTCCTTCCTGCCGCAGCTTGACGAGCTGGTCTCCGAGGGGCTGGTCACGCTGGACGACTGCGAGGTCATCCGGTACGCCGGACGCGGTGCGGGGGAGGGCCGGTGAACTGGCTGCTGGTGTTCCTCGGCGGCGTCGTCGGCGCGCCGCTGCGCTATCTGACCGACCTGTCCGTGCAACGGCGCCACGACACCGTGTTCCCCTGGGGCACCCTCACGGTCAACGTCGCCGGTTGCCTGGTGCTGGGCGCGCTGACCGGGGCGGTCAGCCATCAGGCGGCGTCCCACTCGGCGCAGTTGCTGTGGGGTACGGGGCTGTGCGGGGCGCTCACCACCTACTCCACCTTCTCCTACGAGACCCTGCGGCTGGCCGAGTCCGGGGCGCGGTTCTACGCGGCCGTCAACGTGGTGGCCAGCGTGGTCGCCGGACTGGGCGCGGTGTCGTTGGGCCAGGCGTTGGCCGAGGGGGTGTGGGGCTGAGCCTCCGCCGCCCGTGGACCGGCTTTCCCGGGCCCGGACTCGGGGCGGGTGCCCTCAGTCGGCGTCCTCGGCGTCGTCGGCATCATCGGCGCACACCCCGTGCCGCCAGGCCCAGGCCGCGATCTCCACCCGGTTGCGTACCGCCAACTTCCGCTGGACGTTGGCCAGATGGGTCTTGACGGTGGACAGGGTGACGTACAGCTCGGCGGCCACCTCCTCGTTGGTACGTCCCCGGGCCACCGACCGGACGATGTCCAGCTCCCGTCCGGTCAGTGGCTCGGCCGACCGGCCCGGCCCGGCCTCGTTACGTTCCGTACGCCGACCGGCCCGCCTCCCGCGCGTGGGGGCCGGGGTGGCGTCCTGGGCCGCCATCCGGGACAGCAGGCGCACCGTGATCGAGGGGGAGATCAGCGCGTCCCCGGCCGCCGCCGCGCGGACCGCCTCGGTCAGCAGCGCCGGGGCGCCGTCCTTGAGGAGGAAGCCGCAGGCCCCGCCGCGCAGCGCCTGGTAGACGTACTCGTCCAGGTCGAAGGTGGTGGCGATCAGCACCCGCAGGGGATCGGCCACCTCGGGGCCGGCCAGCCGGCGGGTGGCCTCCAGACCGTCGATGCCCGGCATACGGATGTCCAACAGGCTCACGTCCGGCCGCAGTTCACGCGCCCGCTCCACGGCCGAGACGCCGTCCGCGACCTCGGCCACCACGCACATGTCCGGCTGGGACTCCAGGATCATGCGGAAGGCGGCGCGGACCATCTGCTGGTCGTCGGCGAGGAGTACGCGGATCGTCATGGCGCTCATGTTGTCAGGGGGCACCGTCGCGGCCTCAGCCGCCAGGGGTGTCAGTGGAGGGGGGAGCCGGACGGGCGCGTGGGCGCCGTGTCCGTGGCCGCGACCGGGCTCGTACGGCACGAGGGTTCCCGTCGTTCGGATGCTGGGAGGTCGGTGACCGCGTTCGGTGTCGTGCGCCGTGCGGACAGCGCCAGGTGGAGGAGGAGCCCGGGCGCCCGCCATGGCACCAACACGGCGCCAGGAGACGCGAGCCTCGCGGTGATCCGAACGACGGCTCCCTAGCTCGCGGCCTTTCGCCAGGGCAGTACCGCCCGCACCTGCCAACCCCCGGTGGGCAGTGGGCCGCTCCGCAGTGAACCGCCCAGCTCCTCCACTCGTTCGGTCAGCCCCACCAGCCCGTACCCGCCACCCGCCGACTCCGGGACGGGGGCCGGGGAACCGTCGTCGGTGACGTTCACCTCCAGTTCGGGCGCCCCGGTCACCCGCGCCACCCGGACCGTGACCGCGCGGGCCCCGGCGGCGTGGCGCCGTACGTTGGTCAGCGCCTCCTGCACCAACCGGTGGACGGAGGTGCTGAGTTCGGGGGGTGGTGGCTGCTCCAGCAGCCGGGGGTCGAGGCTGAGTTCCACCCGGGGGCCGGTGGGGGAGGCCGCCGTGAAGTCGGCGACCAGGTCCCGTACCCGGCGCAGGTCGCCGGGTGGGCGGGTGGCCGCCGGGGTTGAGGAGTCCCGCAGTTCGCTGACCATCGCCCGCATCGACTCCAGGGCCTCCGCCCCGGCCCGCTCGATCTCGTCCAGCATCCCGTCCAGTTCCTCGGGCGACGGGTCGCGACCGGAGCCGGCCGTGTACCGGGCGGCCCGGGTCCTCGCCACGATCGCGGTGATGTGGTGGGCCACGAAGTCGTGCAGGTCCCGGGCGTGCTCCAGCCGTTGGGCCTGGAGCACCGCCTGCCGTTGGCGGGCCCGCAGGGTGTCCCTCAACCGTAGGTACAGGCCCAGCAGCACCGCGAAGGGCAGCGCGGCGACCACCCCGACGAGCAGGGTGGCCAGCACCTCGCTCCGTTCCTCCAGCCGCAGCAGCAGGGAGCCGGCCGCCAGGGAGGCGCCCGCTACCAGTGCACCGGCCCGGGCCAGGCGGTCGATCCGCACCGAGCGGACGACCAGCGCGATCAGGACGAGCAACTCGACCATGCCCGGGGTGTTCTCCGGCCGCTCGGCCAGGTGCGCCTGCACCGCCGTCACCGCCAGGGACCACGCCACCGCGCAGGCCGACCACCGGCCGAACAGCCGCCGGGGCACCGCCAGCGCCACCAGGCACAGCAGACCGGAGACGGCGACCGCCACCCTCATCGACCACAGCGGGGGGTTGAACGCCTCCAGGACCACCAGGGGAACCAGCAGGCCGCACAGGACCACCCGCACCACCAGCCGGGGATCGCGGGGACGTCGCAACAGGGAGGTCATGTCCCGGAACGCTACGGCCTCCCCCCGGCACCCGCCTCAGCCGTTCGGCTGAGGCGCGTCCCCGGCCCACTCGGTCGTCCGGTGGATACGGAGGGTGGCCGCCCGGAGGAAGCATCGGTACCCGTGAGCGGTGGCCGGCTCCCCTTCGGTGACGGCCGCCCCAGCCGCCGGCAACCGGCCGGCGACCACCGTGGACGAGACGGAGGCGGAAGATGAACGGGGTCCACCCGACCGAGGGCGACCAGGTCGCCCGAGCCGAGGAGCTGACCAAGGCGTACGGCGAGGGAGAGGCGAGGGTACTCGCTCTGAGAGGGGTGAACGCCACCTTCCACCGGGGCGGGTTCACCGCCGTGATGGGCCCCTCGGGCTCCGGCAAGTCGACCCTCCTGCACTGTCTGGCCGGCCTGGACCGCCCCACCTCCGGGCGGGTCCACCTCGGGGACGTCGAACTGGGCGCCCTCGGGGACCGCGCCCTGACCCGGTTGCGCCGGGAACGGCTGGGCTTCGTCTTCCAGCAGTTCAACCTGCTGCCCACGCTCACCGCCCGGGAGAACATCCTGCTGCCCTGCGGACTGGCCCGTACCGAGCCGGACCCGGACTGGCTGGCCCGACTCGTCGGACTGCTGGGCCTGACCGGGCGGCTGGACCACCGGCCCGCCCAGCTGTCCGGCGGACAGCAGCAACGGGTCGCCTGCGCCCGGGCGTTGGTGACCCGCCCGGAGGTGGTGTTCGCCGACGAACCCACCGGCAACCTCGACTCCCACGCGTCCGCCGACCTCCTGCGGTTCCTCCGCCGTTCGGCCGACGAACTCGGGCAGACCGTGGTGATGGTCACCCACGACCCCTCGGCCGCCGCCTGGGCCGACCGCGCCCTGTTCCTGGTGGACGGCCGGCGGCGGCACACCGTCCAGGACCCCACCCCGGCCGAGGTGCTGAGGGTGATGCGGGAGCTGAGCGCCGTACCCGAGGCGGCCTGACCCCGTCGGGGGCGCTGTTGCCGCTGTGCTCCCGGGGTTCCCCGGCATCCCTCGGTGATTCTCGGCGTTCACCGGCGTCCCCCGGACGTCCCTGAGCGTCCCCGCCTCGGGCCCGCCGTACCCGAGGCGGCCTGAACTCGCCGTACCCGCCCCGGCGTTGGCCGGCGCTCCCGAGGCGCCGGGCCACCACCTCCTGTCGGGGCGCCACCGGCCCCCGGCCCCACCCGTTGTCTCGAGAGGCTTCCATGCTCCGCTCCACCTTGCGCACCCTGAACGCCCACCGGTCGCGGTTCGCCCTGCCCGGGGTGGCCGTGGTCATCGCCGTCGCCTTCCTCACCGGCTCCCTGGTCTACGGCCAGTCCGTGGGCGCGGCGGTGGAACGCGACCACACCACCTCCCAACCGGACGTGTCGGTACGGCTCACCCCCGAGCCCTCCTTCGACGGTGAGGCACCTCGGCTGGACGACTCCCTGCTGCGGAAACTGCGCCGACTCCCCGGGGCGCGGGCCGCCCGGGGCACCGTCGAGGGCGGCACCCTGCTGGTCACCCCGGACGGCGAGACCCTCGGCGACTACCAGTCCACCGGCGTCAACTGGGCACCCGACCGGAAGGGCTCCGACCCCCGCTACCCCCTGACCCGGGGACGTGGCCCGCGCGGGGGTGGGGAGGTCGCCGTCGACCGCCGGGCCGCCGAACGCGCCGGCTACCGGGTGGGGGACCGGATCCGGGTGGTGGCCGACGGCCGGACCCGGGACGTACGACTGGTGGGCACCTTCACCGCCCGGGACAGCCGTACCGCCTCCGGCGCCACCCTGACCGCCTTCGCCCCGGACACCGCCCGGGATCTGTTCGCGCCCTCGCCCGGGCGCTACACCGAGATCAGCCTGACCGCCTCGGCGGGCGCCTCGGAGACCCAACTCGCGCGCCAGGCGGAGAAGTTGACGCCCGAGGGGGTGACCGTCCAGACCCGCGACCAGTTCGTCCGGGAGGCGGTGCGCCTGAGCGGCGGTGACAAGCTCACCTCCCTGCTGGTGAGCTTCGCGGGGGTCGGACTGTTCGTGTCGGTCTTCCTGGTCGCCACCAGCTTCACCGCCCTGTCGGCCGCCCGAGCCCGGGAACACGCCCTGTTGCGGGCGGTGGGCGCCACCCGACGCCAGGTGGCCCGACGGGTGTTGGCCGAAGCCGCCCTTCTGGGCCTGGTCGCCTCCGCCCTCGGCTACGCCCTGGGCATCGGACTGGCCACACTGATGGGCCGGATGTTCGCGGTACTGGGCGAGGGCCGCCAGGTACCGCTGCTCCTGGACTCGCCCCTCCCGCCGTTGGCGGCCTGCGCGGTGGGTGTCGGCGTCACCCTGCTGTCCGCCTACCTGCCCGCGCGCCGGGCCGGCCAGGTGCCCCCGGTCGCCGCTCTGCGTTCCGAACTGCCCCCGGCCCCCGCCCCGTTGCGGCGGCGCAACCTCACCGGGCTGCTGGTCACCGCCCTGGGGGTGGCCCTGCTGGTCGCCGCCAAGGACGCCCAGGACCTCCTCTACGCCGGGGCCCCGCTGCTGCTGGTCGGACTCATCCTGCTGACCCCCTCGCTGGCTCTGGGCTTCACCGCCCTGCTGCGCGCCCCTCTGACCCGGCTCGCCGGGGTACGGGGCACTCTCGCGGTGGAGAACGCCCGCCGCACCCCCCGGCGTACCGCCGCCACGGCCGCCACCCTGATGATCGGCCTCGCCCTGGTCACCGCCGTGACGGTGGCCGTACGGGCGGTGGAGGAGCACGACGCGGAGGAGGCCGCCGCCCGCATGGTGGCCGACCTCCAGGTCACCGCCGTGGAGGGCGCCGAGGTCGGGACGGACGCCGCGCGCCGGCTGGCCACGTTGGACGGGGCGGAGGCGGTCACCCCCGTCGTCCAGGGCACCCTGTACGCCCCGGGGGACCGGGGTGACGGTCTGGGCGTGGTCGGGGTGAACCCGCGCACGGTCGGACAGGTGACCCGGCTGACCGTGCGCCAGGGCTCACTGGCCGACCTGGACCGGGGTGTCGCGGTCAGTACCGAGGTGGCCCGGGAGCGCCACTGGCGGGTGGGCTCGCGGGTCAGCGGCTCCTTCCACTCCGGTGGCGAGCAGCGGACGCTGCCGGTGGTCGCCCTCTACGACGGCCCGGACGACCTCACCCCCGCCCTGGTCCCCGACCGCCTGCTCCGCTCCTCGGCGCGGGGCGGCGAGGAGACCCGGGTCCGCGCGGTACTGCTCAAGGCCGCCCCGGGCGGTACCGAGGCCCTGCGGGAGGCCGCCCGGAGGACCCTGGACAACCCCGCCCTGAGGATCCAGGACCGGGCGGACGTACGGGCGGAGGCCGGCGCCGGCACCTCGGCCATCCTGGCGATGATGTACGGGCTGTTGAGCGTCACGATGCTGATCGGCGTCCTCGGGGTGGTCAACACCATGGGCATGGCCGTACTGGAGCGGGTCCGGGAGACCGGCCTGCTGCGCGCGGTGGGGCTCGACCGGCGGGGCGTGGCCTCCCTGCTCAGCGCTGAGGCGGTGCTCATCTCGGTGTTCGGCTCGGTGCTGGGCCTGGTCGCCGGCGGGGCGATCGGAGTCGCCGGGGTACGCGCCCAGGGCGGGGTGACCCCGGTGCTGCCCTGGCAGGACGTGGGCCTGCTGTTCGGGGCCGCCGCGCTGGTGGGCGTACTCGCCGCCCTGGCCCCCGCCGTCACCGCGGCCCGTACTCCGGTGCTGCGCGCCATCGGTACCGAGTGAGCCTGGGGCCCGCCCCGCGCCCGTCCCCGCGCGGTCACCGTGCGGGGACGGCGCTGCCCCACAGGAACGCCACGACCTCGGTCGGCGTGGTGGCGGTCACCTCGTCCCGGGTGAGGCGCCAGACCCGGCGCCGGTAGTTGCGCACCTCCAGCCAGCCGTCGTCCGTGGAGGTGGCCAGAGCCCCCAACAGCCGGTGCAGGTCGGCCGGTTGGCGCACCGCGAACCTCCGGTCCGAGGGCGCCTCCACGGCCCCCGGCAGGTGGTGGCGCAGGTCGGTCACCGGACAGGGCCTGCGGTCCCAACTGCTCCACCGCGACGCGGCCGGGCCCCGCAGCCGGGCCTCCACCACGGTGCCGGTGTCCCGGTCCCCGATCTCGCAGTCCAGTACGGGCAAGGCCCGGGCCAGCCGGTCGCCGTACCGTCGCTCGGAGAGCGAGGGCCCGCACAGCAACACGTGGTCGAACCGCCCCAGCGGGCGGGGCAGGGCGCACTTGTGGTGGGAGCGCCCGTCGAAGGCCTGGTCCACCAGAGGGCGGACCGCCCGTAGGAAGCCGTGGACCATGGCCGGGTCGTGACCGGACGCCCCGACCTCGAAGCAGAGCCCCCGCCGCTGGTCCCCGTCGAGCACCAGGTAGCGGTGGGGGTCGGCCCCGGCCGAGGGGTCGGGGGGCCTCACGAACACCCCCGGCTCGTCGCCGAAGGGCTGGTACCCCTCGGTGAGGGACGCCTCCCGGTCAGGCCCGGCCGTGTCCGGGACGTCCGGCGGGGTGACCTCCTGGTAGCCCTGACGCCGCTTCTCCCGGACCCTGCGTTCCAGGTGCCGTCCGGCTTCGGTCTCGTCGGGCAGCGTGGTGGTGGACTGCCGGGTCGGTCCGCACCCCAGACCCCACCCGACGTGACAGTGCACGCCGTCGCGGCTGATCCGCCAGCGCCGTACGACACCGTCCTCGTCCCGCTCGAAGTACCGCGTGTCCATCGCTCCTCCCTCTCCCTCCGCCCCACCAACACGAGACCGCCGACGTCACGGTTCCCACCGTTCGGCAACCCGTGGCCTCCGTGACACCCGCGCCGGGTGCCGGTGGCGCCCCGGGAACCGCGGGTGGCGCACCGCCAGCGTGCCTCCCGTCCCCGCCGACGTCCTGGTGGGAGGCGCCGGACGGGGGCGCTCCGGTCACCGGGCGCGGTGCGGGTCGCCCCGGGGTGCTCGCGGACCTGGAAGGTACGCCTCCCCGGTGCCTGAGTTCCTTAGGACCTGTGGGGACGCGTCCGGCGCGGGGCGCCTCGGCACCTCGGCGCCTCCGAGGGGACGGGGATGAGTATCCGTACTCATCCGACCGGCCGGCCCCTCCTCCTACCGTGGCCGGCACACCGGACGGGGAGGGACACCATGAGGGGACGGAGACGACCGCGCGGGGCCCTGGCGCTGCTGGGTCTCGCGCTGCTGGTCACCGGCTGTGGCCTGGGCACCAGGGAGGACCGTCGGCGGGCCCAGGAGATCGCCGACGAACGCCATCCGGGGCTGCTGCGGGTGGTCGGCGCGCGCACCCTGTTCCCGCGGACCAGCGGTTCGGAGGTCTCGCTGTCGGTGGCCGACGACCCGGACGCGGTGGTACGCCTGCGGATCGACGCCGACTCCGGTGTCTGCGGAGGGGCCCCCTGCGACCGGGCCCTGGACGTGGCGTTGGAGGACGCCCGGGCCGCCGCCCGCGACCTGCGGCTGCTGCGCGCCGCCCTGCGGGAGTGCGGCCACACCCCGCGTGCCGTACGGGCCTACCGTTCCTCGGTCGGCGAGCCCTGGATCGAGGCCCGGCTGACCAACGACAACGTGACCGGGGTGCTGGAGAGGTTGGGGGAGTGCCTGCGGGGCTGGGCGTCGGCGTACTCACCGGCCGACGGCGCCGCCCCCTCGCGCCAGCGCGCGGTCACCGTCCACATCGCGGCTCCCGGTACCGCCCCCGACGCCCCCGAGAACGCGGCGGGCCGGGGACCCACCCTGGTCCGGCTGACCGAACGCGGGGTCCACGCCGCGCTGGCGACCAGGCCCTCGTACGCGGTGACCTGGACGTACCGGAATGGTGTCCTGGACGCCGGGTCGGGCGCGGTGCGGCTGGTCCGCCCCTTCCGGGAGCGGCGTGCGTTCGAGCGGGCGGTGGGGGACCACACCGCCGCCTGGCTGGCCCCACGGCACCCCGGCGCCCACCAGTTGAGGCCGCACGGGGTGGTGCGGCTGGTGCCCGGCAGGGTGGACCGGCTGTGGGGGCACGTGCTCTTCTGCGACCGGTCCCACCCGGAGGAGCGGGGGAGGGCCGGGGCCGCCCGCTGTCGGGGCGACCACGCGGTGCGGGTCACCACCGACCTGGACGGCTCGCTGGTCGGCGAGCCCCGGGTGATCCGTGACGTGCGGGAGGGCAACGGTCCGCTGCGGCTGCCCCCGGAGTGACCCGGCGGGCGTGTGGCCGGCCGGAGCCCGGCGGGTTCAGTCCCGGCCGGCCGCGTGGGCGTGACGGGCTCGCAGCAGGGCGGGCAGGTGTTCCCGGCTCCAGGTGCGGGCCGCCTCGATCAGGGGGAAGAGGCTGTGCCCCAGCGGGGTCAGCTCGTACTCGACCCGGGGCGGATTCTCGTCGTACGCGGTCCGGGTCACCAGGCCGTCCCGTTCCATGGCCCGCAGGGTCTGGGTGAGCACCTTGGGGGTGATGTTCCGCAGGGGGACGCGGAGTTCGCTGAAGCGCCGGGGTCCGTCCCGCAGGCAGAGCACCACCATGCCGGTCCACTTGTCGCCGATCTGGAACGGCATGGCGCTCGACGGACACATCGGGTCGAACATCTCGGGGTCCAGCGGCTCGGACATGGTGCGGAGGCTAGCCCAGTATCGTTGAGGTAACCAGTATCCGATGGATACCGTGCAGCTCGGAGGCGAGATACGCCACCGGGAGGAGGGGGCATGGCGGACATCGTGATCTTCGGCGCGGGCGGTCGCGCCGGACGGGCGGCCACCACCGAGGCGCGCGCCCGAGGACACCGGGTCACCGCCGTGGTGCGCGACCCCGACCGGCACCCGGACCTCGCGGAACCCGGTCAGGGGGTACGGGTGGTGTCCGGCGACATCACCGACCCCGCCCAGGTGGCCCGGGCGGCACACGCCCACCACGCCGCCGTCCACGCGGTCAGCCCGTTCAGCGGACCGGAACAGGGCTTCGCGGACCTCGACCCCGCGTTCTTCGTCCGGGCGGCCGAGGCCCTGCTGTACGGGCTCGCCCGGGCCGGAGTGCCCCGACTGCTGGTGGTCGGCCTGTTCGCCAACCTCCGTGACCCCGACGGGCGGCCACTCAGCGAGGATCCCCACATGTTGCCGCCCGGGATCCGTCCCTTCGCCGAGGCCCACCAGGCCGGACTGGACCGGCTCCGGTCCGCCCCGACCGAGGTGGACTGGCTGATGGTCACTCCTCCGGCCCGGCTGGAGGCGGGGGCGCCCCGTACCGGCGGCTACCGGGTCGGGGGCGAGACCGTCGGGGACGAGGCGACGGCACGGCTGTCCTACGCCGACCTGGCCGTGGCCCTGCTGGACGAGATCGACACCCCCCGCCACCACCGGACCCGGATCTCGGTCCACGGCTGACCGGCCCCACCGGGCGGCCCCCGACGCGGGGCTCCACGGATGGACGCCGATGGACACCGGGCGCACCGGTCCGCCAAGGCCCGCGCGGCACCGGCCCGTTGGCGCCGGTGGCCACCGGGGTCAGCCGTCCCGGTCGGCCGGCCCCTCGGTCAGCACCAGGTCCGCCCGGCCGAGGGTGCCCCGGACGAGGGCGCTGGTCCGCGCGTCCACCCCGTCGACCTTGGCGCGGGCGTCCTCGGGGGTGAAACCGTGGTGGACGTAGCGCCGCAGCAGCCGCTCCCGCCGTGGTGCGGGGGAGGCGTCCAGGAACCACGCCTCGTCCAGCGTCCCGCGTACCCCGTGCCAGGGCGGGGAGTCGCACAGCAGGAAGTTGCCGTCGACCACGACCAGTTGATGAGCGGGGGCGACCTCGACGGCCGCGCACACCGAGTCCTCCACCTCCCGGTCGAACTCCGGCCACCACACGCCGTGTTCGGTCTCCACGACGGTGCGCCGCAGCAGGGCCAGGAAGCCGTGGCCGTCGAAGGTGTCCGGGGTGCCCTTGTGCGCGACCTGCCCCCGTGCGGTGAGGACCCGGTGCGCCAGGTGGAAAGCGTCCATGGACACCCCGACCGCCAGCCCGGGGTGGGTCCGGTGCAGGCGGGCCAACAGCTGTGCCGCGAAGGTGGACTTGCCGGCCCCCGGTTCGCCCACCACGCCCAGCAGAGCCCGCCGGCCGTGCGCCAGGCGCAGGGCGCGCGCGGCCAGTTCGTCCAGGGAGGGGTGACGGTACAGGGGAGTGGCGGGGGCGGGCGTCGCCATGCGAGCGGCCTCCGGGGAGGGGTGGGATGGGCGGGCGCGGGGCGCTTCGAGGGTACGTCCGTCACCCGCCGTACGTCGGGTGCTCGCGGAGGGTCGGGCCGGTACCGGCACGTCGCACGGCCGTTACCGGCAAGTTACGGAGTTCGGCAACCCCGAAGGTCCCACCGACGTCCTGGGAGACAGGCACTGACTGCCGGGGCTGGTGTGACACCACCGGACCCGGTCGGGGGAGGTCGGTGGTGCCCGTCACCCACGGTCTCCCCCCTCGGTCGCGACGGAGGGACCGAGCGCAGTCGCCACGACAGACCGCACATCCGGGCGGGCACCCCACCCCCGGCTCGCCCCCACCGCTCAAGGAACCGTCTTGATGAAGAGAAACGCCGGACTCCGGCTCGCTGCCCCCGTGTTCGCCCTCGGTCTCGCGCTGACCGCCTGCAACTCCGACTCGGACTCGGACTCCGACGCGAAGGACGACAAGAAGCCCAGCCAGTCCGCCAGCCAGCAGCCCGCCGACGACCAGGAGCAGGGCGGGGACAAGGAACTGGGCACCGGGCAGCCGGCCACCGACAAGTTCCAGGAGGACGACGGCACGATCACCTACCAGGTCCTGGCCAAGAAGGTCGACATCAAGAGCGCGGCTGATACCGCGAAGATGCTCAAGGACCCCAAGGACGCCAAGGGCCGGGTGGCCGTGACCGCCCAGGTGGAGTTCACCAACAAGGGCGGGGGGACGGTCAAGCGGTCCCCGAAGGTCGACGACAACATCCAGATCTACGCCGACGGCCAGCGTGGCGGACTGCTGATCTTCGCCCCCGAGGACAGCCCGGGCTGCGAGAAGCCCTACAGCGTGAAGGAGTGGGGCCAGGGGCAGAAGCACACCTTCTGCGACACCTACATGATCCCGGAGAACGCCAAGACCATCGAGGTTCGCTGGTCCAGCGAGAGGAACGACACCGACCCCTACCGCTGGCAGTTCCCCAACAAGTGACCCACCGGCCGGCCGGTGCCGGTCAACCCGGTTCGGGGAGTACGGGGCCGCCGCATCGCCCAGGACGCGGCGGCCCCGTGCCGTACCCCCGCACGGCCGGCGTTCGGCGAGGGGTCAGCCCGCGCCCTGCCGCTCCGGTACGGGCAGTGGGGAGCGGACCGCGGAACGGTGGGTGGGCCACAGGGTGCGGTCGAGGTCGGCGCGTAGGGTGGTGGCCGCGTCCAGCACGTAGTTCTGGCGTACCCGCCAGGGGGCACGGTCGCCCTGCCGGGGGAAGGCCCCGATGGAGCGCTGGATGTAGCCGGAGGCGAGGTCCAGCAGCGGCCGGGGCGTCAACTCGCCCTCGGGGCGGGGCTCCACGGCGGCGTACTGGTGGCGGTCCATGTGGTTCAGCACCCGGCACACCAGCCGCGCGGTGAGGTCCGAGCGCAGGGTCCAGGAGGCGTTGGTGTAGCCGATGGACACCGCGAAGTTGGGCAGTCCGGTGACCATCGCCCCACGCCAGACGAACTGGTCGCTCAGCGGCACCTCCCGCCCGTCCACCCGTGGGGTGATGCCGCCGAAGGCCAGCAGGCGCAGCCCGGTCGCGGTCACCACCACGTCGGCCTCCAGCACCCGCCCGGAGCGCAGGCGGACACCCTCGGGCACGAAGCGGTCCACGTGGTCGGTGACCACCTCGGCGTTGCCCTCCCGCAGGGCGGTGAACAGGTCGCCGTCGGGCACCGCGCACAGCCGCTGGTCCCAGGGGTCGTAGCTCGGGGTGAAGTGCTGGCGGACCATCTCCCGGTCGCCCAGGGCACGGGAGTTGAGCCGGCTCAGCAGTCTGCGGGCGGCCCGGGGCCGGCGTTGGCAGAACTGGTAGAGGGCGACGGAGAACAGGATGTTCTTGGTGCGCGCCGCCTGGTGCGCGGCCCCGGCCGGCAGCACCCGGCGCAGGGCGTCGGCGAACCGGTCGCGGGCCGGCAGCGAGCTGATCCAGGTCGGGGACCGCTGGAGCATGGTGACCCGCGCGGCCCGCTCGGCCAGCGCCGGGACCAGGGTGACGGCGGTGGCTCCGCTGCCGATGACCACCACGCGCTTGCCGGAGTGGTCCAGGTCCTCGGGCCAGAACTGCGGGTGGACCAGGGCGCCCTGGTAGGAGTCCACGCCGGGGAAGTCGGGGGAGTGGCCCCGCTCGTAGTCGTAGTAGCCGGCGCAGCTGTGGAGGAAGGAGCAGGTGAGGGTGCGTTCGGTGGTCCGGCCCCGGGCGTCGGTGTGGTCGACGGTGAGCGTCCAACGGGCCGTGTCGGTGCACCAGTCGGCGGACCGGACCCTGGTGCGGTAGCGGATGTGCCGGTCGATGCCGTACTCGGCGGCGGTCTCCCGGATGTAGCGCAGGACGCTGGGGCCGTCCGCGATGGACTTGGCTTCCCGCCAGGGGCGGAACGGGTAGCCGAGGGTGAACATGTCGGAGTCGGACCGCACGCCGGGGTAGCGGAACAGGTCCCAGGTGCCGCCGAGGGAGTCCCGGGCCTCCAGGATGGTGTAGGTCCGTCCGGGGCACTCGGTCCCCAGCCGGTAGGCGGCGCCCACCCCGGAGAGTCCGGCGCCCACGATGACCACGTCCAGGTGCTCGGGGGAGGGCTGGTCGCTGGCGAGATGCGTCATGGGTACCAGTGTGCGGGCGGCCCGGGGCCGGAACTTGACCGGGTACGACAGCTGTTTGACCCTGGGCGACATGTCGGTGATCCGGTCCGCGGGACTGCGGGGGCTGCGCGCGACGGTCGCGGAGCTGGGCGGGGACGCGGAGGCCCTCGCCCGGGCCAGCGGGGTGCCCGTCCGCGCCCTGGACGCGGACGACGTGCTGGTGCCGGAGACCGCCATGGGCGAGGTCCTGGAGCTGGCCGCACGCCAACTCGACTGCCCCGACCTGGGGTTGAGGGTGGCCGGCCGCCAGGACCTGGGGATGCTGGGGCCGCTGGCGGTGGCCATCCAGAACTCGCCCACGGTGGGGGACGCCCTGGACTGCACGGTGCGCTACCTGCACGTCCACGCCCGTTCCCTCAGCCTGCGGCTGGAGCCCGACCCGTACCGGGCCCCGGGAGTGGTCGGGCTGAGCTACACCGCGCTTCCGGGGGTACCGCTGCCGGCCCAGGGGCTGGAGCTGAGCCTGGGCTTCGTCCACCGCTCCCTGACCTTCCTGCTGGACGGGCCCTACGGACTGCGCAGCGTCGAGTTGCCCCACCGGCCCGGTGCCCCGCTGGAGCGGTACGAGGAGTTCTTCGGGGTGCCGGTACGCGTACGGCGGCCGGCCGCCATGCTGCGGGTGCCGCTCAGCCTGCGGTCCCGCCCGCTGGGTCCGGGCGACGAACGGCTGCGGCAACTGGCGCTGGCCTTCCTCGCCCAGGAGGCGCCGCCGGAGTCGGCCAGCACCACCCACCGGGTGCGCGGGGCGCTGGAACAGTGCCTGGGCACCACCCCGCCCGAGGTCGGGACCGTGGCACGGCTGCTCACCCTCCACCCGCGCACCCTGCAACGGCGGTTGGCCGCCGAGGGCACCACCTTCGCCCGGGTGCTGGACGAGGCGCGCCGGCAGGCCGCGTTCCGGTACCTGACCGGTACCGACATGCCCATGGGGCAGGTCGCCGCCCTCCTGGGGCTGTCCGAGCAGTCCGCGCTCAGTCGCTGCTGCCGCCGCTGGTGGGGCACCACACCCCGGGCGGTGCGGCGGTACGGCGTACCCGGGAGCGGGTGACCGGTGGCTACAGCCGCGCGGCCAGCCGGGTGCCCTGCTCGATGGCGCGCTTGGCGTCCAGCTCGGCGGCCAGTTCCGCCCCGCCGATCAGATGGGTGGACACTCCCCGGGCCTCCAGCTCGTCCGCCAGTTCCCGTACCGGCTCCTGCCCGGCGCACACCACCACGGTGTCCACCTCCAGCACCCGGGGGCGCTCCCGGTCCGGGCCGAAGGTCAGGTGCAGCCCCCGGTCGTCGACCAACTCGTAGTTGACGCCGGTCAGTTGCTCCACCCCCTTGGCCCGCAGCGTCGCCCGGTGCACCCACCCCGAGGTCTTGCCCAGCCCGGCCCCGATACGGGTGCTCTTGCGCTGCAACAGGTACACCTGTCGCGGCGGCGCCTTGGGCCGGGCCTCGACCAGCGCGCCCCGGGTGCCGTCCCAGGGGCCGACCCCCCACTCCGCCTTCCACTCCTCGGTGTCCATCGGCGCCCCCACCTCGTGGGTGAGGAACTCGCTGACGTCCACCCCGATGCCGCCGGCCCCGATCACCGCGACCCGTTCCCCGACCGGCCGGCCGTGCCGCACCACGTCCACGTACGACAGCACGCTGGGGTGGTCCACGCCGGGGATGGCCGGTATCCGGGGGCGTACCCCGGTGGCCAGCACCACCTCGTCCCAGCCGCCCCCGGCCAGCTGGTCGGCGGTCACCTCGGTGCCCAGGTGGAGGGTGACGCCGGTGCGTTCCAGGCGGCGGCGGAAGTAGCGGATGGTCTCGGCGAACTCCTCCTTGCCGGGGATGCGTTGGGCGATCCCGAACTGTCCGCCGATGTCCGGCAGCGCCTCGAACAGCTCCACCCGGTGGCCCCGCTCGGCCAGCCCGGTGGCGGCGGCCAGTCCGGCCGGTCCGGCGCCCACCACGGCGACCCTCCTGGCCCTGCGGGTGGGGGACAGCCGTAGCTCGGTCTCCCGGCCGGCGCGCGGGTTGACCAGGCAGGAGACCTTGCGG
Source organism: Streptomyces sp. NPDC005438 (assembly GCF_040606315.1). NCBI lineage: Bacteria > Bacillati > Actinomycetota > Actinomycetes > Kitasatosporales > Streptomycetaceae > Streptomyces > Streptomyces sp. NPDC005438. Next base: position 206,651 of record NZ_JBEXEP010000009.1, read on the forward strand.
CGGGCGAACACGTGGTCCAGGCACGCCTGGTTGCAGGCGATGCAGGTGTTGATCTCCTCGGCCCGGCCGTCGCCGGCCTTGCGGACCCACTCCGGGTCGGCGAGCAGGGGGCGGGCCATGGTGACCAGGTCGGCGTCGCCGCGCCGGAGCAACTCCTCGGCAAGTTCCGGGGTGTTGATGCGGTTGGCGGCGGCGACCGGGAGGCCGACGTGGGGGCGCAGGGCGGCGGTGGCACCGGCGAAGGCGGCCCGGGGCACCGAGGTGACGATGGTGGGCACCCGTGCCTCGTGCCAGCCGATGCCGGTGTTGATGACGCTGGCGCCGGCGGCCTCCACCTCGGAGGCCAGCGCGAGGATCTCCTCCCAGGTCTGGCCGTTCTCCACCAGGTCCACCAGGGAGAGCCGGTAGACGATCAGGAAGTCCTCGCCCACCGCGCGCCGGGTGGCCCGTACGACCTCCACCGCCAGCCGGCGACGGTTCTCCGCCGAGCCGCCCCAGCGGTCGGTGCGCTGGTTGGTGCGGGGGGCGAGGAACTGGTTGAGCAGGTAGCCCTCGGAGCCCATGATCTCCACCCCGTCGTAGCCGGCCTCGCGGGCGAGGGCGGCGGACTCGGCGAAGGCGCGGATCTGGGCGCGTACGCCCCGGTCGGAGAGCCGTCGGGGGCGGAAGGGGGTGATCGGAGCCTTGATCGAGGAGGCCGAGACCGACAGCGGGTGGTACGCGTAACGGCCGGCGTGCAGCAGTTGCAGCGCGATGTGGCCGCCCTCGCGGTGCACCGCCTCGGTGAGCGGCCGGTGGCGGCGTGCCTCGGCGCGGGTGGTCATCTTGGAGGAGAAGGGGAGCAGCCAGCCGGTGCGGTTGGGCGCGTAGCCCCCGGTGATGATCAGGCCCACCCCGCCCCGGGCCCGTTCGGCGAAGTAGGCGGTCAGCTGCGGCAGGTCCTTGGCGCGGTCCTCCAGACCGGTGTGCATCGACCCCATCACCACGCGGTTGCGCAGGGTCAGATGGCCCAGGTCGAGGGGGGAGAGCAGGGTCGGGTACGCGGTCATGGTTCGCCTTCCTCGCCGGGGGGACTGGCAGCAGAGGGTGCCCGCCAGGGGGTGCCGCTCGTCAGGGGTCGCGGCTGGTCCGGGATCGCGTCGGCCCCCAACATACTGGCCGGTAACCAATCGCGGTAGCCGGGGTGGGGCGACCTTCGGTCTCGCCTCCCGGCCGGCGCGTCCACTGGTGATGACCGCCTCCCTCGTTAGGGGGAGCCGGCGAGGGAGGTAACGGTTCGCCGCCAGTCGTGGTGTCTAACGTCCAGCGCATGTCCGTACCCCCGCCCTCACCGAACTCCGGCTGTCCGTCCGCCGTCGTCGCGACCGCTGTGACCGGGTGCCGCCCGTGAACCGCCTCGGCCCGCTCGCCCGGCCCGACGGTCCGGGCGGGGTCGCCGCGCTCGGCGCCGGCGGCGCCCGAGGGGGCGAGGCGGCCGGCCTGGACGGTGGTCCGGCGCCCCTGCGGCGGCCTCGCGGCCGAACCGCGCCGGCCGTGGGCCGAACGGCCCCGACGACGGCGGGAGTTGGTGGAGGCGCTACGGGCGGGCGGCCGTACCTCGGTGGGGCCCCAGGTGGCCGGGGTGGTGGCCCGGGTGCGGGTGGGTCGGGGCGGTACGGGGTGCCGGCCGGTGGGGTCGCTCGGCGAGGGTGGGCCGGGCTGCCCCGCCCTGGTGTTGGTGGGCCCGGGAGTGCTGTCCCCGCCCGGGGCCCGGGCGGCGTCCCCGGAGGGGCGGGTCACGTCGTGCTGGCCGGTTGCCGGGGTCGGGGTCTGGGCGCCGGCCGGGCCCGGGAGTTGGTGGCGTTGTCCGGTCGGGTGCGCGTCGGGGGTGGGGGCGGGCTGCCGGGGTCGGTGGGGAAGGTGGGGGCGGGCCGGGCCCGGGGTGCGGTCGGGGCGGGTGGGTTGTCCCTGGTAGACCTGGGCGGATGAGTGAGCGAAGCGAGGGGACCACCCCGGATGTGCCGCGACTACAGCGGGAGTTGGCCGAGTTCGCGCGACGGCGCGAGTGGGGCCGGTACCACACCCCCAAGAACCTGGCGATGGCCCTGAGCGTGGAGGCCTCCGAACTGGTGGAGATCTTCCAGTGGTTGACCCCGGAGGAGTCCTCGGCGGTGGCGGAGGACGCCGAGCTGCTGGGGAGGGTCGAGGACGAGGTGGCGGACGTCCTGGCGTACCTGCTCCAGCTGTGCACGGTCGTCGGGGTGGACCCGCTCTCCGCCCTGGAAGCGAAGATCTCCCGCAACGAGTCGCGTTTCCCACCTGCGGAAAATGGTCACTCTATGGAGTGATGGGTGTGCATCCTCTGGCGCCTATGTCCAAAATAGTCCCAAATTGCCGCACAGTCAGGCCTGTTGATGGCTACACAGAGTTACTTTTTAAGGAGGGGGATGGCCCAGATGGAAGCCGCTGGACTCATCAAGGCGACCCGTCAGGCGCTGGCGCGCGGCGAAACGGTGCCCCAGATCCTCGCCGAATCCTGGCAGGCGCAGGCCCTCGCCCGTGCGGTGGGTGGCCGGCTCGCCTCCCGGGGCCCGCGCGAACTGCGCTCCCACGCCCGGGAGTTGGCGGCCACCGGGGGCCGACGCATACCCCGTCAGTTCGCCCAGTACGAGAGCGGAGCCCGGGCCGCCCTGCTGTCCGGTGTCGACGAGCCCCGGATGGTGCTGGTGGACCTGGGCGAACTCCTCGGGGAGTGCGCCGCCGCCCTGGTGGGAATCGCCGCCCGGGCCGAGGAGGCCGCCCTGTACTGGCAGTGCGTGGAGGCCATCGACGCCCTGGACGAGTCCGGGGACCGGGTCGCGGGAATGCTGCGGGCCCTGGAGGTGCCCGAGGAACACGGGGGTCTGGCCGACCACCTGCCGTGACCGCCCGCCCTTCCGTGTCACGTCCAGCGACCGACCGAACCCGCCGGTGGATGTCGGTGCTGGGCGCTCGTGTGTGGTCCCCCCACACCCGCCGCCGACCCGTCCCGGGCGCCGAACGGCGTCACCCCCGCTCGCGGCCCACCGTCGGGTCGTACCGTGTCCCCGCCACCGCCCCCACGGGCTCAGCAGCGGACCGCCCCCACTGAGCGGGCGCCACCGGTCCGGGGCGTCCCCGTCGCTCTCACGGTCACCGTCACCGACGCCGCTGTGGTGGCCCCCCTCCCTCCGCCGTCCTCCGGCACGCGGCACACGGCACCGGAACGTGTGCGCGGTGGTCACCCGAGGTCCGTACGACACCCCCCGCCCCTCCTTCGTCCGTCCCCTCCGACGAGGTCAGGTCTCCGCCCGGCCGGCGCCAGGGGCAAGATGGGACCCATGGAACTGCGCGTATTCACCGAACCCCAGCAAGGGGCCAGCTACGACACCCTGCTGAAGGTCGCCAAGGCCACCGAGGACCTCGGCTTCGACGCCTTCTTCCGCTCCGACCACTACCTGGTGATGGGCGACGGGGACGGGATGCCCGGCCCCACCGACGCCTGGATCACCCTCGCCGGCCTGGCCCGTGAGACCTCCCGTATCCGGCTGGGCACCCTGATGACCGCCGGTACCTTCCGGCTGCCGGGGGTCCTGGCCATCCAGGTGGCGCAGGTGGACGCCATGTCGGGTGGCCGGGTGGAGTTCGGGCTGGGCTCCGGCTGGTACGAGGCGGAGCACACCGCGTACGGCATCCCCTTCCCCAAGGCCCGGATGTCCCGGCTGGAGGAGCAGTTGGAGGTGATCACCGGCCTGTGGAACACCGAGCCGGGGCAGACCTTCCAGTATCAGGGCCAGCACTACCAGCTGACCGACTCCCCGGCGCTGCCCAAGCCGCACCAGCCGCACATCCCGGTGCTGGTCGGCGGCATGGGGGCCCAGCGCACTCCCCGGTTGGCCGCGCGGTTCGCCGACGAGTTCAACTGCCCCTTCGTGTCGGTGGAGGAGGCTCGACAGCAGTTCGGCCGGGTGCGCGAGGCCGCCCGGGAACACGGCCGCGACGCCGACGAGTTGGTGTACTCCAACGCCCTGGTGGCGTGCGTCGGCCGGGACGAGGACCAGATCGCCCGTCGGGCCCGGGCCATCGGCCGGGAGGTGCCGGAACTCCGGGAGAACGGACTCGCCGGTTCACCGGCCGAGGTGGTGGACAAGCTGGGCCACTACCGGGAGGCCGGCGCCTCACGCGTCTACCTCCAGGTGCTGGACCTGCACGACCTGGACCACCTGGAGCTGATCGCCGACCAGGTCGCCCCCCAACTGTCATGAGCCGCCCGCCCGTTGACCTGCCGCGCGCCCTGCGCTCCGCCACGGAGCGCGGGAGCCCGCTGCTGCTCGACGGGGGACTGTCCAACCAGTTGGAGGCCCAGGGCGCGGACCTGCGGGACGAACTGTGGTCCGCCCGGCTGCTGGCCGAGGACCCCGACCAGTTGGAACGGGCCCACGCCGCCTATGTGGCCGCCGGCGCCGAGGTGCTGATCACCAGCAGCTACCAGGCCTCCTTCGAGGGGTTCGCCCGCCGTGGCCTGGACGCCCCGACCTCGGCCCGACTGCTGCGCCACAGCGTGGAGTTGGCGCGCCGCGCGGCCGGCGACCGCCCGGTGTGGGTGGCCGCCTCGGTGGGGCCGTACGGGGCGGTGCTCGCCGACGGCAGCGAGTACCGGGGCCGCTACGGCCTCGACCGGGACCGACTGGCCGCCTTCCACCGGCCCCGGGTGGCCGCGCTCGTCGAGGCCGACCCCGACGTGCTGGCCCTGGAGACGGTGCCGGACGTGGTGGAGGCCGAGGCCCTGCTGGAGGTGGTCGCCGACCACCGGGTGCCGGTCTGGCTCAGCTACACCGTGGCTGACGGCCGGACCCGGGCCGGGCAGCCCCTGCGGGAGGCCTTCGCCCTGGTGCGCGGCCACCCCCGGGTGGCGGCGGTGGGGGTCAACTGCTGCGCCGCCGAGGAGGTGCTGCCGGCCGTACGGCTGGCGGCCGAGGTCACCGGACTGCCGGTGGTGGCCTACCCCAACAGCGGGGAACGCTGGGACGCCGGGCGCCACCGGTGGTCGGGCGGGGCCCACTTCCCGGTGCCGGAGCTGGAGGCGTGGTACGCGGCCGGGGCCCGACTGGTCGGCGGCTGCTGCCGGGTGGGCCCGGACCAGATCGCCGCACTGGCGGCCGTACGCGACCGGGGGCGCCCGAAAACCGGGTGAACCTCGCAGGTCGCGTCCCCATACTCGGACGGGTGTTCCTCACTCTCTCCACCACCGGTGACCCTGACCGCCCGGCGACCGACCTGGGGTACGTCCTGCACAAGCACCCGCACCGGGTGCAGGAGTTCCCGGTCTCCCCGGGGCGGGCGCGGGTGTTCTACCCCGAGGCGGACGACCATCGCTGCACCATGGCGCTGCTGCTGGAGGTCGACCCGGTGGCACTGGTCCGACGGGGCCGGGGCCGGTCGCCCTCCCCGGACGCCAGCCTGGCCGGCTACGTCAACGACCGCCCGTACGCGGCCTCCTCGCTGCTGGCCGTGGCCCTGGCCCAGGTGCTCTCCAGCGCCCTGAGGGGCCAGTGCCGGGCCCGACCCGAACTGGCCTCGCGCACCTGGCCGTTGACCATCGAGGTGCCGTCCCTGCCGGCGCGCGGTGGACCGGCCCTGGTGCGGCGGCTGTTCGAGCCGCTGGGCTGGGAGGTGGCCGTCGGGACGGCGCCACTGGACCCCGAGTTCCCCGAGTGGGGCGACTCCGGCTGCCTGGGGCTGACCCTGACCGGGGAACAGCGGCTGTCCGACGCCCTGCGTCAGCTGTACGTGCTGCTGCCGGTACTGGACGCCGCCAAGCACTACTGGATCGGCCCGGACGAGGTGGACAAGCTGCTCCGCGCCGGCGAGGGCTGGCTGGAGGAGCACCCCGAGCAGCGGCTGATCGCCCGCCGCTACCTGATGCGGCGCCACCAGCTGACCCGACAGGCCCTGGAACGCCTGGAGTTGGCCCGGCTGGCCGAGGTGGACGACACCGGGGTCGAGGAGCTGGACAACGCGGTGGACGACACCCCGGAGGAGGAGGTGTCGGACGACAGCGGGACCACTGAGGACCCGGCCGCCCCGGCCACCCCGGCCACCTCGGAGAACCCGGAGACCCCCGGAGAGCGGGCGGAGCGCCCGGTGCCGCTGGCCCGGGCGCGACGGGAGGCCGTCCTGGAGGCCCTGCGGGACAGCGGCGCGCGGCGGGTGCTGGACCTCGGCTGTGGCCAGGGCCAGCTGCTGGCCGCCCTGCTCGCCGACCCGCGCTACGGCGAGGTGGTGGGCGTGGACGTGTCGATGCGGGCCCTGCGCGCCGCCGAACGCCGGCTGAGGGTGGACCGGATGAGCGAGCGGCTCTCCTCCCGACTGCGGCTGCTCCAGGGCTCGTTGGTGTACACCGACTCCCGGCTGCGGGGCTACGACGCGGCGGTGCTCTGCGAGGTGATCGAGCACCTGGACGAGCCCAGGTTGCCGGCCCTGGAGTACGCGGTCTTCGGCACGGCCCGTCCCACCACGGTGATCGTCACCACCCCCAACGTGGAGTACAACGTGCGCTACGCCTCCCTGCCGGCCGGCACGGTCCGGCACCGGGACCACCGTTTCGAGTGGGACCGCGCCCGCTTCGCCGACTGGGCCCGCGCGGTGGCCGCACGACACGGCTACCACGTGCGGTTCCGAGGAGTGGGCGAGCCGGACCCCGAGGTCGGGACACCCACCCAGCTCGCCCTGTTCCGACGGGACGCCGAGGAGCGCGGCGAGCACACCGACGCCACCGAGGGGGCCGCCGTATGAGCGAGCTGGAGATACCCGACCTGTGCCTGGTGGTGCTGGTCGGCACCACCGGCGCCGGCAAGTCCACCTTCGCCCGCCGGCACTTCCGACCCACCGAGGTGCTCTCCTCCGACACCTGCCGGGGGCTGGTCGCCGACGACGAGAACGACCAGTCGGCCAGCGGCGACGCCTTCGACGTGCTGCACCACATCGCCCGCAAGCGCCTGGCCGCCGGCCGGCTGACCGTGGTCGACGCCACCAACGTCCAGCGGGAGGCACGGCGTCAGCTGGTCCAACTGGCCAGGGAACACGACGTGTTGCCGGTGGCGGTGGTGCTGGACGTACCCGAGGAGGTCTGTCTGGCCCGCAACGCCCAACGGTCGGACCGTGCGGACATGCCGGCCCGGGTGGTGGGCCGCCAGCGCAGGGAACTGCGCGGTTCGCTGCGCGGACTGGCCCGCGAGGGCTTCCGCAGGGTGCACCACCTGCGGGGCGTGGAGGAGGTCGAGGCGGCCACCGTACGGCTCACCCGCCGGTACAACGACCTGCGCCACCTGACCGGCCCCTTCGACCTGGTCGGCGACGTGCACGGGTGCCGTTCGGAGTTGGAGGCCCTGCTCGACCGGCTGGGGTACGTCCTGGAGCGGGACGACCGGGGGCGTCCCACCGGCGCCCGCCACCCGGCGGGACGCACCGCCGTCCTCGTCGGCGACCTGGTGGACCGGGGGCCGGACAGCCCCGGGGTGCTGCGCCTGGTGATGGGCATGGTGGAGGCCGGTACCGCGCTGTGTGTGCCCGGCAACCACGAGAACAAGCTGACACGGCACCTGGCGGGCCGCACCGTACGGCTCACCCACGGACTGGCGGAGACCGTCGCGCAGTTGGAGGCCGTCGCCGCCGAGGAGCCGGACTTCGCCGAGCGGGCCGCCCGGTTCATCGACTCCCTGGTCAGCCACTACCTGCTGGACGGCGGCGACCTGGTGGTCTGCCACGCCGGTCTGCCCGAGAGGTACCACGGGCGCACCTCGGGCCGGGTCCGCTCGCACGCCCTGTACGGCGACACCACCGGGGAGACCGACGAGTACGGGCTGCCGGTGCGCTACCCCTGGGCCGAGGAGTACCGGGGGCGGGCCGCCGTGGTCTACGGCCACACCCCCACCCCACGGGCCTCCTGGGTCAACAACACCCTCTGCCTGGACACCGGTTGCGTGTTCGGCGGCGCCCTGACCGCGCTGCGCTGGCCGGAGCGGGAACTGGTGGACGTGCCCGCCGAGCGGGTCTGGTACGAGCCGGTGCGTCCGCTGGCCACCGAGGCCCCGGGCGGTGCCGAGGGCCGCCCCCTGGACCTGACCGACGTCCAGGGCAGGCGGGTGGTCGAGACCCGCTTCTCGGGCCGGCTCTCGGTGCGGGAGGAGAACGCCGCCGCCGCGTTGGAGGTGATGAGCCGGTTCGCGGTGGACCCCCGGCTGATGCCGTACCTGCCGCCGACCATGGCCCCCTGCGCCACCTCCCGCGAGGAGGGGTACCTCGAACACCCCCGGGAGCCCTTCGACGCCTACCGCCAGGACGGGGTGGCCGAGGTGGTGTGCGAGGAGAAGCACATGGGTTCCCGGGCCGTCGCCCTGGTGTGCCGCGACCCGGAGGTCACCCGCCGCCGGTTCGACGTGCCCGGGGACGTACCGGGCTCCCTCTACACCCGTACCGGCCGGCCCTTCCTGGGCGAACCGGCGCTGGAGCGGGCGCTGTTGGAGCGGCTGGGCCGGGCGGTCGGGGCGGCCGGCCTCTGGGAGGAGCTGGGGACCGACTGGCTGCTGCTGGACGCCGAGGTGCTGCCCTGGTCGCTCAAGGCCGAGGGGCTGCTGCGGGACCAGTACGCCCAGGTGGGCTCGGCCGCCGCCGCGGTGTTCCCGCCGGTCCTGGCCGCCCTGGAGAAGGCCGCGAAACGGGGCCTGGACGTGGACGAACTGGGGCGGCGTCAGCGGGAGCGGGCCGCCGACACCCGGGCGTACACCGAGGCGTACCGCCGCTACTGCTGGCGCACCGGCCAGGACGGCGACCCGCTCGCCGGGGTGCGTCTGGCGCCCTTCCAGGTGCTGGCCGCCGAGGGCGCCTCCCTCGCCCTGGAGCCCAGGGAACGGCAGGTCGACCGGCTGGACCGGCTCTGCCGGACCGGCGACCCCCTGCTGCGCCCCACCGAAAGGCTGCGGGTGGACACCGGCGACCCCGGGTCGGTGGAGCGGGGCGTGCGCTGGTGGACGGAGCGTACGGCGGCGGGCGGTGAGGGCATGGTCGTCAAGCCCTGGCGGCCGGACACCCGGGACGGGCGGGGCCGACTGGTGCAGCCGGGCCTGAAGGTGCGCGGCCGGGAGTACCTGCGGGTCGTCTACGGCCCCGAGTACACCCGCCCCGAGCACCTGGAGCGGCTACGCCAACGGCACCTGGGGCACAAGCGCTCGCTGGCCTCGCGGGAGTACGCCCTCGGGTTGGAGTCCCTGGCCCGGCTGGCCGGGGGCGAGCCGCTGTGGCGGGTGCACGAGGCGGTGTTCGCGGTGCTGGCCCTGGAGTCGGAGCCGGTCGATCCCCGCTTGTGAGGGGTGGCCCGTTCGGTGCCGAGAGGTGCGGTTCCTCCGTATAGCGGGCGGGCCGCACCTCTCAGCGGACGGGCGTTCCGCGCGGGGCGGCCCGCCCGACCCCGACCGATAGGTCCGCTTGGCGGGGTGAGGTCCGTCATCTTCGCCGGCCAACCCCGAGCTTCTGGGGCGCTCCTCGGCGAGGATGGAGGTATGGGATTCCAAGTCGACTCCGAGGCGGGCAGACTGCGCCGCGTCATCCTGCACCGCCCTGATCTGGAGCTGAAGCGCCTGACCCCGAGCAACAAGGACGAGTTGCTCTTCGACGACGTGCTGTGGGTGGGCCGGGCCCGCCAGGAGCACGACACCTTCGCGGACGTGCTGCGGGACCGTGGGGTGCGGGTGCACCTGTTCGGTGACCTGCTGGCCGAGAGCCTGGAGGTGCCCCAGGCCCGCGACCTGGTGCTGGACCGGGTCTTCGACGAGAAGGAGTACGGTCCGCTCGCCACCGACCTGCTGCGGCGGGCCTTCGAGGAGCTGTCCCCGGCCGAGCTGGCGGAGTCGATGATCGGGGGGATGACCAAGCGGGAGTTCCTGGCCCGCTGGGCGGAGCCGACCTCGGTCCGCTTCCATGTGATGGGACTGGACGACTTCCTGGTCAACCCGCTGCCCAACCACCTGTTCACCCGGGACACCTCCGCCTGGATCTACGACGGGGTGTCCATCAACGCCATGCGTTGGCCCGCCCGTTGGCACGAGACGGTGCACTACGAGGCCGTCTACCAGCACCACCCGCTGTTCGCCTCCTCCGACTTCCACGTCTGGTCCGAGGGGCAGGCGGCCTACCCCTCCACCATCGAGGGCGGCGACGTGCTGGTGATCGGCAACGGCGCGGTGCTGGTGGGGATCAGTGAGCGCACCACCCCGCAGGCGGTGGAGATGCTGGCGCGGGGGCTGTTCGCGCAGGGCTCGGCCAAGACCATCGTGGCCTTGGACATGCCCAAGGCGCGGGCCTCGATGCACCTGGACACCGTGATGACGATGATCGACGGTGACACCTTCACCCAGTACGCCGGTCTGGGGGCCCTCCGTTCGTACACCATCGAACCGGGCGCCGAGGAGTCGGAGTTGAAGGTCACCGACCACCCGCCGGAGCACATGCACCGGGCCATCGCGGCGGCCCTGGGACTGGACCGGATCAGGGTGCTGACCGCCACCCAGGATGTGTACGCGGCCGAGCGGGAGCAGTGGGACGACGGCTGCAACGTACTGGCGGTGGAGCCCGGGGTGGTGCTGGCCTACGAGCGCAACGTGGCCATCAACACCTACCTGCGCAAGCAGGGCATCGAGGTGCTGGAGATCCCCGGCAGCGAGCTGGGGCGGGGTCGGGGCGGCCCCCGGTGCATGAGCTGCCCGGTCGAGAGGGGTCCCGTATAAGAATGCGGAGCGTCGTATAGAGTTTCGGTCAGTGGGTGTGACGCGCCGGCTCCTCCGGCCGTCCACCAGCACCACCGACGACCACCGCGACCCGGGAGCCCGCCATGGCGACAGATCTGTTCGGCCGCCACCTGCTCAAGGAGTTGGACCTCACGGCTGAGGAGTTCACCCGACTCCTCGACCTGGCTCGCGAGTTGAAGGCCGCCCGACGGGCGGGGGCCGAGGTGCCCCGCCTGGTCGGGCGGTCCGTCGCGCTGATCTTCGAGAAGACCTCCACCCGCACCCGCTGCGCCTTCGAGGTGGCCGCCGCCCAGCAGGGCGCCCACACCACCTACCTGGACGGCCGCAGCTCCCAGCTGGGGCACAAGGAGTCCGCCCGGGACACCGCCCGGGTGCTGGGGCGGATGTACGACGCCCTGCAGTACCGGGGCGGCGACCAGTCGGTGGTCGAGGAACTGGCCGCCCACGCCGGGGTGCCCGTCTACAACGGGCTCACCGACGCCTGGCACCCCACCCAGATGCTGGCCGACGTCCTCACCATGACCGAGTGCCTCCCCGGCCGGCCCCCGTCCTCCCTCACCCACGCCTACCTCGGCGACGCCCGCCACAACACCGGCAACTCCACCCTGGTCACCGGGGCCCTGCTGGGCATGGACGTGCGGATCGTCGCCCCCCGCCCCCTGTGGCCGGACGACGCCCTGATCGCCCGCGCCCGCGAACTGGCCGCCGACAGCGGCGCCCGGATCACCGTCACCGAGGACGTGGAGGAGGGCGTACGGGGCGCCGACTTCCTCAGCACCGACGTCTGGGTGTCCATGGGGGAGGACCCCCGGGTGTGGGAGGAGCGCATCCCCCAGCTCCTGCCGTACGCGGTGACCGAGGAGGTGCTGCGCGCCACCGGCAACCCCGAGACCCGGTTCATGCACTGCCTGCCGGCCTTCCACGACCTGGGCACCGAGGTGGGGCGGACCGTCCACGAGCGGTTCGGCCTGGAGTCGATGGAGGTGACCTCGCGGGTCTTCGAGTCGCCGAGGTCGGTGGTGTTCGACCAGGCGGAGAACCGGATGCACACCGTCAAGGCCCTGCTGGTCGCCACCCTGACGCGGGACTGAACCCGCGCCGCCCCTGGTGCGGCCGGCCGCGCGGACCCGCACCCTTCCGTGGGGCGCCGGCACCGGCGCTCCTCGGCGGAGGGCCTCCTCAGTCCAGGGCCTCCTCGGCGAGGGTGAGGGTGTTGCCCGCCGGGTCCAGCAGGGTGGAGATGCGGAAGCCGACAGAGGTGTCCACGATCTCCCCGACCTCCACGCCCCGGTCGGCCAGGGCGGCGGTGTGCTCGTCGATGTCGTCGACCCCCAGGGTGAGCATCCCCTGGCCGGAACGGTCCTGGTCGCGGACGACCTGGAGGGCCCCACCGGGGGTGACCTGCCACTCCAGGAGGCCGTCCATGGGCGCCAGGTCGGCGGGGCGGCCGAAGAGTCGCTCGTACCAGGTGGACGCGGAGTCGATGTCGTCCACCGGGAGGACCGCGTAGACCTGTGCGACGCCCATGGGGCTCACCTCGTAGCTCGTTGCCGTTGGTGTTCGTGTGGCTACCGCTCTCCATGCTGGTGGAGCGCCCGGGTGGGCGCAAAGGGTGCTGCGCTGTCGGTGGGGCGGAGGGGTATCGCGTACTCGTGACGACGGTCATAAACCGGTGATACGTTGCTGACGGTAGACGTAGCCGAACCGCCGGCGTCGGCCGGCACAGGAAGGCCGCCCCATGAGCCCGTTCACCGGCACCGCCCAGAACACCGAGAGCTGGCGGCACCTCAGGGTCAGCCAGCGCGACGGGGTCGTCACCGTGACCCTGGACCGCCCGGAGAAGCTCAACGCCCTCACCTTCGAGGCCTACGCCGACCTCAGGGACCTGCTCGCCGAACTGTCCCGCACCCGGGGCGCGCGGGCCCTGGTGCTGGGCGGCACCGGACGGAGCTTCTGCTCGGGCGGCGACGTCGAGGAGATCATCGGGGCCACCCTGGAGCTGGACACCGCCGAACTGTTGGACTTCAACCGGATGACCGGCCAGGTGGTGCGGGCGATCCGGGAGGCGCCGTTCCCGGTGATCGCCGCCGTGCACGGGGCGGCGGCCGGAGCCGGAGCGGTGCTCGCCCTCGCCTCCGACTTCCGGGTGGCCGACCCCACTGCCACCTTCTCCTTCCTGTTCACCCGGGTCGGGCTCAGCGGCGGCGACATGGGCGCCGCCTACCTGCTGCCCCGGGTGATCGGCCTCGGCCACGCCACCCGGGTGCTGATGCTGGGGGAGCCGGTGCGCGCCCCGGAGGCCGAACGCCTCGGACTGGTCAGCCAGTTGGTCGACGACGGCGAGGCCCACCCGGCGGCCGACGCCCTGGCCCGCCGACTGGCCGACGGCCCCGCCCTGGCCCACGCCCAGACCAAGGCGCTGCTGACGGCCGAACTGGACATGCCGCTGGCCGCCGCCGTCGAGATGGACGCGGCGACCCAGGCGCTGCTGATGAACAGCGCCGACTACGCCGAGTTCCACTCCGCCTTCACCCAGAAGCGCCCCCCGCAGTGGCGAGGCAGGTGATCCCGGTGGCCGAGGGCAAGCCCCGACGGATCGCGGTCATCGGCGGAGGCCCGGGCGGCCTCTACGCGGCGATGCTGCTCAAACGGCTGGACCCCGACCGGGAGGTCACCGTCCACGAACGGAACGCCCCGGACCGTACCTTCGGCTTCGGGGTGGTGCTGTCCGACGAGACGCTGGGCGGCATCCAGGACGCCGACGCCGAGGTGTACGCGGCCCTCAGCGCCGAGTTCGTACGGTGGGAGGACATCGCGATCACCCACCGGGGCCGCACCCTCACCTCCACCGGACACGGCTTCGCGGCCGTCTCCCGGCAACGGCTGCTCGCCCTGCTGCACGACCGCTGCCGCGCGCTCGGCGTACGGCTGCGCTTCCACCACGAGGCGCCACCGGCGACCGAACTGGCCGCCGACCACGACCTGGTGGTCGCCGCCGACGGGGTGCACAGCGCCACCAGGGCGGCCCTCGCCGACCACCTGCGGCCCCGGCTGACCACCCACCACTGCCGCTACATCTGGCTGGCCGCCGACCGCGCCCTGGACTCCTTCCGCTTCGACATCGCCGAGACCCCGCACGGCGTGATGCAACTGCACGGCTACCCCTACGCCGCGCCCACCGGCTCGACCCCCGGAGCCAGCACGGTGATCGTGGAGATGAGGGAGGAGACCTGGCGGTCGGCCGGGCTGGACCGGCTGGACGAGGAGGAGTCCGCGCGGCGCTGCGCCGCCCTGTTCCCCGAGACCCTGGACGGCTGCCGGCTGCGGGGCAACAACTCCAGCTGGATCCCCTTCCGCACGGTCGTCAACGAGCGCTGGTCGCACGGCAACATCGTGCTGCTGGGCGACGCCGCCCACACCGCCCACTTCTCCATCGGCTCGGGCACCAAGCTGGCCGTCGAGGACGCCCTCGCCCTGGCCGCCTGCGTCGAGGAACAGCCCGACCTGCCCTCCGCCCTGGCCGCGTACGAGGAGGAGCGCCGTCCGGTGGTGCGCTCCACCCAGCGGGCCGCCCGGGCCAGCCTGGAGTGGTTCGAGGACCTGCCGGCCTACCTGGACCAGCCGCCCCACCAGTTCGCCTTCAACCTGCTCACCCGCAGCCGCCGCATCACCCACGACAACCTGCGGCTGCGTGACCCGGAGTTCGTGGCCCGGGTGGAGCGGGAGGCGGGCGTCCCCGAGGGCACCCCGCCGATGTTCACCCCGTACACCCTGGGCGGGCTGCGGCTGCGGAACCGGGTGGTGGTCTCCCCGATGGACATGTACCAGGCCACCGACGGGCTGCCGGACGACTTCCACCTGGTCCACCTGGGCGCTCGCGCCCTGGGCGGGGCCGGGCTGGTGATGACCGAGATGGTCTGTGTCAGCGCCGAGGGCCGGATCACCCCCGGCTGCACCGGCCTGTACACCGACGCCCAGGAGGACGCCTGGCGGCGGATCACCGGGTTCGTCCACCAGCGGGCCCCCGGCTGCGCCCTCGGCGTCCAGCTGGGCCACTCCGGGCGGAAGGGCTCCACCCGGCTGATGTGGGAGGGCATCGACCAGCCGCTGCCGGAGGGCAACTGGCCCGTGGTGGCCCCCTCCCCGCTGCCGTACCGGGCCGGGGTCAACCAGGTGCCCCGGGAGCTGGACCGGCCCCGACTGGCCGCCGTCCGCGAGGAGTTCGTACGGGCCGCCGAACGGGCCGCCCGCGCCGGGTTCGACCTGCTGGAGCTGCACTGTGCCCACGGCTACCTGCTGTCCAGTTTCCTGTCCCCGCTGACCAACCAGCGCCGGGACGAGTACGGGGGCGACCTCGCCGGTCGCCTGCGCTACCCCCTGGAGGTCTTCGCCGCCGTCCGCGAGGTGTGGCCCGCCGACCGGCCGATGACGGTACGGATCTCGGCCACCGACTGGGCCGAGGGCGGCACCTCCCCGCGGGACGCCCTGGACATCGCCACCGCCTTCGCCGAGGCCGGCGCGGACGCCATCGACGTGTCCACCGGGCAGGTGGTGCCCGAGGAGGCCCCCGACTTCGGCCGCTCCTACCAGGTGCCGTACGCGGACCGTATCCGCAACACCGTGGGCGTACCGGTGGTCGCGGTGGGCGCCATCTCCTCCTGGGACGACGTGAACTCGCTGGTGCTGGCCGGCCGGGCGGACCTGTGCGCGCTGGCCCGCCCGCACCTGTACGACCCGCACTGGACCCTGCACGCGGCGGCCGAGCAGGAGTACGCGGGCCCCGGCGCCCCCTGGCCCACCTCCTACCGGGCCGGCAGCAGACGTCCGCCCACCGGACGGCTGGACGCCCCCAAACCCCGGCTGAGCCTGGACCGTTGAGCCGGCGTCAGGGGCGCCGCCGGAACCCGGGACGGACGCGGGCGCCGTGGTGTCTCACGCTGTGGAGCACCCTGGCCACTGACCGCACGACGTGCTAGAAAGCAGGGGCCATGGACCACAGCCCCCTTGTGGAACGCCTCCACATCGACCTCTGCCGCGTGGCCAGTTCTCACTGTTGAACCGGCCCGAGGCCGGCCCTGTCCGCTGACCGGACACCAGGGCCCGGCCCCACCGAGGCGAGGCCCCCGACGGGACGTCGGCCAGGTCCACCCCAGAGCACCGGGTGCCCGGCCGAAGTGCGTCCCGGGCGCGTGGAGGCGGTCTTCCCCGGCGACCGGTGGTGGTGTTGAGTGATCGTCCGGTGAACCGGACGGTTCACCACCGGTACTCCGTGCCCTCCCACGGGACGGCGAAAGAGGCCCGGAGGCCCCGGACGCGCCGGACGCGCTGACCCCCGGAGGGGGCGCGGTCCACGCGGTGGTACGAGAGACGACGACAGCGAGCGAGAGGGAGGAAGACAGATGACCATCACCCAGTCCACCAAGGTCGGCTCCCCACCGCTGCGCGACCACCGCGTCCCCGGGGACACCCTGGTCGAGGGCCCGCGTACGGTGCGCCGACTGGCCCCCGGGCAGGTCGACAAGCCCTACCAGCTGTTCGAACTGGCCCCGCTGGGCCCCCTGTTGGGCGCGGAGATACGCGGGCTCGACCTGTCCCGGCCGCTGACCCCCGCGCTGCGCGAGGAACTCCACCGGGCCCTGCTGGAGTGGAAGGTGCTGTTCTTCCGGGCCCAGCGCCTCTCCTCCCGGGCCCAACGCGACTTCGCCCGCACCTGGGGCGAGTTGGAGACCAACCCGTTCCTGGCCACCGGGGACGACTCCGAGGTGGCCCGTTTCGACCGGAACGCGCTGCCCACCTTCGAGAACGTGTGGCACGCCGACACCACCTTCCGGGAGAACCCCTCCCTGGGGGCGGTGCTCCAACTGCACCAGCTGCCACCGGCCGGCGGCGACACCATGTGGGCCGACATGGGCGCCGCGTACGACAACCTGCCGCCCGAGGTACGGGAACGGGTGGACGGATTGCGCGCGGTCCACGACTTCCTGCCCGGGTTCGCCCGGTTCGCCGCCCCCGAGCAACTGGCGCGGTTCCAGGAGGAGTTCCCGCCCGTGGAGCACCCGGTGGTGCGGGTCCACCCGGAGACCGGGCGCCGCACGCTGTTCGTCAACGTCTCCTTCACCACCCGGATCGTCGGGCTGGAGCGGGAGGAGAGCGACCGGCTCCTGCGGCAGCTGTTCCAGCAGGCCCATCTGCCCGAGGTCCAGGTCAGGTACCGCTGGCGTCCCGGTGACATCGCCTTCTGGGACAACCGGGCCACCCAGCACTACGCGGTCAACGACTACGCGCCGCACCGCAGGGTGGCCGAGCGGGTCGCCATCGTGGGGGACCGCCCCTACTGACCGGCCGTGCCACGCCCCCGACCCCCGCCACCCGGCGGGAGTCGGGGGCGTGGCCGTGGTGACGGGGTCACTCGTCCCACCAACGGTCCTCCGGGCCACGACGGTTGGCCACCACGGCGGCGACCGGGGGAATGACCATGGCCACCACGCACATGCCCACCGCCAGTGGCACCGACCACAGCCGCACCAGGGCGCCGGCCCCGACGAACAGCAGCAGGCAGCAGGCCATCAACGCGAGGTAGCGGCGACGGCGCCGGGCGTACCGCCGTCGGGCCGGCCCCGACTCGGGGGCGTGGGGTCCCGTGCTCACCCTTCCACCGTAGGCCCCTCGCACCGGGACACCACCGGCCGCCCAGGGCGGGGAAAACCAGGAGACACCGGCCCGGGCGGGCGTGAGGATGCCGGCCATGGAACGTGAACGCGTCAGCGCCCTGTGGCACCGGAACCATCCGATCGCCGGCCCCCTGGACGACTCCACCGTGACCACACTGCTGGACCGCTCCCTGCCGAAGGGCCCCGCCCGGCTGCTGGACCTGGGCTGCAAGGAGGGCGAGTGGCTGCGGCGCGCCCTGCGAAGGCACCCGGAGACCACGGCGGTGGGCGTGGACATCGACGGGGAGGCGGTGCGCCGGGGGCGGGACCGCGGCGACACCGAGGGGCTGGCCGACCGCCTGGAACTGCTCGACCAGGACGCCCGGGCGTACGCCGACAGCGCCGGTACCCGCTTCGACGTGGTGCTGAGCGTGGGCGCGGCCCACGCCTTCGGGGGGTTGGCGCCCACCCTCCGGGCGGTGGAGGGCCTGCTGGCCGAAGGGGGCACCGCGCTGGTGGGCGACGGGTTCTGGGAGCGGCCCCCGGGGCCGGCCACCCTGGACGCCGGCTTCGAGGCGGAGGAGTACCAGGACCTGGCGGGCACCGTACGGGCGGTGCGCGAGGCCGGCTGGGTGCCGGTGTACGGACATGTGAGCACCCCCGGGGAGTGGGACGCCTACGAGTGGAACTGTGTCGGCACCCTGAGCGCCTGGGCGCTGGACCACCCCCGCGACCCCGACAGCCGGGAGGCGTTGACCTTCGCTGACCGGCACCGTGAGGCCTGGCTCAGCGGCTATCGCGGCACCCTGGGCTTCGTCACCCTGGTCCTCCGCGGAGGACCCGCGCCGGCCCCGTAGGGCGAGCCCGCGTCCGGGAAGCGGCCGGGCGCGGTCAGCGCCCGTGCCGGTGACCGCGTACGCACCGGTCGGCGGCCCACCAGCCGGCCACCGCCGCGCCCACCGCGAACGCCCAGGTGGGGGTGCGGGGTACGCCGAGCCCGGACAGCGCCGCCCCGACCAGCCCCAGGCACAGGACGGCGGCGGTGAGGCGTACCCCCCACTCCAGACGCTCCCGCAGGAGGTCCTCGTCATGGGTCATGGCTGTCCCTCCGGTGCGGTCGTGGTCCTCGCCGGCCCGGGTTCCGGGGAGGGCGCGGCGTGCCGCTCGCCTGCCCCCACTCCGGTACGGAACCCCGGTCGGTTCGCGGGCGCCGACGAGACGGGTCACTCTGCCCGGGGCAGTCCGGCCACCCGTCGGACGTGGGACCGGCCGGGTCGCCACAGCCGCTGGCGCAGCCGGTCGAAGACCTCGGCCGAGCGTTGTCCGGGCCAGTCCTCGGGCAGCGTCCGGCGGGGCAGGCCCGGGTCGGCGTAGGGGAGCCGGCGCCAGGCGTCCAGGGCCAGCAGGTAGTCCCGGTACGCCTCCTCGGGGTCGTCGGGGCCCTCGGGGGAGTCCCGCGACCACCGTTCCAGCACCGGTTCCTGGGTGGCGAGGAAGGCGCGGTGCCGCCCGGCCAGGTCCTCCAGGTCCCACCAGCGGGCCACCGCCTCAGGGGTGGCCTGGAAGCCGGAGTGCTCTCCGGTGAACAGGTCGACGTACGGCGTCAGGTCCAGCCGGTCCAGTGCGTGACGGGTCTCGGACTCCAGGTGCGCGGGGGCGATCCACACCCCGGGGGCGGCGGTGCCGAAGCCCAACCGGGCCAGCCGGGACCGGAGTTGGTGCCGTTGGCTGCGTTGGCTCTCCGGTACGGAGAACACCACCAGCAGCCAGCGGTCGTCCGGGTCGGGGCGGTGGAAGATGCGTCGGTCGCCGTCCTCCAGCAGTTCCCGTGCGGCGGGGGAGGGGCGGTAGCCGGCGCCCCGGGTGCCGGAGCCGTGCGCGGTGAGCAGCCCGCGCCGCTTCAGCCGGGAGACCGCCGAACGTACCGAGGGGGCGTCCACCCCCAGTGGGGCCAGCAGCCGGATCAGGGTGGCCACCGGCACGGTGCCCTGGTCGGGGAAGTCGCGTCCCCAGGCGCCGTAGCAGGTGAGGATGAGGGAACCGGGGGAGGGGCGGGCGCTGGACACGGGCCTCACTGTAGATCGGCCGGGTCGGCCTCCCGCAGCCGGTAGCGCTGGAGCTTGCCCGTGGGGGTGCGGGGCAGGGAGCCGGCGAAGACGAAACGGCGGGGGCACTTGTAGGGGGCGATCTCGGCGCGGGTGAACTCCCGCAGCTCGTCGGCCGTCCCCTCGTCCGCCTCCCGCCCGGGGCGGAGCACCACGTGCGCGACCACCACGGCCCCGCGCTCCTCGTCGGGCACCCCCACCACGGCGACCTCCTCCACGTCGGGGTGCCGCAGCAGGGCGTCCTCCACCTCGGGGCCGGCGATGTTGTTGCCGCCGGAGATGATCATGTCGTCCGCGCGGGCGACGTAGCGGAAGTAGCCGTCGGGTTCGCGGACGTAGGTGTCCCCGGTGTGGTTCCAGCCGTCCCGTACGTACTCCCGCTGCCGTGGGTCGGCCAGGTAGCGGCAGCCGACGGGGCCACGGACCGCCAGCAGTCCGGGTTCCCCGTCCGGCACCGGCTCGCCGAGGACGTCCACCACCCGGGCCTCGAAGCCGGGCACCGGGACCCCGGTGGTGCCGGGGCGGATGTCCTCGTCGGCGGCGGAGATGAAGATGTGCAGCATCTCGGTGGCGCCGATGCCGTTGATCAGCCGTGTTCCGGTGCGCTCGTACCAGTCCCGCCAGGTGCCCTCGGTGAGGTTCTCCCCGGCCGAGACGCAGCGACGCAGCGAGGGCAGGTCCCGCCCGGTCTCCCGGAGTAGCGCGCCCATCCTGCGGTAGGCGGTGGGGGCGGTGAACAGCACCGTGACCCGGTGGCGTCGGATCGCCTCCAGCATCTGGTCGGGGCCGGCCCACTGGTCCAGCAGGGCGCTGGCGCCGGCCCGCAGCGGGAAGACCACCAGTCCGCCCAGCCCGAAGGTGAACCCCAGCGGGGGGCTGCCGGCGAACAGGTCCTCGGGGCGGGGGCGCAGCACCCGCTCGGAGAAGGTGTCGGCGACGGCCAGCACGTCCCGGTGGAAGTGCATACAGCCCTTGGGCCGCCCGGTGGTACCGGAGGTGAAGGCGATCAGGGCCACGTCGTCGGCGGCCACCGGCACCGCCTGGTACGAGGCGGGGCGCCGGGCGGCCAGCCGCAGCAGGTCGCCGGGCTCGTCCCCGCCGTAGGGGGTGACCCGCAGCCCGGGGATACCGGCGAGGTCCTCGACGCCGTCGGCCGCGCAGACCGCGTGCCGTACCCGGGCCAGCTCGCACAGGGTGCGCAGTTCGCGGCTGCGCTGGGCGGCCAGCACGGTGACCGCCACCCCGCCGGCCTTCATCACCGCCAGCCAACAGGCGGCCAGCGTGGGGGAGTTGGGGCCGCGCAGCAGGACCCGTTCGCCGGGGCGGACCCCCAGGTCCTGGGTGAGGGCGTGGGCGAGCTGGTTGACCCGGTTCCTCAGCTCCGCGTAGCTCCACACGGTGCCGGCGCCGTCCAGCAGGGCCGGCCGGTCGGCGCCGTACCGCTCGATGGTGGCGTCCAGCAGTTCCACCCCGCAGTTGAGCCGGTCGGGGTAGTCCGGCAGGGGCGGCCCCAGGGGCAGGTCGGGCCACTGGTCGCGTGGTGGCAGGTGGTCGCGGGCGAAGGTGTCCTGGTGTGCGGATGGGCTCAGTTCCATGGCGGTGCCCCTTCGCGGTGGCCGTCTGAGGGGCGGTTCCGGGCCGGGATCGGGGCGGTCCGCCCTAGGCTGAGCGTAACGTGTTCATGACGGCAGTCAACGGTACGCGATAGAGGAGTGGTGTGATGCCGGCCTTCGCCCTGGAGCCCGAGCAACGGCGGTGGTGCGCCTCGCTGCGCACCCTCGCTCAGGACACCCTGCGCCCCCTCGCCGAGCGGGGCGAGCCGGGAGTGGTCAACCGCCCCCTGGTACGGGCCCTGGGCGAGGAGGGGCTGCTGGCCCGGGTCTTCCCCGGTGACGGCCCCGGGGTCCGGCCCGCCGCGCTGGACCTGTGCCTGCTGCGCGAGTCACTGGCCTACGGCAGTACCGAGGCCGAGACCGCCCTCGCCCTCCAGGGGCTGGGCGCCTCCCCGGTGGCCCTGTCCGGCGACCCGGAACAGTGGGGCCGGTGGATGCCCGAGATGGTGGCCGGTCGGGCCGTGGCCGCCTTCGCCCTGTCCGAACCCGAGGCCGGCTCGGACGCCGCCGCCCTCCGGCTGGAGGCCCGACCGGCCGGCGACGGCTGGGAGTTGACCGGTACCAAGACCTGGATCTCCAACGCCCCCCAGGCCGACTTCTACTCGGTCTTCGCCCGCACCGGCGAGGCCGGCCCCCGGGGCGTCACCGCCTTCCTGGTGCCGGCCGACCGCCCGGGGCTGGGCGGTCAACCGCTGCGGATGCTCTCCCCCCACCCCATGGGCCGGCTCGACCTGGACCGGGTACTGGTGGGGCCCGGGGACGTGCTCGGTCAGGTCGGTGAGGGCTTCGCGGTGGCCATGCGTACCCTCAACCTCTTCCGGCCCAGCGTCGGCGCCTTCGCGGTGGGGATGGCCAGCGCCGCCCTGGACGCCGCCGTGCGGCACGCCGACGAGCGCACCGCCTTCGGCTCCCCGCTGCGCCAACTCCAGGCGGTCTCCCACCAGTTGGCGGAGATGGACACCAGGGTCGAGGCGGCCCGGCTGCTGGTGTACGCGGCGGCGTCCGCCGCCGACCGGGGCGAGGACGGGTTGGCCCGGTCCGCCGCCAGGGCCAAGCTCTACGCCACCGAGACCGCCCAGTTCGTGGTGGACGCCGCCGTACAGATCCACGGCGCCCGGGCCCTGGAGTGCGGCCACCTGCTGGAGCACCTCTACCGCGAGGTGCGGGCACCCCGTATCTATGAGGGAGCCACCGAAGTGCAACGCTCGATCATCGCGAAGGAGCTCTACCGGTGACCCTGGAACGCCTCAACCCCGAGCGGCTCGCACCCGCGACCGGCTTCTCCCACGCGGTGGTCGCCACCGGCTCCCGGCTGGTGTTCCTGGCCGGCCAGACCGCCCTGGACGCCCGGGGACGGATCGTGGGCGAGGACCTGCCCACCCAGTTCGACCAGGCGCTGGGCAACCTGCTGGCGGCCCTGGAGCACGCCGGCGGTCACCCCGACGACCTGGCCCGGGTCACCGTCTACACCACCGACGTGGACGCCTACCGGCGGCACGCCCGGGAGCTGGGCCGCATCTGGCGGGACCACGCCGGCCGGGACTACCCCGCGATGGCGCTGATCGGGGTGGTACGCCTGTGGGACGAGACCGCCCTGGTGGAACTGGACGGCGTGGCCGTCCTCCAGGAGTGAGCCCGGGGGGCGCGGAGTCAGCCCGGCCCCGCGCCCCCCGGACTCACCGGTCCTGGAAGATCTCGATCCGGGCGCCGACCTGGTTCAGCCGCCGGGCCAGGTCCTCGTACCCCCGGTTGATCACATAGACGTTGCGGAGCACCGAGGTGCCCTCCGCCGCCATCATCCCCAGCAGCACCACCACCGCCGGACGCAGCGCGGGCGGACACATCATCTCGGCGGCCCGCCACCGGGTCGGTCCCTCGACCAACACCCGGTGCGGGTCCAGGAGTTGGAGCCGCGCGCCGAGCCGGTTGAGGTCGGCCAGGTAGATGGCGCGGTTGTCGTACACCCAGTCGTGGATCAGCGTCTGCCCCTGCGCCACGGCGGCCAGCGCGGCGAAGAACGGCACGTTGTCGATGTTGAGGCCCGGGAACGGCATGGGGTGCACCTTGTCCACCGGGGCCCGCAGCTTCGACGGCCGCACGGTGAGGTCGACGAGCCTGGTACGGCCGTTGTCGGTGCGGTACTCCCGACCCCGGTCGTGGTCCAGGCCCATCTCCTCCAGGACCGCCAGCTCCACCTCCAGGAACTCCACCGGTACCCGCCGTACCGTCAGCTCCGAGTCGGTGACCACGGCGGCGGTCAGCAGGCTCATCGCCTCCACCGGGTCCTCCGAGGGGGAGTAGTCGACGTCCTCCTCGATGTACGGCCGGCCGTAGACGGTCAGCGAGGTGGTGCCCACCCCCTCGATCCGCACCCCGAGCTGCTCCAGGAAGAAGCACAGGTCCTGGACCATGTAGTTGGAGCTGGCGTTGCGGATCACCGTGACCCCGTCGTGCAGGGCGGCGGCCAGCAGCACGTTCTCGGTGACGGTGTCCCCGCGTTCGGTCAGCACGATCGGCCGGGCCGGGGTGACCTCCCGGTCGACCTCGGCGTGGTACGTGCCCTCGGTGGCGGTGACCTCCAGCCCGAAGTGCCGCAGCGCGTTCATGTGCGGGTGCACGGTCCGGGTGCCCAGGTCGCACCCGCCCGCGTAGGGGATGCGGAAGCGGTCCGCCCGGTGCAGCAGGGGGCCCAGGAACATGATGATGCTGCGGGTGCGCCGGGCCGCCTCGACGTCGATGTCCTCCAGGCGCAGCCGGGCCGGGGTGTGGATCTCCAGATCCGTGTCCTCGTTGATCCAACGGGCGCTCACGCCCAGGCTGTTGAGCACCTCCAGGAGCCGGAACACCTCCTCGATCCGGGCCACCTTGCGCAGCACGGTGCGCCCGGAGTTCAGCAGCGCCGCGCACAGCAGTCCCACACAGGCGTTCTTGCTGGTGCGTACGTCGATGGCGCCGCCCAGGCGACGTCCGCCGACCACCCGCAGATGGGTCGGCCCGGCTCTGCCGGCAGGGGGAACGAGCTGGGCGTCCAGGGCCTCGGAGATCCGGGCGACCAGCTCCATGCTGATCTCCCCGGTGCCGCGCTCGATCTGGTTCAACTCACCGGGACTGGTCTGCAGGGCCTCCGCCAGCTGGCTCTGGGTGAGCCCACGGTGTTCCCGGGCGTCACGGATGAGCAGGCCGATGCGGTGGTGGCTGGGGTCGGTCATAGCGAAAAGCTAGCCCGAGGGAACGCCGGACCCCCGTTTCCGGTAGGCCGTCCGTGTCAGGGGCGGGCGGGGACATGTCCGTGGATTGTTTGGGTACTATGCGAACAACCCAAGGAGTGCTGCCCATGAGACCCCAGCTGAGCGTCCCCCGCGCGGTGGCCGCCCGCCGCTCTGCCCTGCTCGTACTGCCCTACGCCGTGGCCGCCCTGGTCGTCGTGGTGTACCTGGCCCTCTTCCACGACCGCCTCCCCGACCGGCTGGCCTCGCACCACTCCGGGGACGGCAGGGCCGACGGCTGGACCTCGGCCTCCACCTACCTGACGGTCAGCCTGGCGCTCCTGCTCGGGATGGGCGTGATGTTCGCCGCGATCTCCGTGTTCAGCGCCGTCCCCCGCAACACCCTGCGGATCTTCTCCGCCCTCAGCTGGGGGACGGCGGGACTCCTCGGATACGTCCTGACCGGCAGCCTCCACGCCAACCTGGACGTGAAGGACCCCACCCAGGTCACCTTCCCGGACACGCAGTTGCTGATCGCCCTGGGAGTCGCCGCCCTGCCGGCCGGCCTGATCGGCTGGATGCTCGCCCGGTTCATGGGCGCCTCCCACGAACCGGACACCTCCGCCACCTCGGTACGGCACCTGGAACTGAAACCGGGCGAGGTCGCCAGCTGGTCCGGCACCCTCCGCTCCCGGGGCCTGCTCCTGCTCGGCGGACTCCTGGCCGCGCTCGCCCTGGTGCTCGCGGCCGTCGGGGTGCACCCCGCGGCCTGGGCTTCCCAACTGGTCGCCGCACTCCTGGTGTTGGCCTGTTCCGGGGTGCGGACCACGGTGGACCGGCGTGGACTGACCGTCCAGACGGTGCCGGTCTTCCCGCTGCGCCGCACCATAGGGCTGGAGCGCATCGTGGAGGCCGGCACCCGGGAGGTCTCCCCGATGGGCGAGTTCGGCGGCTGGGGCTACCGCGTACGTCCGGGCAAGCGGGGCGTCCTCCTGCGCTCCGGCGAGGCGCTGAGCGTACGGCTGCGCGAGGGGCGCGAGTTCGTGGTCACGGTCGACGACTCCCGTACCGGTGCCGCGCTGCTCAACACCCTGGTCCAGCGCCAGGGTGGCGCGGGCGACCCCGGAAAGGGGTAGCGGTCGTGCTGTTCCGCATCGACCCCGGCTCCCCGGTACCCCTCGGGGAACAGATCGCCGCCTGTGTACGGGGCGCGGTGGCCGACGGCCAGGTCACCGTCGGTCAACGGCTCCCCGCCGCCCGCGAGTTGGCCGACTCCCTGGGCATCAACGTGCACACCGTCCTGCGCGGCTACCAACGGCTGCGCGAGGAGGGCCTCATCGAACTGCGACGGGGCCGGGGGGCGGTGATCTCCCAGGAGGCCAGCGCCGAACGCGTACGGCTGGCCGACGAGGCCCGGCACCTCATCGACTCCGCACGCCGCCTGGGGCTCGTCGACGAGGAGATCCTGGACCTGGTACGGGGAGCGCTGACCCCCGGCTGAGGGGGCTGCCCTGTGGCCGCTCCCCGCGCCTGGCCCCACACCGACCCGGGCCCGGAGGGGAACAACGCCCTCGCGAGTGGCCGAGGTGGGCCGCCGGCGTCGGGTTGCCGTCGCGGTTGACCCTCCCGCCCCGTCCTAGGCGCCCGGTGGCTTCCCGCACGGGCAGGAGGCGAGGGCGTCGAACGCCTCCTGTTCGGCCCCTGTGGCGAAGACCCGGGAGGGTGCCGTCGCCCCTGGTGACCAGAGGGGGTAGTGGACCGCCGAGAAGGAGAGGTCTCCCCAGGGCTCACGCCGATGTACGCGACCGAGGGTCTGACCGCACCGGGCGCAGGTGATCCACGGGACCACCAACAGGTCCGGGGAGTCGGCTGGGTGACCTGGGAAGCCGTTCCCCGGGGCGAGGGGTTCCGTCGGGGCGAGGAGTCGGAGGGGGGAGTCGTCGTGGGGGAGGGCACGGCACCGCAGGAGCTGTTCCTCGGTGGCCTCGCGCTGGCCCCACATCTCGGCGAGCACGGACAGTTGGGCACGGTCGTACCCGCTGATCGTGAGGTCGTGTGCGAGCAGGGCGGAGACCAGGAGTGCGATCGCGCTCTCCTGCTCGCCCACCGACCAGCAGTCCATGACCTCCCGCGCCGGGGCGGGAGGGAGCAGGGCGGCCAGGGGCCGCCATACCTCCGCGTCAGCCGTCATGGGTCAGGCTGGTAGGGCCGGTGCGGGTGTCCGGTACGCCCAGCCCGTACGAGGACGTGGGCAGCGGCGACCGGACGAACTCACGCCCGGTGTCCGGGGGTTGAGGAGGAGGGGGCACCCCACCATGGTCCCTCAACGGGGCACGTGGAGGGGCGGTGCGGTGCCCCGCGAGAGGGCCGGCCGGGGGCGCGGGCGGTCGTGGGGTGGCCGACCCCGCCACCAGATCGTCCTGGGAACGGCCGGTGCCCCGTACGCCCTCGGGAACGGCCGTACGGGGCACCGTCGTTCGCTCCCCAGCCGAGGAAACACGTGGTCGCTGGGCGAGGCACCGCCGTAGGCTCCCACCCATGTCCCTCCGCGCCCGACTGCGCCAGTCCCTGACCGAAGCGATGCGTGCCCGCGACAAGCCCACCGTGAACGCCCTGCGCGCGACACTCGCCGCGCTGGACAACGCGGAGGCCGTGCCCGTGGACGACGCCGACCAGCGAGATTCGGCCCTCGAACACGCACCGGTCGGTGCCGGCGCCACCGACGTGGCGCGGCGTGAACTGAGTGAACGTCAGGTGGCCGAGGTGGTGCGAGCGGAGGCCGTCGAGCGGCTGGAGGCGGCGGAGGGGTTGACCGCCCCGGCCCAGGCGGACCATGTCACGCGACTTCGGGCGGAGGCCGCCGTACTGTTCCGGCTCCTTGAGGAGCACCCCTCCGCGTAGGGCATCCGGGCGGCGTCCCGGTACCAGTGCCAGCGGGTGTCGTCGGGTGCCCCCGTCAGCCGTAGGGGTGCGCGCCCGCGCCCGCTGACCCGGGCGGGCCCGTACGGCACCCGGGCGGAGCCGTACGAGCAGTGGGCTCCCCGCGAGTGCCCCTGATCGCTCCCGTCGGTCGGGGGTGGGTGACCCGCTGGCCCGGGTACCCGGCCGGGCCGGTGGTGGGTGGGCGGACCCGGCAACGGCCGGAGTCGGTCCGGCCGCGCGGGGTGGTCGCCCGGACCGGTACGGCGCGGTGGTGGACGGAGCGGAGTCCGGTGACCCCTCGGAGGTTCCCGGGGGTGCGAGTGAGGGGACCTCTGCCCAACCGCTCGGCCATCTTGTATAACGATGGAAACCACAGCAGTTGGCATGAGAGCACGCCTCCTGCGCGCTGTCCGGGTTCCTGACACCAGGCGTTGGAGGATGACAGATGAGGGTGAGTCTCAAGAACGTCGCCGAGCGTGCCGGGGTCTCGGTCAAGACCGTCTCCAACGTGGTCAACGACCACCCGCACGTCACGCCGGCGATGCGGGCCCGGGTGCAGCGCGCCATCGACGAGCTGGGCTACCGCCCCAACCCCACCGCCCGCCACCTGCGCAAAGGCCGTACCGGGCTGATCGGTCTGGCCGTGCCCGAGCTGGGCAACCCCTATTTCGCGGAGCTGGCCAGCGCGGTGATCGACATCGCCGGCCAGCACGACTACACCGTGCTGCTGGACCACACCCAGGGCCGCCGCGAGCAGGAGATCCTGGTCTGCCACGGGTTCCGGGCCCGGGTGATGGACGGGCTGATCCTCAGCCCGCTGGAGCTGGAGCACGAGGACCTCGCGGCCCGGGACGACGACTCCCCGCTGGTGCTGCTCGGCGAGCGGCGGTACGACCTGCCCTACGACCACATCGCGATCGACAACATCGCCGCCGCGCGGACGGCGGTACGGCACCTGGTGGACCTCGGGCGGCGGCGGATCGCCTTCCTGGGAGCCCGGGAGGACCGTAGCCATCCGCCCGCCCACCTGCGTTTCCTCGGCTGGCAGGCGGAGTTGGCGGCCTGCGGGATCAGCGCCGACGAGCACCTGGTGGTCACCGCGCGCAGCTGGGACCACGAAGACGGGGCCCAGGCGATGGCCCGGCTGCTGGACTCCGGGCAGCGGCCGGACGCGGTGTTCGCGTACAACGACCGGATCGCCATCGGCGCGATGCGGGTGATGTTCGAGCGGGGCCTGCGCATCCCCGAGGACATCGCGGTGGTGGGTTTCGACGACGTGACCGAGTCCCGGTACGGGGCGGTCACCCTCACCACCATCGCCCCCGACAAGCAGGCCATCGCGCGGCTGGCGGTGGAGTCGGTGATCGAGCGGCTCAAGCAACAGGGCGAGAGCGGTGGTTCGGCGGTCCGGCGGGAGCTGGAGCCGGGGTTCGAGCTGGTCAGGCGGGAGAGCACCCTGGGTCGCGCACCGCGCTGACCGGGCGGGACCCGGGGGTGTCCGAAGCGGGATGCCGGGTTGTGACGTCCACGGGTCGCACGGGGTATTTACACCGCCCTTTCAACGATGTAAAAAACGGAGCCACCGGCCCTCGCCGTCCGAGATGGGGTAATCCGCATGACGTCGCACTCCCGCAAGCTGACCAGAAACGTCCTCACCGTCGGACTGGCGCTGAGCCTGGCGCTGGCCGCCGGATGCAGCAAGTCCGAGGACGACGGGTCGGACAGCAACAGCTCCAAGTCCTCCAACGAGGAGGCCAACAAGCAGGTGGCCGAGGGCGACGGGGGCAAGCCCTGCCTGATCGACGACTACGGGGCGAAGAAGCTGGACCTGAAGAAGGCCACGGTCGGCTTCTCCCAGTCGGAGAAGGAGGCCAACCCCTTCCGTATCGCCGAGACCGCCTCCATCAAGGCCGAGGCCAGGAAGCGCGGCGTCAAGCTGCTGACCGCCAACGCGCAGTCCCAGTTCTCCAAGCAGATCAGCGACGTGCAGGACCTGATCGCCAAGGGCGCCGACCTGTTGGTGATCGCCCCGTTGAACTCCGACGGCTGGGAGCCGGTGCTCCGGTCGGCGCGGGCCAAGAAGATCCCGATCGTCACCGTGGACCGCAAGATCAACGCCAAGCCCTGCCAGGACTACGTGAGCTTCATCGGCTCGGACTTCGTCAAGCAGGGCGAGCGCGCCGCCGACGAACTGGTCAAGGCGACCAAGGGCAAGGGCGACGTGGCGATCCTGCTGGGCACCGCCGGCAACAACGTCACCACCCAGCGCACCAAGGGGTTCGAGGACCGGATCAAGGAGAAGGCCCCCGACCTGAAGGTGGTCTTCAAGCAGACCGGCGAGTTCACCCGGGAGAAGGGGCAGTCGGTCACCGAGAACCTCATCCAGTCCAAGCCGGGGATCAAGGGCATCTACGCCGAGAACGACGAGATGGGACTGGGCGCGGTGAACGCCCTCAAGAGCGCCGGCAAGAAGCCCGGTGACGTGAAGATCGTGACGGTGGACGGCACCCGCAAGGCCGTCCAGGGGATCGTGGACGGCTGGATCAGCGGGGTCATCGAGTCCAACCCGCGCTTCGGACCGCTGGCCTTCGCCACCTTCGACACCTTCACCCAGGGCAAGCCGGTGGGTCAGGACATCGTCATCAAGGACAGTCAGTACACCAGCCAGAACGCCAAGTCGGACCTGTCCAAGGCGTACTGACCCTCCCTCGCGCGGGGCGGACGCGGTGCCGGGCCACCGTCCTCGGCCCGGCCCCTCCGCCCCGCGCTGACACCCCAGGAGCACAGCGGTGACCGCACCTTCCGACCCAGCCGCCGACGTTCTGGCCGTCCAGGGCGTCACCAAGCGGTTCCCCGGCGTACTCGCCCTCGACGACGTCACCTTCGGTGTACGACCGGGACAGACCCACGCCCTGGTGGGGGAGAACGGCGCCGGCAAGTCCACCCTGATCAAGGTCCTCACCGGGGTCTACGCGCCGGACGGGGGCGAGGTGCGGTACCAGGGCCGGCCGGTGTCCTTCCCCACCCCGCTGGCCGCCCAGCACGCGGGGATCTCCACCATCTACCAGGAGGTCAACCTCATCCCGCTGATGAGCGTGGCCCGCAACCTGTTCCTGGGCCGCGAACCCCGCACTCGGCTGGGGCTGATCGACTTCTCCCGGATGCACCGGGAGGCGGCCGAGGTGTTGCGGGAGTACGGGGTGCGGGTCGACGTACGCCGTTCCCTGCGCGAACTGGGCGTCGGCGCCCAGCAGATGGTGGCCCTGGCACGGGCGGTCTCGGTGGACGCCCGGGTGGTGATCATGGACGAGCCCACCTCCTCGCTGGAACCCCGCGAGGTGGAGACCCTGTTCGAGGTGATCCGCCGGCTGCGGGCCCAGGACATCGCGGTGGTCTACGTCAGCCACCGGATGGAGGAGCTGTACGCGATCTGCGACACGGTCACCGTGCTGCGGGACGGTCGGCTGGTCCACACCGGTCCGCTGGCCGACACCAACCGCCTCCAACTGGTCTCGCTGATGCTCGGCCGGGAGATGGGACAGGTGCGGGCCGAGGGGGTCACCAAGTTCGCCGGCGCCCACGAGGCCGGAGCCGAGCCGGTGTTGAGCGCCGAGCGTCTCTCCCGCCGACACCAGCTGGACGACGTCTCGGTACGTATCCACCCCGGTGAGGTGGTCGGACTCGGAGGGTTGCTGGGTTCGGGCCGTACCGAGACGGCCAAGGTCATCGCCGGGGCGCTGGCCCCGGGGGAGGGCCGGATCACGGTCGCCGGCCAGCCGGTACGTACCGGCTCCACCCCGGCCGCGATCCGCGCCGGCATCAGCCTGCTGCCGGAGGACCGCAAGTCCGAGGGCATCCTCCCGGGACTGTCGGTGCGGGAGAACATCGTCGCCGCCGCCCTGCCCCGGATGTCCCGGCTGGGCCTGGTGTCCGAGAGCCGGGTGGACGCGGTGGTCGACACCTTCGTCAGACGGCTGCGTATCAAGGCGTCCAGCCCGCACCAGAAGGTGGGCGAACTCTCCGGCGGCAACCAGCAGAAGGTGCTGCTGGCCCGCTGGTTGGCGATGCACCCCAAGGTGCTGCTCCTGGACGAACCCACCCGGGGGATCGACGTCGGAGCCAAGGCCGAGGTGCAGAAGCTCATCGACGAACTGGCCGAGGAGGGGCTGGGCGTCCTGCTGATCTCCTCCGACGTGGAGGAACTGATCGAGGGGTCGGACCGGGTGGTGGTGTTGCGCGACGGCGCGGTGGTCGGTGAGCTGACCGGCGACCAGGTCACCGAGGACCAGCTGATGCGGACCATCGCGGCGGCGGCCGAGGAGGAGGGGCATGGCTGACGTCGCCCTGGGCGAGGGAAAGCGCACGGTCGACCGGCAACGGGTCGTCAACTGGCTACAGAGCTACGGCGTCTACGCCGGAGTCGCGGCCCTGCTGGTGTTCAACCTGCTGTTCACCGACCACTTCGCCTCCGGTGAGAACTTCCGTACCCAGGCCGTCCAGGTCGCGCCGATCCTCATCGTCGCCCTCGGCATGGCGCTGGCCATCGGGAGCGAGGGCATCGACCTGTCGGTGGGGTCGGTGATGGCCCTGTCCACCGCCCTGGTCTCGCTCTACCTCGGCTACGGACCATGGGCCGCCCTGTTCGTGGCCCTGCTCGGCGGGGCGGTGGTCGGGCTGGTGAACGGCTCCCTGGTGGCCCTGGTCGGGGTCCAACCCATCGTCGCCACCCTGGCGTTGATGGTGGGCTGCCGGGGGCTGGCCCAGGTGCTGCTGCCCCAGCTGGAGGACGTACGCAACCCCCAGATGGCCAGCCTCGGTTCCGGGAGCCTGCTCGGCGTGCCCTACGTGGCGCTGATCGCCGGGGTGCTGGCCGTGGTGGTGGGCCTCGCGGTACGCCGTACCACCTTCGGCCGGCAACTGCTGGCCATCGGTGACAGCCGCCCGGCCGCGCAGCTCGCCGGGCTGCCGGTGCGTCGGGTGCTGATCGTGGTGTACGTCAGCTCCGGGGTGCTGGCGGCGGTGGCCGGCTTCCTGGCCACCGCCCGACTCCAGGCCAGCGACCCCAGCGCGCTGGGCAACCTGATGGAACTGTCCGCCATCACCGCCGTGGTGGTCGGCGGCACCCCCCTGAGCGGTGGGCGGGTACGCATCGGCGGCACCGTGGCCGGCGCGGTGCTGATCCAACTGCTGACGGCCACCCTCATCAAGCACGATCTGCCCACCTCCTGGACGCAGATCGCGCAGGCCGTCGTGATCGTGTGCGCGGTGTACGTGGCACGGGAGAGGGGCAAGCGGTGAGCGCCGTCAGGGAAGGCCGGGACACCGGGGACACCAGGGACACCGGAGCCACGGGGACAACCGGGGCGGAGGACACCGGTACCGGGCGGGGGCAGCGCCTGAGCGCCCTGGCACAGCAACACGGGGCGCTGGTCGCGCTGTTGGTCCTGCTGGCGGTGGCCTCGCTGTCCTTCGACTCCTTCGCCACCGGCGACAACTTCGGCAACATCGCCATCTCCTCGGCGGTACTCGCCACCGTGGCCCTCGGCATGACCTTCGTCATCATCACCGGAGGCATCGACCTGTCGGTCGGCTCGGTGTTCGTCCTCGGCGGGGTGCTGGCCGCCTGGGGCTCCCGGTACGGGACCCTGGTGGCCCTGCTGCTTCCGCTGGCGGTCTGCGGGCTGATCGGCCTGGTCAACGGGCTGTTGGTGGCCCGGGTACGGCTGGCCCCGTTCATCGTGACCCTGGCCTCCATGCTGGGGGCGCGCGGCATCATGCTGACCCTCACCGACGAGGGCAACGACACCTACCTGGTCGACAAGGACTCCCTGTTCGCCACCCTGGGCCAGGGCACCCTGCTGGGCGTGCACCTGCCGGTGTGGATCACCGGAGCGCTGTTCCTGGTGGGCGGACTGGTGCTGCGCCGTACCCGGTTCGGGCAGCACGTGTACGCGGTCGGGGGCAACGAGGACGCGGCGGCCCTGATGGGTGTCCCGGTGGCCCGCACCAAGATCGCGGTCTTCACCCTCTCCGGGTTGCTGGCCGGGCTCGCCGGGGTCCTCAACGCCGCGTACCTCGCCTCCGGGGTGACCATCCTGGGGCTGGGCATGGAACTGGACGCGATCGCCGCCGTGGTCATCGGCGGCACCCTGCTGAGCGGCGGGATGGGCTTCGTCAGCGGTTCGCTGGTCGGGGTGCTGCTGCTGAAGGTGATCCAGAACGTGATCAACCAGATCGGTTCCCTGGACTCGGCCTACCAGCAGGTGGTCAGCGGCGCCTTCCTGATCCTGGTGGTCATCGCGCAGACCTGGCTGGCCCGCCGTCGCCGGATCGCCTGAGCGGTACGGGGGCGGCCCGACCTCCGTACCGGGAGCGGACCGTGGGGTTCAGATGGTCTCCGGTTCCGCGTACCGTTCGGCGGCGCCGGGTTCGTGGGGGCTGTCCGGGTCCTCCTCGACATGGACCTCGGCGCCGTCACCGACGTACCAGACCAGCACGCCGCCCCCCACCTCGGGGACGTGCGCGGGCGCGGTCACCAGTTCCTCCGTCACGGTACGGGGGCCGGCGGGCGTCTCGAACCGGAACGTGACCGTGAGCACCGGGCCGCCGTAGCTCCACGACGAACCGTGCCCGACGCTCAGCACCTCGCCCCGCACCCGGGTGCCCTGCCCCCGTACCCGCCCGATGCGGTCGTGCAGGGCGGCGACCCCTCGTACGGCGCGCGCCCGCCACCGCGCGCAGAGGACCGTCGCCAGCAGGCCGACCGCCGCGACACCCGCGGCGACCACCCGGGTCCCGCCGTCCTCCGTGACCAGGGCGACCGCACCGGCCACGGTGACGCCGAACAGGGCCGGGGTGAAGCCCTCGCGGTCGTCCTCCAGGTTCCGCGCCCTCTGACCGGTGATGCCGGGGACCTCGTCGAGGTTCGCCGGCAGCGGCAGGCTCCGCCGGTACAGCGGCCGGGCCACCCGGGCGAGCGCGAGGGCCAGGAACACACAGGCCAGCGTGGCCGCGATCGACAGCCCCTCCGACCCCGGTCGCCTCGGCTCGCCCACGAACCCGGGCACCGCGTGGTGGAACACCAGCAGGGTCGCGGCTCCCGCCAGGAGCGCGACCGCCCCCCGTACCGCGTACAGCGCCGTACCTGACATCCCGCGCCTCCCCGAGCCCGTACTGTCCGGGTCCATCCTGTCCGAACCCCAACGGCCCTGCCAGGGGCGGTGGTTGGGGTCAGGACGGTGGAAGCCCCGGTACGAGGCCGGGGCCGACCGGACGGGCCGCCTGCTGGAGCCGGAGCGGTGACCGCCGAGAACCGACCGGAGGGGGCCCACGTCCCGGACGCGTTCACCGAACCGCTGAACCTCACGCCCCGGTGCCACGAGGGCGTCCCCTCGCGTGGTACGGCAGGCCGGCCCGAGGGGAGCGCGCCCCTCGTACGGCGGGTACGTCCGGTACGGCGGGTACGGCGAGGTCGCCGGGTGTGAGCCGGCCCCCGTCAGGAGCCTGCCGCGCCCGTGCCCTCGGCGCTGTTCCCGTCGGCGATCCGCTCGGCGACGGAGAACGGCGTGCCGCAGTCCGGGCAGGAGGCGTGTCCGAACGCGTGGGTCAGCGCGTGGGCGACCTCGTACTGACCGTTCGCGAGCGCGGCGTCGTGGAGGCGCCGGCCGATGCCGTCCAGGTCGGCGGGGTTCGCCGGTCGCAGGGGTCCCGTCTCGACGGGCCCGTCCGCGAGCGCGTGGTCCTCGCTGCTGCAGAAGAACCCCCGCTCACCGAGGACGACGTACAGGCCGGCCCGGCAGTCGGGGCAGTCGACCTGGTACTCCTCGTCGACCAGCCCGCGGACCAGTTCCTCGCCCCAGCCCACCTCGCCCTCGAAAGCCAGCAGGGCTCCCAGCAGGTGGAGGTAGTCGGCGCGGTCGGCCGTGGTACGAAGCCGCTGGTTCACCCTCGCCAGGAGGTCCTTGACCCGCGCCGCGTACTTCCGGCGTACCTCGCCGGCCTCGTGGGACCGGTCGGCACCCGCCATGATGGCGCCGGCCAGGGTCAGGGCGTCGAGCGCCCGCCCCTCGTCGTCGCTACCGGCCATCTCCGCCAGCCAGGGCAACGCCGCGAAGCTGGCCGAGTAGACGCTGCCCTGGTGGCACAGCGCCGACCACAGGTCGTTCCACAGCTCCGGGTCCGGCGCCCCCGCGAGCTGGTCCAACAGGGCGGGTACGTCCTCCGCCGAGCCGTAGGCGTGGCTGAGCCGCGACCAGTCCGTCATGAGGGGCATCCAACCAGGCGGACACTCCGGGGCCGGCCGCCCGGCCGTACCGCCGTGTCCCGGCCGGGCGGGTAGCTTCTTGACCCTCACACCGTGTCAGGCGGTCAGCTCGGAGACACCATGTTCACCATCGGAGACTTCGCCCGGCACGGCCGCGTCTCGGTCAGGATGCTGCGCCACTACGACGCGACGGGCCTGCTGCGCCCGGCCCATGTCGACCCCGCCAGCGGCTACCGCTACTACACCGGCGCCCAACTCGCCCGCCTCAACCGGATCATCGCGCTCAAGGACCTGGGCTTCACCCTCCAGCAGGTCCGGGACATCGTGGACGAGAGGGTCACCGCCGGGGAGCTGCGCGGGATGCTACGGCTGCGGCGGGCCGAACTGGAGAGCGCCGTGGCCGAGGCGGGAGCACGGCTGGTCCAGGTCGAGTCGAGGCTCCGAGCGATCGAGAGTGAGGGGCACATGCCCACGAACGACGTCGTCCTCAAGACCGTCCCCACCGTCCGGGTGGCGGAACTGACCGCGACCGCCGCGAGTTACGAACCCGGCGACATCGGCCCGGTCATCAGGCCGCTCTACGAGGAGCTGTTCCGGCGCCTGGGCGCGGCGGGTGTCACGCCCACCGGCCCCGGCATCGCCTCGTACGAGGACGCCCCCGAGGGCGGTGGCGGGATCATCGTCCACGCCGCCGTCCAGGTCGCCGCCCCGCTCCGGTCGGGTGCCTTCCGCGTCCTCGACCTGCCGGCCCTCGACCACGCCGCGACCGTCGTACACCGTGGCTCGATGGACACCGTGCTCCCCACCGCCCAACTCCTGGCCCGCTGGATCGACGACAACGGTTACCGGTCGAACGGCTACCCCCGCGAGGTCAACCTGGAGTGCCCCGAGGACCGCGACCAGTGGGTCACCGAACTCCAGGCGCCGGTGACCCCGGTCTGATCGTGACGCGCCCCGGCCCGAGGGGTGGTCACACGGGTGGTGGGAGGCCGTACACGCCTGCCGCCACCCGGCCCCTCTCCGAGGGCACGGGCGGCAGTTGAGGGAGCCAGGGCATGAGGAACACGCGGTCGTGTACTAGAGTTATCTCGACATCGAGATATCTGACGCGAGGTGTACCGTGACCGCTCAGCCGGACACCGACAGGTAAGGCCAACCTAACTAAGTCTTACCTTATCGGGGCCGTTCCGGGTAGTGGCGGGAGGATGGCAGCGGTACGCGAGCTTTTATGCACTGAAGGAGACTGTCGTGTCGGCGAACAGCTTCGACGCCCGGACCACCCTGCGTGTGGGCGACGAGTCGTACGAGATCTTCAAGCTGGACAAGGTCGAGGGCTCCGCCCGACTCCCGTACAGCCTGAAGGTGCTGCTGGAGAACCTGCTGCGCACCGAGGACGGTGCCAACATCACCGCCGACCACATTCGTGCGCTCGGCAACTGGGACCCCTCCGCCCAGCCCCACCAGGAGATCCAGTTCACGCCGGCCCGGGTCATCATGCAGGACTTCACCGGTGTGCCCTGCGTGGTCGACCTCGCCACCATGCGCGAGGCCGTCAAGGAGCTGGGCGGGGACGCCGGGCGCATCAACCCCCTGGCCCCCGCCGAGCTGGTCATCGACCACTCGGTGATCGCCGACAAGTTCGGCACCAGCAACGCCTTCACCCAGAACGTGGAGCTGGAGTACGGCCGCAACCGTGAGCGCTACCAGTTCCTGCGCTGGGGCCAGACCGCCTTCGACGAGTTCAAGGTGGTGCCCCCCGGCACCGGCATCGTGCACCAGGTGAACATCGAGCACCTGGCCCGTTCGGTGATGGTGCGCGACGGCCAGGCGTACCCGGACACCCTGGTCGGCACCGACTCCCACACCACCATGGTCAACGGCCTCGGTGTGCTGGGCTGGGGCGTCGGCGGCATCGAGGCCGAGGCCGCCATGCTCGGCCAGCCGGTGTCGATGCTGATCCCCCGGGTGGTCGGCTTCAAGCTGACCGGCGAGCTGTCCCCGGGCACCACCGCCACCGACCTGGTGCTGACCATCACCGAGATGCTGCGCAAGCACGGTGTGGTGGGCAAGTTCGTGGAGTTCTACGGCGAGGGCGTGGCCGCCACCTCGCTGGCCAACCGCGCCACCATCGGCAACATGTCGCCCGAGTTCGGTTCCACCGCGGCGATCTTCCCGATCGACGGCGAGACCATCAACTACCTGAAGCTGACCGGCCGTAGCGAGCAGCAGCTCGCCCTGGTCGAGGCCTACGCCAAGGAACAGGGTCTGTGGCTGGACCCGACCGCCGAGCCGGCCTTCTCCGAGAAGCTGGAGCTGGACCTCTCCACGGTGGTCCCCTCCATCGCCGGTCCCAAGCGCCCCCAGGACCGCATCGCGCTGTCCGAGGCCAAGTCCCAGTTCGCCGTGGACGTCCGCAACTACGTGCCCAACGTGGACAGCGACGAGGCGGGCAAGGAGTCCTTCCCGGCCTCCGACGCCCCGGCCGTCTCCAACGGGGTGCCCAGCAAGCCCACCACGGTCACCGCCGCCGACGGCTCCACCTACGAGATCGACCACGGTGCCGTCACCGTCGCGGCCATCACCTCCTGCACCAACACCTCCAACCCCAACGTGATGGTGGCCGCCGCCCTGGTGGCGAAGAAGGCGGTGGAGCGGGGTCTCACCCGCAAGCCGTGGGTGAAGACCACCCTGGCCCCCGGCTCCAAGGTCGTGACCGACTACTTCGACCGGGCCGGCCTCACCCCGTACCTGGACAAGGTGGGCTTCAACCTGGTCGGCTACGGCTGCACCACCTGCATCGGCAACTCCGGCCCGCTGCCGGAGGAGGTCTCCAAGGCGGTCAACGACAACGACCTGGCCGTCACCTCGGTGCTGTCCGGCAACCGCAACTTCGAGGGCCGGATCAACCCCGACGTCAAGATGAACTACCTGGCCTCGCCCCCGCTGGTGGTGGCCTACGCCCTGGCCGGCTCCATGAAGGTGGACATCACCACCGAGGCGCTGGGCACCGACCCCGACGGCAAGCCGGTGTTCCTGGAGGACATCTGGCCCACCGAGGCCGAGGTCAACGAGGTGGTGGCCTCCGCCATCGGCCAGGAGATGTTCACCTCCTCCTACGAGGACGTGTTCGCCGGCGACGCCCAGTGGCAGGCCCTCCCGGTGCCCACCGGCAACACCTTTGAGTGGGACCCGGAGTCCACCTACGTCCGCAAGCCCCCGTACTTCGAGGGCATGGCCATGGACCCGGAGCCGGTCTCGGACATCTCCGGCGCCCGGGTGCTGGCCAAGCTGGGGGACTCGGTCACCACCGACCACATCTCCCCGGCCGGCGCCATCAAGGCCGACACCCCGGCCGGCAAGTACCTCACCGAGCACGGTGTCGCCCGGCGGGACTTCAACTCCTACGGTTCCCGGCGCGGCAACCACGAGGTGATGATCCGGGGCACCTTCGCCAACATCCGGCTGCGCAACCAGATCGCGCCCGGCACCGAGGGCGGCTACACCCGCGACTTCACCCAGGCCGAGGCTGCCGCCGAGGCGCCGGTGAGCTTCATCTACGACGCCTCCCGCAACTACCAGGAGGCCGGCATCCCGCTGGTCATCCTGGCCGGCAAGGAGTACGGTTCCGGCTCCTCGCGCGACTGGGCCGCCAAGGGCACCGCGCTGCTGGGCGTCAAGGCGGTCATCGCCGAGAGCTACGAGCGCATCCACCGCTCCAACCTCATCGGCATGGGCGTGCTGCCGCTCCAGTTCCCCGAGGGCGCCTCGGCGGAGTCGCTCGGGCTCAGCGGTGAGGAGACGTTCTCCTTCAGCGGGATCACCGCGCTGAACGACGGCGGCATCCCCGAGACCGTACGGGTGAGCACCGACAGCGGTGTGGAGTTCGACGCCAAGGTCCGTATCGACACTCCCGGCGAGGCCGACTACTACCGCAACGGCGGGATCATGCAGTACGTGCTGCGGTCCCTGATCCGCAAGTAATCCGGGGGCGCACGCCCATTGTCCAGGCGGCGCCGTACCCCATAAGCATGGGGTACGGCGCCGCCTGGCGTCGTTGAGGTCTCAACTCGGGAAAGACTGCGGGCAACCTTGCACTCGATCTTGCCCCCTTGAGGAGAAGTGGACTATACCTGTCGACATCCGGGACGGCATTGTGTCAATCTCGCCGTCAGCCGGTAAGGACAACCAGTCTCAGCAGCACTATGAGCGTCAAATGATCCGCGGTGCCCACCCCTCCAGAGCCACCGAACGTGAGGGGCGGGGCGCCGCCAGAGTCCTGGAGAAAGCGAGGACTTGAGCATGGGTTCCACCCACGTCAACCGTCGTGACCTGATCAAGCGGTCCGCTGCTGCGAGTCTGGTCGCCGTGCCGGCCATAGGCGCGCTCAGCTCCTGCGCGAGCGGGGGTGACGGCGACAGCAAGGACAAGTACGAGGCGGGGGACAAGAGCAAGTCCAACCCGCTGGGCGTCAACAAGAAGGCGCCGCTGGAAGTCGTGATCTTCAACGGCGGTTACGGCGACCAGTACGCCGTGGACAACAACACCGTGTACGCGAAGAGCTTCGGCAAGGTCAAGCACGCCAAGACCCAGAAGATCCGCACGGTGATGCAGCCGCGCATGGTCAAGGGCAGCCCGCCGGACGTGATCAACAA
Source organism: Streptomyces sp. NPDC005438 (assembly GCF_040606315.1). Classification (NCBI taxonomy): domain Bacteria; kingdom Bacillati; phylum Actinomycetota; class Actinomycetes; order Kitasatosporales; family Streptomycetaceae; genus Streptomyces; species Streptomyces sp. NPDC005438. The sequence continues at coordinate 246,861 of NZ_JBEXEP010000009.1, forward strand.
CTCCGGCGCCGAGAACATGGACGTGGCCAGCCTCATCAAGGAGGAGCAGGTCGCCGACCTCGCTCCGCTGCTGGACGCCCCCGCGCCGGACGACCCCTCGAAGAAGGTCCGGGACATCCTGATCCCGGGCACCATCGAGAAGGGCCAGTTCGGCAGCAACAAGATGTACCAGCTGAACTACTCCTACACGGTCTACGGAGCCTGGTACTCCAAGACCGCCCTGGAGAAGCTGGACGCCGAGTACCCCAAGACCTGGGACGAGATGCTCTCGGTCTGCGCCAAGGCCAAGAAGGAGGGCATCGCCGGCTGGACCTACGCCGGTAAGCACCCGTACTACTTCGCCTTCACGCTGTACCCGTTCATCGCCAAGATCGGCGGGGCGGACGTACTGAAGAACATCGACAACCTCGAACCGAACGCGTGGAAGCACGACGCGGTGAAGAAGGCGTTCGAGGCCTACCACGAGCTGTACGCCAAGGGGTACGTCCTCAAGGGCAGCCCGTCCATCGACCACATCCAGTCCCAGACCCAGTGGACCAAGGGCAAGGCGCTGTTCATCCCGAACGGCTCCTGGGTGGAGAACGAGGCGAAGAAGACCACGCCCAAGGACTTCGAGATGACGGTGGCTCCGCCCTCCAGCCTCGACAAGTCGGACAAGATGCCGTTCGAGACCATCTACGCCGAGGCCAGCGAGCCCTTCATGGTGCCGGCCAAGGCCAAGAACCTCGAAGGTGGCATGGAGTGGCTCCGGCTGATGCTGAGCAAGGAGTCCACCCAGAACTTCACCAAGCTGGTCTCCGCCCTGACCTGTGTGGACGGCGCGGCCAACGGCATGAAGCTGCAGCCGGGCCTGAAGTCCGCCAAGGACATCCTGGGTGCCGCCGGCGAGAACGTGGTCATCCCGCGGATCGTCGACTGGTACCTGGAGCTGCACAAGGACAAGGTGGGCGGCGCCATCGCGTCGATGATGTCCGGTGACATCTCGCCCTCCGAGGCCGTCAAGCGCTGTCAGAAGGCGGCCGACGAGACTGCCAAGGACAAGTCCGTCAAGAAGTACAAGCACACCTGATCGCGCGACCGCGCGTACGGGAAACTCACCCAACGGGAAGCATGGAGCGGGGCGGCATGGCGAACGACGTCCGAAAGACGGCTGGGGTGACCACCGTCGACTCGGCACCGGGCACGCGGCGGGAGCCGTCCGCGGCCAACCTACCGGCACTGGTCGCGGCGTTCTTCCTGCCGCCCAACTTCACTCCAGACAAGGCGAAGCACGACCCTCGGTACCGCACCCTGGACAAGTACCGCTTCATCGCGTGGTTCCTGGCGATCCCGCTGGTGATCTACGCGATCTTCGTGGTCTCGCCGTTCTTCCAGGCGTTCTACTACTCGCTCACCGACTGGACCGGGTACAGCGGGAACTTCAACTTCGTCGGTCTGGACAACTACGCCCGGCTGTGGGACGACTCGACGTTCTGGGCCTCGATCCGGCACAGCCTGCTGCTGCTGGTCGTGGCCCCGGTGTTCACCCTCGGGCTGGGGCTGTTCTTCGCCTTCATGCTCCAGGCCGGGGGGCGGCACCGTAAGAACGAGGCGATCTCCGGGGTCTGGGGCGCGAAGTTCTACAAGATCGTCTACTTCTTCCCCCAGGTCCTCTCGGTGGCCATCATCGGTGTGGTCTGGGGCGCGATGTACGACCCCATCACCGGGCCCATCAACGAGACCCTGGAGGCCATCGGACTGGGCTCCCTCAGCCAGCAGTGGCTGGGCGATCCGAGCCTGGCGCTGTGGAGCGTGCTGTTCGTCCTGTGCTGGATGTTCGTCGGCTTCTACGTGGTGCTGTTCTCGGCCGCCATGGGGTCCATCCCCAAGGACATCTACGAGGCGGCGCTGCTGGACGGCGCCAGCCGGCCCACCACGTTCTTCCGGGTCACGCTGCCGCTGATCTGGGACACCGTGCAGACCGGCTGGATCTACATGGGCATCCAGGCCCTGGACGCCTTCGCCATCGTCCACATCATGACGATCAACAAGGGCGGTCCCGGTGACTCCACCCTGGTCACCCCGGTCTACCTGTACAAGAAGGCATTCGACTCCGGCCAGGCCGGTTATGCCACGGCGGTCGGTGTGGTGCTGTTGCTGGTCACCATGGTCTTCTCCGGGATCATGATGTTGCTCAGCCGGCGCGAGCGCATCGAGTTCTGAGACGAAGCGGGGAGAGAGTCGACAAGATGAGCGCAACGCAGCCGGCCGAGGAGGCCGTGCAGGTCAAGGCACCCGACGACGAGGGTGGCCCGGGAGGAGCCAGCCGCCGCGAGCCTCCGGTGAGGTCGGGGCAGCCCTCCGAGGGCGGGGTGCTGAACGTCTTCTCCGGTGCCTTCCTGATCCTGTGGGTGGTGATGGCCGCCGGCCCGCTGCTCTGGGTGGCCGTCAACTCCATGCGGGACTCGGCCGACATCCAGGGCAAGCCCTTCGGTTTTCCCAGCTCGTTCAGCATCGAGAACTTCGCCAACGCCTGGTCCGACGCCAACATCGGCACCTACGCCCTCAACTCCCTGACGGTGCTGGCCGGTTCACTGCCCGGCACCATGCTGCTGGGGTCGATGGCCGCGTACGTGATCGCGCGGTTCACCTTTCCCGGCAACCGCTTCGTCTACCTGCTGTTCGCCGGCGGGATGATGTTCCCGATCATCCTCGCCGTGGTCCCGCTGTTCTTCGTGATGAGCAACTTCGGACTGCTGGACAGCAAGCTGGGGCTCATCCTGGCGTACATCGCCTACTCCCTGCCCTTCACCACCTTCTTCATGACCTCGTTCTTCCGCACCCTGCCGGGGAGCGTGGCCGAGGCGGCGACCATCGACGGGGCCTCGCACCTGAGGACCTTCTTCCAGATCATGCTGCCGATGGCCAAGCCCGGCCTGATCAGCATCGGCATCTTCAACTTCCTCGGCCAGTGGAACCAGTACTTCCTGCCCCTGGCCCTCAATTCGGAAAGTAAAGATAAGGCGCTGCTCACTCAGGGTCTGGCCGAGCTGTCCGTGGCCCAGGGGTACGAAGGTGACTGGGGAGCCCTTTTCGCAGGTCTGACCATCGCCATGGTCCCGATCCTGGTGGTCTACATGGTCTTCCAGCGCCAGGTGCAGGAGGGGCTCACCGCCGGCGCGGTGAAGTAGTCCGTCCTCGACGGCGATGGCTGCGGACCAGTCCCCCCGGGGGCTGGTCCGTACCAGAATCCCCAGGTCAACGGCATACCCGAAGTGGCATAAGCTGTGACGCGCCTCTGGGCGTCGCCGGGTTCGGGGACTTGACGCGGAGTAACAACACCGGCTGTGCTTAGAGTTCAGATGTTGGACTCACAATCACCCCACCACGCTGTGGGGCGATGTGCTGGATGGTCGTGCCGTCGGCCGGATCGGGGTGGATGCTCGTGGAGACTCCGGGCTCACAGTCCTCGCTCCACCGCGCCAATCTGGAGCGAGTGGTGCGAGCGGTACGGATGGCCGGCTCGCTCACCCAGGCGGAGATCGCCCGTACCACGGGGCTGTCCGCCGCGACCGTTTCCAACATCGTTCGAGAACTGAAGGACGGCGGGACCGTCCAGGTCACCCCGACCTCCGCGGGCGGCCGACGGGCCCGCAGCGTCTCCCTGTCGGGGGACGCCGGCATCGTGGTCGGCGTCGACTTCGGCCACTCCCACCTGCGCATCGCCCTGGGCAACCTGGCCCACCAGGTGCTGGCCGAGGAGTCGGAGCCGTTCGACGTGGACTCCTCCGCCGACCAGGGCTTCGACCGGGCCGAGCAACTGGTGCAACGGCTGCTCGCGGCGTACGACATAAGCCCCCGGAAGGTGATCGGGGTGGGCCTGGGAGTGCCGGGCCCCATCGACATGGAGAGCGGCGCCCTGGGCTCCACCGCGATCCTCCCGGGCTGGACCGGCGTCAACCCCGCCAAGGAGATGGGCAAGCGGCTGGGCGTGCCCGTCCACGTGGACAACGACGCCAACCTCGGGGCGCTGGGCGAGCAGGTGTGGGGGAGCGGTCAGGGCTCGGACGACCTGGCGTACATCAAGGTCGCCAGCGGAGTGGGCGCGGGACTGGTCATCAACGGCCAGATCTACCGTGGTCCGGGCGGTACGGCCGGCGAGATCGGCCACATCACCCTGGACGAGTCCGGCCCCGTCTGCCGCTGCGGCAACCGTGGCTGCCTGGAGACCTTCACCGCCGCCCGCTACGTGCTGCCCCTGCTGCGCTCCAGCCACGGTGACGGGCTCACCATGGTGGGGATGGTCGACCTGGCCAACGAGGGGGACCCTGGCTGCCGCCGGGTGATCGCCGACATCGGTCGGCACATCGGCAGCGGTGTGGCCAACCTGTGCAACCTCCTCAACCCCCGCCGTGTGGTGCTGGGCGGCGATCTGGCGGAAGCTGGAGACCTGGTGTTGGATCCCGTACGGGACTCGGTCGCCCGGTACGCGATCCCCAGTGCGGCACGGCAGTTGACGGTGGTCTCCGGGGCGCTGGGCGGACGTGCGGAGGTGCTGGGCGCCCTGGCCCTAGTGCTGAGCGAGATGGGTGACGCCACGGTGCTGCCGTCGTCCCTGGCGGCCAGTCCGGCCTGAGGTCTCCCGCCGGTTCACCGTCCCTCTGACGGGCCCTGTCGGGCCCTTTCCGGCCCCTGTTTCCGGGGGATCGACCCTCCGGTTTTGCGTTCACACGGAGAACGATTGGCATCGTTGCCATCTCGTTAATGATTAACTTCTTGACGGTTACCGCGCGGAGGGGTTGACTCCGAGCCACCTCGGCCGCGAGGGCGCGGCCTCGTCAGGGAGGTAAGACCCCATGAACGCACGCTGGCGTCGCGTCGTACTCGGCACCACCGCGATCTCCGTCGCGCTGACCCTCTCCGCCTGTGGCAAGGCGGGTGGCGGCGACGACGGTGGAGACGACAAGACCATCGGTCTGTTGCTCCCCGAGAACAAGACCACCAGATACGAGACCTTCGACCGTCCGCTGATCGAGGGCAAGATCAAGAAGCTCTGCGACGACTGCGAGATCAAGTACAACAACGCCACCCAGGACACCGAGAAGCAGAAGAAGCAGTTCGACGCCCTGATCACCCAGGGCGTGAAGGTGATCATCCTGGACCCCGTGGACGCCCAGGCCACCAAGTCGTGGGTGGAGCGCGCGGAGAAGAAGGACGTGAAGGTCGTCGCCTACGACCGTCTGGCCGAGGGGCCGATCTCCTCGTACATCTCCTACGACAACGAGAAGATCGGCGAGCTCCAGGGCGAGGGCCTGGTGGAGGCGCTCGGCGACAAGGCCAAGGACAGCAACGTCGTCATGATCAACGGGTCGCCGACCGACCCCAACGCGCCGCTGTTCAAGAAGGGCGCGCACAGCGTGCTCGACAAGAAGGTCAAGAAGATCGTCTACGAGCAGGACATCCCGGACTGGTCGCCGGACGAGGCCAACAAGAAGATGGGCGCGGCCATCACCAAGCTCGGCAAGAAGGGCTTCGACGGGGTGTACGCCGCCAACGACGGCATGGCCGGCGGCGTCTCCACCGCGATGAAGAAGTCCGGCATCACCGACGTGCCCCTGGGCGGGCAGGACTCCGAGCTGGCCGGTCTGCAGCGCATCATCAAGGGCGACCAGACGCTGACCATCTACAAGGCGATCAAGCCCCAGGCCGAGACCACCGCGGAGATCGCGGTGAACCTGCTGGAGGACAAGGGCATCGAGAAGCTGACCCCGAAGAAGGTGGACAGCAAGAGCGAGAAGGGCGTGCCCTCCCAGCTGTTCAGCGCCCAGGTCGTGACCAAGGACAACATCAAGGACACGATCATCAAGGACAAGGTCTACAAGGTCGAGCAGATCTGCACCAAGGCGTTCGCCAAGGCCTGCAAGGACGCCGGTCTTCAGTGACGCCCGGTCGGCCGCCGCGACGCGCGGCCACACTTCCCTGAGTGCGCGGGAGGCCGCCCCGGTCCGAGGACGGGGGCGGCGTCCCGCTGAAAGATCGGAGTTGGCTCAGTGCCGAACGAAACCGTTTTGGCGTTGCGTGGAATCTACAAACGGTTCGGCGCGGTGCAGGCGCTCACCGACGTGAACCTGGAGATCCACGCCGGTGAGGTCGTGGCGCTGGTCGGCGACAACGGCGCCGGCAAGTCCACGCTGGTGAAGACCGTCGCGGGCGTCCACCCCATCGACGAGGGCACCATCGAGTGGGAGGGCCGGCCGGTCACCATCTCCCGGCCCCACGACGCCCAGGAGCTGGGCATCGCGACCGTCTACCAGGACCTCGCGCTGTGCGACAACCTGGACGTGGTGGCGAACCTCTTCCTCGGCAACGAGGTCAACGGCGCCAGGATCCTCAACGAGATCGAGATGGAGAAGCGGGCCAAGGAGCTGCTCGACACGCTCTCCATCCGCATCCCCAGCGTGCGGATCCCGGTCGCCTCGCTGTCCGGTGGACAGCGGCAGGTGGTGGCCATCGCCCGCGCGCTGATCGGCGACCCCAAGGTCGTCATCCTCGACGAACCGACCGCCGCCCTCGGCGTGGAGCAGACCGCGCAGGTCCTGGACCTGGTGGAGCGGCTGCGGGAACGCGGCCTCGGTGTGCTGCTCATCAGCCACAACATGGCCGACGTGCAGGCGGTCGCGGACCGGGTGACCGTACTGCGCCTGGGCCGCAACAACGGCGTCTTCGACGTCCAGGACACCTCCCACGAGGAGATCATCGCCGCGATCACCGGTGCCTCGGACAACGCGGTCACCCGCCGGCACGCGCGCAGCAAGGAGGCGTCGAAGTGAGCGACACCGTCAACAAGGAACGCGAGGGAGCCGAGCCGTCCAACGGCACCGCCCCGGCCCCGGGCGCGGTCCCGGCGGTCGACCCCCGGCTGCTGGTACGGGAGCAGGGCTTCGCCGGCTACCTCGCCGACTTCAAGCGCCGGATCCGTGGCGGTGAGCTGGGCTCGCTGCCGGTGATCCTGGGGCTGATCGTGATCGCGGTCATCTTCCAGTCCCTCAACGACCGCTTCCTGTCGGCCGGCAGCCTCAGTGACATCGGTGTCTACATCGCCGGTACCGGCATCATGGCCACCGGCATCGTCTTCGTGCTGCTGCTCGGCGAGATCGACCTGTCGGTCGGCTCGGTGGCCGGTGTCGGCGCGGCCGTCTGGGCGGTGCTCAGCGTCACCCACGACCTCAACGACACGGTCGCGGTGGTCCTGGCCATCCTGGCCGGTCTGGCCATCGGCCTGCTGCACGGCTTCTTCTTCGCCCGGGTGGGAGTGCCCGCCTTCGTCGTCACCCTGGCCGGCTTCCTCGGCTGGAGCGGCCTGCAGATCTGGCTGATGGGCAAGGAAGGGAGCATCAACACTCCCAACGGCAGCATCGTCGAGGACCTGACCGGCTACTACTTCGAGGACATCGCCGCCGCGTACGGCCTGGCCCTGGTGGCCACCCTGGTCTACGCCGGCAGCCTGCTGCTGGACGCCGACCGTCGCCGCAAGGCCAACCTGCCGTTCCGCCCGGTCGCCGAGATCGTGGTGCGCACTGCGGTGCTGGCCGTCGTGGCCTTCGTCGCCGCGTACATCCTCAACCAGTCCCGGGGCCTGCCCCTGGCGCTGGTGCTGTTCCTGGCGGTGCTGCTGATCGCGGACTTCGTGGTGCGCCGTACGGTCTACGGCCGGCAGATCTTCGCCGTCGGCGGCAACGCCGAGGCCGCCCGGCGGGCCGGCATCAACGTGGAGCGGGTCCGCATCACGGTGTTCGGTATCGCGGGGATGCTGGCCGCCTTCGGCGGTCTGTTCATCGCCAGCATGTCCGGCGGTGCCACCAAGAGCCTGGGCGCCGGCAACACCCTGATGAACGTGATCGCCGCCGCCGTCATCGGCGGTACCAGCCTCTTCGGTGGTCGCGGCAAGATCTGGTCGGCCCTGCTGGGCATCCTGGTGATCCAGTCCATCGAGCAGGGGCTGAACCTGCTGGGCATGGCCAGCGAGATCCAGTTCATGATCACCGGCGCGGTGCTGCTGGCGGCCGTGGTCATCGACTCGGTCTCCCGCCGTACCCAGAAGACGGCCGGCCGTACCTGACCGGTACCGCACCCTCACCGTCGCGACGCGGTGGCCCACGGCGCTGAGCCGTACCCGGGCCACCGCGTCCGTGCGTGCAGGGGATGCGGGAGAGGTCACATCGGTGTCCCCGGAGGGAACGCGAGCCGACCTGTGGGCGTCTCATCTTCCGGGGGCGGCGGGGCGGTTGGCGTTCCGCCGGAGTGGGTCGTACGGCCGCCGGTGTTCCGCGAACGCGGCTTCCGGTACCCCTGGCCGGGGCGTTGGCTGATCCGTACCGTGGGCGTTCGGCCGGACCGTACGGAACATTAGACTCATCGGATCGGCGCACAGCTCGACAGCAAGGAGGCACAGTGCCACAGGCACCGCGCGAGGAGCGTCAGTCGGCGGCCAGGGAGGGAGGGTTGCTGTCCAGGGTGGAGAACCCACGTGACCTGGACGCGCTCACCCCGGAGCAGCTCGACGAGCTGGCGCGGGAGATCCGTGCCTTCCTGGTCGCCTCGGTCTCCCGTACCGGTGGCCACCTGGGCCCCAACCTGGGCGTCGTGGAACTCACCATCGCCCTGCACCGCGTCTTCGAGTCCCCCCGGGACCGGGTGCTGTTCGACACCGGCCACCAGTCGTACGTGCACAAGCTGCTGACCGGGCGCAAGGACTTCTCCCGGCTGCGGGCCAAGGGTGGCATCTCCGGGTACCCCTCGCGGGCCGAGTCCGAGCACGACGTGATCGAGAACTCGCACGCCTCGACCGTGCTGGGCTGGGCCGACGGGCTGGCCAAGGCCAACGAGGTGCGCGGGCGCCGGGACCAGGTGGTCGCCGTCATCGGTGACGGCGCCCTGACCGGCGGGATGGCCTGGGAGGCGCTGAACAACATCGCCGCCGCCAAGAACCGGCCCCTGGTCATAGTGGTCAACGACAACGAGCGGTCCTACGCCCCTACCATCGGCGGCCTCGCCAGCCACCTCGCCACCCTGCGCACCACCGACGGGTACGAGCGCTTCCTCGCCCGGGGCAAGGAGATGCTCAACCGCACCCCGGTGGTGGGCAAGCCGCTGTACGGCACCCTGCACGGCGCCAAGAAGGGCCTGAAGGACGTCATCGCCCCCCAGGGCATGTTCGAGGACCTCGGGCTGAAGTACGTCGGCCCCATCGACGGGCACAACATCGAGGCCCTGGAGTCCGCCCTCCAGCGGGCCAAGCGCTTCGGCGGGCCGGTCATCGTGCACTGCATCACCGAGAAGGGGCGCGGGTACCGCCCGGCCCTGGAGGACGAGGCCGACCGCTTCCACGGGGTCGGGGTCATCCACCCGGACACCGGCCTGCCGGTGTCCGCCTCGGGGGCGGACTGGACCTCGGTGTTCGGTGAGGAGATGGTCCAACTCGGCCGGGAGCGCGAGGACATCGTGGCGATCACCGCCGCGATGATGCGGCCGGTGGGACTCCAGCCCTTCGCGGAGGCCTTCCCCGACCGGGTCTACGACGTGGGTATCGCCGAGCAGCACGCGGCCGTCAGCGCCGCCGGGCTGGCCACCGGCGGGGTGCACCCGGTGTTCGCGGTGTACGCCACCTTCCTCAACCGTGCCTTCGACCAGTTGTTGATGGACGTGGCCCTGCACCGCTGCGGGGTCACCTTCGTCCTGGACCGCGCCGGGGTGACCGGCAGCGACGGTGCCTCCCACAACGGCATGTGGGACATGTCGATCCTCCAGGTGGTGCCCGGACTGCGGCTGGCCGCTCCCCGGGACGCCAGCCAGCTGCGCGCCCAGCTGCGCGAGGCGGTACGGGTGAAGGACGCGCCCACCGTGGTCCGCTTCTCCAAGGGCAGCGTCGGCCCGGAGGTGCCCTCCCTGGGCCGGGTGGGTGGCATGGACCTGCTGCGCGAGCCGGGCACCGACACCCCCGACGTCCTGCTGGTCTCGGTGGGCGCGCTCGCCCCCATGTGCCTGGAGACGGCCGAACTGCTGGAGAAGCAGGGCATCTCCACCACCGTGGTGGACCCCCGGTGGGTCAAGCCGGTGGACGAGGCGCTGGCGCCGCTCGCGGACCGGCACCGGGTGGTGGTCACCGTCGAGGACAACAGCCGTGCCGGCGGGGTGGGTTCGGCGGTGTCGCAGGCCCTGCGGGACGCCGGTGTGGACGTGCCGTTGCGGGACTTCGGCATCCCCGAGCGCTTCCTCGACCACGCCTCGCGCAAGGAGGTGCTGTCCGAGATCGGGCTGACCGCCCCGGACATCGCCCGCCAGGTGACCGGGCTGGTGTCCCGTATCGACGGGCGCTTCGACACCGAGGCGGAGAGCGGCGCGGGTCTGAGCCGGGACTGAGCGGACACGGAACGTGCCGGGAGGCACCACCGGGGACGGCCCGGGGGTGCCTCCTGCGTCTCTTCGGGTGACGGCCGTGGTGTGCGGGCCCCGTGGTGGTACGGCTGCGGAACAGGGCCGGAACGTCCGGGTCCGCGCACGGAGGTACGCCCATGGCCAGAAACCACCGACAGCCACGGGGCACCGACGCCCTGTTCCGTACCAAGTCGGTCGAGCAGTCCATCCGGGACACCGAGGAGCCCGAGCACCGGCTGAGGAAGTCGCTCACCGCCCTGGACCTGGTGGTCTACGGCGTCGGGGTGGTCATCGGCACCGGCATCTTCGTGGTCACCGGCACGGTGGCCAAGGAGTACGCGGGGCCCTCGGTGGCCCTGTCCTTCGTGGTGGCCGCAGTGGTCTGCGGGCTGGCCGCCCTGTGCTACGCCGAGTTCGCCTCCACGGTGCCGGTGGCCGGGTCGGCGTACACCTTCTCGTACGCCTCCCTGGGTGAACTGCCGGCCTGGATCATCGGTTGGGACCTGGTGCTGGAGCTGGCCCTGGGCGCGGCCACGGTGGCCGGCGGCTGGTCCCAGTACGTGACCCAGCTGCTGGACAACGTGGGGATCACGGTGCCGGCCGCGCTCACCCACTCCGGGGGTGGCTTCGGCTTCGACGTCCTGGCGGCCCTGCTGGTGCTGGTGCTGACCGGGGTGCTGCTGCTGGGCATGAAGCTGTCGGCCCGGGTGACCTCGGCGGTGGTGGCCATCAAGGTGTCGGTGGTGCTGATCGTGATCGTCGCCGGGCTGTTCTACGTGGTGGGCGACAACTACACGCCCTTCATCCCGCCGGAGAAGCCCGTGGACGAGGGCACCTCGGGCCTGCTGACCCCGCTGTCGCAGGTGCTGTTCGGCATCAGCCCCTCGCACTTCGGGGTGATGGGCATCTTCTCGGCCGCCGCGGTGGTCTTCTTCGCGTTCATCGGCTTCGACATCGTCGCCACCGCCGCCGAGGAGACCCGCCGCCCCCAACGGGACCTGCCGCGCGGCATCTTCGGTTCGCTGGCGATCTGCACGGCCCTGTACGTGGCGGTGTCCCTGGTGGTGACCGGGATGCAGAAGTACACCGAGCTGGAGAGCGAGGCCCCGCTGGGGTCGGCGTTCAAGGCCGTGGGGCAACCGTTCTTCGCCGGGGTGATCTCCTTCGGAGCGGCGGTGGGGCTGACCTCGGTGGTGATGATCCTGCTGCTGGGCCAGACCCGGGTGTTCTTCGCCATGAGCCGGGACGGCCTGCTGCCCCGGGCCTTCTCCCAGGTGCACCCCCGCTTCGGCACCCCGTACCGCACCACGGTGCTGCTCGGGGTGGGGGTGGCGCTGATCGCCGGCTTCTTCACGGTCACCGAACTCACGGAGATGGTGAACATCGGCACCCTGTTCGCCTTCGTGGTCGTCGCCCTCGGGGTGGTGCTGCTGCGCCGCAGCCGGCCCGATCTGCCCCGGGCCTTCCGCGCCCCCTGGGTGCCGGTACTGCCGATCCTGTCGGTGCTGGCCTCGCTGTGGCTGATGCTCAACCTCAGCGTGGAGACCTGGCTGAGGTTCACCTTCTGGATGCTCGTCGGACTGGTCCTGTACGTGGTCTACGGCCGCCACCACAGCCTGCTGGGCCAGCGCGGGGACTGAGCGGAGGCCGAGGTCGGGAGGGGGCCGGGCGGCGGATACGTTGGTGCCCATGCCGTCGTCTCCCCGCCCCCACCCCTGGGCCCGGCCGCGCACCCGCGACCCCTGGTGGCTGAGGCTGGCCCCGGTGGTGCTGCTGCTCACCACCGTGACCCGACTCCCGTCGTTCACCCGGGAGCTGTCCAACCCGGACGAGGGCTTCCTGGCCACCCAGGCACGCCAACTCACCGACGGGGGACGGCTGTACGACACGGTGGTGGACCGCAAGCCACCCCTGGTACCCCTGCTGTACCAGGGCTGCTTCGCGGTGTTCGGCGACCAGTCGCTGTGGCCGCTCAAGGTGGCCGCCGTCCTCGCGGTGGCCGCCACCGCCCTGCTGGTGGCCTCGCTGGCCCGGCGCTGGTGGGGGGACTCGGCCGGCTGGACGGCCGGGACGCTGACCGTGCTGCTGAGCGTGGCCCTGGTGCCCGAGGACTCGCAGGCGGCCACCTTCGAGATCTTCATGCTGCCGTGGACCGCGCTGGCCGTGTGGTGCGCGGACCGCCGCAGATGGGCGCTGGCGGGGCTGGCCGTGGCCGGGGCGGCGCTGACCAAGCAGACCGGCGGGGCGGTGTGGCTGCCGGTGCTGTACCTGATGTGGCGCGCCCGACCCCGCCCGACGGTCTGCGTGCTGTCGCTGGCCTCGGTGGCCGCGCCCTTCGTCGCCTTCGCCCTGTGGTTCGGACCGGGCCCCTTCCTGTACTGGATGGTCACCGGCTCCGGCTCGTACGCCTCGGTCACCGGCGCCGAACTGCACGCGTTGCTCCGGGCGTTGGGCAACGCCTCACTGGTGGCCATGGGGGCAGCCCCGCTGCTGTGGGCCGCGCTGCGCCTCGCCAGGGGCGGGCGGGGTGACGGTGAGCGGTGGCCGGGCGCCACCGTGGTGTGGGTGTGGCTGGGGGCCTCGGCCCTGGGGGTGGTCGTCGGCTTCCAGTTCTACGGCCACTACTACCTCCAACTGCTGCCCCCGCTGGCCCTGTGGGGCGCCTTGGTACTGCACCGGCTGGGGCGCCGCGAACCGGGGCCGCTGCCGGGTCGGCTGCTGGCGGCCACCGCCGCCCTGTCGGCCTGCTTCGTGCTGTGGGGGCTGCTGCTGGCGCCCCGGGGGGAGTTGGACCACGCCCGCACCCTGGGCGCCGAGGTGCGGGAGCGCACCCGGCCCGGTGACACGGTGCTGCTGTGGGGGATGCACCCCGAGCAGTACTGGTTCGCCGACCGGCCCCCGGCCAGCCGCTATCTGACGGCCGGTTTCCTCACCAACTACAGCGGCGGCCGACACAGCCTGGTCGGCGGCCGGCACGCGGTACGGGTGGGGGAGCGGTACGCCATGGACGGCGCCTGGGACCACTTCCGTGCCGAACTGGCCGACCACCCGCCCCGGTTGGTGGTCGACGACTCCCGAGGCAAGCCCTACGCCATCTCCCGGACGCCCACCCTGCGGGCCTACCTGCGCGACCACTACCAGCGGGTGGGCACCGTGGGGGGCGCCGTGCTCTGGGAGCGCCGGAGCTGAGGGGGCCGGCCCCGTACGGAGCCGTACCGAAGAAGAGTGGGGGGGGGGGGCCCGCGCGGGGGCCCCCCACAACGAGAAGGATATAACAA